>JACKBL010000001.1:0-608841 GCA_020634515.1 Ardenticatenales bacterium | reverse complement strand
TACCATCAGGCGTCAACAAAAGAATCCCGACAAAGAAAGCCCTTTTTCCTCCTACGAGAATAATCTTCCCGGAAGCTTCGTCACGGATGATGGCCCTGGGGAACAGCTTCCGGGAAGAGGTTGTCAATCTACGAAAATAACCTTCCCGGAAGCTTCGTCACGGATGATGGCCCTGGGGAACAGCTTCCGGGAAGATGTTGTCATTCATGGTGGCGCGCCGCGGCGCGTGCCATCTCCTCCCGTGTTAACGATCTGGCAATGCTGGTAATGATTTGGTAATGCTCCATCTACTACACTAAGGTCGATGACGGCGTTGCCACACCCGGCGAAGTCGTCGCGGCGGGCGGGGATGAGAAGGCGCTCCCATGCCGGCAAAACAATCTCAATTTACTTGTCCGGCTCAGGGATGGGTGCTGGCCTTCTCTGCTACGGGGAGTACCCGGCTGACGCGGGACAAGCCTTTACTCAGGAGGAATAATGCTTCACAAGATCGCTCACAGATTCATATTTCCGGCGTTACTTTTCGCCACGATATTAGTCGTGCATGGTATAACGCAGGCCGCCAATCCGAATTTTCAACAGATACAGAACATCCCCACACATAGAGCCTGGGACTGGGAAGCGTTCACGATTGGGGGCGATACCTATCTGGCCGTAGCCAATTCCAGCGACGACGTTTCCGTCAATATCAACTCCTATATCTACCGTTGGAACGGCAGCGCGTTTATCGAGACGCAGGCCATCCCGACGAATTCAGCCTATGATTGGGAAGCATTCACGATTGGGGGCGACACCTACCTGGCGCTGGCCAATCTCCACAACGGTATAACGTACCATATTGACTCGCGTATCTATCGCTGGAACGGCAGCGCCTTTGTCGAAGTGCAGGCTATCCCGACGGTCGGAGCCTTTGACTGGGAATCATTTACTATCGGTAGCGATACTTATCTGGCCGTAGCCAGTCACCATAATGACTCCAGCTACAACGCCGATTCTTATATCTACCGCTGGAATGGGAACGCCTTTGTTTTGGTGCAAACCATCCCCACAAATGGGGCCACTGATTGGAAGGCGTTCACCATTGGCAATGATTCATACCTGGCATTGGCCAACTACAACAATGATTCAACTGTCAACGTTGACTCGCGGATCTACCGGTGGAATGGCAGCGCTTTCGCGGAAATACAGGCAATCCCCACCAATGGCGCCTTTGATTGGGAAGCCTTTACCATCGGGGGTGACACGTACCTGGCGGTGGCAAACAGTAGCAATGGGGCAACCCATAATATCAATTCGTATATCTACCGTTGGAATGGCAGCGCCTTCGTTGAGGTACAGGCGATCCCCACCAATGGCGCTAAAGATTGGGAAGCGTTTTCGATGGGTACTGAAACGTATCTGGCAGTGGCCAACCATTACGATGGCGTAACCTTTAATCTTGATTCGCGCATTTATCGCTGGAATGGCAGTTCCTTCGTCGAGATACAGGCTATCCCCGCGCACTCAGCTATTTCCTGGCGGGCATTCACCATCGGCAGCTACACCTACCTGGCAATAGCCAATTCCTATGATGGGACAACTGTGAACGTGGACTCCGTGATTTACAAAGCAGAGTCGGAATCACTGCAAGCACTGGTAGATGCCGCCAATCCGGGTGAAACGATCACATTGACGCCGGGAACGATTTATCTGGGGGCCATCGTGAATAAACCGGGGCTGACCATCGACCTGAACGGGGCCACACTCGCCCCCGGCTCACCCGCGCTGACCATCACCGCCGCGGACGTGACCGTGGATTGCGCCGCCGGCGGCGTGCTGGACGGCGACCCGGGTGGCGCGGGCGGCAACAGCCTCTTCCCGGCCATCCTGGTACAGTCCGGCGGCGACAACCTCATCGTGGACGGCTGCGAAATCCGGCATTGGGAAGACGGCGTACAGGTGGCGGCGGACGTCACCTCCTTCAAGCTGGTCAGCGGCTACCTCCACGACAACACCGACGCCGGCCTGCAAATCGACAGCGGCGTGGCCCTGGGCGGCGTGGTCACCGTGCGCGGCAACCTGTTCAAGGCCAACGGCGGCAACGGCATCCAGCACGACGGCGCCAGCAACCTGGACGCGCAGTACAATTCCTGGGGCGCGCGCGCCGGCGCGGCAAGCGGCGACGGCAGCGGCGGCACGGGACCGCTGGACGTGACCAACCCCACCTTCTCCGAACTGTTCTTCGCCCCCGACCCGACGGACACCGCCCTGGAGCAGCGAGAGGTGTTCAACGGGGAGACCTTCATCACCACCGTGGACGTGGACGCGGCGGGGCTGTACGGGGTGCAGTTTGAACTCACCTACGACGACACCCGCCTGACCCTGAACAGCGCGGCGGCCAGCACCTTTGCCGGCGGCGCGGGTGGCTGCGTCCTGGACACGGCCACCTCCGGCGTGATAACGGGTCACTGCTACCGCCAGGAGCCGGACGCGGACGCGGCGGGCGTGGACAACCAGGTGATTACGCTGGACATGACCTCGATTGCTGCCGGCACGGCCATCTTCGACGTGGCCACCGACCCGGCCCTGCTGGCCAGCGCGGCCCAGGCCGGGGTGAAGGTGTACGTGAACAACGGCGGCTTCGGTGCGGAGGAAGGGAGCGGCCTGCGCCTCATCCTGGACACCAACGACGGTGAAATCATCGTCATCGACCTCCGCTTCACCGGCTTCATCGACCGCGAAGGGCGGCCCAACGACAGTGGGGCCACCATCCAGGTGTTCGACGTCGCCAACCGGGCCACGGCGGTTGAGTTAGGCAACGGCAGCAGCGCCAGTTCCGGCGCGTACACCACCACTCCGCTGGGCGCGGTGCTGGACGAAGTCGTCTACCTCTACAGCGACGCCCCCCTGCACCTGCCCACCACCGCGGACAGCGCCACCGACTACGCCCACGCCTTCACCGCCAGCGGCCCGGACGCCAACGGCCTCATCAGCCCGGCGACCGTCCTCCTCCTCGGCGGCGACGCCAACGACGACAACGAAATCACGCTGGCGGACGCCACCTGCATCGGCGCCGACTTCGGCACGGGCAACAACACCTGCGCCGACGGCGGCGGCGGCGGGCAGCAGAACTCGGACGTGAACGAGACGGGTCTGGTGGACCTGCTCGACCTGGTCCTCATGTCCGGCAACTACGACGGCCAGAGCAGCCCCTGGACGCCGTAAGCGGCCGCTTCTAGATTGGTCCAATCTCAGAGATTGGACCAATCTTGTGTTACACGCACGTTCTCCTCCTCTCTATTGACGTCCATCCCACTTTGGGATGGACGTCTCCTTTTCACTCTCGTGTAATAAACATGCACCATGAATACCCGCGTATTCCCACCCCAAGGGCTGGTAATGATTTGGTAATGCCCTGTTTTGTATACTGCCGGCAAGCAACTGGTGGCAACATCATCCCCAATGGATACGGATTGCCAACCACCGAATGCGAGTGAGAGGGCATTCGCATTACTTTGGCGTAGTTACCACTCGCCGCCCGGCTCAGACGCGGACGCCGGCCCTCTCCACCACGGGGAGCGTTCGCTTGCATCAGGACAGGTTATTCTTCAGGAGGAAAAAATGGTCCACAAACGCGCTCACAGGTTCTTGTTCTTTGCTCTACTGACCGTCATCATAACGGCCATGGTCAGTACCACCCAGGCTGCCGAACCTCAGTTTCAGGAAGTACAAGCTATCTCTACCAATGGGGCCTACGATTGGGAACCGTTTACGATTGGCAGCGATGCCTATTTGGCGGTAGCCAATTACTACAATGACGCAACAGGCAATATTGACTCCCGGATTTATCGTCAAATCAGCGGCACATTTGTTGAGATACAAGCAATCCCCACAAATGAGGCTCGTGATTTGGAATCGTTTACCATTGGCAGCGATACCTACCTGGCAGTGGCTAACTTTAGCAATGGCTCATTCAACATTGACTCCCGTATCTACCGCTGGAATGGCAGTCAGTTCATTGAGATACAGGCTATTGCCACCAATGGGGCACATGACTGGGAAGCGTTTACAATCGGCAGCGACTCCTATCTGGCAGTAGCTAACAGTAGCAATGGTACGACCAGCAACATCGACTCTCGTATTTACCGCTGGAACGGCAGTCAGTTTATTGAGATACAGGCCATCCCTACTAATTGGGCGGCACATTGGACATCCTTTACCATTGGCAGTGACACCTATCTGGCGGTAGCTAACGCCAACAATGGTGCGACGAATAACGTCAACTCCCGCATCTATCGTTGGAATGGCAGCGCTTTTATTGAAGTGCAGGCCATTCCCACCAATGGAGCCGAGGACTGGGAATCGTTTACCATTGGCAGCGACACCTATCTGGCAGTGGCTAACTTGTATAATGACACAACCAAAAACATTGACTCCCGCATCTACCGTTGGAATGGCAGCACCTTTGTCGAGGTGCAAGCCATCCCCACCCATGGAGCGCGTGACTGGGCGGCGTTTACCATCGGGGGCAACAGCTACCTGGCAGTTGCCAATAATGGGGACGACACAACCTCTAACATTGACTCCCGCATCTATCGTTGGAATGGCAGCGCTTTTATTGAAGTGCAAGCCATTGCCACCAGTGGAGCGCGCGATTGGGCGCCGTTTACTATCGGTAGCGCTACTTATCTGGCAGTAGCAAACCAATATGATGGCACAACCCGCAACATCAATTCCCGCATTTATCAGTTCCAGGCAGAATCACTGCAAGAACTAGTGGATGCAGCAAGTCCAGGTGATACGATTATCCTCACGCCAGGAACATCATATTATGGGGCAACTGTAGACAAAGTTGGACTGACGGTTGACGTGAATGGGGCCACCATTATCCCCGGCTCACCCGCGCTAACCATCACCGCCGCGGACGTGACCGTGGATTGCGCCGCCGGCGGCGTGCTGGACGGCGACCCGGACAACACCGGCAGCAACAGCCCCTTCCCGGCCATCCTGGTACAGTCCGGCGGCGACAACCTCATCGTGGACGGCTGCGAAATCCGGCATTGGGAAGACGGCGTGCAGGTGGCGGCGGACGTCACCTCCTTCAAGCTGGTCAGCGGCTACCTCCACGACAACACCGACGCCGGCCTGCAAATCGACAGCGGCGTGGCCCTGGGCGGCGTGGTCACCGTGCGCGGCAACCTGTTCAAGGCCAACGGCGGCAACGGCATCCAGCACGATGGCGCCAGCAACCTGGACGCGCAGTACAACTCCTGGGGCGCGCGCGCCGGCGCGGCCTCCGGCGACGGCAGCGGCGGCACCGGGCCGCTGGACGTGACCAACCCCACCTTCTCCGAACTGTTCTTCGCCCCCGACCCGACGGACACCGCCCTGGAGCAGCGCGAGGTGTTCAACGGGGAGACCTTCATCACCACCGTGGACGTGGACGCGGCGGGGCTGTACGGGGTGCAGTTTGAACTGTACTACGACGACACCAGATTGACGCTCAACGGCGCGGCGGCCAGCACCTTCGCCGGCGGCGCGGGCGGCTGCATCCTGGACACGACCACCTCTGGGGTCATTAGCGGTCACTGCTATCGCCAGGAGCCGGACGCGGACGCGGCGGGGGCGGACAACCAGGTGATCACGCTGGACATGACCTCGATTGCTGCCGGCACGGCCATCTTCGACGTGGCCACCGACCCGGCCCTGCTGGCCAGCGCGGCCCAGGCCGGGGTGAAGGTGTACGTGAACAACGGCGGCTTCGGTGCGGAGGAAGGGAGCGGCCTGCGCCTCATCCTGGACACCAACGACGGCGAAATCATCGTCATCGACCTCCGCTTCACCGGCTTCATCGACCGCGAAGGGCGACCCAACGACAGCGGGGCCACCATCCAGGTGTTCGACGTCGCCAACCGGGCCACGGCGGTTGAGTTAGGCAACGGCAGCAGCGCCAGTTCCGGCGCGTACACCACCACTCCGCTGGGCGCGGTGCTGGACGAAGTCGTCTACCTCTACAGCGACGCCCCCCTGCACCTGCCCACCACCGCGGACAGCGCCACCGACTACGCCCACGCCTTCACCGCCAGCGGCCCGGACGCCAACGGCCTCATCAGCCCGGCGACCGTCCTCCTCCTCGGCGGCGACGCCAACGACGACAACGAAATCACGCTGGCGGACGCCACCTGCATCGGGGCCGACTTCGGCACGGGCAACAACACCTGCGCCGACGGTGGCGGCAATGCGCTACAGAACTCGGACGTGAACGAGACCGGTCTGGTAGACCTGCTCGACCTGGTCCTCATGTCCGGCAACTACGACGGCCAGAGTAGCCCCTGGACGCCGTAAGCGGCCAGTTTTAGATTGGTCCAATCTCAGAGATTGGACCAATCTTGCCACAAACTGAAGTTTGCGCGGACTTTCTTTCCCTCCGTTTTAGCGGCGTCCCCCCATTGTGGGGGGACGCCCCCTCCCCTTGGTTGCTCTGGCTAATTGTCATCACAACTGGCAACCACAGTCTCCAGCCAGTACTGAAGAAGCCTCCTTTCCTTCCGCACCTAGATGTCGAACAAGGGAACGGCTACCTGCTGGGCCGCGGCAAGCAATTTCTGGTCAAGCGTCGCTATGGGTAATCCCAGCCGCATGGATAGCTCTAGATAGGCCGCGTCATAGCTCGAAAGATGGGTCGCCCTTCCCAGGGCCAGAATCTCACCCATTCTTTTCTCTATGCGCTCATGTTCCACAGTGATCGGTAATTGTGCCAGCAGCGCCAGGAAACGTACGCTATCTGTCTGGCGCAGCCGCCACCGGTGCTCCGCGACCAACAGCACATTCACAACCTCCAGCGGCCAGATAGACGGTACGATGGCCTTTGCGGTTATCAATTTGTCAAGCACGGCGTCCGCATAGGGGTCCGCTTCATCCTGGAAACACCAGGTCATGATGACGGAATTGTCAATAACAAAGAGGCTGCTCATTTAACGCCTGCCTTCTTCGATCAGGTCACGAATCGTCGTATCGCCCAGACTGTTTTGTTGGCGAAAGTGACGCAGGTCCGCAATGACCGTAGCAACATCAACCTGCTCGTTTGGATCAACGGGTTGCAGGATGGCCACGGGCACACCGTGTCGGGTGATGGTGATGCGAGCGCCTTGCCGCGCAACGCGCTCCAGTAATTCCGAAAGATGGGTTTTCGCTTCATAAGCGCCGACCGTTTCCATGTAAAACACCCCTTTAGACTAGTATAAGACCAGTCTACAAAACAAGAGACGGCATGTCAATGTTTGAGTTCACTGAAAAAACCGGGTTTTTCGAGTGTCCGGCCGAAATCACCAGAGTGGTTCATGTGTAAAAACCCGGTTTTTGGCCTTTTTTCAGTAGAGTCAACGTTTCATTGTTGGTAATGATTTGGTAATGCCCTGTTTTGTATACTGCCGGCAAGTAGTTGGCGGCAACATTGTCCCCAATGGACGCGAATTGCCAACCACTAAATGCGAATGAGAGGGCATTCGCATTCCTGCGAAACAAGGACTCTCATCTGTCGGCCAAAGCTCAGGCGCCGGCCCTCTCCACCACGGGGAGCGTTTGGTAGGTGGACAGACTTCTTTTCAGGAGGAAGAAATGTTTTATCGACACATCCGTAAATCTTGGACGTTGGCGCTGCTGCTCCTTATCATGATGATCATGACAGGGACTACCCGGGCCGCTAATCCGGACATCCAGCAAGTGCAGATCGTTGTCACAGACGGAGCCTATGATTGGGAGGCGTTTACCATCGGCGGCGACACCTATTTGGCAGTAGCCAATAATTCGCAATGGTTCGACTCACAACCTTGATTCTCGCATTTATCGCTGGAATGGGACTGCCTTCGTTGAAGTGCAGGCGATCCCGACGAATGGGGGCGCGGGATTGGGAACCATTCACCATTGGCGGCGACACCTATCTGGCGGTGGCGAACTCACACAACGACACGACGCCAAATATCAACTCCAAGGTCTATCGCTGGAATGGATCTGCATTTCATTGGAGATGCAGAGCTTTCCTACGAAACCAGACGCCGGATTGGGAATCGTTCGTCATCGGTGGAGACACTTATCTGGCCGTGGCCAATTTCAACGATGCGACAACCCAACAACTTATCTCCCGCATCTATCGTTGGAATGGTAGCCAATTCACGGAGGTACAGGCTATTTCCACGAATGGGGCTTATGATTGGGAACCGTTCACCATTGGCAACGACACGTATCTGGCGCTGACTCAACATTATAGCGCCGGCAACTATAACCAGAGTTCGCGCATCTTTCGTTGGAATGGCAGCTCGTTTATCGAGATACAGACTATCCCCACCCACGGCGCGACCGACTGGGAATCATTCACCATCGGTAGCGACACGTATCTGGCGGTAGCAAATTGGTACGATGGGAGCACCTATGGCCTCAACTCAATTATCTACCGTTGGAATGGCAGCGCCTTTGTCGAGTTCCAGACCATCCCCACCGTTGGAGGTTTTGACTGGCACGCCTTTACCATTGACAACGAAAAACTACCTGGCGTTAGCCAGTCGTAATGATGGCACGAACTGGAACCTGGACTCCCGCATTTACCACTGGAATGGCAGTTCGTTTGTTGAAGTGCAGACTGTTCCCACCCACGGGGCCACTGATTGGGAATCCTTCACCATTGGCAACAGCACCTATCTGGCAGTAGCAAACTATCGTGATGACAGCAACTACTTTCAACATTAACTTCCATCATTTATCAATCCCAGGTAGAGTCCTTACAGGACCTGGTAAATGCCGCCAATCCGGGCGACACCATTACGCTGACACCAGGCGTGGCTTATATGGGAGCAGTTGTAGACAAGGCTGGACTGACCATTGAGATGAATGGGGCCACCATTATCCCCGGCTCCCCCGCCCTGACCATCACCGCCGCGGACGTGACCGTCGATTGCAGCGCCGGCGGCGTGCTGGACGGCGACCCCGGCGGCACAGGCAGTGCAACAGCCCCTTCCCGGCCATCCTGGTGCAGGCGGGCGGCGATAACCTCATCGTCGATGGCTGCGAAATCCTCAATTGGGCGGACGGCGTGCAGGTGGCCGCGGACGTCACCTCCTTCAAGCTGGTCAGCGGCTACCTCCACGACAACACCGACGCCGGCCTGCAAATTGACAGCGGCGTGGCCCTGGGTGGCGTGGTCACCGTGCGCGGCAACCTGTTCAAGGCCAACGGCGGCAACGGCATCCAGCACGATGGCGCCAGCAACCTGGACGCGCAGTACAACTCCTGGGGCGCGCGCGCCGGCGCGGCAAGCGGCGACGGCAGCGGCGGCACCGGGCCGCTGGACGTGACCAACCCCACCTTTGCCGAACTGTTCTTCGCCCCCGACCCGACGGACACCGCCCTGGAGCAGCGCGAGGTGTTCAACGGGGAGACCTTCATCACCACCGTGGGCGTGGACGCGGCGGGGCTGTACGGGGTGCAGTTTGAACTCACCTACGACAACACCCGCCTGACCCTGAACAGTGCGGCGGCCAGCACCTTCGCCGGCGGCGCGGGTGGCTGTGTCCTGGACACGGCCACCTCCGGCGTGATAACGGGTCACTGCTATCGCCAGGAGCCGGACGCGGACGCCGCCGGCGTGGACAACCAGGTGATTACGCTGGACATGACCTCGATTGCTGCCGGCACGGCCATCTTCGACGTGGCCACCGACCCGGCCCTGCTGGCCAGCGCGGCTCAGGCGGGGGTGAAGGTGTACGTGAACAACGGCGGCTTCGGTGCGGAGGAAGGGAGCGGCCTGCGCCTCATCCTGGACACCAACGACGGCGAAATCATCGTCATCGACCTCCGCTTCACCGGCTTCATCGACCGCGAAGGGCGACCCAACGACAGCGGGGCCACCATCCAGGTGTTCGACGTCGCCAACCGGGCCACGGCGGTTGAGTTAGGCAACGGCAGCAGCGCCAGTTCCGGCGCGTACACGACCACCCCGCTGGGCGCGGTGCTGGACGAAGTCGTCTACCTCTACAGCGACGCTCCCCTGCACCTGCCCACCACCGCGGACAGCGCCACCGACTACGCCCACGCCTTCACCGCCAGCGGGCCGGACGCCAACGGCCTCATCAGCCCGGCGACCGTCCTCCTCCTCGGCGGCGACGCCAACGACGACAACGAAATCACGCTGGCGGACGCCACCTGCATCGGGGCCGACTTCGGCACGGGCAACAACACCTGCGCCGACGGTGGCGGCAATGGGCAGCAGAATTCCGACGTGAACGAGACCGGCCTGGTGGACCTGCTCGACCTGGTCCTCATGTCCGGCAACTACGACGGCCAGAGTAGCCCCTGGACGCCGTAATCACACCACTTCTCCTTTAGACGCAGCCCGCGCGTTGGAAAAACGCGAGGGTTGACCCCCACACGTTCTCCTCCTTTCTATTGACGTCCATCTCGTTGTGGGATGGACGTCTTCTTTCCTTTCCCGCCGCCCAGGCGCGACGTGAACAACCGGGTATGCCTCTCCCAAAAGTTGGTAATGATTTGGTAATGCTCTGTTTTGTATACTGCCGGCAAATAGCTGCGGGCAACAGCGTCTCCAAATAGACGTCACCCAGCAACCAGGGAATGCGCATGAGAGGGCACGCGTATTCTTCCAGGCTCATGACATCTCGCCTGCCCTACCGGGAACGGACGACAGCCCTCTCCATCATGGGGAGCGTTCGCTTGCATCAGGGCAGGATATTTTCCAGGAGGAAAAATGTTTCGCAAACACGCTCGAAAGTTAATGTTCTTTGCTCTCCTCACTGTCAGCATTCTCTTAATGACCGGCACGATCCAGGCTGCACCGGGCGATTTGGATTCCAGCTTCGGTACTGGCGGTATAGCTACGATAGGAGGGATAGGGAGGCACGCCGTACCAAGGGGCCATACATGATGGGAAAATCTATCTTGCCGGCCCTGGAGGCGGGCAGACCGTGGCGCGCTTCAACAGCGACGGGAGTGTCGATACCACCTTCGATGGTGATGGTTTTGCGCGGATAGCCCTTGAAACCGAGTTTTAGTCTGGATGTAGCTGTTCAATCTGATGGCAAAGCCATAGCCGTGGGCGAAGCGTATGATGGTGAAGGAGACGCATCCTTCAGCGTCGTGCGATTCAACACAGATGGCAGCCTGGACACCAGCTTTGACGGGGATGGCATTGTCAAGACGGACATTGCCCCAACAATGCATGATACGGCCCGTGCCGTCGCTGTGCAGTCGGATGGCAAAATTGTCGTCGTCGGTGGCTGCTGCAACAATCCCTACCATCTCGCTATCACCCGCTATAACAGTAATGGCAGCCTGGACACCAGTTTCGATGGGGATGGCATTGTCGAGGTTAACATTGGTTCAGAAGTTGCTTTTGCCAGCGATGTTCTCATCCAGCCTGACAATAAAATCGTGGTCGTTGGGCCAACCAAAAATTCAGGAGCGTTTTCAGACCTATTTGTGGCCCGTTTACACAAATGGAAGTCTGGACTCAGGCTTCGGCAGTGGGGGAATCGCTATAACCGGGTTGGCCTCGGAGCAGACCAATTATTACCATGGGTTGGCGTTACAAGATGATGGCAAGATTGTCGTTGCCGGCAAAAAGAACATCAGTGGTAACGATTCTCTCATTGTGCTGCGCTACCAGAGTAATGGTGTGTTGGATGGTAGTTTCGGCAGCGGCGGCATAGTAACCACCGACATTGGCCTATTTCCCGTTGATCGAACAGGAGTAGCCGTTCAGGCCGATGGCAACATTCTGGTAACGGGTAGAAGCGGATCGGGCATTATCCTTCGTTACCTCCCAGATGGGTCATTGGACTCAGAATTTGGGAGCAGTGGTATTGCCACAATCCCAAGCAACTATATCAATGACGTCATCCTACAACCCGATGGCAATATTGTCGCCATCGGCTACGGGAGCGGCGGCACGTGGTTGGCAGCGCGATTGAAACCCGCCGATCTTTTGCTGCAAGACTTGGTGGATGCGGCGAACCCCGGTGATACGATTACGCTGACGCCAGGGGAACAATACATCGGGGCCACAGTGGACAAAGCAGGGCTGACGATTGAGATGAACGGGGCCACCATTTTCCCCGGCTCACCCGCGCTAACCATCACCGCCGCGGACGTGACCGTGGATTGCGCCGCCGGCGGCGTGCTGGACGGCGACCCGGACAACACCGGCAGCAACAGCCCCTTCCCGGCCATCCTGGTACAGTCCGGCGGCGACAACCTCATCGTGGACGGCTGCGAAATCCTCAATTGGGAGGATGGCGTGCAGGTGGCGGCGGACGTCACCTCCTTCAAGCTGGTCAGCAGCTACCTCCACGACAACACTGACGCCGGCCTGCAAATCGACAGTGGCGTGGCCCTGGGCGGCGTGGTCACCGTGCGCGGCAACCTGTTCAAGGCCAACGGCGGCAACGGCATCCAACACGACGGCGCCAGCAACCTGGACGCGCAGTACAACTCCTGGGGCGCGCGCGCCGGCGCGGCCTCCGGCGACGGCAGCGGCGGCACCGGGCCGCTGGACGTGACCAACCCCACCTTCTCCGAACTGTTCTTCGCCCCCGACCCGACGGACACCGCCCTGGAGCAGCGCGAGGTGTTCAACGGGGAGACCTTCATCACCACCGTGGACGTGGATGCGGCGGGGCTGTACGGGGTGCAGTTTGAACTCACCTACGACAACACGCGCCTGACCCTGAACAGCGCGGCGGCCAGCACCTTCGCCGGCGGCGCGGGTGGCTGTGTCCTGAACACGGCCACCTCCGGCGTGATAACGGGGCACTGCTACCGCCAGGAGCCGGACGCGGACGCCGCCGGCGTGGACAACCAGGTGATCACGCTGGACATGACCTCGATTGCTGCCGGCACGGCCATCTTCGACGTGGCCACCGACCCGGCCCTGCTGGCCAGCGCCGCCCAGGCGGGGGTGAAGGTGTACGTGAACAACGGCGGCTTTGGCGCGGAGGAAGGGAGCGGCCTGCGCCTCATCCTGGACACCAACGACGGCGAAATCATCGTCATCGACCTCCGCTTCACCGGCTTCATCGACCGCGAAGGGCGACCCAACGACAGCGGGGCCACCATCCAGGTGTTCGACGTCGCCAACCGGGCCACGGCGGTTGAGTTAGGCAACGGCAGCAGCGCCAGTTCCGGCGCGTACACCACCACTCCGCTGGGCGCGGTGCTGGACGAAGTCGTCTACCTCTACAGCGACGCCCCCCTGCACCTGCCCACCACCGCGGACAGCGCCACCGACTACGCCCACGCCTTCACCGCCAGCGGCCCGGACGCCAACGGCCTCATCAGCCCGGCGACCGTCCTCCTCCTCGGCGGCGACGCCAACGACGACAACGAAATCACGCTGGCGGACGCCACCTGCATCGGGGCCGACTTCGGCACGGGCAACAACACCTGCGCCGACGGTGGCGGCGGCGGGCAGCAGAACTCGGACGTGAACGAGACCGGTCTGGTGGACCTGCTCGACCTGGTCCTCATGTCCGGCAACTACGACGGCCAGAGCAGCCCCTGGACGCCGTAAGCGGCCGCTTTTAGATTGGTCCAATCTCAGAGATTGGACCAATCTTGTGTTACACGTTCTCCTCCTTTCTATTGACGTCCATCCCACTTTGGGATGGACGTCTCTTTCATTCTCGTGTAATAAACATGCACCATGAATACCCGCGTATTCCTCTCCCCATAGTTGGTAATGATTTGGTAATGCCCTGTTTTGTATACTGCCGGCAAGCAACTGGTGGCAACATCATCCCCCATGGATGTGGATTGCCAACCACCGAATGCGAGTGAGAGGGCATTCGCATTACTTTGGCGTTGTTACGATTCGCCGCCCGGCTCAGACGCGGACGCCGGCCCTCTCCACCACGGGGAGCGTCCGACGAAAGCGGGACAGCGTTTTTTTCAGGAGGAAAAATGTCTCACAGACGCGCTCGCAGGTTTTTGTTCTTTGCTCTGCTCATTGTCAGCATCCTGTTATCGAACGGCACGATCCAGGCCGCGCCGGGCGACCTGGATTCAATTTTGGAAATGGCGGCATAGCCACGATAACAGGACCAACCGGCGCAGCTTATTCTGGCGCTATATATAATGGCAAGATATATCTTGCCGGTCTTGGAGGTGGTCAGACCGTGGCCCGTTTTAATAGCGACGGGAGTGTGGATACCACCTTCGATGGCGATGGTTTTGCGCGGATAGTTCTTGGCTCGAGTTTTAGTCTGGATGTGGTTGTTCAATCCGATGGCAAAGCCATAGCCGTAGGCGAAGCGTATGACGGTGAAGGAGACGCATCCTTCAGCGTCGTGCGATTCAACACAGACGGCAGCCTGGACACCAGTTTCGATGGGGATGGCATTGTCAAGACCGACATTTATCCGTCAGGCCATGATACAGCCCGCGCTGTCGCCGTACAGCCGGATGGAAAAATCGTCGTTGTTGGCGGAGTAGGTCCCGATCCCTACCATCCTGCCATCGCCCGTTACAATAGCAATGGCAGTCTGGATACCAGTTTTGATGGGGAGGCGGATGGCATTGTTGAGGTTAACATTGGTTCAGAGGCCGCTTTTGCCAGTGAAGTTGTCATCCAGCCTGATAATAAAATCTTGGTCGTTGGGCCAACCAAGAACGTGGGAGCGAATTCAGATCTATTCGTAGTCCGCTTGAACACGGATGGAAGTCTGGATTCGAGCTTTGGCAGCGGTGGAATGGCGATCATGGGGTTAAACTCGGAGCAGATCCATCACTTCCACAGCCTGGCGCTGCAAGATGACGGCAAGATTGTCGTTGCCGGCAAACAGAAAGTCAGTGGTATCGATTCAATCATTGTTTTACGCTACCAAAGCAATGGCGTTTTGGATAGCGGTTTCGGCAGCGGCGGCATGGTGGCTACAGACGTTGGCAGCATTACCTCTGATCGTACAGGGATTGCCATCCAAACCGACGGCAAGATTCTGGCATCGGGCCAGGGCAACGGAAATGGCGTCGTTCTACGTTATCTCCCCAACGGATCTTTAGACTCGGAATTTGGGAACGGCGGCATCGCCACAATTGCCGGCAGTTTCCTCAATAACCTCGCCCTCCAACCTGATGGCGATATTGTCGCTATTGGGCACCTATGCCGGCGAGTGGATGGCGGCCCGTCTTAAGGCCGCTAATCTTTTGCTGCAAGACCTGGTGGATGCGGCGAACCCCGGCGATACGATTACGCTGACGCCAGGGGAACAATACATCGGAGCCGTGGTGGACAAAGCAGGGCTGACGATTGAGATGAACGGGGCCACCATTATCCCCGGCTCACCCGCGCTAACCATCACCGCCGCGGACGTGACCGTGGATTGCGCCGCCGGCGGCGTGCTGGACGGCGACCCGGACAACACCGGCAGCAACAGCCCCTTCCCGGCCATCCTGGTACAGTCCGGCGGCGACAACCTCATCGTCGACGGCTGCGAAATCCTCAATTGGGAGGATGGCGTGCAGGTGGCCGCGGACGTCACCTCCTTCAAGCTGGTCAGCAGCTACATCCACGACAACACCGACGCCGGCCTGCAAATCGACAGCGGCGTGGCCCTGGGTGGCGTGGTCACCGTGCGCGGCAACCTGTTCAAGGCCAACGGCGGCAACGGCATCCAGCACGACGGCGCCAGCAGCCTGGACGCGCAGTACAACTCCTGGGGCGCGCGCGCCGGCGCGGCCTCCGGCGACGGCAGCGGCGGCACCGGGCCGCTGGACGTGACCAACCCCACCTTTGCCGAACTGTTCTTCGCCCCCGACCCGACGGACACCGCCCTGGAGCAGCGGGAAGTGTTCAACGGGGAGACCTTCATCACCACCATGGACGTGGACGCCGCCGGGCTGTACGGCGTGCAGTTTGAACTCACCTACGACGACACCCGCCTGACCCTGAACAGCGCGGCGGCCAGCACCTTTGCCGGCGGCGCGGGTGGCTGCGTCCTGGACACGTCCACCTCCGGGGTGATAACGGGTCACTGCTACCGCCAGGAGCCGGACGCGGACGCGGCGGGCGTGGACAACCAGGTGATTACGCTGGACATGACCTCGATTGCTGCCGGCACGGCCATCTTCGACGTGGCCACCGACCCGGCCCTGCTGGCCAGCGCGGCCCAGGCCGGGGTGAAGGTGTACGTGAACAACGGCGGCTTCGGTGCGGAGGAAGGGAGCGGCCTGCGCCTCATCCTGGACACCAACGACGGTGAAATCATCGTCATCGACCTCCGCTTCACCGGCTTCATCGACCGCGAAGGACGCCCCAACGACAGCGGGGCCACCATCCAGGTGTTCGACGTCGCCAACCGGGCCACGGCGGTTGAGTTAGGCAACGGCAGCAGCGCCAGTTCCGGCGCGTACACGACCACCCCGCTGGGCGCGATGCTGGACGAAGTCGTCTACCTCTACAGCGACGCCCCCCTGCACCTGCCCACCACCCCGGACAGCGCCACCGACTACGCCCACCCCTTCACCGCCAGCGGCCCGGACGCCAACGGCCTCATCAGCCCGGCGACCGTCCTCCTCCTCGGCGGCGACGCCAACGACGACAACGAAATCACGCTGGCGGACGCCACCTGCATCGGGGCCGACTTCGGCACGGGCAACAACACCTGCGCCGACGGCGGCGGCAATGGGTTGCAGAACTCCGACGTGAACGAGACGGGTCTGGTGGACCTGCTCGACCTGGTCCTCATGTCCGGCAACTACGACGGCCAGAGTAGCCCCTGGACGCCGTAAGCGGCCGCTTCTAGATTGGTCCAATCTCTGAGATTGGACCAATCTTGTGTTACACGCACGTTCTCTCCTCTCTGAAGACGTCCATCCCGTTGTGGGATGGACGTCTCTTTTTCACCTTCACGCACTCCAGGCGCGCCGTGAACGGCTGTGTATTCCTCTCCCAAAAGTTGGTAATGATTTGGTAATGCTCTGTTTTGTATACTGCCGGCAAGCAGTTGAGGGCAACATCGTCTCTAAGTGACCGTCTATAAACAACTTCCCGTTTTTAAGATTGACTCTTCTGAAAAAAGGCCAAACGGGCCGCGGCATAATCTTTTTACACGTGAACCACTCTGGCAATTTCCGCCGGACAATCGAAAACCCGGTTTTTTCAGTGAACTCAAGATTGGACCAATCTCAGCAAGTTAATTTTGGACGATTACTAAATAGACGAAAAACCACCGACCGCAGAATGCGCGTGAGAGGGCACTTGCATTCTTCCAGGTTCATGACATTTCGCCTGTCCCACCGGGCACGGACGACGGCCCTCTCCATCACGGGGAGCGTTTGCTTGCATTGGGGCAGGTTATTCTTCAGGAGGAAAAATGGTTCACCAACGTGTTCGCGGATTCGCTTTCCTTGTCCTGCTGGCTGTCACAGTGCTTCTGATGGCCGGCAAAACCCAGGCTGCCGGCAGCCTGGACACCAGCTTTGGCGGCGATGGCATCGTCACCACCGCCTTCGGCGGCAACGACGTCATCATTACCGCCATGAAACGGCAGACAGACGGACGGCAAAATGGTCGTCGCCGGGTACACGAACGTCTATAACGGCAGCGACATTGTTGTCGCCCGCTTCAACACGGACGGCAGCCTGGACAGCAGTTTTGACGGGGATGGATATGCCATCATCTATCTCACGGAGCGTTCGGAGCTTGCCAACGATCTTTTCATCCAATCCGATGGCAAGATCGTCCTTGCCGGTTATCAGTGGACGGGAGCCGGGGGAGGCAACGGCGGCGATTCACTCGTGATGCGCTTGAATAGCAATGGCTCCGTGGACACAAGCTTCGGCAGCAGCGGCAAAACCCTCATCGATTTATCCCCGGGAACAGGGAGCGATTCCTTGCACAGGAAGTGGCCGTGCAACCGGATGGCAAGATCGTCGCCGCCGGATATGCTGAAAACGGCGGCAGCGGCGGCCCGCAACATTTTGTCGCCGTGCGACTCACAAGCGGTGGCTCGCTGGACACCAGTTTCGGCGGTTCCGGAATTGTTTCCACAGCGGTCGAATCAGTCCCCGGTCTGGCCTATGGCATGGCCCTGCAATCGGATGGCCGCATTGTCGTCGCCGGGCAGACGCCTGGCCCGGACCAGGACAGGAAGATTTCGCCCTGGTTCGTTTTCAACAGCAACGGCAGCTTGGACACCAGTTTTGACGGGGATGGCATGGTGATCACCCATTTTAATGCCGGCACTAACACCTCATCAATCCAGCGTGTCATCTTGCAACCGGATGGCAAGATCATCGCCGTTGGGGAGATGGTCCGGCGTCGTTGCCCTGGCGCGTTACAACACCGATGGCAGCCTGGACACCGGTTTCGGCAACGGCGGCACCGTCACCACGGACACCTTCGGCTCCGGAGGAGAATCAGGCCACCAGGCGGCGCTTCAGGCTGATGGCAAGATCGTGGTAGCCGGATACACCTCCAATGGCAGCAATAATGACTTTCTGGTGCTGCGCTACAACAGCAATGGCTCTCCCGATACAGGTTTTGGCAGCGGCGGCTTTGGGGTGTTACCACACCCATAGGCGTGGGGATGACATCGCCACCGATGCCGCCGTCTTGCCAGACGGAAATATCCTGACGTCCCGATGGCTATAGCTGGGACGGCAGCCGTAATTTGGTTGCTATGGCCCGCTATCTGCCTGTCAACCTCTCGCTGCAAGACCTGGTGGACGCCGCCAATCCCGGCGACACCATCACCCTGATGGCGCCGGCGAACTGTACGATGGGGCGGTCGTCAACAAGGCGGGCGTGACCATTGATCTGAATGGAGCCACCATCGCCCCCGGCTCCCTGCCCTGACCATGACCGCCGCGGATGTGACCGTAGATTGCGGCGCCGGCGGCGTGTTGGATGGCGACCCCGGTGGCGCGGGCAGCAACAGCCCCTTCCGGCCATCCTGGTGCAGTCCGGCGGCGACAACCTCATCGTCGATGGCTGCGAAATCCTGCACTGGGAAGACGGCGTGCAGGTGGCCGCGGACGTCACCTCCTTCAAGTTAGTTAGCAGCTACATTCACGACAACACCGACGCCGGCCTGCAAATCGACAGCGGCGTGGCCCTGGGCGGCGTGGTCACCGTGCGCGGCAACCTGTTCAAGGCCAACGGCGGCAACGGCATCCAACACGACGGCGCCAGCAACCTGGACGCGCAGTACAACGCCTGGGGCGCGCGCGCCGGCGCGGCCTCCGGCGACGGCAGCGGCGGCACCGGGCCGCTGGACGTGACCAACCCCACCTTTGCCGAACTGTTCTTCGCCCCCGACCCGACGGACACCGCCCTGGAGCAGCGGGAAGTGTTCAACGGGGAGACCTTCATCACCACCATGGACGTGGACGCGGCGGGGCTGTACGGGGTGCAGTTTGAACTCACCTACGACGACACCCGCCTGACCCTGAACAGTGCGGCGGCCAGCACCTTCGCCGGCGGCGCGGGCGGCTGCATCCTGGACACGACCACCTCTGGGGTCATTAGCGGTCACTGCTACCGCCAGGAGCCGGACGCGGACGCGGCGGGCGTGGACAACCAGGTGATTACGCTGGACATGACCTCGATTGCTGCCGGCACGGCCATCTTCGACGTGGCCACCGACCCCACCCTGCTGGCCAGCGCGGCTCAGGCGGGGGTGAAGGTGTACGTGAACAACGGCGGCTTCGGCACGGAGGAAGGGAGCGGGCTGCGCCTCATCCTGGACACCAACGACGGCGAAATCATCGTCATCGACCTCCGCTTCACCGGCTTCATCGACCGCGAAGGGCGACCCAACGACAGCGGGGCCACCATCCAGGTGTTCGACGTCGCCAACCGGGCCACGGCGGTTGAGTTAGGCAACGGCAGCAGCGCCAGTTCCGGCGCGTACACCACCACCCCGCTGGGCGCGGTGCTGGACGAAGTCGTCTACCTCTACAGCGACGCTCCCCTGCACCTGCCCACCACCGCGGACAGCGCCACCGACTACGCCCACGCCTTCACCGCCAGCGGGCCGGACGCCAACGGCCTCATCAGCCCGGCGACCGTCCTCCTCCTCGGCGGCGACGCCAACGACGACAACGAAATCACGCTGGCGGACGCCACCTGCATCGGCGCCGACTTCGGCACGGGCAACAACACCTGCGCCGACGGCGGCGGCAATGGGTTGCAGAACTCCGACGTGAACGAGACGGGTCTGGTGGACCTGCTCGACCTGGTCCTCATGTCCGGCAACTACGACGGCCAGAGTAGCCCCTGGACGCCGTAAGCGGCCACTTTTAGATTGGTCCAATCTCTGAGATTGGACCAATCTTGTGTTACACGCACGTTCTCCTCCTTTCTATTGACGTCCATCCCGTTGCGGGATGGACGTTTCCTTTTCACTTCTAGGCAGCCGGGGCGCGCCGTGAACGACTGCGAATTCCTGTCCTAAAAGTTGGTAATGATTTGGTAATGCTCTGTTTTGTATACTGCCGGCAAGCAGTTGCGGGCAACATCGTTTCCAATAGACGTAAACCACCAACCACCGAATGCGCGTGAGAGGGCACTCGTATTCTTCCCGGTTCATTACATCTCACCTGTCCCTCAGGCACGGACGACGGCCCTCTCCATCACGGGGAGCGTTCGCTTGCATCAGGGCAGGTTACTCTTCAGGAGGAAAAAATGGTTCACAAACACGTTCGCAGATTCGCTTTCCTTGTCTTGCTGGCTGTCACAGTGCTTCTGATGGCCGGCAAAACACAGGCCGCCGGCAGCCTGGACACCAGTTTTGGCGGCGATGGCATTGTCACCACCGCCCTCGGTGGCAACGACGTTACCATCACTGCCATGAGGCTACAGACGGACGGCAAAATGGTCGTCGCCGGGTACACGAACGTCTATAACGCCAGCGACATTGTTGTTGCCCGCTTCAACACGGATGGCAGCCTGGACACCAGTTTTGATGGGGATGGATATGCTATCATCTATCTCACGGAGCGTTCGGAGCTTGCCAACGATCTTTTCATCCAATCCGATGGCAAGATCGTCCTTGCCGGTTATCAGTGGACCGGAGCCGGGGGGGGCAACGGCGGCGATTCACTCGTGATGCGCTTGAATAGCAATGGCTCCGTGGACACAAGCTTCGGCAGCAGCGGCAAAACCCTCATCGATTTGTCCCCGGGAACAGGGAATGATGTCTTACAGGAAGTGGCCGTGCAACCGGATGGCAAGATCGTCGCTGCCGGATACGCTGAAAACGGTGGTAGCGGCGGCCCGAATCATTTTGTTGCCGTACGACTCACAAGCGGTGGCTCGCTGGACACCAGTTTCGGCGGTTCCGGAATTGTTTCCACAGCGGTCGAATCAGTCCCCGGTCTGGCCTATGGCATGGCCCTGCAATCGGATGGCCGCATTGTCGTTGCCGGACAGACGTATCCTGGCCCGGGACAAGAGGATTTTGCCCTGGTCCGTTTTAACAGCAACGGCAGCCTGGATACAAGTTTTGACGGGGATGGGATGGTGATCACCCATTTTAATGCCGGCACCAACACTTCATCAATCCAGCGCGTCATCTTGCAACCGGATGGCAAGATCGTCGCGGTTGGGGGAGGATCCAGTGTCGTTGCCCTGGCGCGTTACAACACAGATGGCAGCCTGGACGCCGGTTTTGGCAGCGGCGGCACCGTCACCACGGACACCTTCGGCTCTGGAGGAGAATCAGGCCACCAGGTGACACTCCAGGCCGATGGCAAAATCGTGGTAGCCGGATACACTTACAATGGCAGCAACAATGACTTCCTGGTGCTGCGCTACAACAGCAATGGCTCTCCCGATACCGGCTTTGGCAGCGGCGGCTTTGTTACCACATCCATAGGCGTGGGGGATGACATCGCCACCGATGCCGCCGTCTTGCCAGACGGAAATATCCTGACGGCCGGCTATAGCTGGGACGGCAGCCGCTATCTGGTTGCTATGGCCCGCTATCTGCCTGTCAACCTCTCGCTGCAAGACCTGGTGGACGCCGCCAATCCCGGCGACACCATCACCCTGATTCCCGGCGAACTGTACGATGGGGCCGTCGTCAACAAGGCGGGCGTGACCATTGATCTGAATGGGGCCACCATCGCCCCCGGTTCCCCGGCCCTCACAGTGACCGCCGCGGATGTGACCGTAGATTGCGGCGCCGGCGGCGTGTTGGATGGCGACCCGGGTGGCGCGGGCAGCAACAGCCCCTTCCCGGCCATCCTGGTGCAGTCCGGCGGTGACAACCTCATCGTCGATGGCTGCGAAATCCTGCACTGGGAAGACGGCGTGCAGGTGGCCGCGGACGTCACCTCCTTCAAGTTAGTTAGCAGCTACCTCCACGACAACACCGACGCCGGCCTGCAAATCGACAGCGGCGTGGCCCTGGGCGGCGTGGTCACCGTGCGCGGCAACCTGTTCAAGGCCAACGGCGGCAACGGCATCCAGCACGACGGCGCCAGCAACCTGGACGCGCAGTACAATTCCTGGGGCGCGCGCGCCGGCGCGGCAAGCGGCGACGGCAGCGGCGGCACGGGACCGCTGGACGTGACCAACCCCACCTTCTCCGAACTGTTCTTCGCCCCCGACCCGACGGACACCGCCCTGGAGCAGCGAGAGGTGTTCAACGGGGAGACCTTCATCACCACCGTGGACGTGGACGCGGCGGGGCTGTACGGGGTGCAGTTTGAACTCACCTACGACGACACCCGCCTCACCCTGAACAGCGCGGCGGCCAGCACCTTTGCCGGCGGCGCCGGTGGCTGCGTCCTGGACACGTCCACCTCCGGCGTGATAACGGGTCACTGCTACCGCCAGGAGCCGGACGCGGACGCGGCGGGCGTGGACAACCAGGTGATTACGCTGGACATGACCTCGATTGCTGCCGGCACGGCCATCTTCGACGTGGCCACCGACCCGGCCCTGCTGGCCAGCGCGGCCCAGGCGGGGGTGAAGGTGTACGTGAACAACGGCGGCTTCGGCACGGAGGAAGGGAGCGGGCTGCGCCTCATCCTGGACACCAACGACGGCGAAATCATCGTCATCGACCTCCGCTTCACCGGCTTCATCGACCGCGAAGGGCGACCCAACGACAGCGGGGCCACCATCCAGGTGTTCGACGTCGCCAACCGGGCCACGGCGGTTGAGTTAGGCAACGGCAGCAGCGCCAGTTCCGGCGCGTACACCACCACTCCGCTGGGCGCGGTGTTGGACGAAGTCGTCTACCTCTACAGCGACGCCCCCCTGCACCTGCCCACCACCGCGGACAGCGCCACCGACTACGCCCACGCCTTCACCGCCAGCGGCCCGGACGCCAACGGCCTCATCAGCCCGGCGACCGTCCTCCTCCTCGGCGGCGACGCCAACGACGACAACGAAATCACGCTGGCGGACGCCACCTGCATCGGCGCCGACTTCGGCACGGGCAACAACACCTGCGCCGACGGCGGCGGCAATGGGTTGCAGAACTCCGACGTGAACGAGACGGGTCTGGTGGACCTGCTCGACCTGGTCCTCATGTCCGGCAACTACGACGGCCAGAGCAGCCCCTGGACGCCGTAATCCTTACTTTCGCCACTGCTTCTCCCTCATTTCTGGCGACGCCTACCTTGCCTTCGGGTGGGCGTCGCCTACTTCTTCCGAATCGTCAGGGGAAGCGTGGCTGAAAAAAGCCTGCCTCTACGTAATAGGAATCGTACATTTCACTCCACGATGCACGTGTTATGAGAACCTGTTCCAGCGGGAAAGAGCGCCTGCGGCTGCTCTGGTTGTGCTTTTGGGGGGTGGTGGGATCGTTGTTGGTTGCGCCTACATCGGCCAATTATCAAACGCCGCAATCATCCGCCACTGCCTTGCAACCCGTGATAGACGCGGCGCCACCTGGCAGCCTTGTATCCCTGAATCGCGGCGAGGTTTACACCGGCGCCGTCATTGACAAACCTGGGTTAACCCTTGATTTGAACGGGGCTATCATTGTCCCCTCTCCGGGGATAACGATTACGGCCGCGGATGTCACCCTGGACTGCACCAATGGCGGCGAATTGAATGGCGATCCGACCCTGTCCGGACAACCCAGTTTGCTGGCGGGCGTGACCATCACCGAGGGAGGGGATAACGTGATCATGATGGGGTGCGATGTGCATCAGTGGGCGGATGGCGTGATCGTACAGGGAAGTGTGACTTCCTTGAAACTGGTGCACAATTACCTGCATGAGAATGGGGACGCGGGTTTACAGATTGATGCCGGCATTTTCCTGACAGGCATCGTCTCCATCACGGGCAATTTGTTCAAGGCAAACGCCGGACCCGGTATCCGGTATGATGGCGTGGCGGTGCTGCCGGCATCCGCCAACAGTTGGGGAAATATGGAAGGCGCGGATGCCGGGGATGGTCTGGGGGGTAGCGGAGTCGTTGATGCCGGCACAGCCACCTTCGCCGAGCCATTTGTCGGCGTTGATCCCGACGACTTCTCCATACGCCAGCGCACGGTTCTACCCGAATCATCGTTCGAAGTCGTGGTAGCCGTTGACGCCGCCAATCTGTACGGCATATCCTTCCTGTTAACCTACGACCCGGCCATCCTGCAACTGCAAACCAGCGCGAGTGGCGAATTCGCCGGGCAGGGCCATTGCTTCATCATCACCGCGGAAGTAGGAAGCATCAGCGGCGTCTGCTACCGCCAAAACCCGGACATCCCCGCGACTGGCGTGGGCGTGGTGGTCGCGCATCTACAGTTTTTGGCCCTACAAACAGGAACCAGCATCTTTGATCTACGCACGGCGCCCGGCGAACTGGTTACGGGAGCGCGCGGGGGTGTGGGGGTATACTTGAACAATGGTGGGTATGGCGACGTTGCCGGCAATATCCTGCGCCACATCACTGACGAAAACGACGGTGAAATCATCGTCGCCCGACCCACATCCGTCAATCTGACGGAATTCGCGGGACAACGCCCTGACACGGCCACCGTTTTCCTGCTGCTGGCCGCGGGACTGTTGACCTTGCTGGCGTGGCGCACGCGGGGATGGTCGCATGGGCGTCATCCGCCCCTATCGTCAGATTTGGGGGAGAGGGAGCAAACGACAGTATGCGCCGGATGCGCGGGTTCCGGGCAGGAAAATTCAATGGACCTTGATGAAAGAAATGAGGAGAAGTTGTCATGCACATCAATCACGGGAAACGATATTCATGGAAGCTGATGGGGAGCCTGCTCATCTGCCTGACTCTGGCGGGATTGGCGCGCGCGCAGGAAGTCGCTCCGTCTCCCGTCTACGTGGAACCCGCGCGCAAGCAAATTGTCGCGGGTGAGACGGGAGAAGTGGCCGTGATGGTGACGGATGCGGTGGATTTGTATGGTTTTGACGTGACGTTGTCGTTTGATCCCACGGTGGTGCAGGTGGTGGACGCCAATCCGGGCACGCCAGATCGCATTGAGGTGGGGTTTGGTACTTTTTTGGATTCGGGGTTTGAGGTGCGGAATGTGGCGGACAATGATGCCGGCACAATCCGCTTCGCCATGACCCAGATCAACCCCAGTTCCCCCAAAAGCGGCAGCGGTGTCCTGCTTGTCCTCACCTTTCTTGGCGTGCAATCCGGGGGCAGCACGCCCTTAATCATCGCCGACGCGCAATTGAGTCAGCCCCGCGGTATCCTGGTCCCCGCCGCCTTTGCCGAAGGAAGTGGCCTGTTGGAAGTCGTTGATGCCGGCACGGAAGACGCCACCACGCCCATCCCCGTACAGGCCGGCACAAATCCTGACATCTCCTTGACCTTGACGGCCATGTCGCCAACGGGGGCCGCCGCGACGAACGTGGTCAGCACACCCATTCCGACCACCGCGCCCACGATCCCCTCCCCACCGACGCCCACGCCCACAGCCACATCCACGCCCTCGTTCCTGGACACATTGTCCACATTCCAGATCATCGGCCTGACAACGATTAGCTGCCTCTTGCTGCTATTGCTGTTGGGCGCCGTGGGACTCCTCCTGAGCCGCCGTCGGCGCAAAGAGGACGAGACGCCTTAGGAACGGAAATTAAATAAGACAACGAAGTTGTTTCCTTACCGCTCCTGCAAACTGGCGCTGCAATTCGGAATTGATTGCAGCGCCAGTCCTTAATGCCGTTTGTCTCTCCAGGCATTTTTTGTCGCCGGCTTGTGAAAAGCGCCGGGGGACCCGCGCCTGCTCTCCACCAGGATGAGGCGATTGGCGGTCACATTTTGCAGATAGAGGCGGCGCAATCGCTCATTATCGATATGCGCCGCCCGCTCCTGCACCACACGGTGCGCCCGCTGCAATACCCGCTCCGCGGCCGCGGCGTCGTCCTGGCTCTGGAAAACGCGATAGCAGATCAGATAAAGGCGCGACAGGTTTTCCACGCCGTTGCCCTCATCCCCTTGCAAAACCCCCCAGACGGCCTGCGCCATCGCCCGAGCTTGCGCCGCGTCTCCAGTCTGCTGGTACAGCCACGCCAGTCCGGCCTGGGCTTCCACGATGCGATGGTTTTGCCCCGTCTTTTTCCGCAGCGCAATGGCTTGATGAAAAGCCTGCTCGCTCTCCGTCCATTGCGACCGGGCGGAATACGCCTGACCAAGATAGGTCAGGGCGCAAGCCTGGGTGTTCTGGTTGCCCGTTTTCAGGCTGGTGGCGCGCGCCTCCTGGCAGAAATCAATGGCCGCGTCATACTCTTCCAACCCCAGAAAGATGTAGCCGGCGACAACATCAACGAACATCTGCTCTATCGCGCCAATTTTGCGCGCCAATTTCTCGGCTTCCTCGCAATGTTCGCGCGCCTGCTCGTAGTCACCCATGTGGGCCAGGATCAGGGCCTTGTCGTTCAAGGCGTTGATCAACTGCCAGGGCCTCCCCATTTTGCGGTAACTCTCCACAATGGGCTTTATCTGCGCGAGTGCTTGATAATGGCGGCCAACGGCATCGTTGACCAGGCTGATCTCCTGTTCGACAAGAACCTGTTCAAAGGGGCGGTCGAGTACGGCCATGCCGACTAAGGCTTCCCCGCCAAATTGCCGCGCCTCAATCAGATTGCCGCGATGCCGGCAAATAGCAATCAGGGAGTACAGTCCACGCACCTCTCCCACCGGATAAGCAATCTCCCTGCTGATAGCCACCACCTGCTGCGCCAATTCCTCCGCCTGGCGGTAGTCAGCCAGATTCATGGCGGACACGGCCAGATTGGCAACAGAGATACAAATGAGACGGGCATGGCCAATCTCGCGGGCGATTTCCTCCGTGCGCCGGAAACAATGTTGCGCCTGATCCAGAATGGAGCGTTCCGCAAAGACAAGCCCCAGGTCTACCCAAATATGCGCTTCCAGTGGCGCTGCTTGCGCCTCTTGCGCCGCACGCAGCGCCTGCTCCAATGTCGTCTGTGCCCGCGCATATTCTCCTTGATGCTGCAAGCATTTGCCCAACTGCCAGTTCGCGGCGGCCACCACGTCGGCGGGCAGATCGACTGTCTCCGTGTCCGCCAATATCTTGACGCTGACGGACATGGTCTCGTGTGTTTTCATCTGAGCTATCAACAGCCTTGCTATTTGCAGGCGCAGCCGCACCAAAAAGAGCAGCATCTGTCGGCTGTCGCGCTTGTTCTCCCGGCGCAGAACGAGGTTTTCCATCGTACGCAGCAAGGAAAGCCCAAACTCCGTTCTGCCCGTTAAGAGAAAGAACTCGCTCAGGCCGGGCAGACAGCTCTCTACCGTTGTCAGGTTTCCCTGCGCCGCCGACCAATATACCGCCTGCTGAATGTTGTCCCATTCCTTCTGCAAGCGGGCGGCGGCCTCCTGTGGTCGCCAGCCCATCAAGGCCAATTCTTGATTGGCGACAAAGGTCAGGTAGTAACGGGCGTGCCGTTGGTGCGTAGAGGTCCAGCACGTTTTGATCCGGCCGCGGCGAGTGGGAATGTGGGCGCAGACAAGCTGCCCTCCCCCATTTTGGGCGCGACAACTCTGGCATATGACGTCCCAGGCGCGCGGCCCCTCTTCCTCCGCCGACGTCTGGGGGAGTTGTTCCGTTTTGCTGTTGAAATGCGCCAGGTCTTGGCTGCGCAGGTGGTACGGAAAGAGCCATAGCTTCTCGCTCACAAACTGCTGGACCAGGGGATGCCAATCGTACCGGCCATCTTCCCCTCGACGGAGCAGCGACCTGTCAACGAGTGCGTTCAGATCGGGAAGGTCGGCGTCGGCCACATTCAAAGCTGCCTCGCGGTCGAATCCGCCACGAAAGACGACCAACTGGCTCAAGTAGTACTGGGTTGTCGGTGGCAGCAGCGCCCAGGAGCTTTCGAAGGTGGCGTGAATGTCTCGCTGTCGTGCCGGCACATCCACCAGATTGACGGCCAGCGCATTGATGCTGTCGGTGACGGCCTGCCGCAATTCCGCATAGGAAAGATACCCGGCCCAGGCCGCCGCCAGTTCCAATGCCAGAGGCAGCCCTTGCAGCAACTGGCACAATTGAATGACGTCTGGCAGCGAGTCGGCGTCCAGCGGCGCGGCCAGCGGTTGGCGGCTGGCCCGTTCGGCAAAGAGCCGGACGCTGCTGTACGTCATGGCTTTGGTGATGTCCGTGGTGATTTCGGGGGGAACGGTCAATCCTGAAAGCAAGAAGGTGTAAGCGGCCTGCAGCGGCAACCGCTCCCGTGAGGTAATCAGCAGCGTGACTCGCGCCGTCTGTTGCAACAAGTCTCGAATGAAGTCCACTTCCGAAAGCAAATGTTCCAGGTTGTCGAGGAGCAGCAAAACGTCTCGTTCACGTAAATAGGCAAGAACCTGCGCCACCACAGGCTTGCGGCTGTCCAGTTCCATGTTGAGCGCCTGGGCCACGGCCGTGGGCAAAATGACGGGTTGTTCCATTTGAGATGCGCCGGCCAGTTGAACCACGCATATCCCTTCGGCATAGTGGGAAGCGATCTGGTCGGCGGCGGCCAGCGCCAGCCGTGTTTTGCCGACGCCGCCCGGCCCCATCAAGACGACCAGGCGATAGGCGGGATCAAGCAGGATCTCCTTGAGTTTTCGCAGTTCCTTCGTTCTACCTATGAAAGGTGTGGCTGGTTGGGCAAATGGAAAATAAGACACGTCTCTCCCCCTTGATGTAGGTATTGTGGCGAGTTGGCCCGACTCGCTTTCCATTTTGATTTTGTCTATCAGCGCCATTGTCTCCGCCCCAGGTAACACGCCCAGCTCGGTCATGAGGATATGCCGGCATTGCTCATACTGCGCCAGCGCCATTTCCCGCTTACCCCGTTCAGCCAGTAGCGCGATAAGCTGACGGTGCGCTTCTTCTTCCCAGGGTACAAGCTGTAAGAGATGATGTAGATATTCCTCCGCCAGCTTGCCATCTCCCAATGCTTGAAAATGCGCCGCCAGGGACTTCAATGTATTCACAGCCTGATTATGGCGTTGCTCCTGCTGCTGGCGCTGCCACTCGGCGAAAACAGGGCTTTCGACGATAGTCAACCCGGCCAGAAAATCTCCCTTGTAAATCGTCGCCGCCTGCCGCAGACGACGATTACACGCCTGGCAATGCGTCAAAGAGCGATGCGGGTGTGTCTGGCATTCTTTGGTCAGCTGATCAAAAGTCACACTATCAGCGCGAAACGCCTCAGACGCGAAAAATGGCCCCAATTGCACCGTTTGCGACGTGATGGAAAGGGCGGATCGCCCGGTTGCCGCACCGATAGGAGCCAGCGTTCGGTTCAGCCGCGAGAGAGAGACACGCAGGTTGTTGAGCGCATCCTTGTCCGTTTTTTCGCTCCAAAGCAAATTCGCCAGCGTCGAACGATCATGCGTCTGGGATGATTCGACCACCAGGAACGCAAACAAAGCCCTTATCTTGTCAGAACGAAAAGACAAAGGCTTGCCTCCCCAAGAAGCCGCAAAGGAGCCAAACAGCGTCAATTGTAATAGAGACATTATGAACTCAAAACCGCGCGTTCGTCTAGGGGGATTACAGGACGAAAGCGTACTACTGAGATTAGGGAGCGATGTAGCAGTTATTGGCAGGAATCCGTCAAAACCTTATGGGATGGCAGACGGAAAAGACAGGCATGTTGCGATGGACAACGATATGAGGATTGAGTCGGCATTCTACTACATTAAGCGGGAAGCAACAACAAAATACGTCAAAAAACTCAAAACCGAAGTGCGGCTCCTTATACGATACGCACGCTGGCAACCTGTCTCGTGATCGAACGAGAGACCGCTCTATTTCAGACTTTAGCATCTCATCATTCCAGCCATTTGCGACCAGATGAAAGCCGCCGTGTGCGGCACGCGTCCTTTGCGGACCATACAATGCTACGATAAATGAGGCCAAAAACCGGGTTTTTACACATGAACCACTCTGGTAATTTTGGCCGGGCACTCGAAAAACCCGGTTTTTTCAGTGAACTCAATAATGTTGTTGTTAATCCGTCGGCTAACGTCTGTCAATTTTGGTCCCCTTCATGTTATGATATTATAGTAGGAAAGGTTCCTCAGGCATCGTGGTCAGGACGCGATGCGTACCTTCCGAAATATAGGCATAGACAGGCAGGCAATCCCCCGTTTCGGTCCGCTTGAGCGCATCCGTTATTTCCAATCTTAAAGACGGATGTGCCCATGGCAAATATGGCTCTTACAGATTTCACGGGTCCTGCCCCACATATGGTTTGGAGTCGCGGCTTTAGCCGGTTCTTGCGCACATATTCCGGTTAAAGCCTCCACTCCCCGGGAATTCCTGGCTTACGCCTCCACTCCCCGCGAATTCCTGAAGAACCGCAAATATCTCAATCCCCCTGTTTTCCATAAACTTCGATAATTTATCAGCCCGTCTAGCAATCCGTATCCAGCCGAGGAGAAGAGGATCTCACTTATGGCCTAACGTGGAAACTAAGAGTTTCAATTTATATTATTAGATAATAACCTTACCGGACACTGACGTTTTTGGCGTGGAGGCTTCAGCCGGGCCACATATGGCGTTTGATCCGGCTAAAGTTGTGACGCCGGCCACCATATGTGGATTTCGCCAGACGCCAGTAACCATCAAACTGACGATGAAATAAAGTACGGAATTGCATCGTCAGTCTGAAGTAACGGTAACGAAACACCTTCGTTGTCTTATTCGATTTCCGCCCCTTAGTAACCGTCCGAAAACAACTTCACACTTTTTACGAACGGTTACTGACAAGCTGTCCGCACATTTCCGCTAAATTAATTGCGGACAGCCACTTAGTGATAATCCGAATTCAAATCATTTGGAGATTGGGCCAATTTCGCCAGAGAAACTTGGTCCAATCTGGCCTAGTAGTTACTCATTTGGCATCAAGACAGCTTTCGGGAAGGTGGTCGTGAATAGTCCGTCAGACAACCCTTTTCCCACAGGTTGAGAACAACGCCAATGAACTTTTCGTCGTTAACGCGGCTAAAGCAAGCAGCCAGGTGACGATTGAGTACCAACAAAACCAAACAGATCGCTTCCCCGATTTTTGCCACCACGATGCACATTCGCTGACTCCCTGTGGCGCTTTTCCGCGGCAAAGTCACTCTTCTTGTCGGCGGAAACCCCTCTTTTCATAACAATCGCCGGTTTATCCCATTGTAGTCCCCAGAATGGGAATACGGTTGTTGTGTGCCCTGTAACCGAAAACCCCAAACGTCGAACCAAAATCAAGGTACGCACGACTGTTCGCTCAACGGGAGGAAATCATGCTATCCAATAGGTCTGGACTTTCGATTGGCAAGACCATTGTCTTCTGTCTTGTTGTTTTGAGCGCGATTGTTGCGTTCGCGTCCACGCTGCTATCACCTGTGCCTGGTGCCACGGCGACTGTCCTGAGCGACACGTATGTGCGCACCAGTCTGGTCCAGATCACCAATGACGGTGGTCGATTAGACTGGTCACCTGACGGCGCCACCATTTACTTCGACCGGCGCGGCGCGGATGAACTGTACGATGTGTGGTCCATGAACCCGGACGGCTCAAATGAGGTGTGCATCACCTGTGACCGCCTGGAACTGCCCAACAATCATCAAGGTAACCCGGAGATAGACCCCGGCGGGCGCTATCTGGTGTTCCAGGTCGAGAAAGCAGAACATGCCGGCACTATCGGCGGCGTGAACAGCGAACCCGGCATAGCCCGCTACAATGACTTGTGGATATGGGATAAGCAAGAAGACACCTTTTACCCGCTGACCGACGTGCATCCTGAGTTGACGTCAGGCTCTCTCCACCCCCATTTCAGCAATGATGGCACGCAGTTGTTCTGGAGCAATCTCGAAGGAGCCGTCCCGGACGGAGACCCCTACCACGTCTACGGCGATATAGGGCTGGCCGTCGCCGATTTCGTCGCCTCGCCCGCACCCCACCTGGAAAACGTAACCTACTACAACCCGGGCGAAAATCCAGTCTACTTAGAAACACATGGCTTTGGTCCTGACGACAACTGGCTCTACTTCTCTTGCACCCCGCACGACAACATGGAAGACGTCAGCGCCGACATCTGCCGCATGGACTTCTCCAATCCCACGGAGATCACCTCCCTCACCCATACCTCTGGCCTGAATGGCGAATTTGCCGCATGGGACGAGCATGCCCACCTCTCCCCGCTTAACGACGCCTATGTCTGGGCTTCATCCCAACCGTACGACGTGCCCGAAAACAATATGCCGGCAATTAACGAGACTCTCAGGCTCGACCTATGGCTCATGGGCACGGATGGCAACAACCAACAGCGCCTCACCTATTTCAACGAGCCTGGTCATCCGGAATATACGGGGTACCGCGCCATAGTTTCCGACAATGATTGGAATCCCGATGGTTCACAAGTGATCATCTACGTCCAATTCCCGGATAACGTTATGAGAAACCATATCTGGCTTCTCTCGCTTGAGCCACCCGCGGGCACGCCTACGCCCACGCCCACGCCGACCGAGATCATCGGCACCCCTACGCCAACTATCACGCCACCTCCAACAGTTACACCGACACCGACCCCTGTCAATGCGCCCGTCGTCAACCTGCTTAGCCCGCTTGATGGGGCTGAACTGACGACCCGTCATGTCACTGCTACATTCACGACCAGTAACCACGACATCGGCGCGTATGGCGAGTCACACATTCATTTCTATCTGGACGACTATCCCGAACCCTTGATGTTCTTCAACGGGAATGATCCTGCCCAGTTTGGGCAACAAACTGTCCAGGTCAACTTTCAGCCGACGGCCCTGGCGACCTGGATCAGCAGCGACACCCTACGCTTCAACAATCTGACCAATGGCCTGCACACCCTGACTGCGCGGCTTGTAGATGCCCAGGGCAATGTAGAAGATAACCCGGGGGCTTCGCAGACCATCACATTCACCGTCAATGTTCCCCCGGATGATCTGGCGATGCCCGCTGCCCTGATTCTGGTAAAAGAGGAACCGAATCCCAATGATGGCATGGGCGCTGTTTTTGACAGCCAGCCGGATGTCGTTGGCGACCTGTATCTGCTCAGTCCCGTTGCTCCCGATGGCGTCCTCACCCCGCTGACCAATGTAGCCGCTGTTGGCGGTGGCGTGACAGATCCCGAACTCTCCTGGGATGGCCAGCGCGTGCTTTTTTCCATGCGCCAAAACGCTGACGACACCTGGCATATTTGGGAAATGAACCTTGACGGCAGTGGTCTGCAGCAAATCACCTTTGACCCACCCTTTAGACACATCAATGATCAGGACCCGGAGTACCTTCCTGACGGGCGAATCATTTTCGCCAGTGACCGTCGGCAAATATTCCAGTCGCGCCCTTTTGCGGGGGTGATCACAACCCAGCTCTACACCGCCAATGCCGATGGCACGGATCTGCGCATGGTGGAGCCTAACCCCAGCTCCAATATCAACCCGCAGGTATTCCCCGATGGACGGATTTCCTTCGATCGCTGGGACTATCTCACTTCGCTGCGCTCCCGGTATACGGTGTGGGACATGAATCAGGATGGCTCCAGCGGATTTGTTTCCTACGGCGGCTTTTCTCCGCCCTTCTACCCCCCCACGGAGAACGCTATTGGCATTGAGCGACGGTCTCTGGCAGATGGACAGATGGTTGGCATTTTTACCACCCGCGAACAACTGCCAGGCCGGATGGGCATCTTTGACAATCGCGGTGGAGACGTGGCGGACCTGCCGGGACCCCTCTATGTTGGGCCGGAGGGCCTTTATCGCACGCCGAATACGTTGACGAGCAATGAACTGGTTTTCAGCTACTCCGCCATCACGGATACGTTAGAGGCGCAATTTGGCCTGTATTCCATGTCCTGGAGTGGCGAGCAGGTGCTGGTTGATGACCCGACTGTTTCGACTGCGCACGGTCCGGGCACGAACTACTTCTTCCGTGTCTATAACATTCAGTTGGCTGAACCGGGTCGCATCTATATTGAGGTCACCGGCAGCGCCGACCACAATAACGACGATGAAGATGACGATCTGTGGGTCATGATTGATGGTGATGAGTATCTCGCTCGCTTGACTCAGAGACTCGATGGCGAAAAGATTCACAGCCTGACGCACACTTTCCGCGTTGATGTAGACCTGAATGCCGGCATACACGAAATCAAAATCGCCGTTGATCGCACCCCCACCCTGGAGCAAGTCCGAATCGTACACACCATCCAGGCCGGGGAACCCGTCCTCTTGTACGACGATCCGGCGACCAACGAAATATCCCCCATCCCCGTGCGCTCCCGTATTTTGCCTCCCACGCAGCCGGAAAACATCAATCCCGAGCGCAATTGGGGCACCTTCGTCGTGCGCGACACCAGTCTACGCGGCGACGCCAGCCAGCCCGACGATCAGTCCCCCGAAGGCGATCCCAACTACCCCTACCATTTGGACCCGACGCAACTGGCCGGGCTGCGCGTCTACCAGAGCATAAACAGACACGATCTTGACGAAGACATCCTGGCCGGCGTCTCCTTGTTTGAAGCGGTGCGCGTGATCGGCGTAGCGCCCTCCAATGAAACGGGCACAACCATCTTCACCACGTTCGCTAATCACACAACCGCCTGGGACCTGATCGGCCACAACGGAGCCGCCATTGTCCACGAACGTGTATGGAACTCCGTGCAACCAGGAGAAGTACGTTCCTGTACCGGTTGCCACGAAGGTCCGTTCCCCTACACGCCCCGCGAGATTGGCCCCCTCCCGGAGGCAACGGACCTGCGCGCCCGTGGCGAAGTCTACACCTTTGTAGACCATGCCCTCCCCATCCTGCAAAATCGCTGCCAGACGTGTCACCTGGGCGATAATCCGGGAGGCGGCTTAAACCTGCGCGGTGATCGGAACACCTTTGATGCCCTGGTTACTCCCGTCCCTGAGCGTTTGCCAGAGGCCTATATGCAAAATGGCGACGCGCGCGGAAGTTTCTTTTTTCAATTACTCACCGGCGACGCCCACGGCGACGAGATACATCAGGCGCGTATCGACGCAATCAATAGCAGCGTGGACCACACAGCCCTCCTAACCCCTGAAGAATACTTCAAGCTGGCTACCTGGATTGACACCGGCGGCGGCTTCGCCTATCTCATTGCCGGCGAAGCAACCACCGTTCCCCAGGTGATCGGTGTCCTCCCGCCCCCTGACGGCAACAACATTCCCCAAAACAGCGGCATTGTCGTCCGTTTTAATGCCCCCATTGATCGCGCCACGGTCGACCAGGACACTTTCACCCTGATAGCCGATGGCGCGCAAACGCCCGTCGCCGGTGACTGGGCGTGGGGCGGCAACCGCGAACTGCTATTCCGGCCCATCGCTCCCTTGCCTCAGGGCCAGTACGAACTCACCCTCGGCGGTGGTATTTTGGACATCAAAGCGGACACCGTGGGACAGCCGATCACCACCACGTTCAGCATCAGCTTCACCGTCGCCGCGGAACAGGATGTCGCCCCGCCGCAGATCGTCCAACTCCTGCCGGATGGCAGCCTCACGACGCCTATCAGTCCCGTTGTCGCCCGCTTCAGCGAGGCTATCAACCCCGGCAGCATCACCGAACACACCCTGTGGGTCAAGTCAGCGCAAGGATACGACGTAGATGGGCGTGTTGGCGTCAGTAGCGACGGGCGGGAGGCCGCTTTCGTCCCCTGGCAACCTTTTGCCGCCGGTGAGTCTTACACGCTCTATGTCAGTGGCGATGTGCGCGATCTTGCCGGCAATGCCTTAGGCGCACCCGGCAGCGTCATCTCCCACACGTTCACTATCCAGATGGCACCCAATCCGCAACACCATAGCCTGATTGTCGCGGCGGATGCCGGCATTGACGCAGAAGCCCTCACGTTCAATACCAACGGCGACCGTGTCCTCGTTGCCAACCAGTATGATGACGCCGTGACCCTCTTCGACAGCACAACCTGGGAAGCGCTCAGGACCTACGACCTGAGCGTGGGCGCCGGCCCACTGGACGTCGCCTTCTCACCCGATGGCGACCTGGCCTACGTCCTCAACTACCTGGGCAACAACGTTCAGGTATTGCGGTTAGCAGACGGCGCAACACTCACCACTTTTGATGGGATGGGAGAACCCTACCGCCTCGCTATCAACCAGGCGGGTACAACCCTTTACGTCACCGACATTGGCGACCCACCCGCCGTACATCAACTGGACGTGGACCCCAACAGCCCCGGCTTTGGCCAGATTACCCGCTCCCTGTCTCTGACCGAAATTCCACACGACATCGTCATCAATCCTGATGACAGTCTGCTCTACATCACTTCCAACGAGAGCCTCATCACCCTTGATGCCGATCTATGGGTGCGAACAAAGACCATACCGACCACCTACGGATCCGTGAAGAATGTGACGCTCTCTCCCGACGGGCGTCAGGCCATCATACCCGACACAGACCGGCGGATTCTGCAGGTCTTTGACCTGATTGTAGGCCGACACGTTATCGATCTTCCCTGGGAGGCCGTACCGGAATATGTCGTCTATAGTCCCGACGGGCAATTCATCTACGTCACCGAACAGACCACCAACGTCATCGCCATCTTGGATGCGGCCACCTTGCAGATCGTTGACCATCTACCCATCTCGGTTGCCGCAGACGGAAATATCGCCGCCCTGGCCTTTGGCGCCGATGGACACACGGTTGTTGCCCTGGAGAACAACGTAACCAGCAAATTGTGGGTCTTCTACCGGGCCGATCAAAACGACGTCACGCCCCCGATGGTTACGCAGACATGGCCGGGTGATGGGCAAACGGGAATTCCCGTATTTGGTCCGGTACACATTGACCTGTCGGAAGCCGTTGACAACCTCAGCGCCAATGAGCAGACGGTTTTCCTGACGGATGGCAGCGGCGTCGTGAGCAGTACCGTGAGCGTGGATGCCGGCAATCAATCCCTCTGGCTGCACCCCCTTCAATGGCTGACGCCGGGCATCACCTACACGCTGCACATCAGCACCGGGCTGCGCGACCTGGCGGGCAACCCACTGGCGGCGGAAGTCACCAGCGCATTCACCGCCGCCGCCACGCCGACGCCGGCCCGCCTCGGTTTGTGGGTGACGCCTGCCGCCGGCAACAACTTGCGCGGCGTGGCCGTCACCCCGGATGGCGGTCGGGTGCTGGTCACCACCTATGGGGGGACACTCCGCTTCTTTGACGTAGACAACTGGGATAGCCGCTGGCTGGACCTGGGAGGCAGTGCCGGCCACATCACCATCAATCCGGCGGGCACGCTGGCCTACGTCCTGCGCCCGACCCAAAACGACGTGGTGGTGATAGACCTGGCTGCGGAGACGCCCATCGACATGGATGGTCAGACCGGCGGGCTGCAAGGCATCCCCGTGGGCGCGTCTCCCTTCCGCTCTCTGCTCCATCCCAGTCAACCCCTGCTCTATGTGGTCAACGAAGACAGTGGGGATGTCTCCCTCATCGACACGTTGACGCGGCAGGAAATTGCGCGCTGGCCGGTCAACGGCGTGGCCGCGGAAGACAACAATGCCCACGGCATCGCCCTCAGCGCCGATGAGGGACAGTTGTACGTCACCTATGACAGCACGCTGGCCGTCCTGGACGCCGGCGACGGCCACCTGGTGAAGCAGTTGGACGGCTTCTCCGCTTTTTCGCTGCGGGACGTGGTCGTTCCGGGGGATGGCAACCAGGTGTGGGTGGCGTCCGCCACGACCAACGAATTGATCGCCATCGACATGCGTACAGACACGGTCGTGGCCCGCATCCCCACGGGTGAAATGCCCACCTGGTTGGCGCTCAGCCTCGATGGCGAAACGCTCTATGCCATCAACAAGAACGATGGCGGGGTGTCCCTGTACCACTGGCGCACGGGTACGCTGTTAAGCCGGTATGACAACGCCGGCGCCGCCAACGGCCTGGCCTTGAGTCCCGATGGAGAATGGGTTTACGTGACAAACGAGGGAGCCGGGGAGGTTTTGGTCTACAAACATGTCAATGTGTCAGACGCGACCGGACCACAAGTGCTTGCGCTGCAGCCCCATGACGGGCAGGTTGACGTGCCGCCCTACGACGACGTGCGTATTGACCTGTCGGAAGCGGTGGGCATCTTGAGCGCCAATGAGCAAACGGTTTTCCTGACGGATGGCAGCGGCGTCGTGAGCAGTACCGTGAGCGTGAATGCCGGCAATCAATCCCTCTGGCTGCACCCCCTTCAATGGCTGACGCCGGGCATCACCTACACGCTGCACATCAGCACCGGGCTGCGCGACCTGGCGGGCAACCCGCTGGCGGCGGAAGTCACCAGCGCGTTCACCACCGCCGCCACGCCGACGCCGGCCCGCCTCGGTTTGTGGGCGACGCCCGCTGCCGGCAACAACTTGCGCGGCGTGGCCGTCACCCCGGACGGCAGCCGGGTGCTGGCGACCAACTATGGGGGAACGCTCCGCTTCTTTGACGTAGACAGCTGGGATAGCCGTTGGCTGGACCTGGAAGGCAGCGCCGGCCACATCACCATCAATCCGGCGGGCACGCTGGCCTACGTCCTGCGCCCGACCCAGAACGACGTGGTGGTGATAGACCTGGCTGCGGAGACGCCCATCGACATGGACGGTCAGACCGGCGGGCTGCAAGGCATCCCCGTGGGCGCGTCTCCCTTCAGTTCGCTCCACCATCCCGACCAGCCCTTCCTCTACGTGGTCAACCAGGAGAGTAGAAATGTCTCCCTCATCGACACGTTGACGCAGCAGGAAATCGCACGCTGGCCGGTCAACGGTGGGGCGGAAGATGGCCACGCGCACGCCGCCGCCCTCAGCCCTGATGGGCAATACCTGTATGTGACTTACGATGGCGGCCTGTCTATCCTGGATGCGGCGAATGGAGAAATGGTAAAAGCGTTTGATGATCTCCCCGGCTGGGGTTTCTCTGGCATTGTTGTCGCGGACAATGGGGATCGGGTATGGTTCGCTTCCCCGGCCACCAATCAGTTGCTCATGCTTGACACACGTATTGACGCCGTGACAGCCCAAGTATCGGTAGGCAACATCCCGACCTGGCTGGCTCTCAGCGCCGATGGAGAAACGATCGTCGTCAGCAATCAGGGCGGCGGCGTTTCCCTGGTACACTGGCGTACGGGCACACTCGTCAGCCAGTATGATTTCTCAGGTCCGGCGTATGGACTGACACTCAGCCCGGATGGGCAGCGAATTTACGTGGCTAATGACGGGGCGGATGCCGTCATGGTGTACCAGTATGGTGAACTGTCGGACGTGACGCCCCCGCAAGTGATCCAGGTGCGACCCGGTGATGGAGAAAACGACGTGCCATTGTACACGTCGGTGATCGTTAGCCTGTCGGAAGCCGTTGACAGGTTGACTGTAGATGAGCGGACGGTGTGGCTGAGTGCGGGAGACAGTGTGGTCAACGGCACGTTGAGTATAGGGCTTGAGAATGATTTGGTCTGGTTCCGGCCGGATGTCTCTCTAAACCCAGGTGTGACGTACACGTTGCATATAAGTTCTGGGGTGCGGGATTTTGCCGGCAATGCACTGGGCGAGGAAGTGGCGACTTCGTTTACGACGGCCACGCCACTGGATCCCGTGACGTTGGTTTCCCGCCCGCAAGCGTTTTCCAGTTACAGCCCCATGGCGCTGGCCATGTCGCCAGATAACGCGCTACTGGCCGTATCTAATCGCTGGCAAGACAAGGTGACGCTGCTTAACCCGACGACAATGTGGCCGACGGCGCCTCTTATTCCCACCGGCGATGAGCCAAAAGGGCTGGTGTTTAGCAACGATGGCAGTTTGCTTTATATCGCGCACGACGGCACTGATTCGCTGGTGGTGCTTGATGTCGCTACGCGGCAGGTGCAGCAGACGTTTACGGGGTTGGTGGATGCGGAAATGGTCGTTTTAAGCCCGGATGGGACGATGGCGTATGTAACCGGGTATACGGGTGGTGGGGTTGATCTGATCGATCTGAGCAGCGGGCAGGTGATCCCGCAGTGGCACGTCCTGGACAGGCCGGGTCAGCCGGTTTTTGCGCCAGATGGGACGTTGTATGTGCCGGCATTTAACCGCCTCTGGCGCTACAATGACGATGGCACCTGGACGGACCTGTACATGGGGGGCTACTACACGCTGGATATTGCCATCAGCCCAGATGGTCGCTATGCGTTCCTCAGCCAGCCATCGATGGATCGCCTGCAAATCATCGACCTGTACCTGTGGCAGGTGGTAGCATCGCTCTCCGTACCGGACGATCCGCGTCAGATGGCATTGTCATCCGATGGCCGGGTGCTGGTTATGGTCAGCACCGGGGCCGGCGCCATCCAGGTCGTGGACATCCTCACCCTGACCACCTTGAACACGACATTTATGCCGGGCAGCTCCCCCCTCTCTTTGGCCTGGGACGAAGCGGATGACTGGCTCTTTGTAGGGAACCTCAGTGGCTTCCAGGTAAGCAGCTTTGACTTCGTCTACCCGTAGGGTATCAACGAACGCGCGTTTAGTATGTGCTGAACGTCACATGAAGGACTACAAAAGTCTTTGCCGGGCGTATGGATGTCGATGCTGGACTGAGACTTTTGTAGTCTACTGGAGTCTGGCGAAATCCACATAGGGTGGCCGGAGTCGCGGCTTTAGCCGGGTCCAATGCCATATGGGGGCCGGCTGAAGCCGCCACGCCAAAAACGCCAGTGTCTAGAGTCTATTTTCAGGGTAACGGCTTTGGACCAATTTTCTCTACCGTCCGAAGATAACTTCACACTTTTTACGGACGGTTACTGACTGAGGAAAACGGCTTCGCATTCGGCGGCGGGACGTTTGACCCGGCAAACTTGTACCGCCCAGCGCACCTGATGGGAGAGACAGACGGTGCGTTCCTTGCTATTTTTGCCCGTCACCCGTAGGCGCGGCGGCAATCCATCCAGATACAAATCGCGCGGATGCAAGGGGGCGACTTCGGCTCGAAAAACACAGGGTGGGCGACTGGCGGCGATCCCGAGGCGACTCTATAATTGCCACTTATGGGAAAGCGATTGGACGGTCTGATCATCAAGGCACAAAGCGGCTTCTTCACCGTGCGCACCGCCGCGGGAGATTACGTTTGTCAGCTTCCGGGACGACTGAAAAAAGAGCGGCTGGAAAGCGACCTGGCGGCGGCGGGGGACCACGTTACCATTTCCATCCTTACCGAAGACACGGGCATGGTTGAAACCATCGCCCCGCGCCAGCGCGTCCTCTCCCGCGCCCGTCCCAGCGGACGCAACACGCGGGACACCCTCAGCGACCGCGAACAAGTCCTCGTCGCCAACCCCGACCAGGTCGTGCTGGTCTTCTCTGTGCGCCAGCCTGCTCCCAGCCTGCGCAAACTGGATCGCTTCCTCGTCGTCGCCGAACGAAACGACCTGCCGGCCATCGTCTGCGTCACCAAAACGGACCTGGTCCCCCTCGCCGAGGCGGCAAAACTGTTTCAACTGTATGCGGACATTGGTTACCGGGTTCTCTACACCAGCGCTCATACTGGCTTGGGATTGGATGAACTGCGCCGGGTGCTTGCCGGCAAAATCTCCGTCCTCACCGGCTCATCTGGCGTGGGAAAAACCAGCCTGCTCAACGCCTTGCAACCCGGCCTCGGCCTGCAAGTGCGCGCCGTAAGCCAGGCCACGGAAAAAGGATTGCATACCACTCGCTACGTGGAATTGCTCCCCTTCGCCGGCGGCTACGTGGCGGACACGCCCGGCATCCGCAGCCTGGCTCTCTACGACATAGAAGCAGATGAACTGGACGCCTATTTCCGCGAGATCGCCCCTTTGGTAGCCGCCTGCCAGTTCAGCGACTGCACCCACGCCCACGAACCCGGCTGCGCCGTGCGCCAGGCCGTAGCCGATGGTCGCGTCTCCCCCGCTCGCTACGATAGCTACCTGCGCTTGCGCGAAGAACAAGAAATGCTTGACCAGGCCGCATATGGGTTGTTATAGTATTGTTGTTTATTGTTCGGCGTCTTTTCTTTTTGGCCGCGGAGGGAAGCAACATTTAATTGGCGAATTCGTGAATTGTCGAATGGCTAGCGCGAAAAGCATTCAGCAGTTCCACAATTAATGATGCCCTTCTTCTCCACCTGACTGAAACACACGTGATCGGTCTATGACTGGAGATTCTTCATGAGACGGATGGGACTATCGTTGCTGGGGTTGCTACTCTTGGTAGCCTGTGGTCAGGCAGCACCGCCGCCAGACGCAAGCATTGCCGCGCCCCCCGCGATTTCGCCGGAATTTACCGCATTTTATGCGGATTATGGGGGACTGCGCACATTTGGCTACCCGCTGACCGGCACGTTTGTAGACCCGGACAGCGGCCGCGTGGTGCAATATTTTCAGAACCTGCGCCTGGAGTTGGCTTCCGGCGATGGGCAGGTTGAGGTGACGCCATTGGGCAGTTGGGCGCTGAGGGAGTTGGGGACGCAGGATGATGGCGCGGATGCCCCTGCCGCGCCCTTCCGTGATTTCTACGAACAGTATGGGGGGGCTACGTTGTTTGGCGCGCCGCTGTCCACCCAGCGCGAAGAGGGAGGGCGCTGGGTACAGTATTTCCGCAACGCGCGCCTGGAGTGGCATCCTGAGGAACCGCCTGACCTGAATGTGCAGGTGGCGCAACTGGGGCAGGTTCACTTCCTGCGTTCGGGAGCCGTCTACACTTACTATCAACAACGGCGTATCCAGGATTTCATCCCAGATGATCTTGCCGGCATTCAAGAAGTCACCCTATCCACCTCCATCCGCTACCCGATCCTGTTCGCCGGAGACGAGCAGCATCTCATCGTCACCGTGCGCACCCCGGACGGGTACGCGGTTCCTGACGCGCTCCTGCGCGTGACCATTCGCTACGAGGATGGAAGCACGCACATAGTGACCATGCCGCCCGCGGACCGTGCCGGCATTTCCGAGACAACTGTGCTGCTGGACGATTGGCAACCGGGACGTACCGTACACCTGCAAGTCCAGGCAGAGTCAGTCACAGGCCGCGTCCTGGGGAAACACGGGCTGAGCTTCAAAACCTGGTGGTAAGGAACGGAAATTAAATAAGACAACGAAGTCGTTCCCTTACCGTTCCTGCAAACGGACGATGCCATTCCATACTTCATTTCATCGTCCGTCCTAATTCGGAACGGTCTGCGCCGGCAGGCTACTGAAATATCAGTACCACCGGCTGCGGCACAAGAACCGTCATCACCCGTTCCGGCAACATGAAGGGAACATCGTAGATCAACTGCCCATTCGCCTGATCCGTAAACATCTTGAAGCCACCATACTCAAAACCCGGCTCACTCGCATACTGTAAATAGTTTCGAATCTTTGGGCCGGGGGGGCCATAGCCATCACCATCAATCACCAACTCCACATGCGGATAGTTGATGATGTCTTGCTTGTTGGTGAACATACTATCCTTGAACTGATGCACAATCAGCACACGGTTCACACCCATTTCCAGCGCGATTTTTTCCATTTCCGCCTGCAACTGATTAATGTCCGCCGCATCCAGCGTACCCAACTGAATGCCCGGCTCCTGCTCATCATTCATGGCAAATTCGGGGTCCACCGCCAGATGTACATGCGGATAATAGAGAAACTCACGCACCCGCTCGAATTCATCCATGAGGTTGGCGCGGCCAATCTGCAGGTCAAGAACAACGGCGGCGTTGTTACGCTCCGCCGTAACCAGCCAATCATAAATCAGGCTTTTGTCGATCTGTCGGCTGCACAGGGGGTAGGCGGAACAAGACTTGGCGACGGTCGTAATCATGTGGAAGGTGGGGATGGAGTAACGCCCATCCGTCACCCAGGGCTGGTACTCCGCGATGACACCGCGCAGCATTCGCACCGTTTCGTTGCGGTACTGATTACCCAGGATGCCGAGGCCGCGCCCTTCCGGGCTGCCGTAGAAGGCCACAAGGCGAAACTGAGTCAGATAGGGGCTGGGGCTGCCGGGTGAAATAGCCAGGGGCGGCAAGGGAGGCAAGGGAGCCGGCGGCGTAGCGGGCGCAAAGTTCGCGGGATCCCACAACCAGGAGAGAATCGGCCAGGGTGGTGGTTCGGGAGTCGGCGTAAGCGTAATCGTGGGGGTATCGGTAGGCAGCGGTGTATTCGTCGCCGTGGCTGTGGCGGTGCCGGTGGGTGTCGGGGACGGCGTGCCCGTGGGCGTTTTGCTGGGAATCGGCGTTGGCGCGCGCGGGGAGGGGATAGACGTGGGCGTGTTGATAGGCAGGAGGGTGGGCTGTACGTCGCTGACGGCCTGAGGAGTGGGGGTGACAATGGGCGCGGGCGGATTCGCAGGGGTACGCGCACAGGCAGCCGCTACGATTAGCAGGAAGAAAACAGACAAATAATGGCGAATTTGGGTAAATGTGCTAATGATGCACCCCTTTTGCGGTGAAGCGGTATGTGTGTTGGCGGATTTGGAAAGGAGCAATCCGCCACGAAAAGTGTCCCCTCGGGAAGAGCGGGATTGATGACGGCCCTAAATCCAATGTCCGGCGCGAATGCGCCGAATTTCGCGGATTTTGGTTATTGGCTGGAGTCTGGCGAAATCTACATATGGTGGCCGGAGTCGCGGCTTTGGCCGGCTCAAACCGCCATATGTGAGCCGGCTGAAGCCTCCACTCCAAAAAAGCCAGTGTCCAGTTATTGACAGAATATCGCATAGATGCCTGGCTCAATTCGTGTGATTCGCGCTATTCGCGCCCAGCAAAGTGGAATGCTGAGGATTGGCCGCAATATAAGTGAACAAACTTGACAGGTCCGCGGAGACCTGTCAGGTACGCAGTCCAGGTCATGCAATCGCCGGTCTGAGTCTCATTCAATCCGTGGCGCGCAAGCGCATCTCGCGCAGACGCCGCCGACCCGCGCGGCCCAGGCTGCGCAGCGGATGCCACGCCCACAGCAGCAGCAGGCTGGCCGGGTTTTTCACCTGATAATAATCGGCCAGGTAGGTGCGGCCAGGGAAAAGGACGCGCCAGGGACCGCGCAGTAAGTCAAGAAGTCGGTCAGTGGTCAGCAGCCGCCACACAATGCGACGCCCCCCATAGAGCGCGCGCGTGCGATTGACCACATCGCTTGGCCGCAAATAGCGGCCAAACAAGGCCCGCTTCCAGGCCGCGGGCGCGAGTTGGTGTAGCAGGGCGACGGGCATGGGCGTGCCCAACAGCGCCTCTGTGAACCATAGAGAAAAATAAGCAACCTGCACGGCATGGGTTCCCTGCGCCAGGCGCACAAAAGCAGGCCAGAAATCGGGCTGCCCCTGATAGTGACGAACGACGCGGTCAATGTCCAAGTAGTGACGCAAGCCGAGATCGTTGAAACGGTGTTGCAAGCCTGTGTGCAAGCAAAGATGCAGGAGCATGGCGGCGGGCGCAGGCTGCCAGAGATTGGCTTCCGGATCCAGGGGGATGGCCGTGGCCCAGATATGGTTCAGGTCCAGACGGGCCACCTGGCTCACCAATACCACCTGGCGCAACGGCCAATGGAATTCCAGCTCAATTTGCTGCCCCAGGACCCATTTGGTGAGGCGCAAATGCCAGCCGAATTCCTCCATTGCCGCCCGATTCTGCTCGCCAGCCTGCGCCTGCTCCTGGTGCAAGATGTAACCATCCGCTTGCAGGGCGGCCAGGGCAGCTTCCGCCTGGCGCGGCAACACGGCTACATCCAGGTCGCCCATAAAGCGCAGTGCGACGTTGTCGTACACTGTTTGCGCCAGCGCGCCTCCTTTGAGGACAAGCAGGCGAATGTCGTAGGTTTGCAGCATTTGCCCCAGGCGGCGCAGTTCCATGAGGCGCACGTGGTTAGCGGAAAGGTTTTGGTAGTAGCTGCGTTTGAGATGGTCCAGGGTGGATGGGGGAATGCCGGCATTCCCCTTCAAACGCTGATAGACCAGTGGAGCCAGGCCATCGCTGACGGCCCGCCGCACGAAAGTGTTCCAGTCAAAAGCAGCAGAAGTAGTCGGGAGCGGTTCCCCATTCCGCAGGCAGGCTACCAGGAAGCGCTGTTCCGCCAAACCCAGTGGCGGCCACTCGCGGGCCGACTTATGCACGTAATCTTTGCCCATATTTTATTGTGGGCCTGTTCGTCGTGTGTGGAAAAGGGCAACATATCGGCGGCGTGCCGACGGTTGCCCCTGGCTTCAGGATGATCGTGACGGTGCTGTGTTGCTCCACTCGTTGTAAAGCCGGACGAGATTGGCGTAATGCAAATCAGCTACGAACCCATTGAGGGGGATACGTGATTTGCCGCAGCTTTCAATGGAAATGTTCTCCAACGCGGAGGCGGGTTTGCCGGCATTTATCACCTTCATCACCTTATTCTTGATCATCTTCAAATACGCCAGGTCACTTTCAATCAGTGAACGCACCTCGCCCCGCAGAATCACCTCACCATGTCCTTGCACCACACTATCCGGCGCAAGCGACAACATCGCGTGCATGGACGCCACCAGATCATCATAGCTGCCATCAAACAACGTAGGCACAGGCATTGCCGTATCCGAGGCAAAAAGAATCCGATCATTCACCACAAACGCCCCAATCAAGTCCGCGCTGTGCCCCGGCAGATGCAGCAGTTGCACCGTCTTGCCGCCCAGGTACAAATTGAACTGGCCCTGGTCAAATACAATATCCGGCAAAACGACCTGAATACCTTCAAACTCCGCATTTTGCGCCTGCGTCTGCGCCAACCCTTCGCGCCCCTTCGTATCCAACAATTCACGGCAAAGGCGATGGCTGACAACCTGGGCGTAGGGAAAGAAAAAAGTGCCCACCGTGTGGTCGGCGTGGTAGTGCGTGTTGATGACATAACGGATTCGCTGCCCCAGGCGAACTTCCAAGAAATCGCGCATGGCTTCCGTTTCATCAGGATAGAAGAGGGTGTCAATGAGAATCACACCTTCTTTCGTGATGATAGCTCCTGCTGTTACCTGCGCGTAGCGGTGGCTGCGAAACACGTAAATATCGTCAGCAATGCGCTCACGAATCATTGATTATCCCTGATACAGTAGTTGATTGACATAGAAAAGCCCCTGATAAGGTATCAGAGGCTGTTGTACTTTCACCGCGTGCCTGGAACCAGATGCCATCTTGCGTCCTTGGCCCGTTTACCCGGTTGAACCGACTTCTACCTCAATACTCTTTCCGGCTTCGTCGTCAGCGACAGGAAAATAACCAGAGCAGGGACCCGGCGATTGTGCAAACGAAAATGTGTTTCTTGACGGTCAATTCGCGCTGGACCATGTCACGGGGGATTGTACACATCATTGCCCGCCGTGCCGTGTGAGCCTCGTGGTTTGAACCTGCTCAAAGCAGGTGGGAATCTTTTCGTGAAGAGTCTGCCTGGCCGCGGCTACTACATATCCTCAACGTATCTTCGATCCCCTTAATGAATGCGTTGGCTCAACGACTGAAGCCCATCACGCACACGGCAGGATTGAGCCGATATTAACACAGTCAAATGGCGATTGCAACTGAATGTGAGCAGGGCACGCTCTTCTATTCGCGGCGGAAAAGGCGCGTTTGCCGCGCCAAATAGCGCCCCTTTGCGGCGTTAAGGAGAGCGTCTACCAACCAGGCATTAGCGCACGGGACTGCCAACGCTGCCGTTGCACAATGCGCCCGGTTCGGGACCGCCGCCACGATACCGGTCAATAAAGGCCTTGATTCGCCTCGCGTCTACGCCATCCAGCACCAACCGCTTGCCCCAGGCGGTGAGGACGATCCGCCCTTGCAAACCGGGGTAGGGACTCATGAGGACGTAGCTCTCGCCCACAATCTGGTCTTGCAAGGCCGTGACCTGGGGCGCGGGGAGATCGGGGTTGTAGGCCAGCCAGACCGCCCCATGTTCTAGCGAATGGACGGCGTTGGCGGTATCTATGGGCGTATCATAGATGCCGCAGTTTTGCCAGGCGAAACCATGTTTGCCGCCCGCCGGCGGCAACGACTGCCCTTCGTAGCTGATGGCGCTGTCGTGTCCTCGCAGTTGCGCGCCGAGGTCCACGACGCCGGGAAGATCGGGGCGGGTGGTCTGGTAGATGGCGTAGGCGACGAGGATGATGACGAGAATGCCGGCAGGCAGCCAGACACGCAGCAATCGTCGGCGCCGCTGCCGTTGCGCTTGTTCTTGCCGCTGCCGTCGCTGGCCTGGTCGGGCGGAGGAGGGGGAGTGGGTCATGGGTTTTGAAGAATGACGAGTAACGAGTGACGAATTACGAATAATGACGGCGTCCTCCGTCTCTCGTAATCCGCTCGTAACGACTAACGCTCTCTGGAGATTGGACTAATTTCACCAGAGAAAATGGGGCCAATCTGGCTTGGCAGTTACATCCGCTCTTTCTAACTGTATCTGTTTCGGCGTGGCGCGGCAAAGGAGTTTGTTTGGTTCAGCCATTCATATTTTGCCAGGGTTCATGTGGGAGCGGGGCCTCATGAGATAGGAGGTAGGGGGGCGAGACGAACATAATGCGAAAGTTGCCAGAATAGGTTATAGTTCTGGAGTACTAGTCGCGCATCATTGACTCACTCTAAAATCCATTCGCTCACCGTTTATGTCCTGGCACAAACGCACGATCTGGCTGTTATTTGCCTTTCTCATGGCGCTGGTCCCCGCGCACAAGGCCGCAAGCGTAGCTGATGACACGCGCCAGATCATCCGCGTCAACCGCTACGAATTTGACCCGCTGCGCGATGGGGAACCGCCATTGCCGGCATTTCTCCACGCCCCCACCAACGAAAACGGACTCTACCTCACGCAATTCGTCGGCCCTATCCGCGACACCTGGCTCACCCAATTGCAGGAAAGCGGCTGGCGCGTGCTGCAATACTACCCACATTACACCTACCTGCTTTGGCAAGACGGCCGCGCCGCGCCTCTGGCCGGTCGTTTTGATTTCGTCCGCTGGCAAGGTCGCTACCATCCCGCCTACAAAATCAGTCCCGACCTGGCTCGGCCATCGGCGCTGACGGACGCGGATGGGCGCATTCGCCAGGTAGACGTGATGGTGTATGACGATGGACACCTGCCGGAGACGCTGACCGCGCTGCAAAGGTTGGGGGCGGAACTGGTGCAGGTTTTCCCGGCGCAGCCGGACCGCGCTTTCTATGATGCCATCGTCGTTATGCCGGCATCCGCCCTCTCCACCGCCGCCCGCCTGCCCGCCGTCCTCTGGCTCGGCTACGCCAGCCCGCGCCCCCAACTGGAAGACGAAGCATCCGACCAGATCGTGGCCGGCAACGTGGCCGATGGCGCGCCGTGGCCGGGCTATGGCGACTGGTTGGGAAACGTGGGGTACGATGGCGACGGCGTCACCTGGGCGGTGATTGACACAGGCGTTGATTATGACCATCCAGACTTGAGCGGGCGCATCGGCGGCGGCTACAGTTTTGCGGGGGCGTGTGACCCGCCGGGGCAACCCGGCAGTGATTGTGAGGGGGGAGGGCATGGGACGCTGATTGCCGGCATTCTCGCCGCCGACGCCACCACCCACCTCACCGACAACGACGGCTACCTCTACGGCCTGGGCATAGCGCCCGCCGCCAGCCTCTTCGCCATGAACCCCCTCTCTGGCGACAGTTGGCCCCCCGCCGGCGGCTGGCAAGAAAACAGCAAACGCGCCCTGCTCGGCGGAGCCATTGGTGGCAACAACTCCTGGACCACCGGCGAAGGACTGCACCACGGCTACCAGACCAGTGAACGCATCCACGATCTAATGGTACGGGATGGCAATTTTGACACCCTCGATGCCGCCGAACCGTTTATTGAAGTGTTTTCCGCCGGCAATTACGGCAACAACGGCGTCACCGCGCCCAAGGAAGCCAAGAACCTCATCGTCATCGGCAGCAGCGTCAGCTTTCGTGCCGGCAACATTGACGACATCTCCAACTTCAGCAGCCGTGGTCCCGCCACCGACGGGCGCATACTCCCCACCGTCGTCGCACCCGGCGACATCATCGCCTCCACCCGCGACGACAGCGGCAGCTTCTGCGACACCCCCATCCCCGGAACCAACGGCCTTTACGCCCTTTGCAGCGGCACCAGCTTCGCCGCCCCCCACGCCTCGGGGGCCATCGCCCTCCTCGCCCAATGGTGGCGCGCGCAACACGACGGAGCCACGCCCAGCCCGGCCATGAGCAAAGCCCTGCTCGTCAACAGCGCCGAAGACCTGGGCACGCCGGACATCCCCAACGCCGGCGAAGGCTGGGGACGCATCAACCTGGCCCCTCTTCTCTCCCCCACCGTACCCATCCTGACCTTCGACCAGGAAACCATCCTCGACGACAGCGGCGCGGTGTGGCAGCTCGACGTGCGCGTCGTTGATCCCACCCAGCCGCTAAAAATCACCCTCGCCTGGTCGGACGCCGCTGCCGCCCCTGGCGCAAACCCCGCCCTCGTCAACAACCTGGACCTGATCGTCCTCAGCGGCGGCATCACCTATCGCGGCAACAACTTCGCCGCCGGCTGGTCAATCAGCGATGGTCCCGCCGACACCCTCAACAATCTGGAGAACGTTTTCCTGCCCCAGCCAGGGACCACCGCCGTGATCACCGTGCGCGGCGCCAATATCGCCGGCGACGGCGTACCTTACAATGGCGACCTCACGGATCAGGATTTCGCCCTCGTTTGCACCAACTGCGCGCCGCTGCTCACCGTCACGCCCGCCCGCCTGGACGTGTGCGCCCCCGCCGTCGCCGCCTACGCCGTCGCCCTGGGGCAGGTTCCCAACTACGCCGACCCCGTGTGGCTGGAGGTGAGCGGCGCGCCCGTGGGAGCAACGGCCTCTTTGGACCAGAATCCACTGCCGCCGGGCAGCACCACCACCCTGCACGTCACGAGTACAGACCAGGCGGTCGAAGGACTGTATACGCTGACCCTCACCGCCGCCATTTCCAACACCAACCGCAGCCGCTCCGTACGCTTGGGATTGGCGCATGACGCGCCCGATCCGCCACTGCCGCTGCTGCCCGCGGACGGGCAGGGGAACGTGCCCCGCCAGCCCACCCTACGATGGACGGTGGCGGACGGGGCGGCGCTGTATGACCTGGAGATCGCCGCCGACCCCACTTTTGCTACGCCCGTGCTCACGGCCACGAACATCATCACGCCCGGTTTCACCCTGCACCGCCCCCTGGAGGCGAATACGACCTACTACTGGCGCGTGCGCGCCCACAATGCCTGCGGACTCAGCGCCACGTCGCCCCCCTTTTCCTTCCTCACCGCGCCGCTGCCCGGCCTATGCAACGCAGGCAGCATCCCGGTCAACGTCTACGAGACGGGTTTTGAGACAGACGACGCGGGCTGGACGCACAGCGGCCTCGGCGATACCTGGAGCCTGAGCGGCGACCGCGCCCATGAAGGCAGCATCAGCTTCCATGCGGAAGACGTAAATATGCTCAGCAACCAGTCGCTCGTCTCGCCGCCAATCATGCTGCCCACGGACGCCGCGCCGCTGGCCCTGCGCTTTTGGAACTACCAGGCGATTGACGACATGGCAGGGGGCTGCCGCGATGGGGCGATTTTGGAGATCGCGGCGGATGGCGGTGACTGGGCGCAATTGGAAGCAGAACTGCGCACGGATCCCTATGATGGTCCGGTCAGCGATGCCTGGAGTAATCCGTTGGCGAACAGGTTGGCCTGGTGCGGCGATCCGCAAGATTGGATGGAGTCGATTGTGTCTTTGGATGGGTACGCGGGCCAAACGGTGCGGTTCCGCTATCGCCTGGGGACGGATGTGGCCTTTGGGCGGGAGGGATGGTACGTGGACGATGTGCGGGTGCAGGCGTGCCAGCCTGCGCCATATGCAGCGGCGCTGACGGGGGATAGCGTGGTGGATACGGTGGCGAATACGGTGATCACGCACACGTTTTGGCTAAAAAACCTGGGACCGGACGACTTGTATGAGGTGGCGACGGTGGGGGGGGGGTGGCCGACGGAGGTGGTGACGCCGCTGCCGCTGTCGCTGGGGTATGGGGAGCAGGGAGAGGTGGCGGTGCGGGTGACGGTTCCCCCGATGCCGGCATTTCGCCCCCTCGCCAGCGACCTCTTCACCCTCCAGATCACCTCCCTGCACGACCCCAACCTGGTTCTTACGGCTACGGGGACGACGAATGTGTTGCAAATGCCGGCATTCCTCTGGTCCGGCGAAACCGCACAAGTCGGCGTCTACCACCATGCACTCACCTACACCCTCACCCTCACCAACGTCGGCCCCGTAACGGACACTCTATCCGTCGCCATTCAAGGGCACACCTGGGAAACAACCGCCGATCCGCCCACCATCCCCCTCACCCCCGGCGAAAGCAGCCAGGTAGCCCTCATCGTCACCGTCGGCGCGGGAGACGCGGACGACGCCCACGTCCACTTCAACTCCGCCCTGGCCCACGGCACCGTCGTCAACGTCACCCTACACTCCTCCACCCACCTCACCTACTTCGGCATCTTTCCCGGACGTTGATTTTGAAACAGCCCCCTGTCCCCACAATTGCATCTGTAGCGGAATTGTTTGAACACATTGTTCATGCGGTGATTATCAGACAGACGCCTCCCTCAGTTGTTCAACCAATAAGTGTACTGTCGTTGATGGATTATCATAGGCAGGTCTGGAATTGCCACTGTAAACGTCAAGCAATCTTCGCGCATTTTGCATAGCGACGGGCTGTCTGTCCTCAAGCAATTCATACATTCGAGGATTATTCTTTTCATATGAAAATCCCAGGCGCTTACTCAACCGTTCCCGGTATGTGCGGCGAGAAACAGCCGTGTTATGATAATCGAAGTGCAATAGATACCATAACTCAAAAGCTTCGTTCGAGTAAGCGACACAAATGTTCTTCGCGCGCGCCATTTCAATGGCGCCGTTAAAGTGGTCAACGGGAAAGTCATCCTTGTCCATTACAACCCAAACTTGATCGTAATTGCCCTGCTCTTTAAGCTTGATGGCCTCCCGAACTAAACGGATGGTGTTATCGCCCATCCCTTTCACATCGTATATTTCTCTTGGTACACGAAATCCCTCGAAATAATTAGGCTCCGTTTTGCTACCTTCACAAACAATCAGAAACGTTTTGCGCAAGTTGCGCCGGTTTTGTCGTCTTTGTAACCCGTGGCGATTGCGTCTACTCATCTCCTCCCCCAACCAGGCTTTTGATATTGCGGATATAAGGGATGGCCCCGTATTTGCCGGCAATATAATCCGCCTCAAAGGAAGCATCATTGCGTATCTTGTATTCCACCAAAGAATACAAGTCAGTTGCTCCATAGCGGTTCTTTTCGGTAAACCAGATTTGATCCCGACGAAAAAATCGGTTGTCCAGCAAATTCGCGTCATGGGTTGCAAATATCAACTGCGCATTCTTCGGATTGGTGTCATTCGAATTGAACAACCTGACGATTTCACGGGTCATCATTGGATGCAGACGGGTGTCAAGTTCATCTACAAACAAAACACGTCCGGTTTGAAGCGTGTGTAAAAGCGGCCCAGATAAAGCAAATGCCTTCTTGGTTCCTTCTGATTCATGATCATCCATATCAAATTCAACCAACGCTGTCTTTTGCCCGGATTCGGCGTACTTCTGATGCTTTGTTTTGACAATGGGGACAAACCACTCACCATTTGACAAAGCGTTTCGCAAATCATTGGGAACATTGTCAACTTGTTCTAACAACATAGAAAAAAATTTGGGATCCGAGTTACGCTTTTCTGCAAGGACATCTAAAATGCCAAAATCCATGCGTCGCATGAAATCCTGTATTTTGAGAGCAATTGGCGTTTGATTGACCATCTGATCGACTGTAAACCCCAAATAAGCACGATCATTCAGGCCGGAAATAAGACCAACTTTACGGAACCAACTCACAATTTTGCCGGCAGTTTCTCCATTCCACTGATCAACCACCGATAGAAATAAAGCATTGGACCTGGTTCTGTCCTCTAAGCCCTTACCCTCCTTAAAACCCTCTTTGATAGCAATCTTATCGTCTTCCCGCCAAAACAACTCTGTTTCGCGCTTGACGGTGCGGAATAACCACTCCGCATGAACCTTATTAACGCTAACTTCAAACCCATAACGATAGCGAATGCCATCCTGTACGAAAATCACCTCAAAAAAAGATGGGGCTTGTTCCGTTTCCGCACTCAAAAGAAATGGCTCTACTTTAATAAGGTCTTCGGAATTAGCATCAGTTGACCTAAGTACAAACCGCCTCATGAAAGAAAAGGCCCGAAACAAATTGCTTTTTCCACTTGCGTTAGCCCCATAAATCGAGGCCGATTTGAGTAGCGACACGTTGCCAACCTGGAAAACGTTTTCTGTGTCAATCTGCTTGTTTTTCGAAGTTATTCTGGCGGCGACCATGCTCAACGTCACCACATCCTTGAACGAACGATAGTTTCCCACACTGAAATTGATCAACATTTTTCAGCCTCTTACAGTGAAATGTGAAATTTTCTCGCGTAAACACGAATTAATTCGTCATTATTTGATACTAACAGTATTAAAGGGAAAAGCAAAGAATCTGTCTGGCAATCCGCGCGTACGGCGCTTCTGCTAGATTGGCAAACATGCCGCGAATCCCTGGACATTTGAACCGTTGCATAGCCATGCCCCTTGTCGCCACGACAAAAGAAGGCCACAATATGGGGCATGATACCGCGCACGAACCAGGAAACCCCGCCTCGCGTTCGACTCTCGCCCCCCATTCGCCTGCGGCTGAAATCCGCGCCCTTCTTTGGGGCTATGCTGTCGCTGCGGGAGCATTTGCCGGCATTCCCCCCCGACGCCCCAAACCTCCCCCTCACCCTGCTCACCTTCCACCCCGGCTACCTCGCCGGCTCCTACGAGGACAGAGACTACTTTGAACGCCTGTCGCCGCTGTTGTTCCAGTGGGCGCGGGGGCGCTGCCGCCTGCGCATCTTCACCATCAACCATCCCGGCTACGACCTGCCACGCGGCGCGGTGATTGACCCCTTCCGCCTCGGACCATACAGCATTCGCCACCAGCCCCTGGCAATTGAAGCGGCGCTCTCCTGGCTGTTGCGGCAGCGCCTGGCGCGGGAAAGGGAAGTGGCGTGGATCGCCTATGGACACTCCATGGGGGGGCTGGCATTGAGCCAGTTCCAGGCCGCGCCGCTCAATGACCTGATGGCCCGCCAGAACCGCCGTCTCCACTTCGCCCGCATCCTTTCCGCGCCCGCCCTTTTTGTGCATCCCGAGACACGCGCCTTCGTCGGGCAACTAGACGTCCTGCACACGCTCAAGCTGACGGTGGGACGGTTTCCCCTGTACGCCCCCATCGCCACCGGCCTGTATCAGGCGTTTGCCCCCCTGTTTTACCGGCGCGACGCGGCCCGGTTCTCAATTGATGCCTGGGCGGAGTTTGGCGACTTTAGCCGCCTGGATCCGTTTGTGTTATTGAAACAGGGGCGAGAACTGCTGCGTTTTAAGGCCATAGCGGCGGGCGGCGCGGACTTGCTGGCGGGGACGCACGTTATTTTGCCGCGGGGGGATGGGATGATTGATTTGCCGGCACTCACCGCCCTCATCCACGAAGCGCAACAGCAAGGCCACACCGTCACCGCGCATGAGGTTGACAGCACCCATTTGCTGGAACTGGACGACGCCGCGACGGCGGCAAACGTGGTACGGCACGTTATCCGCACAAGCTGGGAACGCCATCCCATCTGACGGCAAACGGCATCCCCCTGACGCCCCGCCCCCTCACCGCTGCTCAATGGAAGCACGTACACGCGCGGCAAGCGCCTGGAACGCGGGTGTGGCCTGCAAAGCAAACGAACGCGGACGCGGCAGCGCCACATGCACGCGGTTGACGATGCGTCCGGGCAGTTCGCTCATCACCAGGACCTCATCCGCCAGATAGACCGCCTCCGTAATGCTGTGCGTGACCATGAAAACCGTCACCGGGCGGGCATGCCAGATGCGCAGCAGCTCCTCCCCCATCCGTTCCCGCGTGAGCGCGTCCAGCGCCCCAAATGGCTCGTCCAGCAGCAGCAGCGCCGGCTGATGCACCAGCGCCCGCGCCAGTGCCACCCGCTGCGCCATGCCCCCGGACAACTGCGCGGGATAGCTTTCCTCAAACCCGCGCAGCCCCACCAACGCCAGCACCTCCATCACGCGGTCATGCGACTGCGCGCGGGAGAAGCTCTGCAATTCCAGGGGCAGGCGCACGTTGTCATAGGCGGTGCGCCAGGGCATTAGATTGTGCTGTTGGAAAACAACGCCGATGGGGTCGGGAGCCAGGTGGGGTGGCTCCCCGGCGACGAGGACCTGGCCGGCGGTGGGCGTAATTAGGCCGGCAATGAGACGCAGGAGAGTCGATTTGCCGGCACCAGACGGCCCCACCAACGTCACAAACGCCCCCGCCGCCACGCTCACATTGATATTGCGCAGCACCTGCCGCTGTCCATCAAACGACTGGCTCAGGTGCGCGATTTGGATGAGCGGTTGGGAGGTTGCCATACGGAAAGCCGAGAATTAACAAAAGAAGGAGGCGGCTATTTCTGGATGAACTGGTTGGTGAAGCCCGCATCCAGGTTATCCACGGGCGCATCCAGCAGCCCGGCATCCAGCAGGGCCTGCTGCGTGTTAGCCCAGGCGGTGGCGTCAATCGCGCCCAGGTTCTGCGCCTCCCACAAGGGCACGGAGGCTTCCAGCACGTTCATGCGGCTATCGTCCAGGCCGTCAACATATTTCTTGCTGATCTCGTAGGCGGCAGTGGGGTCCGCCAGCGTATCCGCCAGGCCATGCAATGTGGCGTCCACGAACCGCCGCACCAGATCGGGGTTTTCCGCGATCACCGTTTCGTTGGTGATCAGGCCATTCGCCACAAGGTCAACGTAGTCAGCCACCTTGAGAACGTTAATCGCTTCCCCCAGCGCCTGAAGCTGAATTGGCTCATTGTTCACGTAGCCGACTACCGCTTCCACCTGATCCGTGCGCAGCGATTCCACCTGCGTGAAGCCGATTTCCGTGGCATTAACCTGGTCGGGGGTGATGCCGTTGGCCGTGAGCAGGCCCACGTAGCCGACGTAGCTGGCTCCAAAGAAGAAAGGCAATCCCACGCCGCGGCCAACGAGGTCCTGGGGTGTCGTGATCTGGGCGCTGGCTTTGCTGACAATGGCAATCGGGAACTTCTGGAACCACTGCATCACGTAGACGACGGGTACGCCCTGCGCCCGCGCCAGTATCGCCTGTTCGCCGCTGACAATGGCAAAGGGCAGCTCATTGGCCCCCACCAGAGCAACACCGTCCGTCTCAAAACTGTAATCAAACTCGACATCGAATCCGGCAGCGGCGTAATAGCCTTTGTCCGCAGCCACGTAGTAAGGAGCGTACTGGGGATCGGGGATATAGCCCATGGGCAGGCGGATTTTCATGGGGGCGACAGGCGCGGCCGAGGTTTCCGTTGCCGGCGCGGACGTTTGCTCACCGGTGCAACCTGCCAGCAAGATCAAGGCCAGTAATAAAATCAGTGGTTTGGTTTTCAACGTTTACTTCTCCAAGTGGGGTGATTGTTGGTTATGGCGTACGCTGCCATTGCAGGAGACGTTTCTCCAGGATGGCAACAATAGCATACATAGTGAGGGCGATGGCCGCAAGGGTGATGAGGATGACGAAGACGAGGTCGGTTTTGAATTGGTAACGGGCGGTGACGAGGAGGAAGCCGAGGCCCTGGCTTTTGGGCTGCACGAATTCGCCCACCAGTGTGCCGATGACGGAGAGGGTGGCCCCCACCTTGAGGCCGGCGAGGACGATGGGCAGGGCGGCGGGCAGTTCCAGTTTGCGGAAGATTTGCCAGCGGGTGGCACGCAGGGCGTGCATGAGGTCGTATAGTTCGGTGGGGACGGAGCGCATGCCGGCAATTACATTCACCAAAATCGGGAAAAACACGACCAGAATCGCCACCAACACACGGCTCCAGTAAACCGACCGCACCCAAATCGTGAGCAAAGGGGCGATGGCGATCACCGGAATTGCCTGCGAGGCAATGAGATACGGAGAGATGAGCCGCTCCGCCAGTGGCGAGTTCGCCAGCAGATACCCCAGCGGGGTTGCCACCAGCAGGCCGATAAACAGCCCGGGGATGACCTCACTGATCGTAATCCAGGCATGGCGCGGCAGGCGACCATCCGCCATCACCAGGCGAAACTGGCGGGCCACATCCAGGGGACCCGGCAGGATGAAGCGGTCGTACTGCCCCAGGTGGACAAAAAAGTGCCATCCGAGCAAAAACAACAGCAGTGACAACGGAATGACAGCCCAAATGGGCTGCGAACGCAGGGACGAGAACATTTTTCTTCTCAATGGTTGACAGGGGGCAAGGGACGCGGGGAAGCGCAGTTGCCGGCATGTGCCCTAAACAACAAAACCCCACTTGCGAAAAGTGGGGCAGCGTTTAAGAAAGCATGGACCGATCTATGCGACCTACCTTCTCCCATCCAGACTATCACTGTCGGCTCTGGAGTCACACCAGATCCACCTGGGGCATCGGTCTGATGCGCCAGGGTCGCGGGCTTGGTTTGCGCAAACCTCACCGCCGGTCGGGAATTTCGCCCTGCCCCGAAGGTTCATGGGGCCGTCGGAGGCCCCGTATGCGATTTTTGACTCGTATACTCATTATACTTGCCTGCCGGCAGCCGTCAATGAAACGTAACGGCTCATCCTCTCGTAGGTTGAGCTTGTCGAAACCGATAGGCGCGGGCGACAAGAGGGTTAGGGCGCATCCGTTAATAGATTTGGATTTGACGGATGCGCTGGAAGGGTTCTTGCTTGATGGATAGTCCAAAGGTAACTGCGAAGCTAGATTGGACCAATTTTCTCCGGTGAAATTGGTCCAATCGCCAGAGAGCGTTAGTGGTCACGTCCAAAGTTGGTTTTGGGCGAACCCTCGGTGAACGATTGTTTTCTTGATATCCAGTAAACGCGCGGCCACGCCCCCTGACCACTATTTTTTAGTTGTGTTATAATGCGAGGCGTTGTGTTTTTGATTCATGAGGAAGGAGATAAACATTATGACAAAGCAAGCTGTGAAGCAAAACCCGGCGAAGAAGGTTGCCCGCGACAACTCAATCTGGGGTCGTTTTAAGCGACTTTCTTTTTCAGAGAAGGTGATGTACGTTCTCAGTATCCTTATCGTGCTGGCGATGGTGCTGGGGCTGTTCATCAGTTTTGCGCCGCAAGCGATTCAGTAAGACTGAAGGGGCGGGGTGTTCTGGTGCGCGCGCTCCATGTCTGGTGCGAGCGCGCTCCATGATGGAGAAGGCGGGTTGTTTGTTGCCGGCTGTGCCGGCATTTCCTTCAAGAAACGTAACAACTAACGCTCTCTGGAGCTTGGTCCAATCTGGCTTAGCAGTTACCAAGAACCAAGCAACAAAATGAGCAGCACAGCCACCAGCGCCACCCCGCCGTATTCCAGCCCGATCCGGGCGCTGAACTGGCGCAGGCGCTGCTGTTGTATCAGTCCGACAAGGACGTAGAACAGCACGAACAGCAGTAGTCCGGCGCGCAGGCTGGAAAGAGGCCAGGCGTTTAGCGCCCAAGCCATCTGCCCCATCAAGATCGCCGTCATGCTGCCGTAGATAAGGGCGTCCGCGGGATTGCCGGCATTGGACCAGAAATAGCGCGTCGCCAACAAAAACATCGTCAGCCCTGCCAACAAACCTGTGGCCAGCCCGCCCAGGTGCTGCGCGTGCACAACCACCAGGATCGTCACCGCCGTCAGATGCACACAGACCATGAAGGTCCATTGCCAGGCAAAGCTGCGTGTCTGACTCCGCGCCACGGCCCCATATTCCAGGAACAGCAGCAGGGCAAAGACCAATCCGCCGCCCAATAGGGCGATGCCCCACAATACCGGATTTTCTACCTGAGGCAGCGCCAAAGCCAGCGCCAGTGACCACAATGCCGGCACAATCGTGTACATATAGCTGGCGTCAATCGGTTCCTGGCGCGCACGCGGGTGGCTGTACACCAGCGACATGACACCGGAAACGGCCATGCCCACAATGATGCAGCCGATGAGCAACCCACTGGAAACGGGCAGGGTGGCATCCATGCCCAGGCGCGCCAGGTTGAGCGGACGTGCCGGCATTTGCAGAAAACGAGACAGCGCCAACGCCAGCAGCAGCGCCCCCGTAATCACACCCAATCGATCTCGATCCAGCGGTGAAGTCTCCTTCATGAAACTATTCTAAAGCGGAACAGACGCGCAGGCGAATCCAGCCCACCCGGCCACCTCTGACAAGAGGCGCGTTTGCCCTGTTGATTGTGCCGCCACCTGGGTATAATCTGAGCATGTCACCTATTTTGCCCAGTTTGTGGTATTTCCTGGCCGGCATCGGGATCGCCATCCTCATCAATGCCCTCGCCGAAGACCTGCCTCGCCGCATTCGTCCACGCCTGCCCCACTGTCCCCATTGTGACCAACCCTATGCACCGGCCCGGTGGCTGGCGCTGACGCGCCGCGGCGTGCCCTGTTCCCAATGCGGACAACCTCCGCCACGGCGTCCCATCATCGTGGAAGCGGTCACGCCATTGCTGTTTGCCGCCCTGCCCTGGCTCGTCCCGCATCCCGTCACCCGTCTCTTCACCGCCCTCTACTGCGCCGTCCTGATTCTGATTATTGTCATTGACCTGGAGCATTTCCTCGTCTTGCACATCGTTACCCTGCCCACTACCTTACTGGCGCTGCTGGCCAGCACCATCATCCCCGACCAGAACTGGCGGCTGGCCCTGGCGGGAGCCGGCAGCGGGTTCCTCCTGTTTTTTCTCTTCTACTGGGTGGGGCAGCTTCTGTTTGGGGCGGGCGCGCTCGGCTTCGGTGACGTAACGTTGTCGCTAATGCTGGGAGCGATGCTTGGTTTTGATCGTATTTTTTTCGCCCTGCTCCTGGGTATCCTTCTCGGCGGTGTTTCCAGTCTGGTCTTCATCGGGCTGCGCCGCCGTGTCCATTTTCACATTCCCTATGGGCCGTATCTGGCCGTTGCCGGCATTCTCATGCTAATCTGGGGGCGGCAAGTCTTCCTCTGGTACACAAGTTAACGGCCGGTAACGATGACAACCAGAGATTTCGTTACCCAACAGTAGCTGCTAATGAACGGAATCAAAGAAGACAACGACGTTGTTTCCTTACCGTTCCTTCAAACTAACGATGCAATTCCGTACCTTATTTCATCGTCAGCCCTAATAGGGATTCTTGAGGATTAGCCGTGAACATCATAATCAAGTCGATCACCAACATCGATGACTATCACAAAATCGAAGATTTGCAGCGGCGCATCTGGGGCATGACGGACCTGGAGACAATTCCCGCCCGTTTCATGCACGCTCTGGCGCATAACGGGGCTTCGCTGCTGGGCGCTTATGATGGGGATAAGCTGGTTGGGTTCAATTTTGGGGTGCTAGGCACGGCGGAAGGGCTGCGGGATCGTGTAGACCAGGTTGCCGCGGCTCGCTTGAAGATGTATTCTGTTATTATGGGCATTCATCCTGATTACCAACATGCCGGCATCGGCTACGACCTCAAACTGGCCCAACGAGAATTCGCCCTCCGCATCGGCATCCGCCTCATCACCTGGACCTACGATCCGCTGGAGAGCCGCAACGGCTGGCTGAACATCGGCAAACTAGGGTGCGTATGCGACAGCTACCTGCGCGACTTCCACGGGCAAATGAGCGGCATCAACGCCGGCCTGCCCACCGACCGGTTTGAAGTCTCCTGGTGGGTGACGGGCAATCGCGCCAAGAGCCGCACCGGTGACCGCGTCAACAAATACGGCGAAAAACGCAGGCGACACCCATTGGAACTGGACGCCATCCTCGGCGGCGGGGCATTCCTCATCAACGAAGCCATCTTCAACGCCGCCGGATTTGCCACGCCGCCGACGGAAATCCTGCCGGCTACAACACGTATCCTGCTGGTGGAAATCCCCTCCAACTTCCAGGCCATCAAGAAAACGGATTTCCCTCTGGCGCAGCAATGGCGGCAGCACACACGCATCCTGTTTGAAATGCTCTTTGCCCAGGGATATGTCGTCACCGATTTCGCCCGCAAGCAAGAGCCGGACCAGCCATTACGCACCTTCTACGTCCTCACCCATCGCAACACCTGATGGACATTCCACAATCAGCGGATAACGGGATATGTATCGCGGCGGTTTGCTGTGCCAACTTCAGCCGACAGCCCGCCAAAAGTGATACGACCAACCGCCAACCAAATTTCAAGCGAGTTACAAACTCACCCAACAAGGAGTATTTACCATGACTGAAGCAGTTGTTGACTATCAAATGCGCGTAGACCTGGCGCTTCCCTACGATGAAGCCATTGCGCGCGTGACCGCGGCCTTGAAAACGGAAGGATTTGGCATCCTCACGGAAATTGATGTAAAAAGCACGCTGAAGAAGAAAATCAACGCGGATTTTCGCCGCTACGTCATTCTGGGAGCCTGCAATCCCCCATTGGCGTTTCGCGCCTTAAGTACGGAACTGGAAATCGGCCTGATGCTGCCCTGCAACGTAATTGTCTACGAAACAGAGGATGGCGCGGGATCGGTTGTGTCAATCGTTGACCCGGAGGCCATGTTGGGCGTCGGAGCCAGCGCGGCGTTAAGCGATGTGGCCGCGGAGGCCAAAGCGCGATTGCAACGGGTGGCGATGGCGCTGGCGGATTAAGTGGTTGTCCGCAATTAAGTTAGCGGAATTGTGCGGACAGCTTGTCAGTAGCCGTCCGATGAAAACGCGAACTTATTTTCGGAGGGCTACTAAGGCCGCCAATTGAATGAAGCGTGGCCCTGCATCGCCAGCTTGAAAGCCAGGGAGTGGCGTAGCCGCCCGTCAGGTTTGCCACAAGTAACGACGAACCCCGCCGCCTGAGCCTGTCGAAGGCAACCTGGGCTGCGACAAGCCCAGCTTACAAGAGGGTTAGCCGTTTTGGATTGGCGATGAAATAAGATGCGCATGACATCGCCAGTTTGCAGGAGCGGTAAGAAATGACTTCATCATCTTGCTTAATTTCCGCTCCTATGAATACCGATAAGAACCGGTTTCTGGGCTTTGCGCGTGGTTTCGTCCGGGGAGAAGAAACCGGGTTTTTGGCCCAGATGGCTTTTTGCGGTAGAGTCAATAGTCACGCCATAAGTCAAAAATGGGGAAGAGGCTCTTATGTTAGCGAAGGTGGTTAGCTGCGCGATTGTGGGGTTGGAGGCAGAAATTGTTGAGGTGGAGGTGGATATTACGCGGGGATTGCCGGCATTCACCCTCGTGGGACTCCCGGATGCAGCCGTGCGCGAAAGCCGGGACCGCGTCCACTCCGCCATCAGGAACAGCGACCTGCGCTTCCCCCCCAACAAACGCATCACCGTCAACCTGGCCCCCGCCGACCTGCGCAAAGAAGGCCCCGCCTACGACCTGCCCATTGCCGTGGGCATCCTGGCCGCTTCGCAACAAATCTGGTTCAAGGAGTTGGAGCAGGCGATGTTCATTGGCGAACTCTCGCTGGACGGCACGGTGCGTCCCACCAAAGGTATTCTCTCCCTGGCGGCACTGGCGCGGGAAGCGGGATATGGGCGGGTGTTTGTCCCGTCGGAAAACGCCCCCGAAGCCGCCCTCATCCCTGATATTGACATCATCCCCGTCGCCAGCCTGAGGCAGCTCGTCGGCCACCTCACCCACCTCAACGCCATCGCGCCGCTGGCCCTCGACCTGAGCGCCCTCTACGATGCCGAACCCACCTACGCCGCCGACTTCGCGGACATCATGGGGCAGGAACACGTCAAGCGGGCTATGGAAGTGGCCGCGGCGGGTGGGCACAACGTCCTCATGTCCGGGCCGCCGGGCACGGGCAAGACGCTGGTCGCCAAATCGCTGCCGGGCATCATGCCGCGCATGTCCGTGGATGAGGCCCTGGAAGTGACCAAAATCTACAGCGTGGCCGGACTGCTGCCGGCAGACACCCCCCTGATCCGCGAACGCCCCTTCCGCTCCCCGCACCACACCATCAGCTATGCCGGGCTGGTCGGCGGCGGCGCCTGGCCCCGCCCCGGCGAAATCTCCCTCGCCCACAGGGGCGTCCTATTTCTGGACGAGTTGCCGGAGTTTGGCGACCGACTCATTGAGGTGCTGCGCCAGCCGTTGGAAGGGCAGCCGCGCGAGGTTTCCATCTCTCGTGCCTCCGGCACGGTCACCTATCCGGCCAACTTCATGCTCGTCGCGGCGCAAAACCCGTGCCCCTGCGGTTACTTCGGCGACCCCACGCACGCCTGCTCCTGCTCCAACAGCATGATCACGCGCTACCAGAAGCGCATCTCCGGACCGCTGCTGGACCGCATTGATTTGCATGTGGATGTGCCGCGCGTGGATTTCGAGAAGCTGGCGGGGAAGCGGCGGGCGGAGCCGTCCGCACAGGTGCGGGCGCGGGTGGAAGAGGCACGCGCGCGGCAGAAGGCGCGTTTTGCCGGCACAAAACTCTACAGCAACGCCGACATGGGCGCCACCGAAGTGCGCCAGTTCTGCGTTCTCGACGACACCGGTCGCCGCCTCATGAAAAGCGCCATGAGCCAGATGGGCCTCAGCGCCCGTGCCTTCCACCGCATCCTCAAAATCGCCCGCACCATCGCCGACCTGACGCAGCAGGAGCAAATCCAACCCGCCCACCTGGCGGAAGCGCTGCAATACCGCCCCCGCCAGCCTTGAGGGAACATCCCCCCCTCAAAACGCCCGATCACCCTGCAAAATGATCACATGCCTCCAGACGCGATTACCGAAGTTATTTCTTCAAGCCCAAAGAGACCTTTAAGGACTGGCGACGAAACAAGATGTGCATTGCATCGCCAGTTTGCAGGAGTTCCCCATGAAAGTTTTGTTTATCGGCGGCACCGGCATTATCAGCTCGGCATGCAGCGCGCTGGCGGCGGCGAGAGGGATGGAATTGTATCTGCTGAATCGCGGGCACACGACGAGGAAAACGCCGCCATCCGCTCATCTTGTGCCGGCAGACATCCGCGATCCCCAATCCGTCACCAACGCGCTGCAAGGGCGAACATTCGACGTCGTCGTGGACTGGGTAGCCTACACCCCGGAACACATCGAAACCGATCTGGCCTTGTTCCGCGGGCGCACCCGCCAGTACGTCTTCATCAGCTCCGCCTCCGCCTACCACAAACCACCGCCGCACCTGCCCATCACCGAATCCACGCCGCTGCACAATCCCTTCTGGGGCTATTCGCGCGCCAAAATCGCCTGCGAAGAACGCCTGATGGCCGCGTATCGCCAGGAGGGATTCCCGGTGACGATTGTCCGCCCTTCGCACACCTACGACCAAACCCTGCTGCCCATGCACGGCGGCTACAGCGTGGTAGACAGAATGCGACGCGGGCTGCCCGTACTCGTCCACGGTGATGGCACGTCCCTGTGGACGCTCACTCACCACGCCGACTTTGCCCGCGGCTTTGTGGGGCTTCTCGGCCATCCCCAGGCTATCGGCGATGTGTTCCATATCACGTCAGATGAACTGCTCACCTGGAACCAGATTTTTCAGGTTGTGGCGGCAGCGGCGGGCGTCACGCCTCAGTTGGTGCATGTGCCGGCAAAATTCATCGCCGCGTTCGATCCAGAATGGGGCGCCAGCCTGTTGGGCGACAAATCCCACAGCATGATTTTCGACAACAGCAAAATCAGGCGGCTGGTTCCCGACTTTCGCGCGACGATTCCCTTCTGGCAAGGCGCGCGGGAGATTATGGCCTGGTACGATGCTGACCCACGCCGGCAAATCGTCAACGATTCGTTCGAGCAATTGCAGGATCGGATTATCTCCGCATACCGGTCGGCATGGCCGGCATCAATCTGAGGCGCGCCGGGCAACCGTTACTTAAGGACCAGATGGTTGGTTTTGTGCCGGCATTTCCCCCATATCCACGCGCATCAAAATAGTGATACAATGATAGTCTATCTCGTGAACGATACATCCGCCTGACGGAGTTTTGTCTTGTGACCCATGATCGCACCCGCTACCAAAAAGCAGTAAAAGTCGGGCTTGCATACAACAGCCAGCAGCAATGGAAAGAAGCCATCGCCGCATTTCGCGTTGCCCTCGCCGAAAACCCGCGCGAAGCGGAAGTATACGCCGGGTTAGGAGCCGCCTGCCTGGGACTAAGAATGTATGATCGGGCGCTGGAATGCTATAAGCTGGCCGCCCGCTATTCACAGGGAAACATCATCCACCTGAACCAGGTTGCCGACGTGCAGGAACGCATGGGCCAATTGCGCGACGCCAGCCGCACCTACCTGGCGGCGGGCGAAATCTTCCTGCGTCTGCGCCGCCTGGACGAAGCTATCGACAATTGGGAACGGGCCGTGCGCCTGGAACCGGATTTGTTGGGGGCGCATCAACGCCTGGCAATGGTGTTTCAACGGCAAGGGGACATAAAACGAGCGGTGCGCGAATATCTGGCAATTGCCCGCATCTGGCAGGGCCAGGGGGAACCGCAAAAGGCGCTGCGAATGTGCCAGGCGGCGCTGCGGCTGGACCCGCAAAATCGGGACGTGCTGACGGCCATGGACCTGGTAAGATATGGCGCGCAACGATTCCCTGACCCAGAACCGGCGGAAGTGGTGCCGGAGATCATGGAAGCAGCGGAGACGAATACGTCGTTGACGGAAACGGTACGGCAGTTGGCGTCTATTTTTGAGGCGGAACGGCAGGGTCGGGAAGAACCACCCGCCCCCACCACGGCGGCGGACGCAATCGTCGCCGCACGGGGGCAGGCGCAAAACGAACTGGCGGAAGAGATTTTCCGCGATGAAGAGGAAGATGAGGCCGCGAATTTGAGCAAGTTGGAGCGGGACGCCTTGATCGGGCAGGGAATGGATTTTGAGATGCGCGGCTTTCAGGAAGAAGCCATTCGCTGTTATGAGAAGGCGATAAATGGGGGGTTGCAATTGCCGGCAGCCTACTTCACCTTAGGTATGCTCTACCTGGAAGGAGGCCACGCCACCGCCGCCCGCCAGGCGCTGCTGCTGGCCGGAAAAGACCGCTCCTACCAACCCGCTTGCCGCGCCGCCCTCAATAAGCTGCCCTAGCGCCCCCGCCGCACGTGCCGGCAAATTACGTCGATTCCTCCGGCTTGATCTCGTTTGCCACCGCCTCCAGTTCCGCTATCAGGCGGTTGGAGTTGATGTTTTTCAGCAAATAGCGGCGCGCGCCGGCCTGGAGCAGCACCTCCCGCTCCACTACATCAACGAAAGAGGTGAGAACAATCACACCCTGGTTTGCCGCCGCCAACTTTCGTACGACGTCAATGAGTGAATAGGGCGGTTCCTTGCGCGTACTCAAACCCAGCAAGACGATATGGGGCAAAAGCTCCTGTGCATGGTGCAAGCCTTCGCGCAAGTTGTCATCTACAGCTACGATAGAAAGATGGCCCGCCGAACGTAAACGAACGACCAATGCCTGACGTACGGCGGGATGCTCGTCAATGATGAGCAACTTGATTGGATTCATACTTGCTTGTTGCGCCTCACGGTGAAGCGGCTGGACACCAAGTTGCTGAGCACCCATCCGAAACTGTAAGTCATTAAAACGTAGTACGCTAACCTGTTCCATAACTGTCTCACTTTTCGCCCACGATACCCACAGGCAACCAGGCGAGCAGGCGGAAACATAGGAAGCCTGGCAGCATATCTGTAATCGGCACGAATTGCACGCGCAATGGGTCCTCTGGGCCTGGCGACAGCAGAGGAGAATGCCGGCATTTTACGAGACCCCTTCCCACCTCTCCAGTAATAAATGTCACCCAATGCCCATGACGCATGTCATGCGGACAAAACAGACAATCCCCCTCTCCCTGGCACACCGGAGACAATCACTAACGACAAAAGTCACCCGCAAAAAGTGACATTTCCCACCGCCCCCCTTCTCCCCAATCCCCTACACTTGGCATAAATACGCCAATTCTTCATCCCTCGTCCTTCGTAACTGACAAGGAAATCAGCATGAGCAATATCGTAACAACCAAAGGCGAAATCCTGCAAGACCCACCCTTCGTGCAGTTCCTGCTCAATGACCCCCGCGCCGGTTTGGTCTGGTTCTTCCTCCGCATCTGGCTCGGCTGGCAATGGGCATATGGCGCCTGGCAAAGATTACAAGACCCGGCCTGGACTACTACCGGCGAAGCCATGAAGCAGTTCTGGCAGCAAATGGTGGCCGTCCCCGACACGCCCGGTTGGTACAGAGCCATCATGCAAGCCCTGCTTAACGCAGAGGCATGGAGCTGGTTTGGCAAGCTCGTCCTTTACGGGGAACTCATTGTGGGCATCGCCCTGATCCTGGGTTTATTCACGGGCGTCGCCGCCTTCATTGGCGCCTTCATAAGCTGGAATTTCATCATGTCCGGCTCCATCAGCGCCAACCCCATCATGTTCTTAATCGCCGTTGGTCTTATCATGGCCTGGAAGGTGTCCGGCTACGTCGGCTTCGATTTCATTCTGCTGCCGTGGTTAGGCACACCGTGGCGCGGCAGACCACTGCGGCTACTTAATCGCAATTTACTGAAGTAAGGGGAACACCCGGCATCCAGGCCAACGGGTGCTGGGTTTACGGAGAATGTCTAAAAGGGGAAGGCGTTCGTTTCCAGGCGATGTACGCCACTAGAGAGGGAGTTCCAGGCAGATCGTAGTCCCTTGCCCCGGCGCGGAATCAATGGTGAAGGAACCACCTTGCTCTTCGGCACGGGCACGCATGTTAGAAAGCCCGTGCCCCGTGGCGTGGACGCGGCTCTTGACGTTGAATCCCCGCCCGTCGTCCGTGACCATCAGCGTTACTCTCCGCACTTCCCAGGTGACGGTGATGGCAACGTGGCGCGCGCGGGCATGACGGGCGATATTTGCCAGGGCTTCTTGCGCGGTGAGGAACATAGCGCGGGCAACAGAAGGGGGAAGACTGGCTATGGTTTTTGCCGGCACTTTCAAAGTCACCGGCACCATCGTATTCGCCTGAAACTCCCGCGATAACCTCCCCAATCCTTGCCCCAGGTCCCCCTCAAACCGCCGCGGTCGCAAATCCAGAATAAAATTGCGAATATCCCGGATCGCGTCATTCAACCCCTCAATTGCCCCGTCAATCAACGTCATCGCGTCCTGCGGGTCATCCATCAACGACAGCCGCGCCGATTCCAGCGTCAGCCCCACCGCATAAATCGACTGAATCACCCCGTCGTGCAGGTCCATGCCAATGCGCGACCGCTCCTCCACAATCGCCAGCCGCCCCACCTGCTCATATAACCGCGCATTCTGGATCGCCACCGCCGCATGTGCCGCCAGCAGCGTCACCATCTCCTGATCCATCGCCGAAAACGCATCCGTCTCCAGCTTATTCGCCAGATACAAATTACCCAGAATCTTGCTGCCGACCAGGATGGGCAGTCCCAAAAAGCTATCCATGGGCGGATGACCGGGCGGAAATCCTACCGAACGCGGATCATCGACAATTCGGGGAATGCGAATTGGGCGGCGATCCCTGATAATGGCTCCCAGCAGCCCTAATCCGTGGGGCAAATGGGGAATATGGGCGGCATCCTGCGCGGACATGCCGCTGAAAACAAACGCATCCAAATGCCCATCGGCATTGGGCACGCCCAGGGCCGCATACTCCGCGCCGACCAGTTCGCGGGCCGAATCCACAATCGATTGCAGCACTTTCTCCAGCGACAGCTCGCCCACAATAGCCAGCGTCGCCTGACGCAGCGCGGCCATCTGGCGATCTCGCAGCTCTAGTTGTTGCTCATGTTCCTGGCTACTCTGCCACAATCGCGCCATTTGGATGGCGATGGCCGCATGTGCCGCCAGCAGTTCAATGACAGCCTGATCCGCTACCGTAAACGCATCCGCTCCCTCCTTCTCCGCCAGATAGAGGTTGCCCAATATCTCCCCCTGGGCCATCACGGGCACGCCCAAGAAGTTTTCCATGCGCGGATGCCCGGTGGGGAATCCGGCGGAACGGGGGTCGTCGCTGATGCGCGACGTGCGAATGGCGGTCGGTTCTCGCAGCAGCGCGCCCAGCAGGCCTTCTCCGAGGGGGAAGTGGGGGATGTGGGCGGCGTCTTCTGCCGGCATTCCCGCATACACAAAAGTCGCCATCTCTCCGCTCTTCCCCGGAATGCCCAGCGCCGCGTAACGCGCCCCACCAAGCTGGCGCGCCGAAGCCACTATCTGGTTCAACACATCAGGCAAAGAAAACGTATTGGCGGCAATCGCCAGCGCCGCTTCATGCAGCGCTTGCAGCGCCGACGGGGAGACCATTTCCGTGTCAGGCATATTGTTCGTGAAGCTCAAGCATATCAAGATTGGCTACATCACCCATATCATAAGTAATCGCTCAGGTGATGTTGCACGGCATAGGCAGCCGCTTCCGCGCGATTAGAAACACCAAGTTTGGAGAAGATGCTGCTGACGTAGTTGCGCACCGTGCCTTCACTCAGGAACAACGCCTCGGCAATGCCCCTGTTCGTGTGCCCCTCGGCAATTAGGGCCAACATACGCATCTCCTGCGGGGTCAGGTCGGCGAAAGCGGCTTTTTCTTCATTCTGGATTGCCTGGCGAATTTCCGTGAACACGCGCTGCGTCAGCGACGGGTCAAGCGCGGCCTCGCCGCGAGCCACCGACTCTATGGCGTGTATCAAGGCGTTGCTGCCCACCTGCTTTAACACGTAGCCGCTGGCCCCGGCGCGAATGGCCGCAAACAGCATCTCATCTTCCGCGTAGGAGGTGAGCATAATCACTTTGGTGTTGGGCAAACTGGCGGTGATGGCCTGGCAAGCCTCAATGCCATTGCCGCCGATGATGCGAATATCCATCAAGACCATGTCTGGCTTGTATTGTAGCGCCTTCTCTACCGCCTCGTCCGCGGCGGAAGCCTCCGCTACGACGGTGAAGCCCGTATGGCGCTCAATCAGGCTTTTTAAGCCTAACCGCACCACCTCATGATCGTCAACCAGTAAAATCCGTTGATTTGCTGTGGTCATAGCTGTATCAAAAAAGTCAGGACGCCGCCTCAACCAGGCGCGTCACCATAGATGAAAAGCACGGTACTCTGATGTGCAACAGACGAGGTAAGTGCGTCGCACCTGTACGCTTGCATGAATGTTACTCAATCCACCGTAATTGTACCACCAAGGACGATGGTAAGCAGGGAGTGTGCTGTATATGTTGCCGGCAGGCGCTCCACGAACGCAAACGCCGCGCACAGTACAATGTGGGGGTTGCGCTCGTCGCCATTCTGGCGTATCTTGTAAGCATAGGCGGCCAAAAGCAAATAATCGCCACGGGAAAGCCACGATGCACACACAGAATAGCTTGCAAGTATTGTTGGTCATATCCGACGATGCGTTAGCCACGGAGGCAGCGGCATTGTTGGCGTGGAATGAGCGTTTCTCGTTTCGCTGGCGGAGGGCGACGTCGCTGGCGGAGGCGCTTGTTTGTGTAACGCATGAGGATGTAGAAGTGGTGGTGGCGGATCTGGTGTTGACGGATAGTGCCGGCATTTCCAATTTCATCCGTCTACAAGAAGCAGCGCCCACCCTTCCTATTGTTCTCCTCGCCGATGAAGCCAACAGCCACCTGGGAACCTATCTCCTGCGCCTGGGGGCCAAAGACTGTCTTCTCAAAAACACCCTGGCCCAGATCGGTCTGGCCGAAGTTATCGCCTATGCCTTTGAGCGGCAGTGGGGCACCAGCGACCTGGAAGCAGAAAACCGGTTCCTGTCCGCCGTGCTGCACACCGTGCAAAGCCTGGTGTTGGTGCTGGACCGAGAAGGGCGGATCGTGCAGATGAACCACGCCTCCGAGATAGCATCCGGCTACACGCAAGAAGAACTGCGCGGAAAATATATCTGGGAGCATCTCATTATGCCGGCAGACATCCCCTTTGTACAAGGCATCTTCACCCGTCTGCATCCGCGCCTCTTTCCCAACCAGTTCGTCAATCAATGGCGCACCCACGAGAACACGCTGCGACTGATTTCCTGGTCGAACACCGCCCTGCTAGACAGCGCCGGACAGGTGGAGTACGTGATCGGCACAGGGCTGGATGTGACGGATACCCACGCGGCGGAACAGGAACTCCGCCGCAAGGACGGACTGTATCGCGCACTGGCGGCCAACATTCCCCAAACGACCATTTTTCTTTTTGACAAGAATCACATCTGTTTGCTGGCAGAGGGGGAGGGTCTGCGAACGTTTGCGGACCAGGAGAAGGAATACATGGGCAAACGCCTGCGCGACGTCGTCTCTCCGTGGATGTACGAAGTGATTGCGCCGGAACTAGACAAGACATGGGCGGAGGAATCCGTCACCTTTGAGTGGGCCACCGATGGCCGCGCTTATGCCGGGCAAACGGTGCCGGTGCGCGATGAGGAGGGGGAGATTTTTGCCGGCATGATGCTCATCCGCGATGTAACCGAACGCAAACAGGCCGAAACCCGACTCGTTCGCGCCGAACGACTGGCCGCTCTGGGACAGCTTGCCGCCAGCCTGGCCCACGAAATCAGTAATCCCTTGCAATCCATCAGCACCTACCTGGAACTTGTCCTGAATTACCCGCTGCAAAGCGATGAAGCCCGCGAATTCCTGCAAGTTGTACAACACCAGGTACGCCACCTGGGAACCGTCAGCCAGAACGTCCTCGGCTTCGCGCGCGCCCAAACGAATAACCGCCGTCTGATCGATCTCGCCGCCCTACTGGAAATAGTACTACAGCTCACCGCGCCGGAACTGCAGAGCCACAACGTGACCGTCCGGGTGCGGCAAGAGCCTGTACCACCGGTCTACGGCGTCTCCGACATGCTGCAACGTGTCTTCCTCAATCTGATACTCAACGCCATGGAAGCCATGCCTGCCGGGGGCACACTGCAAATAACGCTGGCTCGTCAAAGTGAGGAACCCGATGCCGGCATACGTATCACGTTTCAAAACCCAGGGCCGCCCATACCCGAGGATGTGCTGCCACGCATATTCGAGCCATTTTTCACGACCAAGCCGGATGGCAGCGGGTTGGGTCTCTGGATCAGTCACAATTTTGTCCAGCAGCACAATGGCGAACTCTCAATACGCAATCTGCCGGATAGCGCAGGCGTGCTGGCGACCCTGGACTTACCCGCCGCCACATAGAATCTTTCGCGCAAATTGATGATGGAATTATTGTAACTATTCGCCAACGCTTCCCGGAAACTGTTTTGATGCGAATACGACAACGAGAGATTGACATAAAGAGTGCATTCACATCTTTCTGGAAGATCTTTTCGTATCCTCTCAATAAAGGGGGGGTACGTTGGTTGCGTCTGTCGAAACCAATGACCTTCGACAAACTCAGGCTGCCTTCCCCCCAAATAACCAGAATTCACTACACGCTTTGGGTCTGAAATTGAGCTTCCGGGAAGGTTTCTTGGTCCAGCTACGCCTGATGTTGAATAGGTGCAAATTATTTTGCAATGATATTGCAATACCATTCACGTCGTTTTTCGGTAAAGTAAAATTCGAGTCAGAGCGCTCATAGGGGCTTATCCATTTTCAGATCGGAAATGGGTGACAATCTTACGGTTTTGGGTTATCGAGCAGGAAAACCAGGGTTCCTGGGAACTGCGTCCATTTCCAGAGTTGAACCAATGTTGCCGGCCACAACGAAACCCAAACACACCTGGTAGTCAATCTTCACCCACTATCTTCAAGCCCAACGTGCTCCCCGTTTCGGTCCAGATGTGCGTCCATACAGAAGGGCGACTGACGGTTAATCGAAGGGGATCGTCCGGTTGCGCGGTCGTTTTAGGAAGCCGGACGCTGGTCTAGAGCAAGCAGTACGCCAGATCAAAGCAACAAGTGCAAATGCCTGTCACAGTTCAAGGGGAATGTGCTTCCACGCACGTCAAGGAAGCAAGCATGACCGGTGAGCGCATTGCACCTATAACATGTGGTCCAGAAGCAACTTCCCATTAGGCCATTGCTGATTGGAGAGCAGCACGGCCATCAAAAGACATGTTAAGTGGCTGTCCGCCATTAAGTTAGCGGAAATGGGCGGGCAGTGGCTATCCATGATAGCGGCTATCCATGATAGCGGCTATCCATGATAGCGGCTATCCGTGATAGCGGCTATCCGTGATAGCGGCTATCCGTGATAGCGGCTATCCGTGATAGCGGCTATCCGTGATAGCGGCTATCCGTGATAGCGGCTATCCGTGATAGCGGCTATCCATGATAGCTTGGCATTAACCGTCCGCAAGACGTGTGAAGTTATTTTCGGACGGTTACTAATCTGACGGACTATCGACAACGTGCCGGCAGGGAATACTTCCTGACGCTGTTGCCAATTTTCATACGGAAAAAAAGCCATGAGTGAATCAACCCAAAACAACACGGATAAAAACCATCATACCATCCTCCTCGTCGATGACGACGAACATATTCGCCGGTCACTCTGTCGCGCCCTTACGCTGCAGGGATACGCCGTTGCCGAGGTAGGTTCCGGACCCGAAGCACTGGCCTACTTGAAGCAAGAACGGGTAGACCTGATGCTGCTGGATATGCGCCTGCCGGGCATGGATGGATTGCAGATCGCGGAGCGGGCGGCACAAACCCAGCCGGACATGGCAATCGTCATTCTTACGGCCAATCCGACAGTCGAGAGCGCCATCGCCGCTATTCGCCTGGACCCCATTATCAATTATTTTATTAAACCGGTGAGCATGGCGGAGTTGACCCAGGGCATTCAGGAAGCATTGCAGAAGAGGGCGCGGCAGGCGCAGCAGACGCACCTCTTCCAGGTTGTCTCGCATACGATAGATACCATGCGGCAAATGGGCCAGGAGCTATCGTCACCCCCCGCTCTGTTTGCCTCCGCGCACAAGAACCCGGATACGTTACCCATTCACCTGAATACCCAGACGCGGATTGCAATTGTTGCCTCTCGCCCAGACCATTCCGTGGAGTTGACGGAAGGGGAAGCAGCGGTGCTAACGGCTCTGATAAATGCGGCGGATCATGTTTTGTCGTGCCGGCAATTAGTGCGACACTCCCTCGGCTACCAGGATGTAGATGAAATCCAGGCGCAGAGCGTCATCCGCCCCTACATCTTCCGCCTACGGCGCAAAATCGAGCTTGATCCACAAAACCCCACCATCATCCGCACCGTGCGCGGGCGCGGTTACATGCTCAACGCCGTCCACGCCACCTTCGGTTAGGATTTTCCACCTCCTCCGTGCGACGCGCGTTTGCCGGCACCCGCCTCCCAGACGCGCGTCGCCACGCCGCAAATTATTCTGCCATGCAACTGAGCGTTCGCGCTACCCCGCCCCGGCTATACTGCTGATAGCGCGTGCTCGCCGTTCAACTCGGAGCTTTGCGTGGAGTCCTTATGCGCCAACAATCAAATCGGCTGACTCGCCCCGCCTTCCCGGTACGTGGCCCCGGCGCCGTCATGGTCGCCTTCCTTCTTCTCTTCCTTTGTCTGACGGCGGCCCCCCCACCAGCTGCCTACGCCAACGGTCCTACCACCGTTTACCTGCCATTCCAGTCCACCTCCGTGCCTAAACAATGCCTGGCCCTCTCTTATGTCAATCAGCCCGGCATTTTCGATACGGCGGTGGCGCTGGGCTTTAACTGTTGGCACACGTGGACAACCTACAATTACAACCAACCCGGTCAGTACAAGTTCTTCCATGGCCTGGAAGTACGCCACGGAGCGATTTATTTTCCTGACTGGCGCTCCTACTTACAACAGACATTGCCATCAAGCTTCAGCGGTTGGCTGTTCGTTGGCAACGAATGTGATTTGCCTTATCCTCAGTGCGACCTGACACCGGCGGAGTTGGCTCAGGTCTACGAGTGGATTCGCGCCGCATTCCCCAACGCCAAATTGGTCGCTCCCCATCCCGCATGTCCATCGGCGGAGTCTGTAGCAAAAATGCCGGCACGCTACCGCCACATGCCCCACTGCCTCGACTACACCCTCGCCTTCCTCCAACTCATCGACACCCCCCCCGACGCCACCGGCGTCCACTGCTACACCGCCACACCCACCTGCCCCGAACTCGCGCGCACCTTCCACGAAGCCACGGGCCTGCCGATTTTCGTCAGCGAATGGACCGTGCGCCAATCCTGGGGCAACGCCGCCGAAACCACCGCCGCCTGGCTGGCCGCCCTGGACGCCACGCCCTACGTCCTCGCCCACTTCTACTACGCCATTGTCCCCGATCCGTGGACGGACGGCCTGCTTACTGTTGATGGCGGCTACACCGCGCAAGCGCAGGCGTTTCTGGCGCGATGATGGCCGCATCCACCACGCGGCTCCATCACGTCATCGTGCCACGAAGAACTGATGATGAAATAAAGCACGGAATCGCATCGTCAGTTTGCAGAAACGGTAAGGAAACAACTTCGTTGTCTTATTCAATTTCCGTTCGTCAGGAGCGCGTTGCCTGGGGGTGGCGGCGAAGCTGGACGATGAGCGTGCCCACGACGACGGCGAGGAGGCCGCCGACCTGGCGCGCGTTCATCGTTTCGCCGAGGAAGATGACGGCCAGCGCGGGAATCTGAATGACGAGGGTGTTGTTGATGATGCTGGATTCCACGGCGGGCAGGGTGCGCAAGGTGTGGTTCCAGAGGGTGAAGGCGAAGGCGGTGTGGATAACGGCCAGCCAGATGATGATTAACCAGCCGCGCCAGGTGAATGCCGGCATTCCCTGCACCCAAACACCCGCCACCAGCAACAACGTCGCCCCAAACCCCATGCTCACCAACGTGATGCTCAACGGCGGCAGCAGGCGGGCGCGGTTCAGCGCGCGCCCCATGAGGGCGGAAATGACGTTGGCGAACATGCCCACGAAAATGATGATCAGCCCCACGACCTGACCCGCGGGGATGTTCACAGGCCAGAAGTACAGCAGCGCGCCGGCCACGGTGATGGCAATACCCAACCACTGCCAGAGCGTGGTGCGTTCGCGCAGCAACAGCCCGGCGAGCAGGGCGACGACAATGGGGGTGAAGCTGAGGACGAGGGAGGTGGGGATTGCCGGCAACAGCGACAGCGCCACAAACTGCGCCCCTTGCGTCACCGTGTAATAGACGAATCCCAATAACAGCAACTGCCCCCAGGTCGCGCGCGGCAACGTCCGCGGCGCCGTTAGCTCACCACGCCGCGCCGCCAGCGGCAGCAGGCAGAGGAAAGCGAGAAAGTAGCGCAGTCCGGCAAACGTCAGTGCCGGCATATCTTGCAAGCCGACCTTGATCAGCACCCAGGACATCGCCCACAGCAGCGTGACAAAAAACGCCTGCAAAACCGCTTTTGTATGTTCGTTCACGAGTTGGCCGCCACATTTGACTCTACTGAAAAAGGCCAAAAACCCGGAAGTTCATGTCAAATCGTTTGTTTGCGGTCGTTGTCAACGCTTTTACATATAACGGGTCGTCGCTGTCAGATTTGAGTTTTTCCATAATGCCGTCTCAGTGGTCGTCCGCAATGCTGTTAGCGGAACTGTGCGGGCAGCTTGCGAGTAACTGTCTCCAAAGTAACCACCTTCGAAAAGTGTGAAGTTACTTTCGGACGGTTGCTTAAAGTAATCTGGCCTGGACAGGCCGGTTTTCAGTTTCCTGCCCCTTACCGGACGTTGGTTTGAGGTCATTGCCTGGCGCGAATTCCGCTTCAAACGGATGGCCGTTTTGCCAGCCGAGTTTGCCGTTTTGTCGGAATCGCTCCAGGCGGCGGATGCTGATTTCACAATAAATGGGGTCATTATCAACGGTGAAACAGCGACGTTTTTGGATTTCGGATGCTAACAAGGTCGTGCCCGAATGGGCGAAAAAATCAATGACCAGGTCGCCGGGCCGGGAACTGGCGTTTATGATGCGCGCAATGGATTTGAGCGGTTTTTGTGCGTAGCAGCCAGAAACGTTTTCTTCCAGGCGATAGAAAACTTGTTGAATGTCTACCCAGACATTGCCGGCACGAATGTTAGCCGATTTGCCCCGTTCTACGTTCTCTGTTTTCCGGCCATTTACCGTTTTGTAGTAACCCCGCAGAATCTTAGGGATGTCCGTGTATTGAACCTCAAAGTGGGGCGCGCCTTTGACGTAGTAAAGGAGTTCCTGACGCACAGCCATCCAGTTTTTTTGCGTGCCATACCCTCTCTGGTTTCGCATGGTAATAAAACTGCGGGGCACGAAGTCAAAATCCCGCATCATGATCATGAAATCGGGCAATGGTTGAAAATGGTTGTTCTGATCGGCCCCGAGCCAGATGTATAGGGCGCTGTTTTCGTCCAACCATGTCCAGGTGTTTTCGACCCATTGCCGGCACCAGTTTATGAATTCGAAAACGCTTCTTTCTTGAAAGGCGACCAGATTGTATGGCGGGTCATGAACGGCCAAATGTGCGTGTTCGCCAGCCAGTAAGCGTTCGATGTCGGTTTGATTCGCGGCGTCCAGGCAGCCAGCTTTATGCCCGCTAATGGAGTCCGTCCAGATTTCGCCAGGATTCAAGCGGCAATAGGGCAACAACGCATCTCTGAGGTTTTCATGGGTGTCCAATCGCGGTAATGGATTGTTTTTCATCTCCACGTCCTCTTGTTTTCCATCCTGGGTGCGTTTTGATGGGCGGAGAAGACGGCGCGCGCCGCGCGCACTACCGTACATGACAACATCTTCCCGGAAGCTGTTCCCCAGGGGCATCATCTGGGACTAAGCTTCCGGGAAGATCATTCTCAGGGAAGCCCCCACGCGCCGCGCGCACTACCGTACATGACAACATCTTCCCGGAAGCTGCTCCCCAGGGGCATCATCTGGGACTAAGCTTCCGGGAAGATCATTCTCGGGGAAGGGGGATGGTGAATGCCGGCATTTCCCCATCACCCAAACAAATCATCATTAATCTCATCAATCGTGCGCGGGCGGGCAGGCTGTCGGCCACGCATTTCGTCCCAGAACTGCTGGTCGTAGCGGCGGGAGCGCACCGGGATCGGCATTTTGACGCCCCAACCCAACAGCAGCACCTCCTCCTTTTCGCGCAGGCGGGCCAACATACCGCGCAGTTGGTCGCGCCCGGCCAACCCCGTGAGGACGGCGCGGATGTCGTCGTCGTCCCCCAACCAGCCGGTGATGCGCGTGCCCAATTGCGACATAATCTCATCGTCAATGCCCGATGGCCGCTGGTCCACCACCAGCAGCGTCACAAAGTATTTGCGCAGTTCGCGGGCGATGATGCCGAAAGCGGTCTGGCCGGCAAGCTGTGGATTGAGCAGCTTGTGCGCTTCTTCGATGGCAATGAGCAGGGGGCGCGGCGCCGGTTCGCCAAAGGATTTGTGCCGCTCGGTGCGCCCCACCCAGTGGGCGCGGATGCGGCGGGTGAGGATGTTGGAAACCAGCAGATAATCCAGGTCGGTGTCGTATTTGCCAAAGCTGAGGATGACGTGGCGGCCATGTTCCAGCTTGTCTACGATGGCGCTGACGGCGTCGCTGGCCGGCTTCTCGCAGACATAATCCCGGTCATTGATCAGGGCGAGCTTGCGGTGTAGCGCCTCGGCGGCCTTCTCGTGGACATTGTTCAGCCGCGCCCAAAAGGCCACGGAGTTGGGCGCGGGCACGGTTTTGCCGCTTTCGGGGTCCGTTTCCACCGCGCCCGGCTCCAATTTCATGAAGCGGCTGAACCATTTTGCGCCAAAATCCCGCTCCAGCGCGTTCAGGGTGACGGCGGCGCTGTCGGTGAGGTTGAGGGCTTCGCCGAGCAGGTTGATGTCGTTGGTCTGGAACTCATCCAGACTTAATTCCAGGGTGAAATCGGGGGCATTGCCGCGCACCTGCGCGCCGCGCCCCAGGGCGGCCACCTGCACTTTTTCGCCAAAGAGGGATTTGAGGCCGAGGACGCGGCTCTCTTTGTCGGCGTCGATGTCGTCGTAGGCGTACTCGTTGTGCATGTCGAAGACGAGCGCGGCGGCCACGTCCAGGTTCATCAGGCCGGCCAGCGCCATGCGCGTGAGGAAGCTCTTGCCCGTGCCGGTGGCCCCAAAGATGCCGCTGGAGCGTTTCACGAAGCGTTTCAGGTCCAGGGAGACGGGATGGCCTTGTTCGATGGTGTGGCCGATGACGAAATCGCCGCCGAAGATGTCGGCCACGTCGCCGGCGTCCGCCAGGCGCGCGGCGGCGTGGTGGGCGGGCACGGTTTTCACGGGCTGCGGGCCGATTTCGCCGCGCTCCAGCTTCTGCTGATATTCGCGGTATCCTTCATCGCCGTACTCCGGGCCGCGATCCAGCATGAGGGTGGGGTACATGGTGAGGGTGGTGTAGAGGGTTTTGCCGAGGAGGGCCTGGCGAATGGCGGGTTGCAGGCGGTCGGTTTGTTCGTCGGCAAAGCGGGGGTCGGTGGCGCCGAGTTGCAGGTCGGTGACGAGGCCGAAGTAGCGCCAGCGCCCGCTGTCGCAGACGAGGAAACTGCCTTCCTGCACGGTGTCTGCCGGCACTTCCAGGCGAATCCGCAGCCCTTCTTTGAGGCCGCCGCCAATGATGTAACCAATGGCATCATCCATAATGTCAATCCATGATGAGTGGCTGTCCGCCATTACATTAGCGGAAATGTGCGGACAGCGGCTGTGCATGATAGCTTGTCAGCAGTCGTCCGATGAAAACGTGTCGTTATTTTCGGACGACTATTTATGTGAGGCGCGAAACGCTACGCCAATGCCGGCATCGCCTCGCTGAGGGCTTCCAGGGTGGGAATAAGAACGTCGTAATTGCTGCGCAGCAGTTCGATCAGTTCCTGCGTCACTTGTAGCGCCCAAGCGGCGTCATCGCCACGGCGGCGGTAGATGTCCAGGATGTGGGCGACGAGAAGCTGATCGATGGGAATGCCTGTGCCGGCATTTCGCAAAACCAGGCGCAAGTATCCCAACCGTTCGCTAAAACGGCGCACCTCGTCCGCGTCCAGCACCATGTACACCGGGTCCAGATTCAGCGGCGGGCGGGGCGGGAGACCGTGGTACAGGTCACCGTTAAGCTGGTAGCCAACGACGAGGATACTCATCTCAATCGGCAGCAGCCGGTTGCGCCGCTGGTCGCTGATCGCCTCCGGGCGGGGCGTGTCGGCCATCACCAACCGCCGCACCAGCGGGTCATCATCAATGTGCATGTCGTAAATGAGGCCGTAGATGGCTTCCCGGTCGTCCAGGGGCTGCGCCTTCACCAAACCGCCAAAGGCGGGCGTTTCCAGTTGGGCCACGCGGCAGCCGACGGCAAAGCCCGCCGTGCTGGCGCGCAGCACGCGCCCTATCTCCACGTCAACAAACGCTTCATCCATCATCCTTCATCCTTCCGCCTTTTCAACGCAGTTCGTGCCGCGTTTTGCCGGCACGCCCAAACCCCTTGCCTCCCAGTTTCCCCGACACCTCCGCCTCAATACCCAATTGCTGCATCTTCAGCGCAATCCAGTTGTTGAACTCTTCCTGATCCTGCCGCCCCACCACCGCCATTTCATCGGCGCGCGTGATCACGTAGGGATAATCGCCCAAAATCTGGCACTGATCGTAAAGCAGCGCATGGACCGTGGCAACCGCCTCCTCGTCGTCCGCCACCCAGCGGGGAATGTCTACGCGGACGATTTGCTTCGCGCTATTGCGCGCGTCGGGGGAGGCCGCGTTCAGGTAAAAGAAGCAAATCTCGTTGGCCGCGTCGTGCTGGCGATAATGGTCGTTGTCGTTGGAGAGGTCCACGAAGACGCGGCTGCGCTCGCCAGGGGCCAGCAGGCGGTCGAACAGATCGGCGTCGGTGAGGTTGGCCCACTGTTCCTGCCGCTCCAGCATGGCGTGAAAGTCCGTCTGCCGGGGTTGCAGCAGGCTGAGCAGGGCCAGGACGGACCCGCGTCCGGAGCGGCTGGTGTAGCCGGCCATGAGGCCGCCGCTGTCGCGCACTTTGGTCATGGCTTTGAGCCAGCCGGCCACGATGTCGTTGCGTTCCTGATTGGGCACGGCGCTGGCGGGCCAGTAGAGGAGGCGTTGGTCCATGATGGCGAGGAGGGGGTGGGGTTCGTGCCGGCATTCCCAGGCCATATCCGCCAGCATTTCAATCTCCGCCAGGTCCCGCCGCGCCCCCACAAGCGTGCCATCCACCAATCCCCCATTCACGAACAGATCATCCTCGCGGAAATGCAGCGTGGGGCGGGTGAACTCCGTTGGCGGTTCGCCACTGCCGTGGTAGTAGACGATGCCGCCCACGTTGAGCAGGTAGTACAGAAAGGCGGCGTGTCGGTCGGGCAGGATTTGCGAGCCGTCCACGGCTATCAGCGTTGCTTGTGGGGGGCAGGTGGGCGCGGGAATGCCGGCATCCAGCGGGTCCCGTTCATCCAGTGGGCGCGCCAGGCGCAACGTCGGCTTCTTCGCCTCCACCAGCATCACGCAGGCGGCAATCGCGCCCCAGTTCGTGGCATACTGCGCCAGTTTCGCCTCCGCCTGCGTCAGATCATCATCCTGCTGCCGCAGCCGTCGCAACTCATTCTGGCCCATCTCCTCCAAAACCGTCGTCAACCGCTCAAATTCCAGACTCATCGCTTGTACCTCGACAACCATTCAAAAACCGGGTTTTTAGGGTTTTTCAGCAGCCGCGAATCAGCAGCAGTATAGCACAAAATTTCTTCTTTGGCGGGGCGTAGGCCGATGATCTGTAATGGCTGATGGGGTTGGGGCGGGATAATGCCGGCAACTGGAGTACACCACCAGTCTCACATCAGTAACCCCTCCCGAATAGAAAGCGGCCCAATCCCATGAGGAGTTGGGCCATTTTGCTCACGGGTGTGTTTCAAATGGGTTGCTCAGGCTGCCCGCGCCGTAGGACAATTTGCCGAAATTGTCCCTTCACGGCGGAGGACAATTCAGCGAATTGTCCTACAGCAAGCAGCAGTCAACTAAAATGAAACACACCCTTTGCTCACCTACCTGTTTCCCGTCTGGGCAACAAGGTTATTTGGAAATTGCCGGCATCAGTTCCGCCAGAATATCGTTCATCGTCACTTCCGCATTCGCTCCGGCGGGCAGCACCACGGACGTGGCCGAACCGGTCCAGGTTGAATCCATGACGCCATTGATGTTTGTGTCGAGTACAACAAAGAGCGTGTAGGTGCTTGCCGGCAAATTAAGCGGCACATCGAGCGACCACGTGGCCGGCAGCGGGGATTGCGTCAACATAACGGGCGTAATCGACGGTGTCCAGCCGTTGCTGTTTTTCCACAAGGTTCCCACAGGTGTGGATAAACCCACCCACCATTCCGCTTGCTGCCCCGTTTTTGTGCCCGGATCAATTGTCGCGGAGAATGTGGTTCCACTCCCTGCCGGCACAACCGCCGTTTCCGCCTGCCCGTTCGCCCGCACATCCACCGTGGGCGCGAAGTCCAACGCAAATACGTAGGCAGAGCCGCTCTGACCCGTATTCTCCCCGTCAGCAAACGGCGCGCCAACCAGAACACGGTAATTGCTTACGGCCACGGCGCTGCCCAAGCGAGCGCCATCAGCCCCATCGCTGGCGGTCAACTTGCTGCGTTCTACCCAACTACCGTTTTCCTGACGGAAGATATAAGCCGTGCCGGCACCAACGCCCATTGCATTATCGTCGTCATCAGCGCCAACAATAATGTAGCGACCATCCATATCTACTGATTGACCGAAGTGGTCTACGTTCGCTGTATCCAGAGCGATGAGCTTGGTGTTAAAATTCCAATTTCCATTCGATAAACGGAAGAGATAAACTGCGCCAGCATCATTGGCGACCTGATTATCCATCGGGGAGCCAACAACGGCATCGCCGCCACTGATGGATACAGATATGCCATAATTGCCATCTACCGTTTCTGGGGGCGTCAACGGCATAGGTGCGTCCCAAATGCCATTGTCGTGTTCAAAAACATAAGCCTCGCCGTTATTGCCGGCAACAACCCGATTTCCATCAATGTCCACACTACGGCCAAGGTGTAGCTTGGTTGAGTTAGAAACAATCAGTTTCTTAAAGAGTACCCAGGCATTTAGCAGGCGCGTATACACATACACGGCGCCATTACCATTACCTACTTCGTTATCTCCAGGAGCGCCAATAGCAATAAACTCGCCGCTAATGGCTACCGTCTGCCCAAATAGATATTCAGCCAGCCCATTTGTGGGCGTAATTGTATCCATATAACTCCAATCCTCCCCCAGCCTTTCGTAAATGTAAACAGCGCCAGGGGAACTCTCATCACCATCAGCGCCAATGACAGCATACGAGTTATTGATAGCTACAGCTTTCCCGAAATTGGACGTAGATCCAGGATTCTGCTTTGTCTCCACAAGTACCCAACTTGAGCCATTCCATTGATAGATCGAAGCCTCTTCGTGTTGGCTTCCCACAATGGCATAATTGCCGTAAATATCGACAACCGTGCCGAATTTTTGATTGTTAGTAGGGGTTTCTTGCAGCAATTTGGTTTCCGTATGGGCCAACGGTGACAGGTCGGGTGCGGTGCGTACATCCTCCGCGGGGGAAGACGGCTCCCCGCTTGCGGGCGCGGCATCCTGCGCATGCGTCATGGCTCCCCATTGCGTACTACTCAAAAAAATGAACATAAAAATAGCAGCAACCAGTGACAAGGCTTTACGCCACATTTTCCACTCCTTATGTGGTTATGATAGATGACTGCTCAAATCCTGCGCAACGTCGGGATCGAACAGCCATCAAGATTGGGTGACGTATAACTTATCCACTTTTCCGCTGAAATTTCTCTAGCCTGGCTACCCAATTGGGGGAAGACACACGAATCAACCATCTAACAAGTCTGGCATAGGGGAACCGGAGTGGAGGCTTTAGCCAAACCCGATAGGTGGGCCGGCTGAAGCCTCCACGCCAAAATCGCCAGTGTTCTGACCCTGAAACAGATAGCTGCTCTACTCAATCCAGATGGGCGACGAAAGCGCCTCGTCGTTGCGCCCGTTGGCGTCGTTGTCGTCATTCTGGCGCACGATCACGTAATAGTAGCTAGACCCCACCGGCGCGTTATCCGTCAACGTCGTCTGGAAGCAGTTGCCGCTCACGGGCTGCGTCACAATCAGCACGCCATCCCGATAGAGCCGCACCTCCTGGAACGTGTCGCCACCGGCGTCGCAGGCGGATATCTCAAACGTGCGCGGCACGCCCGGTTGCCCCGTCACGCGAGACCCCATCGGATACCCCTCGAAGCGGAAATCGAGTTGCAGGTCTTTGTCTTCCGTCGCATAGAAGCGGCGGTTGCGGTAGGCGTCAATAATGGATTCTCGCGTCAGGTCCTGCGCCAGCACCGCCGTGCGGAACTCGTTGCGCGTGCCATAATCCACGCTGTGGTTATCCTGCCCCCCCAACGCGCCCAGGTACCAGCCTTTGCCATTGCCCACGTCAATAAACGGCGTGTCCGTAAACCAGCTTCCGCCATAATAAAACTGGTCAAAACCATCGTTTTTGTTGAAGTTCTCGATACCCACCATCTGCGGCACGGCGGCGGCATTCAGACGCAGGTGTAAGAATTCAATGAACAGGTAATCATACTCGCCCGGATGGTTGAAACGCGCGAACGCCTCTGGACGGGCCACCAGATAGTCAAAGAGATCAACGAGGCCAAAATCGGACAACGCGTTGGTGTAATCCTCGCTGTTCAATACGTTAATGTGGCCGAGGATCGGATTGCTCCATTCGAAACCCCATAACGTCGCAAATTGGCCCGGCGCATAGGTCGCCTCAGCCGCGTCTTTCAGGTCCTGCCACTTGTGCTGCCAGGGCCAGATGAGAAGAAGTTCCCCGTGATCGGTGAGCGAGAAGAAATCCAGCCCACCCTGATCGCGGGCATAGACGTAATCGTCCAATGGATTGCCCTGACCGTCGGACAGCTCGCTGTGGGCATGCAGATAGCCGTAATAAATGTTGTATTCGGTGTACGGTTGCGTAACGGTTGTCGTCAGCGGCGTGGCGATTGCCGGTTCGCGGCTCGCGCTGATGATCTGTTGCCGCAAAGTAATGGCCAGGTAGCTGCGCGGGACGGTAGATAACGCCGCCGCCTGCGCCCGGATCAGCGGCGTCACGGCCCAATCAGATTGCGTTACGCGCCGCAGAAAGGCGGCGCACTGCTCCCAACTGGTTTCCGTCTCCTGCCCACGTAGGGCAACGGAGAGCGCAAAGCCGCGGGATACCGGTTCGTGCTGACGATAGAGGTTGAGGAAAAGGAACTCCAGCGGCGTGGGGGGGCGCTGCTGGGCTAACTGATAGGCAAGAACAATGTGTTCCTCCCAGGTTGTGGTGGCGGCATACGCGGGCGAGTCGAGGTAATTGATGAGGGCGGTCATTTGGGTCTGGATGCCGGCATGATCTATTTGCATCGCCCTGTCATCTGGGACTGGTGAAAAAGATGATGACGAACCATATGCAGGCAACAATCCAGGAGCGAGCATTATCAAGACCAAAAGACAAAGCATTAAGGCACGACTACTTTTTTGGGGCAAGCGATTCATGTGGATCTCCTTTGATAGCGTGGAAAAATCCGTCATTTGTCCACACAGTCTATAATCTATCGCTGCAAGTTTAGCGGGAAGGTACTTGCTCAGCGCCATTTTAGTGTAAAGGCAAGCTTTGGCGCAAAAACCCCAACCCATAGTCAAGAGATCGTCTAGAAAAATCCGCTGTGTTGCAAGTCAGAAGGCCACTTCAGGCACATCCAACGATTCGGCATTTTGTTTTGGGACGCGCCCCAAGCGATTTTCCAGGGTGCTGCACGGTCAAAGGACATTCCTGAATACATCACCAACCAGGAAGCTTTATGTGTACAACTGAGATCTGATTTTGTTCTGCTGGCGTGGGGGATATGTTTTAAGAATGGCTCGCAAGAGTGATCTAGTTATGTGAGAGGATATTTCTGGCTAATTCTTCTGGGATACCACAGGCTATGATGCCTTCTAAGGTAGCCTGCCGCAGCGATTCTGGCGAAGGATAATGGGTCAATATTCGTTGGCACTGTAATGCATCAAGGCCTGGGATATTTATCAAGAAATCTTTTGCAAACTGTCGCAGGTTGTTTTCATAAAGCATTTGCTCCAGGTAACCAGCGGTCTCAATGAAGTCGCTGTGCTGAAAAAATATCTTTGCCTCCTGCATGTGATTGTCGACACGTCTTGAATCCCATTGGGGCTGAGTTGCCAGCGCTTCTATGTAAGTCAGTGCGTGCTGACGCGTAGCATTGCCATGGCACCAGAAGTGCGCCAACAGACCAAAGAAAACATGAACAGCTTCGCATACTTCTGCAAACTCAGGATCAGATAAATCTGGAAATTCCGTAACCTTAGTATGAAATTTGTCGAGAGCGGCAACCACCTGGCGCGTTTCATTCAACTCAAGACCTGCTTTACCAATACGAAAAAAAGCATGCGCGTAAGCAATAGGTGCCTGTAGCGCCAGTTCGTCGTAACCAGTCAAGATCGTTGCCGTTACACGGGGATTGCGCATGGTAAATGCCTGAACCATCACATTTTCTAGTTCCTGCAACACTCCAACCAAATGCATTTCTTTGTTGTTATTCTGCTCCTCCTCCGCTACGCTCTCTGTACCGTGTCCATTGATGCTCATCCTGGTTTCAGAAGCCTTGCGAAACATGTCTTGCAAGGTATTCATTGCGTGTATGTAATTCCGTTCATTACCTGCCACAACCGTTTCTCGCACAGTACGGGCTAGGTGGACCCAGGAATCCATTGCTAGATTGAGGTCAGCCAGACTGGACAATGTGTCCAGAACTGATTCCTTATCGCGCCCGGCGTCACAAAACTCGCCCAGTTCCCCAATACTTTCCAATACAGTTTTCTCGATACATCCGTTATTCTTCCTAACTTGGTGTCTGCATTGTTTGGCAAGGTCAAACAAGAGATAATCTTTGGTAAAGGAGATTAGAACGCCGATGAAAAGGGCAGTAATGACGACGTTGAGACCAAGGATACTTCCGGCGATAGCATCCACATGAGCTATGAAAAAATCGCGTACTAGACAACCTAAATTTAGTATTAAACCGTCACATGATATTTTGGGCGATGGAACCAAATACCCAACAAATAGCATGATCGAAAAAACCACCAGAGCAACTACCCATTGCGGTTTCAACACATCAGCCAAACCAATTTCCTGGCCTCCAATAACGATCTTTCGCGTGTGCTTTTCCCGAATGGCCCGGATCTTGGCGGGGATAGTAATCAATATGGAGGGTAACGTAATGCCAAATATCAATAGCCCAGATAATACTTCAATGTATGAGGGGATAAAGGATACAGAACTCATTTTGTTTGCTCGCTGTGGCTAATACTCGGGCACTTAACATGGCTCATGATTCTGCTGTGACTACTTTGACAATGTCACATTCGCTATATGTGGAGAAGTCTTCTTCAAGACCCCCCAGATATATCCCTTCCGCGAAATCGGTATACTTAAATTACAGGACTGAATTTCTGGATCAATCACCACATATGCCATTCTCAAACTCGCTGAAGCGCTTCTTTTTGCAGAACATCTGTCTAGTATGACCTGTCGTACTACTCTCTGTGTATGTTTTGGATAAGCTCCAACAAGGTGTTGCTGGGCATGCCGGCCGTCTTTTGTTTGTAGCAACTTCCCTCCGGTTCGAAGTTTATGCGTTCTAACTCATCACACACAGCTCTTGCCGGATCAACGGAAAGAATACCAAACCGATGGATATTGTGATAAAGAATATTAGAAGGAAGATCTATTTCATAACCCCTCTGTGGTTGCTTAAATAGATTGAGGAGCAGGTGTAAACCGAGGCGCGGCGGTTGTCCGGAACGCGCAAGCTTCTGATCGAGGTCGATCCACGAATGCTCTTTGCCGGGAGGCATACGCAGGTCAACGACAATCACTTCATAGGTCTGACGCTGAAGGAAATGAATTGCTTCAGAAATGGTGACAGCCAAAGTCAAATCGTAGTCACGGTGCATAACTACGGGAATTGCCAACCGCTGTAAATTATAGGCGGCATCATCTTCAATCCAGAGAACATACTTCTTAACGGTCATATATATCACCGGACAATAGGCATCGTAACAATTACCGTTGTCAAAAAAGGGTCCATCTTGTCAGCATTTCCACCGGGAAAAGCAGGGCGACTGCGCACGTCAATCTGTCCACCGTTTCGTTTTAATGTTTCGCTGGCGTCCGCTAAACCAATACCTGTTCCCACCCGGCCACGATCCGTCGCCAAGCGGCTGCGAAAACCAAACAAGAAGATCAAACCAGATTCAATTTCGTCAGGCGGAATGGGTACACCAAAATTCTCAATCTCCAACTTGAGAGACTCATCTACCTCAGACAATCTCACATCTACCCAGGTCCCTGAATCACGCGACCAACTGTATTTCACTGCGTTGTGAAGCAGGTTGGTGATGACACGTAGCATCTCTTGCTCGTTGGCGGTAATTCTCACGTATGTAACCACGGACGCGGGATGAAAGGTAATACCACGACTATCGGCAAAGCCGTAAAGATTGCGCATTGCCTGTTCTACGATCATCCACAATTTGAACGTTGTTCGCGGAGACTGTACATCATGAGCAGGTGTAGTCAGGTAAGCACGCAAACTACGTAAAGCATGGTCCATATGCAAAATATCTCCAATTCGTTCCTGGAGTCGAGCCAGAGCAAGAATACGCATTATTTCTTGCGCTTCTTGTCGAACCTGTTTCAGTGGCTGACGCGGCACTCCCCCACTTTCCAGGGCATTTTGACAAGCGGCGGCTATCTGTACAGCGGAGAAATATAATGCGTGCGGGCGAAATAGCAGTTCTGTCTTTTCAGCTTCATCCAACTTCGTGATAAGCTTCTGGAGTTCCTGTTGCAGCGCTGTCAAGTCACCGCGCGCCACTAGCGCTTGTTCCAATAGGATTAGGCTACGTCGTAAAGTTGTTACTGATCCCTGCATTTCTGAATAAATTTGTTCGGCGGTTATGACCGGAGCTGGGGCAAAAGGGCTGGGGTCTAGGGCCGCTTTTGCCATTTTTATGTCGCTACCAATAGTGATAAGCCCTGTCGTAAAAGTGTGTAGAACGTTTCCTAGATCCTGACGCAACTTTTCCAGAGGGGCATCTTGAGCCAGATCCCGTATTACACCTACACGACCAATTGGTTTGCCGCGCTCATTTCGCTCAACGCGTACATTCGCTTCGATCCAAAAAATCCTCCGCTGGTCAATGGTCTGCACTTCAAGCTGATGAGTTACAGAATTCTCATTTCCCAAATCAATGCGGTTATGGAAGCTTTCGTAATCACTGGAATGCCTGTAAAGACAACTTATGTTTACGCCAACAGCTTCCTGCGCGGAGGAGAATCCAAACATATCAGCAAATGCTTGATTGCAGTAGGTAATGATGTCTGTTGCATTCCGGACCTCAACTGCATAGTATCCAACTGGAATGGCTCGCATAATTCTGCGATGAATCTTACGTTCGGTTGCATCTAACACGATACCTTCGCAGCCCTGGTAATGACCACTGTCATCTGTTATCGCCACTAGATATAGAGAGGCCCAAAAGTGCTCACCCCATGGACGTTTAAACTCGAAAACACCATCCTGCAAAGTCTCATTAGTGACCAGATCCATCTTGATTTTCTGTGCTGTTTCTGCGGGACGAGCATAAACCATGTTAATGTTCTTTCCGACAACTTCCACAAAGTTCTGGAAACCGTGCAAGTCTAGCCAGGCACGGTTAACATAAATGATGTTGTCATCAGCATCAAGGCGATATGCGCCAATAGGAATTCGCGACAATATAGCGGATGATAGATCAAGAGGTACGTCATTCATGGAAAGACCTATTGTTGATCAGCAATAAGGAGTCTTAACTGTACAAGTGCAACACGCTTTTCCAGTCTTCAGATGTGGCACATCTACAGAACTGGCTAACGCTAACCATCATTACCATATAATATAACTATTCATAGGGATTTTTCCCCTCGGAACCATAACGATCCTATGTCAAACCCTCTGGACACGCTTCCCATTAGCCATTTCGGGTTGTCCGCATCTTATAGAGGCCAATGACGTACTCGGTGTGCATGCGGCGCTGGATGGGGGAGTGGGGGTCGTGTTTGTTGGCTGCCGGCATCATCCTACGATTCCGGTCCAACTGGCGCACGCCGATGTCAGGGACGGTGAAACCCAACGCCGCGCCCATTTCCGCCAGGCAATGGTGTGTTTCCGTGCTTAGGCCCCGCATGACGGAATTGCCCACCACCAGGATAGCCGCCGCGCCGGGACGGAGGACGCGGTGCATTTCCGCCAGCACGCGCGTCATCTCCGAGTAGTAGCGGTGCAGGATACGCCCTTTGCGCACGTCCCGTTCGCCGATGCCGGCAACAATGCCGGCAGTCCGCGGTGGCAATGGCGCAAACATAACATTTTGCAGCGACTCATCCCCGATATACCGTTTCCGCCGCTGCCCCAGGTCGTCAATGAGATAACCCATCCAGACGAGCGAGAATTTGTGGGCGCGCATGTAATCGATGGCATTGCCGGCATACGGTGGCGACGTCACAATCAAATCCACCACCGCATCCGCCAGCGGCAGCGCCTGCGCATTCCCAAACCCCAGCAGCGGCAGCGGTTCTGCCGGCAAATCCGCCAACAACCCACGCGCCACGTACCGCACCCGCCGCCGAAACTCCCCCAGCACCGGATAAATCACCTTCACCTGATGATGATTCCGCACCGTGCCAGAGGCCGCCACCTGCCCAAACAGCACCTTGCCCGTAGGCGACAGCGCCGCCTGGACGCGGTGCGGGCGCGTGTGCGCCAGGTCCACCGCCAGCGACACCCCGCGCGAACGGGCAATAATCGTCGCCGAAAAAGCCGTCAACAAAAAAGCGCGCACATCCGTCTCCGCCACCCCTTCAATCTCCCGCATGAGCGCCGTCAATTCCCACTGCGTCGTCGGCGCAAACCAGTAATCCATAAAACGCCGGCTGCTTTCGCCCCAACGTCGCGCCCGAAAGCGCTCCAGCGCGTCCCGCTCCTTTTTCACCGCCCGCGCCGCCCGCGCCGCCGCCTCCACGCCCGCCTGCCGCGCCACCGCCGCGTCCAACGGCGTCGTTTTCACCTGCCCCAACAGCACCGCCAGCGGATCAATATCAAACCCCACCGCCTGCCGCCCCCCCAAACGCGCCTCCAACACTGTCGTACCCGAACCAAACATCGGATCGAGAACAACCTGGCCCGGCTGCGTCAGCGCGGTAATGAATTCTCGCGGGAGTTGGGGAGGAAAGCGCGCCGGAAACGAGTGAATGTGATGGGCGGAGCAACCGTTTCCCTGGTCGTGGAAGTCCAGATCGCGCGCCAGCAGATCGGCCAGACGCGCCGCGGTGGAATCGGCAGCAGGAGCAAGCGGTAGGGCGGCGGCTGTGTGCATCATGAGCGATTCCGGTCAGCCAGAAAACCCACGCCTGTAGAAGTGGGGCGTGAGAAATGGGGCCAGGGCATAGGCAACCGCCGCCGCCAGAGCCTCGCGGCGGTTAACGAGGCCGTTGGTGAACGCGCCCACGGCCCCATCCTTGTGCTTCACATTCGTCTGCCCCAGCAACTCGTCCATCACCGGCCCCAGTTCCGCGCCCTGGCGAATCCGCGCGGCAACGAAGTCGGGCAGCAGCAGGCGCCCCGCGCTGCCGACGCCCTCCGCCCCCTGCGCGTCCAGCACCACGGCCCACGCCGTCAGCATGAGGCCCGTCGGCTCCGCCTGCACGCCGCCCTCAATGCCCACGCCCAGGTCCGCCTGCGCCTGCCGCCGCGCAGCCACGGCGCGATTGCGCGCGCCGGCAATGCACTCCGCGTCGCTCAGGGGCATGGCGCTGACCCCCGTGGGTACGGCACAGGGGAAAAGCTGGCAATCGGGCCACACCTGGGCCACAATCTGTCTCACGGCGGCAATTTTAACCGGATTGGTAGAGCCAACGGCAATTCTCATGATCTCTTCGGGTTCGTGAAAAATTACTTTGAGATTGGTTCATTCTGGGAGAATGAACCAATCTAACGCGACCACGCTCTTTTTTAACACGTTCGTGCCAACCTGCCCATATCCCGCTTCCGTGCTATAATGCCCCAGGAACATTTGAGCTATGACGAAAAAGAAGAGCAACAGCGCCAAAACGTCACAAACACAGGCTCGCTCCGCGACGCGCGGGGGAACGTCGGCGCGCGGCAAGAGCGGCGGCAAAAGTAAGCCTGCTTCCTCCAGGTCGAAAAATACGCCACGGCGCGGACGCAAACGGGAGCCGTTTCGTTTGAATCTGGAGCAGAAGGCGCTGATTGCCGGCATTGTCCTCATCTTCCTCACCGCCATCACCGTCCTCAGCCTCCTCTCCCCCAACCAGGGACAACTCCCCGCCGCCCTCGCCAACCTCATGTGGTCCACCTTTGGTTGGGGCGGGGCCGTCATCCCCCTCTTTGTCGGCGGCGCCGGCTTCTACCTCGTCCTCTGGGGCATGGAGCAGCACCCCAAACTGCCCACCATCCGCCTCGCGGGCCTCGTCCTCCTCTACCTGATCATCGAAGCCTTTGCCTCCCTCCTGCTCGTCATGGGGCGCAATGGCCTGCCGGACGTGTGGACCGTGGCGCAGCAGCAGAAGGGGGGCGGCTACCTCGGCGGCATGATTGCATTGTTGATTACGAGTTTTGCCGGCAATCTCGGCGGCATCATCATCCTCGCTCTCCTGGGCCTGGGCGCAACCGTCCTCCTCACCGGCGTTGATCGCCAGGACTTGCAAACCATCTGGCGGCTGCTCCAATCCCGGAGCCGGCGGGCGGATCAACCCACCGTCGCCGACACCCCCGCGCCCGCTGCGCGCGAGCGGCCAGCCGCCACGCCTCGTCCGGCCATCACCCAACCGGCTTTGCGCCTGGGGGATACACCCGCCACGGACACACCCGCCACGGACACACCCGCCACGGACACACCCGCGCCGGAGAACGAACGCCCCGCCCGCCGCTCTCGGCGCTCGCGCAGCGCGGAACCGGCGCAGCCGCCGCCCCCCGCCGAGCCGATACCCGTCTTCCTCGGAGCCAGCCCGGGGCAGGTATGGCGGCTGCCGGAGTTGAGCACTATGCTGGATGCCGGCACAGATCAAGAAACCAACGACCTGAACATCCGCGAACACGTGGAAATCATCGAACACACGCTGGAGAGCTTCGGCGCGCCCGCCGCCGTCGTGGAAATCAGCCAGGGTCCCACCATCACCCAATACGGCGTCGAACCACAGTTCATCGAACAGCGCAGTGGCAAACGCACCAAAGTCAAAGTGGGCAAAATCGCCAGCCTGGCCGATGACCTCGCCCTGGCCCTGGCCGCCCGCTCCATCCGCATTCAAGCCCCCGTCCCCGGCAAAGGGTACGTGGGCATCGAAGTGCCCAACACGGCCAAAGCCATCGTCTCCCTGCGCGACGTGATGGAAGCCGACGAATTCCAGCGCATCCGCGGACCGCTGCGCCTGGGCCTGGGGCAAAACGTCTCCGGGCAACCCGTGGCCGCGGACCTCTCCCGGATGCCCCATTTGCTCATCGCCGGGGCCACCGGCTCCGGCAAGTCCGTCTGCGTGAACGGCATCATCGCCTGCCTGCTGCTGCAAAACACACCGGACGACCTGCGCTTCGTCATGGTGGACCCCAAGCGGGTGGAACTGGTCGGCTACAATGGTATTCCCCATCTGGTCGCGCCGGTGGTGGTGGACCTGGAGCGCGTCGTAGGCACGCTGCAATGGGCCATGCGCGAAATGGACACCCGCTACCATAAATTGGCGGAAGTGGGCGCGCGCAATATCGTTGAGTACAACAAAAAAGTGGCGCGGCGGCAGGAATACGAGAAGCTGCCCTACATTGTGATCATCATTGACGAGCTGGCCGACTTGATGATGATGGCCCCGGAAGATACGGAAAAGGGCATCACGCGCCTGGCGCAAATGGCCCGCGCCACGGGCATCCACATGATTATCGCCACACAGCGCCCGTCGGTGGACGTGGTTACGGGATTGATCAAGGCGAATTTTCCGGCGCGCATCGCCTTCGCCGTCGCCTCCGGCACGGACAGCCGCGTGATTTTGGATACAACGGGCGCGGAGCGGCTGCTGGGGCAGGGGGACATGCTGTTCCAAAGCCCGGATGCGGCGGCTCCTGTGCGAATGCAGGGGTGCTTTGTCAGTGATAAGGAACTGCAAGCGATCATTCACTACTGGCAGGCGGCCCGTCGCCAGAATTTGCTGCAAGCGCGCGGCCCGTTGGCCGGACCGGCTGCCGCGGCGGAACCGTCGGCGGATGCGGACGAACGGGACGCGGTGGCGCCAGGCGCGCGCGCCACGCCCGCACGCACGGAGGCGCTGCCGGGGGATGGGGAAGAACCAGATGCCGGCATTTCTCCCACGCCTCCTGCCGCCATAACCCCACCCACGCCCGTCGTTCTGCCGCCATCCACGCCCCCCACGCCGGCACGTCGCCCTGCGTCGCCCCCGCCAGAGCCAACGCTGACCACCATCCCCTCCCCCTTGCAGCAACCCTTATGGGAAGACCTGATCCCGGCGGAAAACGGCAACGGGGACGAAGATGAGTTGATGTCTGAAGCGATTGACATGGTGCGCAAATTGGGCAAGGCATCCACATCCCTGCTCCAGCGCCGCTTCCGTATCGGCTACACACGCGCGGCCCGCCTCATTGATGCCATGGAAGAAAAGGGCATCATTGGCCCGCCTACGGGCACGAGCAAGGCGCGCGAGGTGCTGCCGTGGGACCCGGCGGCGGAAAGTGGGACGGATGATGAGGATACGGCAAATGCCGGCAGCGCCGCCGAGGACACCGCCTGACATTGGTCCAATCTCCAGAGAACCCGCTTGATGTTCACACGCCTCGTCGCCTTCCAACACCGCGATTTCCGTCTTCTCTGGGGTGGACAAACCCTGTCCAGCATCGGCACGCAAATGCAGTTGATCGCCGTCAACTGGCACGTGTTCGCCCTGCTCAAAGGGCAGACCATCACCATAACCCTGTTTGGGCGCGCGATTCCGCTGGGGGCGGAGGCGTTGGGGTTGGGCACGTTGGGGCTGGCGCGCATCGTGCCCATTTTCATTCTGGCGCTGTTGGGCGGGATGCTGGCGGATACGTATGACCGGCGGCGGGTGTTGATAGGGACGAATGTGGCGGCGGCGGTTTTTGCCGGCATTCTCGCCCTCCTCACCCTCACCCACCAGATCAACCTCCCCCTCATCTACCTCCTCACCGCCGCCGGCGCGGCCACCGGCGCATTTGGCGAACCGGCGGAGCAATCCCTCGTCCCCAACGTCGTCCCCCGCCACCACCTCACCAACGCCATCAGCCTGAACACCCTGCGCTGGTACGGTGCCAGCATCATCGGCCCCGCCGCTGCCGGCATCCTCGTGGGCGTGCTAGATGTGGGCATCGTCTACGCCATCAACGCCATCTCCTTTCTGGCGATGATCGTCGCCCTCTGGGGCATGACCTATCGCGGCGCGGGGCGTGGCAGCGGCGGCGGCATGGGGTGGGCCGCGCTGCGGGACGGGCTGCGCTTCACCTTTGGCTCGCGCATCATCCTCAGCACGATGCTGCTGGACTTCATGGCTACCTTCTTCAGTTCGGCGCGCACGATGCTGCCCATCGTCGCGGACCAGATTCTGGGCGTGGGGGTGCAGGGGTACGGGATTTTGGCGGCGGCGCAGCCGGTGGGGGCGGTCATTGCCGGCATCTGGCTGGCCGTGCGCGAGGATATTCGTCACCAGGGCGTCGTCCTCCTCGTCAGCGTCGCCATCTACGGCCTGGCCACCGCCCTCTTCGGCCTCTCCACCCTGTTCGCCCTCTCCTTCATCCTCTTCGCCTTCACCGGCGCGGCGGATACCGTCTCCACGGTCATTCGCGGCACCATCCGCCAGCTTACCACACCGGACGAACTACGCGGACGCATGACGGGCGTGAACATGATCTTCTTCATGGGGGGACCGCAGTTGGGCGAACTGGAAGCCGGTCTGGTGGCCTCCGTCTTTGGCGTCCCGCTGGCTATCGTCAGCGGCGGCGTGGCCACCGTCCTCCTCACCGCCCTCATCGCCTGGCGTTTCCCCCGCCTGCGCCGCTACGATAATTGATTGGCTCGTCACCCGGTTCATAATGCCGGCAGCAGCCGCCCCACCCACTACGAACGAGAAGCAAAACTAAACGCCGCCGGGCACAAATCGGTCAGGGGGCACTGTTCGCAATCCGGCTTGCGCGCATCGCAAACGCGGCGGCCATGAAAAATGAGCAGGTGGGAAAAGGCGACCCACTCCCCGTGGGGCACAATGGCCATCAAATCCGCCTCAATTTTACGCGGATCAGATGCCGTCGTCAGGCCGAGGCGGTTGGACAATCGCTTGACGTGCGTGTCCACGACAATGCCCTCGGCGATGCCAAAAATCTCCCCCAGCACGACATTGGCCGTTTTCCGCGCCACGCCCGGCAATGTGAGCAGGTCTGACATAGATGCCGGCACTTCCCCGCCAAACTCATGCACAATTTTCCCCGCCGTCTCCTGAATGTAGCGCGCCTTCTGCCGGTAAAAACCCGTCGGGCGCACAATCTCCTCCACCGCCGCCCGCGCCGCCCCCGCCAGGTCCGCCGCCGTCGGATAGCGGGCAAACAGCACCGGCGTCACCTGGTTCACGCGCACGTCCGTGCATTGCGCGGAGAGGATAGTGGCAATGAGAAGCTGCAACGGGGTCTCATAGTCCAACTCGCAATGAAAATCAGGGTGACGCAAGCGCAGGCGGTGGATCAATGCCGGCAGGCGTTCGGCTGGGGGCAACATGTCGGGATTCATAAGCAATCGGGCACAATGGGGCAGCAGTACGGATGAAAAAAAGCCTGTATGCGGCGCACATACAGGCCAGTCAAACAGCGGAGAGGGTGGGATTCGAACCCACGGTGACCTCACGGCCACAACGCTTTTCGAGAGCGCCCCGATCAACCACTCCGGCACCTCTCCAGATGCAATTGTCAGCTTGCGGCAGCAAGGGGTTCGCCGCGCTTCTGGCGCAACCTGCGGAAAAAGGCTTGCAGCAACGCCGCCGCCTCCTCTTCCAACACGCCACTGCTGATTTTAACCAGATGATTGAAGCGGGGTTCGCGCAGCACCTGGACGATGGAGCCATCCGCACCAAAGCGGGTGTCGCGCGCGCCATAGACCAACCGCTCCAACCGTCCCTGAATCATCGCCCCGGCGCACATAGGGCAGGGTTCCAGCGTGCAGTACAATGTCACGCCGATCAGCCGCCAGTTGCGCAAGTAGACGGCGGCCTGCCGCAGAGCCGTCATCTCCGCGTGCGCCGTCGGGTCCAGGTCCGCTTCTTTGCGATTGTATCCCGCGCCAATGACCTGCCCCGCATAAACGGCCACCGCGCCAACGGGCACTTCGCCCAGGTCGGCAGCCAATTGCGCTTGTGCCAGGGCCAGGCGCATCCAATGCGCGTCATCCAGGTTCGTAACGTTCGCTTCAATCACAAAACGATTATAGCAACGCGAGCAGAAACACGCCAAAGACCGTGCCCTCGTCCAGCAGGGGCGGGCCAGGCGGAGCGTCCGTGCCGTCCCGCCCTACGCCGATTTGCAGATGGTTGTTGGCGGCTGCCCAAACGGACAGCTACTTTTCTACAGATACGGGGATGTCGTTGGCTGTGAGGGCGCTGAGGTCGGTGTCAAGGATGCCGGTTTTGAGGTAGCCGAGGGCCAGGGGGCCGCGGGGGCCGTCGGCGGCGGAGGTGATTGTGCCCACGGCGCGATCATTGAGGGTGAGTTCCGTGCCGGCATTTACCACTCCCGCCAGACGCAGCCGAAACAACTTCTTCGCCAGCCGCCCGCGGCTCTCCAGACGGGCGATAATCTCCTGCCCCGTGTAGCACCCCTTCTTAAAGGAAACGTCCGCCCACAAATTCGCTTCCAGAGGGATGTAGTCCAGCGTAATCTCATGCCGCAGGCGAGGCAACCCACTTTCAATGCGCAGGTAGTCGTAAGCGGCGGCAGATGCCGGCACAATACCCCCCTCTTGTAGCATCGCCGCCACCGCTTCCTTTGCCCCCCGCGGGCACATGAGGAAGTAGCCATCCCCGGCCACGGGGTCGGTGCGGTGCAGCGTCACCGCGAGGTCGGCCAGCGTCACCCGCCGCCAATGGTGCGGCGGCAAATCCACTGCCTCCGGCCACAGCGCGGCCAGGCGCGCGCCGGCGGCCTTGCCGTAGATGCCCCAGATAGCCTTCTCCGCCGTGAGGTCTTGCAGGCGAAAGTCGTCGTTGAAGAAGACAAACCGCAGGAGATAGCGGGCAATGTTCGGCGCGTTTTCCTCCCCCGTGAGCGCGTAGACGTCGTCGCTCCCCGCGTACAGAATCAGGCGATCAATCATGCGGCCAATGTCCGAGGTCAGAATGGTGGCCGCCCCTTCGCCATCGCCCAACCCCTTCACTGCCTGCGTGGACATGCGGTGGAGCAGGTCGAGGCGCGTCGCGCCGCTGAATTTGAGCAGCCCCAGGTCGCCGCGGTCTACCAGGATGGCCTGCTTGTGCGCCGCTTCGTAGGCGGCGGCCAGCGTCTCTGCGGTCAGCGTTGTCATTCGTTCACCTCAATGCTCCCCAAATCTACCCGCGCCGCCTGCCAGTCGCGGGCAAACGCTTCCACCGCCGCCGCGTGCGCCGCCTCGTGCCGGAAAGTCACGTCCGCGATGATTTCCCACAAGGGTTTGTCGAACCACTTGTATCGCCGGGGATCGTTCAAGGCGCGGTCGCTGAAATCCTCCAGCCACTGCTCCAACTGCGCCCGCGCTCCCTGGAAATCGGCAAAAACCCATTCCAGGTCGCGGTCTTTGTTTTCCTCGTAGCGCGCGGCGTTGTAGGCGTCGCGGTCGGCCAGGGCTTGCAGCAGCCGCTGCGGTTTTTTACCTTGCCGCACCTGCATCAGCGCCGTCACCAGTTCCGCTTCCCAGGTCGCCAGGTGTGCCAGCAGGTCGCAAACGGACCAATGCCCCAACACACCCGGATAGGTGAGCGCCTCGTCGGGCAGGGGTTCCAAAGCCATCAACAGCCGTTCACGGCTGGCGTCTAGTGCATCGTAGAGTTCTTCCTGATTCATGGGGGGCATTGTAGCATATGGTCGGGGGAAGGGGAAATGCCGGCAGGTGGCCGCCTCTACAAATATCTTCGCTGGGAACTGGAAACGTACCCCCTCACCCAACTCCACCTTTCCCCGGACGAACTGCTGCGCTGCCTCACCCGCATTCTGGAAACGGGCGATTGGCGCACCCAGCAAAAACTGCTCCGGGAAGCGGAGCGCGCCTTCACGCTCGCCGGATGGGGCGATTTCTTCACCTGGAAAATGGCGCGATTCAGCCTTGAATACGCCGAATAACGGGAATTGGCCGTCGCACCACCCCCATTTTTGCGCTTACGTCTTGTTGCTTTGGTATGGTGGATGTTATAATCTTGCAGCCAGTCCATAATGCCATTAGTGGTCCTTGTATCCGTGCTTTTTCCCAGGCTATCCTATCAGGTGACGGTAGTTGTCATCCATTTGTTATGATAAATGTCACTTTTGAGGCTTGCTGCCTGCCGATAAACTAGTCACTGTATCAAATCAGGTTTGGTGCTGTACCGTATGGCATCTCCTGATTGAGCAGATCGTAGAGTTGCTCCTTCTTTTGGTCAGGCAATGCATTTTTGTGGCAATCTGGTGCGTTTCGGATTGACCTGCCGGCATTTTCAAACTTCCACAGTGACTATACAGGTCATCTGCCCAGATTGGACCAATTTGCTCTGGTTGAATCTTATTGATGTCTACAAAATTGGTCCAATCTCTCGGAGACGTGAATAGTTACCTTCCACAGACAAAATCTTCATCTCTCGCACCAAACGAACACATTCCTCGCACAAGGTGGCGAACATGGCAGCATTTAGAGGAGGAAAGATCATGAGACGAAATAGCTGGCGGGGAGCATTTTTCCCACTCCTCATCCTCGTCCTATTTCTCACCGCCTGCGCCGGCGAAATTGGCCCCGCAGGACCGGCAGGCCCCCCCGGACCGCAAGGCATCCCCGGCCCCACCGGGCGTGACGGCGCGGCCGGGTCTCCCGGACCGGCCGGCGTTGATGGCCTCAGCTACCAACCGCCTGCCTTCATCGGCGCGGACGCCTGCGCCGAATGCCACCAGGAAATCTACGACCGGTACCGCTACAGCGGCCACGCCTGGCAACTCACCCCCGTCATCAACGGCGAATCCCCCGACTACCCCTGGAGCAGCGTCCCTAATCCCCCCGCGGGCTACACCTGGGACGACATTAGCTACATCGTCGGCGGCTACCAGTGGAAGGCCCTCTTCCTGGATCAGGATGGCTACATCATCACGGGTAACGAAGCACAATACAATCTGGCAAACCGCCGCCTGGGGCAGCGGGATGAATGGGTCGCCTTTCACACCGGCGAAACACGGTCCTACGACTGCGGCGGCTGCCACACCACGGGCTATAGTCCCGAGGGGCATCAGGATGGGCGCGAAGGAATCGTGGGCACGTGGACCGAACCGGGCATTAGCTGCGAAGAGTGCCACGGCCCCGGCAGCCTGCACGCCTCCAACCCACTCACCATGCGTCTGGCCGTTGGTTCCAGCGCAGCGGTGTGCAGCGATTGCCACATGCGCAACGCTGGCGTAACCCTCACGGCCACCGATGGCTTTATTCAGCATCATGACGAATACATTGACCTGTTTCCGGGCAAGCACGCGGTCATTGATTGCGTCACTTGCCACGACCCGCACGACGGCGTAAACCAACTACGGGAGACAAAAGAAGCAACGACACGGGCAACCTGCCAGAACTGCCATTACCAGGAAGCACAAGTGCAAAATGTCGGGCGACATGCCCGCCTGGGGGTCGATTGCATTGACTGCCACATGCCCCGCCTGATCGAGACGGCGGAAGGAGACGCCGCTTTCTTCAGCGGCGACGTACGCACGCACCTGACCGCGATTGATCCGAATCTGATCGGCCAGTTTACGGAAAACGGGGAGGTCATTCCGCAGCTAGGACTGGAATATGTCTGCCGTAGTTGTCACGTAGAAGGGGGCAACGCGCCCGCCTGGACGGACGAGGAATTGCAGGCAGCGGCAAAGGGGTATCATACGCCGCGGCCAACGACGGAACCGGAGACAACGACGGAGACAGCAACACAGCCTACACCTTAATGCAACCGATAGGGCGCGCCGCCCGTTGCCGCGGCGCGTCAGCCCTCCCTTATCATGATGACTCTAACGCTCCATTCCCGCCACCGACTGATATGGCTTACAGGCCCAGGGCTGCTTCTTCTGGTCTTTTTGCTGCTGGGCGTGGCACGTCCGGCGCAGGCGGACGAAGGGGGGGCGCGGCCCGACCTGGCCTGCCGCCTCTGTCATGTGGACACCACGCAGTCGCTCACCTTTCCTTCGGGAGAACGGCTTTCCGCGCAAATTCCCCTTGCCGCCCTTGATCAGTCCGCGCATGGCCTGGCCGCCGCCGAACCGCTCGTCTGCACCGCCTGCCACACTCCCGCCAACAACTACCGCATTCCCCACGCCCCCCTCACCGCCGTGAATGCGCGCAGCTATGCCACGATCCTGTCCGCCAATTGCACCCGCTGCCACAACCCACCCCACCTCAGCAGCCACCCGGACGCAGACAGCGACGAACCCGTTATCTGCACCGACTGCCACAGCGCGCACGAGGTGCAAACGGCGGCTGCCTGGGAAAGCGGGAGCGGCGTGGAAACGTGCCTGCAATGCCACGATACGGCGCAGCGCCCCCTGCTTGAGGGCGTCATCCAGGCGGGACTGTTCACCCATACGAGTCAAGACAACGACTACTGCCTGGCCTGTCATGGCCAGCCGGGGCTAACTAAAACATTCCCCGATGGCGAGACAATTTCGCTCACGATTGACGCGGCGGCCTTCCACGATTCCGTGCATGGCGTCGGCAACGAGTGGGAAGCTTTGGCGTGCAGTGATTGCCACGGCGATTATGCCTTTCCCCACGCTCCTACAACCGCGGCCTCCCGCCGCGATTTCGCCCTGGAGATGTATACGGCCTGCTCCCACTGCCATGAGGACAAATATGAGTTGACGTTGGACAGTGTGCATGGCGCGGGACTGGCGGAAGGGGATAAAGATGCCGCCGTCTGTACAGACTGCCACGGGGCGCACGACACCCCCGTGCCCAATGTGCCACGGGCGCGGATTTCGCACACATGTCAGAAATGTCATAGTGAGATTTACGACGAATATGCGCAGAGCGTACATGGCGAAGCGCTGCTGGAGGAGAGCAACGAGGATGTGCCTACGTGCATTGAGTGCCACGGGGTACACAACATTGGTGACCCGACGACGAATCTTTTCCGCATTCGTTCGCCGGAATTGTGCGCGAACTGCCACGCCAATGTGGATCTGATGTCCAAGTATGATATTTCCACGGATGTGTTTGATACGTACGTGGCGGATTTCCATGGCACGACGGTGACGTTGTTTGATCATACAGACCCGAATGCGGAGACGAACAAGGCGGTTTGTTATGACTGCCACGGGGTACATAAGATTTTGGCGCCGGATGATCCGAATGCCGGCATCAAAAACAACCTCCTCGCCACCTGCCAACAATGCCACCCGGACGCCAGAGCCAATTTCCCCGATGCCTGGACCAGTCACTTTGAACCATCGCTGGAACACAACCCCTTCGTCTACCTCGTCAACCTCTTCTACACAATCCTCATCCCCGGCGTCGTCGGCTTCTTCGTCTTCCTCGTCGGCACGGACATCTACCGTCGTCTGCGCCACCGCCTGGCAAGCCCCCCCCAGAGTGAATCATGAGCCAACAGACCCAGTATCCCCGCTTCCGCCTCATGGCCCGCATTGAGCACGCCATCTTGCTGGTGAGCTTCACCGTACTGGCTGTGACCGGACTGCCGCAAAAATACGCGCTTTCCGCCGTCTCTGATTGGATGATCCGCGCGATGGGCGGCATCGAAACCGTGCGCCTCATCCATCGCGGCGCGGCCTTTCTCCTCGTCGTCGGCTCCGTCTACCACCTGTTCACCTCCGCCTACCGCCTCTTCGTGAAGCGGGAGCGGATGCGCATCATGCTTGGGCTGCAGGACTTTCGTGACATCTGGGATACGATTCGCTACAACCTCGGCTTCATTCCCGACCCACCCCGGATGCCCAAATTCAACTTTGGTGAAAAGATCGAATATTGGGCCGTGGTTTGGGGCACAGCCATCATGGCCATCACCGGATTCATGCTTTGGAATCCCATCGCCACCACCTACGTATTGCCCGGCCAGGTTATTCCAGTCGCGCTGGCCGCGCACGGTGGCGAAGCCGTGTTGGCGGTGTTATCCATAGTCATCTGGCATATGTACAACGTTCACATCAAGCATTTCAACCCCAGCATCTTCACGGGGAACCTCCCGCACAAGATTATGGAGGAAGAACATGCGCTAGAACTGGAGCGACTGGAAAGCGGCGGTTCTCCCTGGCCAGGGTTGGCCCTGCCCGTGTTGCAGCACCGCCGGCGGATTTTTCTAATAGCCAGTGTCATCATCGGCGGCGTGATACTGGTTGTGTTGGTATGGGCTTTCACATTTGAGCAAACGGCAATCACCACGATTCCGCAGGTCACGCGTGACGTGTTTACTCCATTAGTAGGCACACCCATACCATAAAGCGTGGCGCGGACGGATACTCTACAAGCCGCGCCGCATTCTACCAACAAACATGTAAGGAGGTTTGTTATGAAACGGATGATCAGAATCTCGTGGGCACTGGGACTGATCTTCCTCTTCAGCTTCATGCTCTACGCATGTAGCAATGAAGGGTCGGGAACAGCAGGTACGCCTGTGGTCGTCACCCGAGAAGTTCCAGTAACGGTCGAGGTGGAAGGACCGGCCGTCGAAGTCGAAGTGACACGTATTGTAGAAGTGATGGTGGAGCCGACGCCTGTCGTGCCCGTCATCCCCTTCCTCGACCAATGGGTCAACTCCGGCCATGCCGACAAAACGGCGGAAGCCTTTGTCCATTGGAACGAAGATGATCCGGCGGAAGTGCCGGAATCCTGCGCCCGCTGCCACAGTGGCGTCGGGTATCAGGACTTCATTGGCGCGGACGGTTCGGAAGCGGGCGTGGTTGACCAGCCCGCGCCGATTGGTTCCGTCATTACCTGCGATGCCTGCCACAACGCGGCTACGGTCATGATGACGAGCGTTGTCTTCCCCTCCGGGATAGAGGTGACGGGTCTGGGACCGGAAGCGCGTTGTATGCAGTGCCACCAGGGGCGTTACTCGAAGGTGGGCGTGGATGAGGCTATTGCCAATGCCGGCATTACCGACAACCTCGACGAAGTAAGCCCGGACCTCGGCTTTGCCAACATCCACTACTACGCCGCCGCCGCCACCCTCTATGGCACGGTGGTCAAGGGTGGCTACGAGTACGACGGCAAAGCATACGATGCCAAGTTCGACCACGTCGCCGGTTATGACACCTGCGCCTCCTGCCACAGCCCGCACACGCTGGAAGTGAAAGTCGCCGAATGTCAGACCTGCCACACCAATGTAGAAACGGTGGAAGACCTGAAGGACGTGCGTATGCAAGGTTCGCTCGTCGATTACAACGGCAACGGTGACCGGGAAGAAGGCATCTACCACGAAGTAACGGGGATGCAAGAGACGCTCATGATGGCGATTCAGGCTTACGCGCGCGAAGTCGCCGGCCAACCGATCGCCTACGACACCGCCCGCTACCCCTACTTCTTCATTGACGCCAATGACAACGGTCAGGTTGATGAAGACGAAACAGGTCGCTACGATTCCTGGACGGCACGCCTGGCCAAGGCCGCCTACAACTATCAGGTATCCCTCAAAGACCCCGGCTTCTTCGCTCACGGCGGCAAGTACATCATTGAGCTGCTGTATGACTCAACCGAGGACTTGAACGGTTCCATTTCCGAACCCATTGATATGACCAACATGCATCGCATTGATGCGGGTCACTTCGCCGGTTCCGAGGAAGCGTTCCGTCATTGGGATGAAGATGGCGAAGTGTCCGGCTCCTGCAGCCGCTGCCACTCCGCCGCCGGCCTGCCGCTCTTCATTGAGCAAGGCGTAACCATCAACCAGCCCACGGCAAACGGCCTTAATTGCGCCACCTGCCACAACGATCTGACCACCTTCACCCGCTACGAAGTGGAAGAAGTGCCGTTCCCCAGCGGGGCCACCCTCACCCTGGGCGAACCGGACGCCAACCTGTGCATCAACTGTCACCAGGGACGCGAGTCTACGGTCAGCGTAGACCGGCTGATCGGTGACCTGGGCGCGGATGAGCAATCGGATCGGCTGCGCTTCTTGAACGTCCACTACTTCGCCGCCGGGGCCACGCTGTTCGGCACCGAAGCCAAGGGCGCGTACGAATTCACCGGTCAGGTCTACGCGGGTCGCAATGAACACGTTGCCGCGCGTGACACCTGCATTGAGTGCCACGACACCCATTTGCTAGAAGTGCAAATTGACGAGTGCGTGGAATGCCACGAGAACGTCGTGACACGAGCCGATCTGGTCGATATTCGCGTCAGCGAAGATGACTTCGACGGTGACGGCGACGTGACCGAAGGTCTGGCCGGCGAAATCGCCACCATGCAGGAAGCCCTGTATACGGCGATGCAGTCCTATGCCACGGACACGATTGGCACGGGTATCGTTTACTCAGATGCCGCCTATCCGTACTTCTTCACGGATACGAATAGCAACGGCACCGTAGACGCGGACGAAGCAACCCGCAGCAATGGCTACAACACCTGGACGCCTGCCCTGCTGCGCGCGGCATACAACTACCAGTATGTGGCAAAAGATCCAGGCGCATTTGCCCACAACGGCAAGTACATCCTGCAAATCCTGTATGATTCGCTCAACAGCCTGGGAGCGGATACCACGAACATGATCCGGCCCTAGCGCCGTGACGAGATAGGCTGATAAGGCCGGATGCAGCAATGTATCCGGCCTTATTTTTGTCACGCGCGCGTCCTTTCCCGGGGGGAGGGACGATAGTTTGTGGGCAGCGTTTCAGACCACTGACCACTGACCACTGACCACTGACCACTATCCACTGACCACTGTTTGGGGTTGATGCCGGCATGAGCGACGCCTTCCACGCCATCCTCTTCCTCATATACGGCCTGGCATTCGTCATGATGGGCTTCATCGTGCTCCTGGAGCACGTACGCGCCAACGACGAACGGCTGCGTCACGCCCTGCGCCCGCTGATCATCTTTGGCCTCCTCCACGGCGGCCACGAATGGCTGGAGATGCTGGAACGCCCCGGACTCCTCCCCTGGCAAGCCGACTTCCCCGAATTGTGGGAGGCAATCCGCCTGGGATTGCTGGCCTTCTCCTTCCTCTCCCTCACCGCCTTTGGCGCTTCCCTCCTCTCCCCCAACGCCAACATCCGCCGCATCAGTCTGCTGGGGCCGCTGCTACAGGGTGGCATCTGGGCCGGCGGCCTGCTGGTGATGCGCGGCCGCTATCCGGCGGACGCCCTGTGGGATGGTGCCGACGTGTGGACCCGCTACGTGCTGGGCATTCCCGCCGCGCTGGTTGCTTCCGTAGGGTTGGTGGCGCAGCAGCGGGCGTTCCGTCGTGCCGGCATGGAACAATTCGGACGCGACAGTCTCTGGGCCGCCATCGCCTTCGCCTGGTACGGCCTTATGGGCCAGCTCTTCACCCGCGCCAGCCAACTCCCCCCCTCCACCTTCCTCAACCAAGACCTCTTCTTCCGCTTCTTTGGCTTCCCCGTACAACTGCTGCGCGCCGCCGCCGCCGTCGCCATCTCCTTCTTCATCGTCGGTTCCCTACGCTCCTTTGAAGTGGAAACGCAGCGCCGCATCACCCAACTACAAGAGGACCGCCTGCGCGAAGCGGAGAAACGGGAGGCGCTGCGCGGGGACCTGCTGCGCCGCGTGGTGGCGGCGCAAGAAGCGGAGCGGCAACGCATCGCCCGCGAACTGCACGACGAAACAGGGCAGGAGCTGACGGCGCTGGGGTTGGGGCTGCGCGGCGTCTCGCGTATGTTAGGCGCCAACCATGAATTAGCCGCGCACAATCTGCACCAGTTGGAAAACCTGGTGGCGCGTTCGCTGGATGAGCTACAGCGGTTGATCGCCAACCTGCGCCCTTCGCACCTGGATGACCTGGGATTGCCGGCAGCGCTGCGCTGGTGGGCGGGCGAAACCCAGAAAGTTGCCGGCATCACCGTAACCGTCACCGTTGCCGGCACGGAACACCCCCTCGCCTCCCCCGTCAAGATCGCCCTCTTCCGCATCGCCCAGGAAGCCCTCACCAACGTCATCAAGCACGCCCAGGCGCAAAACGTAGCCATCACCCTCACCTACAGCGGCGCCGACGTGCGCATAGAAGTGCAAGACGACGGCTGGGGATTCGACGTAGAACGGGCCATGAGCGACGAACGACGACAATCCTGGGGCCTGCTGGGCATGCGCGAACGCGCCTCCCTCCTCGGCGGAGAGTTCACCCTCGACTCCCACCCCGGACGCGGCACACGTATCGCCGTCGTCATCCCCTGTCAAACAAATTGGTCGATCCCGGAACAAGGAGCGCAAGAAAATGGGCATACGCCTGCTGCTGGTGGATGACCACGCCGTGGTGCGGCTGGGGCTGCGCATGTTGCTGGAAAGCGAAGACGACATCGAGATCGTCGGCGAATCCGGCACCGGGAATGAAGCCTTGCGCGACGTGGCCCGCCTGCTACCCGATGTCGTACTCATGGACATTGGCCTGCCCGACATCTCCGGCATCGCCGCCACCCGCCTGATCAAAGCCCAGTACCCACAGGTTGCCATCGTCGCCCTCACCATCCACGAAGACGAAGAGTATTTCTTCCAGATGCTGGACGCGGGGGCCCATGGGTATGTGCCCAAACGCGCCGCGCCGGACGAACTGGTCACGGCCATCCGCGCCGCCGCCGCCAACGAAGTATACTTATACCCCTCGCTGGCGAAACTGCTCGTGCGCGACTTTGTCGCCCAGCGAGAAAGCGCCGCCGATACATCCTCGGACAACCTGACACCGCGCGAAGAAGAGGTGCTGGCCTGGCTGGCGGAAGGAACCAACAACGCGGAGATCGCCGAAAAACTAGTGATCAGCCCCAAAACGGTCGCCCGCCACCGCGAAAACATCATGCGCAAGCTAAACCTCCACTCGCGCACGGAACTGGTCAAGTACGCCATCCGCAAAGGCATCATCAAACCCTAGCCCCCCAACACGCGCCCCATTCGCCATCCCCTTTTTCCTCTTCCCGCGTGCCGTTATGGGGTAATCGCCCCATTTAACCTCAGTTTGAATTCCCCATTTGCCCCATTTTAGCACGGCCACATACCCACGCTTTGGGGCGGTTGCCCCATTCCCAGAATCCGTCACACAGCCAATTTACCCCACGCCGGCAAACCCTTACACTGTAGGCAAAGTTAGACCCACGGTTTGATGGTTTGCTTACTCCTCCAGTTCCCGTCTCTCAAAACCGTCAGACCATTCACCACAAGTGAGGTCCACCATGAGTGCGTTATCGGCCTTCTTTATCGTCACAAGTTTCTTTTTAGTTCGCGTGGTGCTGCCGGCATTTATCCTCCTCTCCATCGGCACACTGCTGCAACGCCACTACGAACGCAAAAGCGGTCAGCACGCCGCTTTATGACCTCTTCTATCCAATCAAGGGGTGTTGACCTGGCTTCTCACAAAGCCACCAACACGGACGGTGTACCATGACCACCTTCCAAGAAATTCTCACAATCGCCTTCGGTTTCCTCCTCCGCCTGGGTATCCCCATCGGCATCACCATCCTCATTGGCTGGTTCCTGCGCCGTCTGGATGCTCGCTGGCAGGCGGAAGCCGAAGCCGAACTGGCCCAACTAAAAACCCGCACAACCCCAGTCCCCTGCTGGGAAGTGTTTGACTGCCCCCCCCGGCTGCGCGACCGTTGCCCAGCCTATCTCCAGCCAGACATCCCTTGTTGGGAATGCCATCGCAGTAACGGGCAACTCCAGTCCGCCTGCCTGACCTGTAAAGTCCGCCGCCAGTTTGAAAAAGCTACGGCAGTCGTTCAGCCCCAAATCAGCTAACGGCGGCGCACAAGGGGAAATTTGGAATGTACAAAAACCTGATGTGGAGAATGATTGTGGGCATCTTTTTTGCCCTCCCCATGGGTCTGTTAGCGACCACCATCGTCCAGGCCAACACATCGCTGCAAACAGCCGAACCGCAAGATTGCCTCGACTGTCACGAAAGTATCCAGACTTCCTGGGCCGTAAGCCCACACGGACAGGCCTTTTCCGACCCCATCTTCCAAGAAGCATGGCAAGAGCAAGGCAAGCCACAAGCCTGCCTGCCTTGCCATACCACCGGCTTCGACGAAGCCACCGGAACCTACGAAGAAGAGGGCGTAGCCTGCACCACTTGCCACTATCCCACCTCCGTCAACCATCCTGATATGGTGATCATGCCCACGGACATCTCCTCGCGCCGCTGTGGCGATTGCCACATAGACACCTACTCCGACTGGCAGCACAGCACCCACAGCCAGGAAAACCTGGCCTGCATTCGCTGCCACAACCCGCACACCAGCGAGATTAAGAAGAGCAGCGCGCAAGAACTGTGCCAGACATGTCACGACAATGAGTCCGAAATGTTTGGCGCTACCGCCCACGCCCAGCAAGGTGTCCTCTGCACCGACTGCCACCTGACCATCTCCGACACGCAGATGGGCGAGGGACACGGCAAACGCTCTCACACCTTCACCGTGGACATCGTCACCTGCTCCGAGTGCCACGCGCAGGAAATGCACGTCCCCACGGACCACAACCTGCTCCCCGGCGAACTGCAGCAGGCGGGCATGGTTCAACCCCCCGCCAACAGCACCACCGTCAGCGCCCAGCCGAACCCGGTCAGCCCGTACAGCTTTGTCGCCCTGGCCGCGCTCGTGGGCATGGGTTTCGGCATGGTTCTGGCCCCCTGGCTGCGCAACTGGTATCGACAGGCGGATTTCTAGCCCCATCACCTTCCTGGAAGCGTCCAACTTCCAGGAAGGTTTCGAGGTATTGTCATGAACAACGAGAAGATTGGAAGACGCGGTTTCCTCAAAATGCTGCTGGCGGGCACGGGAACCGTCCTGGTCGTGGGACCGCGTAAACTGGGAGAGGTCGCGGAAGAGCTTATCTCCGCTTCCAAAGCACCCGGCGACTCCGCCAGCCCCCGCTGGGCCATGATTATTGACCAATCAAAGTGCATTGGCTGCGGCGACTGCACCCACGCCTGCGCCGCCGCCAACGACACCGCCCCCGGCATCTCCTGGAACCAGGTCACCGAAGCGGAAAAGGTCGGGGAGCAGCAAGTGTTCCTCCCCGTGCAATGTATGCACTGCAACAATGCGCCCTGCGTGGACGTTTGCCCGGTAAAGGCCACCTATCACCGCGCCGATGGCATCGTCATGATGGATTATGACCGCTGTATCGGCTGCCGCTATTGCGAAATAGCCTGCCCGTATGGGGCGCGTTCCTTCAACTGGGAAGCGTTTACGGGGGATAACCCGGATGTGCCGGCATGGGGCCAGCCAGAAGTCGAACGTCGTCCGCGTGGCGTCGTGGAAAAATGCACCTTTTGCTACCAGCGCATCAATCGCGGCCTGGCGCACGGCCTCACCCCCGGCGTAGACCGGGAAGCGACGCCCAAGTGCGTGGTCACCTGCCCAACCGGGGCGCGCATCTTCGGCGACCTGAACGACCCTGACTCGCCGGTAAGCAAAGCACTGGCGGCACACCCCTCGTTCCGTCTGCGGGAAGAACTGGGCACGGAGCCGCGCATCTACTACCTGCCACCACATGAAGCGCATAGTGAGGTAAACGCATGAACGGCAAATTGAGCGCACGAATCCTGAACCCGTTCCGTTGGTGGATACTCCTGCTGCTAGTCTTGATGACGGGCGGCGTTATCGGCGGCGTGCTGGTCTTCGCCCGCGGCCTGGTGATCACCAACCTGAGCGATCTTGTCCCCTGGGGACTCTGGATCGCCATTGACCTGTCCTCGATAGCCCTCAGCGCGGGCGCTTTCCTCCTCTCCGCCGCCGTCTATTTGCTCGGTCTGCGCCGCTTCCAGCCGGTGGCCCGCACAGCCGTCTTCATCGGCCTCATCGGCTACAGCATGGCCCTGATGACGTTGCTGCTGGACATTGGCCGCCCGGACCGCTTCTGGCACGCGCTGGCATTTTGGAACCCACATTCGCCGCTGTGGGAAGTGACGATGTGCGTGGCCCTTTATCTGTCGGTGTTGGTGCTGGAGACGGCGCCCATTTTTGCCCGCTTCGCCTGGCTGCGGCAGCGTTGGCCGCGCCTGACGCAGCGGCTGGAGCATGTACACAAGCTGGCCCCCGCCCTGGCAATTGCGGGTCTCTGCCTCTCCATGCTGCACCAGTCGTCGCTGGGAGCCACGTACGGCATTCTGAAAGCACGCCCCATCTGGTATCAACCGGGTTTGCCTGTGTTGTTTATCATTTCGGCGGCGGTGGCCGGGCCGGCGCTGACTATTCTCGCTTCCATGTTGGCGGCGCGGTTGTCGCCCCGGTTGGCGGTGGTGAAGGATGATCTGCTGGCGCAATTGGCCCGCTTTGTGGGCTGGGGGCTGCTGCTATACTTGTATCTGCGCTTCTGGGACGTATTGGCGATGAGCTACACGTATGAACCGGGGCGCACGGAAGGGTTGCAGTTGTTGACACGCGGCTCGCTGGCGTTTAATTTCTGGATTGGGGAGATTTTGTTGGGGGCGGTTGTGCCGGCATTTATTCTCCTCACCCCCCGCCTGCGCCAAAAACCCCTCCCGCGCATGGTCGCCCTCCTCTGCGTTGTTGGCGGCCTCGTCGCCTATCGCTGGGACGTGAACATGGTCGGCCAGCTCGTCGTCTTCGCCCACCTGCCACAAGGCATTGTCCCGCAATATACGCACTACACTCCTTCCCTGGTTGAGTGGGGCACAGGATTGGGCATTATTGCCTACGGACTGCTGGCCTTCACCCTCGGCGTACGCCACCTGCGCGTCGTGGACCACACCCCTGAGCCACACCCGATTCCCGTAGAAGCACAGCCCGCGCTGGCTCTGGCCGGCACGGACTGACGGCTACTGACAAACCTCCTTCCCTTCTTCTCTTCTTGGAGCAAGCCTCCGTCACGACAAAAGTGGCGGAGGTTTTGCTTTGGCGGCAGGTCTCACCCCGATCTCATGTTCCCGATCTTCTTTGGTCGCATGGTTTGCATTTAGTGTATAATGCGTTCAAGAAGATTTCGACGCAGCTATCAGGAGATAAGAATGAGCGAGGCTGCTTTCCCTCTCAAATCCATGAATTCCGAATCATATGCCGCCGGCGCCGACCGGAACGCGGTGGAGACTACGCCAGGCCACGATGAGGAAGTACGTTGGGTGGTGATACAGGAAACAGGCGGGATTTTGCCGGCACAAGTCATTGCCGGTAGTCTCCAGGCCGAAGGCATTCCCGCCATCGCCTGGCAAGAAGGCGCAGGTCGGGCCATCGGCCTCACTGTGGGCCTGCTGGGCAATGGTTACGTCTCCGTACCCCAAAACTACGAGCAACAGGCTCGTGACTTTTTAGCAATGATGGACGACTTGGAAGAAGAATGGGAGGAAGAAGATTGGGATGACGAGGAAAACGAAACACCCTGATCCTCTGGCGCTTCATCTCCCCCATTTGTTACATTCGTCACTATTGACGCGGCTGCCTTCCCCCTACAATCGGAAACATCAAGCGCCAGTCCGCCCCTGCATGGGGGCTGGCCTATGACTATTTGACAACTTTCCCAACGACTATCCACTCAAGGCGTTCCCCTTGAGTGCGGCGTGCCACGATGGAGAAGACGTCCGTAGTGCCGATTGCCGTCGGCGATGCCGTAGCCGCCACCAACCTCCGCCTGAAGCGGCGGTCCGCTGGTCCGCAAAAGCGACGACCAACTGACCACTACCCACTGTCAACTGACCACTTTCCTCGAAGGAGTATCGAATGGCCGAAACGACCTGGACCAATAAAGAGCAAGTCATCATGGATGCCCGCCCCAGCCGCCTGAAGTACGTCATTGGCGGACTCGTCATCCTGGCCGCGCTGTCGTTCTTGATTTACAACGCCATGCGCGACACCACGCAGCTTTATGTGACGGTGCAAGAATACTACGCGAATCCGGCTAAATATGCCGGCAAAGACCTGCGCATCGCCGGGTTCGTCATCGGCGACACCATCAACTTCATCCAGGTAGACGCCAACACCACCCGCCTGGAGTTCTCCGTCGTAGATGACCTCAGCAACCCCCAACAAACCCTGCAAATCGTCGCCATGAACGAACCCATGCCCGACTTGCTGCAACACGAAGCGGAGGCCCTGGTCGAAGGCCATATCGAAAACGGCGTCTTCTACGCCAACCAGGGCGGACTACTCCTCAAATGCCCCACCCGTTACGAAGAAGCCGCGCAAAGCGCGAATTAGACCGCTAACCTTCCCGGAAGCTCAATCGCAGACCAACGGCGTCTCATACAGCTTCCGGGAAGATGATCAACCATCACCAATACCCCGGCCCCCGAGAAACCCTATGATTGCCGATCTTGGTTACACAGCCCTCATGATTGCCTTCGTCATCTCCGTCTATGGCGTTCTGGCAACCATCTACGGCATGGTCCAACACGACGAACGCTGGGTTACCAGCGCCCGCAACGCCACCATCCTCATTTTTCCCCTCGTCTTGCTGGCCTGCCTCGCCCTCGTCGCCTCCATGCTGCGCAGCGACTTCTCCCTGGAATACGTCGCCCGCGTCACCAGTCGCGGCATGCCCACCTACCTCAAAGTCACCGCGCTCTGGGGAGGGCAGGCCGGATCCCTCCTCTTCTGGAACCTGCTCCTGGCCGCCTTCACCAGCATCGCCATGCTGCGGCACTGGCGCGACGAACACGAACTCGTCCCCTACGCCCTGGCCATTTCCACCGTCACTCAGATTTTCTTCCTGGGCATTTCGCTATTCGTGGAAAACCCGTTTGTCCGCCTCAGCCCCATTCCCGCCGACGGCAACGGCCTCAACCCCCTGCTGCGCCATCCCGGCATGATCATCCATCCCCCCATGCTCTATCTGGGCTTCACCGGCCTCACCATCCCCTTCGCCTTCGCCATGGCCGCCCTCCTCAGCGGCAAGCTGGACGACACCTGGATTCGCCTCACCCGCCGCTGGACGCTGGTCGCCTGGCTGTTCCTCAGCCTGGGCTTGATTCTGGGCGGGCGTTGGGCCTATGATGTGTTAGGCTGGGGGGGGTACTGGGCCTGGGACCCCGTGGAAAATTCTAGCTTTATGCCCTGGCTTGCCGGCACGGCCTTCCTCCACTCCATCATGATCCAGGAAAAGCGCGACATGTTCAAAATCTGGAACATGTTCCTCGTTTTGCTCACCTATTTACTGGCGATTTATGGCACGTTCGTCGTCCGCAGCGGTGTCATCTCTTCCGTACACGCCTTCGCCCAATCCGCCATCGGCCCCCTGTTTTTCGGTTTCCTCGTGCTGATGCTGCTCTTCTCCCTGGCCTGGATTTTTATCCGTTGGGACAAACTGCGCTCGGAAAACCGCCTCAACTCGCTCCTCTCGCGGGAAGCCGCCTTTCTGCTAAACAACTTCCTCTTCCTGGGCATCCTGTTTGGCACGTTCTGGGGCACAAACTACCCGATCATTTCCGAACTGTTCACGGGAGACAAGGCTACCGTAGGCCCCCCCTTCTACCACAAGGTAAACGGCCCCCTGTTTGCGCTGCTGATGCTGCTCATGGGGGTGGCCCCGCTAACGATGTGGTATCGCACCAGTCTCAAACGACTGGAAATCATGATGCGCTGGCCCGCACTGGTGACAGTGCTGTTCGTAGGCGCATTGTATGCGTTGGGCGTGCGTAGCTGGGTGGCTTTGTTGGGATATGGGTTGGTGACGTTTGCCGGCATTATCACCCTCCTCGAATTCTGGCGCGGCACACGAGCGCGCATGAAAAAAGGCGAACCACCCTGGACCGCCTTCATCCGCCTCATGGCCCGCAACCGCCGCCGCTACGGTGGCTACTGGATTCACCTGGGCGTCGTCATCATGGGCTTCGGCATCATCGGCAGCACCGTCTATCAACAGCAGCGCCAGCTCCAACTGCATCAGGGCGAATCCCTCACCATCGGCGATTTCTCCATGACCTTCCAGGGCGTGGACCGCTTCCCCGGCGCCGATGACCTCGTCATCACGGAAGCCACCGTAGACATATACAAAAACGGCGTTTTCCTGAAAACGCTGCATCCCCGCACCGAACTGTACACGCGCACCAACCAGCCCATGACGATTCCCGATAAACGCTCCACCGTTTCCGAGGACTTCTACGCCCTCCTCATCAACTGGGAACCGGTCGCCGCCGACCTGGCCACCTTCAAGGTGTACGTCAACCCCCTCATCAACTGGGTTTGGGCAGGCGGCCTTATTTTTGTCCTGGGCACAACCATTGCCGGCTGGTCGGACCCCGTGCCCGTGCGCGAACCTTTGGCTGCTCGTCGCCGCCGTGTCGTCGTCGGTGGCGCGGCCACCGACTAGGCGCAAATGATTATGTCAAACAAGACACGTTTCCTCACGCTCCTCTTCCTGCTGCTAGCAGTCGCGGCCCTGGCAGCCGCCCCCGCCGCGCTGGCGCAATCAACCGCAATCACGGATGACCAGGTCAACGAAGTCGCCCACGACCTCTACTGCCCCGTGTGCGAAAGCACCCCACTGGACGTGTGCCCCACGCAAGCCTGCCGGGATTGGCGCGAAGTAATCCGCACGCAGCTTGCCGAAGGTCGTAGCAAGCAGCAAATCATGGACTATTTCGCCGAACAGTATGGCGACCGCGTGCTGGCCGAACCCCCTCGCAGTGGGTTTGACCTCATCGTCTGGATTTTGCCGGCAGCCGCCGTCATCGGAGGCGGATTCTTCTTTGCGCGCTACCTCAATCGCCTGCGCCGACCAGAGGACGACCGCGACGAGGAAGCCCCCCCCTCCTCCCCGCCTCCATCTGGCGAAGACCCCTACCTGGCCCGCGTAGAGAAGGAATTGCAACAAAAATCATGACAGACGTAACCATGACACCGGATGATTCCGCGCCCGCGCGGCGCATCAACAAATGGAGCATCGTCACCGCCGCCGCCGTCCTGTTCATCCTCGGCTTTCTAGGTTGGGGGTTGATGAACACCAACGCCTCGCGCCCGGAACCGGGAAGCAAAGCGCCCGGCTTCGATTTACAGTTCTTTAACGGGTATGAATGGGAAGAACGACAGACCGCATCCCTGGCGGACATGCAAGGGCAGGTCGTCGTCCTCAACTTCTGGGCCTCCTGGTGCGTTGAGTGCCGCGTCGAAGCAGATTTGCTCGAAAACACCTGGCGCGCCTACGCCGACAAGGGAGTCGTCTTCCTCGGCGTCGCCTACATTGACGTGGAACCCCAATCCATCGCCTACATGAATGAATTCAACGTCACCTATCCCAACGCGCCCGATCTGCGCTCCATGATCTCGCACGAATACAAAGTAACCGGCGTACCGGAGACATTCTTCATTGGCAAAGATGGGCTGATCAAAGACATCGTCATTGGCCCTGTCTCGCAACAGCGCCTTGTCAGTACCATCGAACGCCTGCTGGCGGAGGATGCCTGATCCACAACGACGAGCATGATGGCCCAAATGTCCCCATCCGCCCGTCCGCAACAACAGACAAACAGTTATGTCCACAGGTTCTATTCTTCTCGGGTTAGCCCTATTTCTAGGGGTGGCCTTTTTCCTGGCGCACCCCTTTTTGCTGCCCAGCAGGCAGCCAGATACGTCCCGTCACGCCACACCTGCCGCGTCATCGCGGCAACCGTTACTGGCGGCAAAAGAAGTACTGCTGGTACGACTGCGTGCCCTTGATTTCGACTACGAAACGGGCAAAATCCCCGCCGACATCTACGAATCCCAACGCCTGACCCTGAAAATGGAGACGGCGGGCGTCTTGCAGCAACTTGACGCCCTGACGCCCGCCACGCCCCCTGCCGCGGGCTTGGGGGATGAAATCGAAGCCGCCGTGGCAGCACGACGCGGCCACGCCGGGCGGGCCGCGTCGCCGACGGCGGTGGAAGGTGAAATTGAGGCGGCTGTGGCCCGTAGGCGACACCAGGGCGCGCCCGCCAAATCCGCCGCGCCGGCGCAAGCAAATGGGCAGCCCGTGGCCCGTTTTTGTCCGCGGTGCGGTCAACGCACCGATGTCGGTGATAAATTCTGCGCCGGCTGTGGCACGCCGCTGGCGCAGCCCGCGTCCGAAACAGAATCTTCCTGGAAGCTTTGAGCTTCCAGGAAGATGACAACCTTCTCTGAAGCTCAAAGCTTACAGGCGCTTCTTCCCCTCATGATGACATCAAAACACGCTCGTTTTATGCTCCCCTTGCTGATTTTGGCCGCGATGATGGTGGTGATGCCGGCATTGCCGGCATTCTCCCAATCCACCCCCACATCCGAAATCTCCACCGCCGACGCCGACGCCGGCCTCACCATCTTCGCCGAACGCTGCGCCAACTGCCACGGCCCACAAGGCGCAGGCGACGGCGACATGGTAGACCGCCTGCCCGCCCCCCCTCGCCCCTTCAACGACCCCGAGTACGCGCGCCAGGCCATTCCTGCCGGCATGTTCCAGGCCATCACCGACGGCAACCTGGAAAAAGGAATGCCCCCCTTTGGCCCCAGCAGCACCAACGCCATCGCCGAAGCAGACCGTTGGAACCTCGTTGCCGCCGTCTTCGCCCTCAGCGCCTCGCCGGACGCCATCGCCCGTGGCGCGGATCTGTTCGCCGCCCTCGACCCCGGCCCGGACACCGCCTTCATGACCGACCCCACATTCTGGCGCGACAACAGCAACCAGACCGCCTTTGACCGCCTGCAAGCCCTGCTCCCCAACACGCCCGCGGACGACGTTTGGGCAATGGTCGATTATGGCCGCGCCACATTTTCTTTTAACGGCGTGGCCCCGGTGGTGCTCGTCGATGGGGTGATTACGGGGCAGGTGCTAAACGGAACGACGGGAAACGCGGCCGGTGATTTGCCGGCACTCCTGCGCGCCTTCAACCCCGCCGACTTCACCATTGGCCTCGTCCTCACCAGCACCGTCAACACCGATGGCTCCTTCCAGTTCGACATCACTCAGGCCCCTTCCGACTGGGTGTACATGGCCAGCGTCGCCTACAACGACATCAGCTTCAGCAGCGACATTGGCCGCCTCGGCGCCGACGAACCCAGCGCCGCCCTGCCCATCACCATCTACGACCCCACCACCGACGCCTCGGTCATCTCCATTGACCAGCTACACATCATCATGAACGTCACTGCCACCCAGTTGGAAGTCAACGAGTTGTACACCTTCAGCAACAACGCCAATCAGGTCTACGTGGGCGATTCCGGCGACGTCAACGGCGGCACGGTCCTCATCCCCCTGCCGCCCGACGCGCAAAATCCCGCCTTCCAACGCGGCTTTGGTTCCCTCGACTCCTTCGTGCCCGCCAATGAACTCTTCCCCACAGACGCGGGTTGGCGCGACACCCTGCCGCTGCGCCCCGGCCCCAACAGCATGAACCTGCTGGTCCGCTACACGCTCCCATACGACAGCGGCATGACCGTGGCCCACAGCGTCCCCTACGACACCACCATCCCCACCATCATCCTCCCCGACAGCGGCGTCACCCTCGTGGGCGACTGGCAGAGCAGCGGTCCGCAGGACTTCCAGGGGCAGACCTTTGTGCAATACACCGGCGCACCCGTGAACGCGGGCGGCAGCCTCAGCATCACGCTGGAAGGGAAACCACGCTCCGGCGGTGGCGCTGTGGCCATCAACAGCACCACCCAGATTCTCATCGGCGCGGGCGCGCTGGTCCTGGTTGCCGGCATTGCCATCATCGCCACACAGCGGGCGCGGCGCAATGCCCCAATAGAGGAACCGGCGGATCGGGAAGAACTGCTGGCGACGCTGGTCGCGCTGGATGACGCCTACGCCAACGGCAAAATCTCCGCCGCCGATTACCAGCAAGAACGGCAGCAAGTCAAAGAAGAACTGATGGCCATCTGGAACAGCAGCGATTCATAAAGCCGGTGGCAACCGGCCTTCCAGCGGGCACAAGAAACATCATGGGGCAAGCGGCATGGGGTCCTGGCAAAAAACAACGTTCGTCCTGACGACGATAGCCGTCATCTTACTCGCAAGCTGCGCCAGGCCCGCCGCTTCCCTGCCCGACCCCACCACCTCCTCTCAGATAGCGGCGGCGTTGCCCACGGCAGCGGCGGCGCCAACCGCCACGCCGCTGCCACCGCCGATCCTATCCACGGCGCGCCCCACCGCCACGCCGCTGCCATCCGCCACACCTCCCTCCACGGCCACCCCCACGCCCACCAACACGGCCCCGCCCCCGCCCACCGCCACGGAAACAGTTGCCCCCACGCCCACATCCGAATTCGCCTGCCGCCCCCAGGCGGCGCTGGCGGATATACAACCGCTGTACGGGGTTGCGCCCGGCCCGTGGCCTCGTCCCGCGACTGCCTGGCCTGACATGGTTTTTGCCGGCACAGGCGGCGGCCAAAACCTGATTCAACTGGGATTCGACGTCGAAGGCAGCCCCGCGCACCTGGGCGAACTACTGGACATCCTTGACCGCCACGGCGTCAAAACCACCATGTTCATCCTCGGCTCCTGGGCGGAAACCTACCCCGACTGGGTACGCGAGATCGCCCGTCGCGGCCACGAACTGGCAAACCACACCTACTCCCACGGCAACATGCGCGACATGAGTGCGGAGCAGGTCGTGGACGAACTCAACCGCACCGAAGACATCGTCCTGCGCCTCACCGGGCAGTCCACCAAACCGTGGCTGCGCCCCCCCTTCGGCTCCCGCTCCGACGAAAGCGTCCAGGCCGCCTACGAAGCCGGCTGGACCACCATCATCTGGTCCGGCAGCGCCGACGACTGGCGCGAAGACACCACCGCCGACCGCATGTGCCAGACCATGCGCGAAGGCTCCTTCCCCGGCTCCATCCTCTACACCCACACCTATCGCGCCGACATGCCGGAAACCATCGACCGCTACATCGGAGAGATGCAGTCCCGCGGCTACACCTTCGTGCCCATGTCCGTCCTCATGTCAAATAACCCCTCCGCCTGGTTGACCCAGCCATAAAAAGCGAGCCTATATGAAAATGAACGAGCCACATTCAAGAAGGCAAGGAGCCTTTGCTATTCCGCTTGACCTGTTATTTTTACTATTACTTGTGCCGGCACACATGTATACGGGTGGCATTTCATTTCTTCTCGTTGTTCCGCTCATGCTATACATTCTTCTGGCAATATGGCATCCATTAACAGATTATGTTCGTTTACCCGAAAAGTTTAACAAGACACGCCTGGTCTTTCTTGTTCGTTTGGGACTCATCTTAATCATGATTGCCACCGCCGTCGTACATCCCACCCTGAACAATATCCGCACGCGCATCATCTCTCAAGTGGATGAATCGGGATACACAGAAGCGTATGCCGATATACATGACGGTGCGATTCAAATTGAATCAGCATTACATTTCCTCAGCAACGAAGTGAATCCTTACGTAGCAAATTATGCGCATACGCCTTTGCAATTCTACGGGTTCTCCCGCATCGAAATGCCAACCAATCCTGCATTCGAGCATTTCGTCTACCTGCCCGGCTTCCTCCTCTTTTCATACCCTGTTTTTCGTCTCTTCGAGCAGCACACATTACCATATGATCAGCGCTGGATATATCTGGCGGCCTACGTGATGTTTGCCATATTGCTGCCCGTTATGGTGCAGCAACCAACGCTTAAATTGACCCTGTTGGCAGGAGTAGCCTTGAATCCACTATTGACACGTCCGGTCATGATTGGCATGAATGATGTTGTCATCCTTTTGCTCATCTTCCTCACGATTTTAACCCTATCTCAAAGGCGACTAATTATCTCCGCCATATTTCTTGGTCTGGCCTGTGCCAGCAAACAATCTGCTGGCTTCTTTTTGCCATTCTACGTTCTGCTATTGCAACAATACGTCCCCCGCGCCAATCGAATCAAGGAAACGTTGAAATTGCTGGCCATCGTTGTGGGAGTGGCCGTCATAGTTATTGGCCCGTTTGTGGTCTGGAATCCACGCGCTTTTTTTCTTGACGTTTTTGCCTACCCTGGCGGCGCTGTTGCCATCAATTACCCAATCCGCGGGCATACATTGGGTACGATCCTGGTTAGCCTGGGCATCATTCCCTCTGCTCTCGACCCTTTTCCATTCTGGATACTTCAAATCTCATTGGGTCTGCCCTTACTGGCAATTCTGATGAGATTTCAGTGGCAACGCAACGGGATTGGAACCACGCTGCTTGTTGCGGGGATTTACATTTTTCTTATCGGTTTTGTTTCCCGCTTCTTTCAAGACAACTACGTCGGTTTTGTAATCGTCTTGATTCTTTCCGGGATTTGCCTGATGGCTGCTGAAGGGGAACCCTTTGCTATGCACACAAAGGTCCCGGAGTGACAAAGACTCATAGCCGTGGTGATAGCTATACTGTTGTCGGTATTGCCTACGCCGAAATGTTGGGGATTGGACTGTTCGCGTCCATGCTGGGAATCGCCTGGCCTTCGGTCCGCGCTTCGTTCGGGCTGCCGCTAGACGCGCTGGGGCTGCTGCTGCTGGCAAGCACCGCCAGCCATCTGCTCGCCAGTTTCGCTACAGGGCGGCTGGTCTCCGCGCTAGGCGTGGGGCGGTTCCTTTTGCTCAGCAGCCTGGTGATGATGGCGGGGGCGGCGGCCTTCAGCCGCGCGACTTCGTGGGGATGGCTGATTGTCGCCAGCATGGTGGCGGGGGCGGGCATGGGGGCCATGGATGGGGCGCTGAACATCTATTTCGCCCTTAATTTTTCCACGCGGCTGGTGAATTGGCTGCATGTCAATTTTGGCCTGGGGGCCATGCTGGGGCCGGTGTTTGTGACGACGCTGCTGGCGCGGGCGCTGCCGTGGCAGTCCGGTTATCTGGTGGTGAGCGGGGTGTTCGCGGCACTGGCCGTTTGCTTCCTGATCACGCGCCGGCGCTGGCAACTGCCCACGGATACGATGGAGGAGGCGCGGCCGTCCGCGCCGCTGCGCCAGACGCTGCGGCTGCCGCTGGCCTGGGCCGGCATTTTCCTGTTCTTCGTGTATACGGGCGTGGAGTCGGTGGCGGGGCAGTGGAGCTATACGTTGTTGACGGAAGGGCGTGGGGTGTTGCCGGCATATGCCGGCATCTGGCTCAGTCTCTTCTGGGCGGGATTAGGGGTGGGGCGCTTCCTCTTTGGCCTCATCGGCGACCGCTGGAGCGCGACGCGCCTGCTGTTAGGCTGCATGGCCATCGCCCTCCTCGGCAGCTTGCTCATCGCCATCCCCACCTGGCCCGGGCTGAACTTTGGCGGGCTGGCCCTCATGGGGCTGGCCCTCGCGCCCATCTTCCCCACCCTGATCGCCATGACACCACGTTGGGTAGGCCACACCCACGCCGCCAACAGCATCGGGTTCCAGGTGAGCGCGGCCAGTTTGGGATATGCGGTGTTGCCGGCAATTGCCGGCATCCTCGCCGCCCGCATCAGCCTGGAAGCCATCGGCCCCTTCCTCGCCGCCAACACCCTGCTCATGCTCTGGTTCTACCGGCGACAGTTGACCCACCCTCTGGTACAATCCCCCGCAGCATGAAAAAATCGCCCCCCCTTCCCCCCATGGCCCGCCCCCTTCTGCTCCTCTTCACCGCCGCCTGGCTGCTGGCCTGCCAGGCCGTCACGGCCCTGTTCTCCCCCACACCCACGCCTGCCGTCGCCCTCCCCACCGGGCCGCAAGCCACGGCCACCCTCTGGCTAGACGCCCCTGCCATCCCCACCGCCGCGCCGCCACTGGCGGAAAATGCCAGTTCCCGCGCCCAACCACTCGCACCCGGAACGCCCATCGTCCTCCCCCACTGGCAGATAACTGTGCTGGAGATGGTGCGCGGGACGGAAGCCAGCGACCGCACCGCCGCCGCTAACATGTTCAACGACCCGCCCCCGGAGGGCTTTGAATACGTGCTACTGCGGCTCTCCGTCAGCAAAAGCCCGCTGGCCGGCGCGAATGATTATCTCTTTTTGGGACTCACCGGCTCCGCCATGCGGCTGCACTTCGCGTTTGAAGTCGCACAGGTGGCTCCCGAACCGATGTTGAGCAATGCCAGTGATATGATTGCCGGCACAACCGCGGAAGGATGGGAGTTGTTCCTGGCCGTCGCCGATGAGCGTAACCTGATGCTGGCCGCCGAGGAAAGCGGCGACGGCGAAAGCATCACCCATTTTGTGGCTCTGGAGGAAAACGCCGGCGTTGACGTGCCCGCGGCCCTGGCGGATATTCAGCGCAACCGCATCGGCACGCAGGCAACGGAGCCGGCCCGTTTTGATCAGACCATCGTGGACGAGTCATGGGAATTGTTGCTGCTGGAAATGCACGGTGGCGAAGAAGCGTGGCAGCGCATTTTCGCCGCCAACCGGTACAACGATCCGCCGCCGCCGGGTCGGCAGTATGTGCTTCTCTACGCCCGCGTTCGCTACATTGGCAACGATGAGGCGTCACAAGACCTCAACGGTTGGGATTTTCGTATTCTGGACAGCCAGGGTCAGGAATGGAGAACGCCGGCGGTCGTGGAACCAGAACCGGCGCTTTCGGATTTTCGCCTGTTCGCGGGCGGCGCAAAGGAAGGCTGGTTTGTGCTGGAAGCGCCTGCGAAAGACACCCATTTGCTGCTTCAATTCCTGCCGCCGGGCGATTATGCCCATGCGCGCACGCGCTACATCTCCTTGCAGCGGCAGGGAAGGTAGGAAGGCCACATGCTTCCCGATGAGGATCCCGTGGTTATTCTGAACGGGGATGTATGGCACATTGCCGAGGATGGTCGCCGCGCCAGGGTGTCATTTTGCGGGCAGCCGCTGCGGGACCGTCGCGCCCATGCTCGCTTGAAAACGATTGGCGCGCAAAACGCCTGCCCTGCCTGCCTCCGGTTGTTCCGGGAGGTGCATCAGGCGAGGGGTCATTGAACACTTGCCCACACCTTTCCGGAAGCTCCATTTCGGGCCAAAACCGTTTCCTCATTCAAGGTATTGAACATCAACGCAGCCTCCGGGAAGAAGTTACACCATTTCACGCGGCGGCCTCTTTATTATCCGCCGGCATTTAGGTATAATGTGCGTGTCTCGTTAGTTTGCCTGGAAGTGCCGGCATTTTATGAAGCAGCGGGGTATCTTCTCAAAAAAGTGCGGTAGCGTTGGTTGAGCCTGTCGAAACCAGCGGCCTTCGACAAGCTCAGGCTGCGGCTCCCCCGAAGTATTGAGAAGTTACCCAACGGGGGCCAAAAAAAACGTTCTCATCCATACAAGAAGAATCGGCGCCATCGCGCCCCGTGACTTCGCCATTTCAATCTACTCAGAGGAGAAAGAGATGCCCAACAAACGCTTCAACGTGCTACTCGTTACCGTGATGATTCTCAGCTTAATCCTTGCCGCTTGCGGTGGCGGCGCATCCGCCCAGAAGGTATGCGCCGTGCTGGACACAGGTGGTGAAAATGACAAAAGCTTCAATGAGTTCAGCCTCAAGGGAGCACGCGAAGCCGCCGAGGCGGAAGGAATGGAGTTCGCCTACATCGTTTCCGAAGCCGCCAGCGACTATGAGAAGAACATCCAGAACTTTGTCGAGGAAGGCTGCGGCCTGATCGTCACAGTGGGATTCCTCATGGGCGACGCCACTGCCGCCGCCGCACGCGCCAACCCTGACGTGAAGTTTGCCATCGTGGACTTCGCCTACTTCCCTGGCCCCGCTGACCAGGGCGGTTGCGGCGAAGTAGAGAGCTGCTACTCCGAAGAGGGCGGCCTGAGCAACGTCACCAGCCTCATGTTTGCCGAGGACGAAGTGGGGTATCTTGCCGGCACGCTGGCCGCCTGCATGAGCCAGACCGGCGTTATCGGCTCCGTCTCCGGCATGGAAATCCCCCCCGTCGTGCGCTTCGTCACCGGCTACCAGAACGCCGCCAAAGCGATGAAGCCAGACATCAAGACCTTGAACGTCTACATCCCCGACTTCAATGACCCGGCTACGGGCAAGCAGGCCGGTCTCGACTTCCTCGGCCAGAACGCGGACGTCATCTTTGGCGTCGGCGGCAACACCGGCAACGGTGGCTTGCTGGCCGCGCACGAGGCAGGCAAAATGGCTATCGGCGTAGACGTGGACCAGTACAACACCTATCCCGAAGTGGCCTCCTCACTGATCACCAGCGCCGCCAAAAACATGGATGTCGCCACGGGCAACGCCGTCAAAGAATACGCGGCGGGAACACTGCAGGGTGGCATTGAACTGGCGACCGTCGCCAATGGCGGCGTCGGCCTGGCCTCTTACCACGACTGGGACAGCCAGATTCCGGCAGAGTGCAAAGACGCCGTAGAAGCCGCACGCGAAGGTCTGGCCGATGGCAGCATCAGCACGGGCTACACGCCGTAGTGAGGATAATTAACTGTTGAGTTCACTGAAAAAACCGGGTTTTTCGATGGTCCGGCTGAAATTACCAGAGTGGTTCATGTGTAAAAACCCGGTTTTGGGCCTTTTTTCAGTAGAGTCACTGTTGAGTAGTTGAATGGTTGCATGGCGAGCAGGGCTTGATTAACCGTTCATCGATTCACGAATTCACGGATTAACTATTCTGCATCATCCAGAGATACCTGAACAGGGCGTCCCATCATGTGGACGCCCTGTTTGTTTTGGAATGCCGGCATTGCCTTTCCCCCATTCCCCACTATACTCTGGCCAGCGCGGACGGCGGGAACGCCTGTTTTATCCGCGTTCAATGAGAATATCATCACAGATTTCACAGATGACGCAGATTGGCTACTAACCGTCAACTGCGAACTGTCAACTATTCCCCCAGGAGTGGCTATGTGGCGTAAACTTGTGATTGGCTTCGTGATGTTGATGGCGATGGCGGGAGCCGCGTGCCGGCAAAATCCTCCCGAAACACCCACGCCCATTCCCCCAGCCGCCACCACCGCCGACGAAAACATCTCGTCACCAACAGAACCGCTCACCCTGGCAGACACCGGCGTTTTCATCAGCGAACTGCTGTTTGGCATCCCCGGCGGCAACAACACGGAGTTCATCGAACTGTACAACGCGGGGAACGCCCCCGTTGACCTGAACGGCTGGAGCCTCTGGTATCGCTTCCAGGACGACGACAACGAGCAGCGCCTGATCGCCTGGGGCCAGACCACGGAAATCCCCGCCCACGGCCACTTCCTCTTCGCGCGCGCGGGGCAAGACATAGGCGTTTTGCCGGACGCAACCTTTGACGTGCCCCTGGTACAAAAAGGCGGGCTGCAACTGCGCGACCGGCAAGATAACGTCGTGGATGCCGTCGGGTGGGGGGATGCACCCATCGCCTACGCCAGCGGCGTACCCGCCACCCTGCCGCCCAATGGCGCCAGTTTAGAGCGGCTGCCGGGCGGAAATGCCGGCAGCGGCCTCAACCAATCCGACAATGCCACCGACTTTGCCGCCAATGCCCACCCCGATCCCCAAAACAGCGGCAGCCCCACCACCCCCACCATCAACACCCCCATTCGCATCTCCCTCCAATCTCCCGACAGCGTCATCCCCGGCCAGCCCGTCACCCTCACCCTGGTCACCACCAACACCACGGACACGCCTTTGCGCGGCGTCCTGGTCGCCTTCCCCGTGCCGCGCCCCTTCAAACTGCTGACCGCGCCCGCGGGCGCGGCGGAAGCGGACGGGCGCGTCACCTGGACCATCGCCGATTTGCCGGCCAACGAGGCCGTTTCCGCGCAAATCGTGCTGCAAAGCCCCTACACGTACACCGACCTCCGCTTTCGCGGCTACTATGCAGAGGCGAATGGACAGCGGCAATATGGCTCGCTGGCGATGCTGACGGTGGGCGGCGGGGCCATTCCCGTGGCCGTGGCGCGGGAGTTGATCGGGCAGGATGTGATTGTGGAGGGGGTGGCAACGATGTATACGGGTGGATTTTTTGCCGGCACAACCGGCACAAAATTTTACCTCGAAGACGACAGCGGCGGCATCCAGGTGTACGTCCCCGGCGGCATGGGCGCCGTCACCGTGCGCATCGGCGACCACGTGCGCGTGCGCGGCGGCATCGAAGTGTACCGCAACTCGCTCGAACTCGTCCCCGAAGTCGCCGACATCGAACTACTGGACACGCCCCCCGGCGACCTCACGCCCCTGCCCATCACGGCGGACCAGCTTCGCGCCGACGACGCCATTCTGGGCCGCCTCACCCGCCTGCAAGGAACCGCCACGCGCATCGAAGAGTTCTCCTTTTCCTACGAAATCGACCTTGCCGACGAGGCGGGCGCAACCACCCTCGTCTACGTGGAAAAAGAAACGGGCATCACCGCCGAGGCGCTGGAACTGGGGCAGCAGTACCGCGTCACGGGCATCAGCGAGTATTACAGCGGGCAACGACAGTTGAAGCCCCGCCAACCGGACGACATCGCCCAGGTATTCCCCCCCATTTTGCGCCTGGACCTGGACGCCCCCAACAGCGCCCCTCCCGGCGCGGTCGTGACCGTCACGCTGCACGTCTGGAACCACACGCCAACGGCCATGACCGGCGTGCAAGTGACCGCCGCCCTGCCCCCGACCAATCTGGCGCAGGCGCAGGCACTGGATAGCGGCGTGGCGTCCGGCGATGCAGTCGCCTGGCTCCTGCCCGAACTGGCGGGAGATGGCGGCGAGGCCGTGCTTCGCTTCACCGCGCGCGTGCCTGAAGACGCCGTCGGCGACATTCTCCTCCCGGCGGCCACGGCCATCGCCGACCAATGGCCTGATCCCGCTCAATCCCCGGCTTTTCGCCTGTTCGTGGGGGATGGCGTGCCCATTTGGGCCATCCAGGGGGAGGGCGACGCCTCGCCTTATGTGCGCCGCCGCCTGACGACGTCCGGCGTGGTCACGGGCGTCTTCCCTGATTTGGGCGGCTTTTGGGTGCAAGATGCCGGCACGGACGACAACCCGGCCACCTCAGAAGGCATCTTCGTCCTCGTGGATAGCTTCGACGCCGTCGTAACCGTTGGCGACATAGTTCAGGTTCATGGCCTGGTGCGTGAAATTTCCGGGCAAACAACCCTTTACCCCACCACGGCCGCCGATCTGCTCGTGGTCGGAACCGCGCCGCCACCGCCGCCCATCGCCTACGACCCGCCCCAAGACAACGACGAAGCGCGGCTCTACAACGAAGCGCGGGAAGGGATGCTGGTGGGATTGGCCGCGCCCGCCGTGGCCGTGGCTCCCACGACGCAGTACGGGGAATATGTGCTGGTGGCGCAACATTGGGGCGTCGCCACCGTCCCCCGGGGCGCGCAAACGGGCTTCTTCATCGTGGTGGACGACGGATCGGACGCAACGCACGCCGACCAGCGTACGCTGCCCTACGCCATCCAGGTTGGGGATGTGATCACCGACCTGGTGGGGCCGCTAGCCTTCACCTTTGACCAGTACAAAATTGAGCCGCTGGCAGTTCCGGCAGTGACGCGAGAGGAAACGGAACTGCCGGCATTTGCCCCCGCCACGCCCGATCAGTTCGGCATTGCCACCTTCAACGTAGAAAACCTCTTCGACTATCGCCCCCCGCACCCCTCCTCGCCCGCCCCGCCGGACAAGGCAGGATACGAACTGCGGTTACACAAACTGGCCGACGCCATCCTCTCCATGGGCGCGCCCACCATCATCGGCCTGCAAGAAGTGGAGGACCTGGGGGTTTTGCAGGAACTGGTCGCGCTGCCGGAATTGGCCGCCCTCAACTATGCCCCCTACCTGATTGAAGGCTTCGACTCGCGGGGCATTGATGTGGGCTACCTGGTGCGCGAGGACCAGGCCACTGTCGTCACCGTAGGCAGCTATCCCGGACCGGAGGGTCTGTTCAGCCGCCCGCCCCTGCTCCTCACCGTGACGCTCACCCTCGGCGGCGAAACAAATACGCTCTACCTGCTCAACAACCACTTCCTCTCCCTCTCCGCCGGCGAGGAAGCCACGGAACAGACCCGCACGGACCAGGCCGCCTGGAACGTGAGCCTGATCGACCAACTGCGCAGCACCGACCCGAATGGCCTGTTCGTGGTCATGGGCGACCTGAACTCCTTCCTGGATACGCCGCCGCTGGACACGTTGGAGTCCGGCGGACTGCGCCACGTCTATCGCACCTACGACGCCCCCGCCGATTATCCCTACACATACATCTTCCAGGGAGCCACGCAGTCGCTGGACCACATTCTGGTGTCGCCACGGCTGTTTGAACGGTTGACGTTTGTGCAGGCGCTGCATATTGATGCCGGCTACCCGCTCCCCGCGCCGGACGACGCCTCGGCGCGTCATCTCTCCGATCACGACCCGCTGGTGGTGATTTTCTCACGCAACTAAATGGTTGGGGGCGCGACGTCCCTCGGCGTCGCGCCCACGCATCAAACGCGGGTGGGGGCTTGGGGCGGGGCGATGGCCAGGAAATCCTGGGCGAAGCGGCCGGCGTAGGCGTTGATGAGCTGCTCGACGCGCGCCGCATCAGGAGAGGCGACGATGACGCCGGCATGGTGGGGCTTAGGCAGTCGCCAGACGATTTCTGGGTCGTTGTAAGCGGAGAGGTCGGGATGTTCCTGGCGGGAGAGGCAGATGAGAATGCCGGCATTCTCATCCTTCGCCGCCGGTGGTGTATAAGATTCGCCGCGCACATCCGCTATCTCCAACCGCGCCGCCTCCGTCCACAAATCCACCTCGCTGGCCGCCGCCACCATCCTGTCCAGATTAGCCCCGCCAACCCGCGCTGCCGTCTCCAGAAAATAGAAACGGCCATCCGCTGCGCCGCGAATGTACTCCGAATGGCTGACGCCGCGCACCATGCCCAACCCCGTCATCAACTGCTGATTCAGCGACAGCAGGGCCACGGATTCCGCGCTGCGCAATGGCAGTGTGCGGCTGCTGAACACCCCGCCCCCATGCGTGACGGCCAGCGGCGGCAGCCCATAACGGCTGGCACGGCTGAAAACCACCTCACCCTGCCACACAATCGCGTCCACGTGGTACACATCCCCCGCCACAAACTTCTCCAGCAGGTAGAATGATTGCTTGTCGCCCAGATCATCCAGCGCCCGCCACACGCCTTCCGCATCCCCTAACTTGCGAATGCCAATCGCGCCGGCCTCGAAGCGGGGTTTCAGCACCCACGGCGGCGGCACGTCGGCCATGAAGGCGCGCAAGTCGTCGTAGTTGAAGACGCCGGTGAACGGGGGCACAAGAATGCCCTTGTCCCGCGCCGTCACGCGCATGGCGAGTTTGTCGCGGAAATGACGGGCGGTGGTGTGGCCCATGCCGGCAATTCGCAAATGTTCACGCAAGTCCGCCGCCGTCTCCACGTCAAAATCATCCAGGGCCACGATACGGTCAATGTGATGATTACGCGCCAGGTAACTGACCCCGTAAGTGACGTCCGGCTGCCGCGACAGATCCGGCATCCGAAACAGTTCGTCAATGCTCGACCACGGCCATTCCGCCTGCGCATAAGCCTCCGCCACGACCAGAATGGTGCGGCATCCCTGGCGATGCGCCTCGACCAGAAAGGGCACGCCTTTCAATTCGCTGGCCAGGCACAAAAACGTAAGGGGACGGGATGGATCAGACATGTGCATTACTCCTCGGCTTCCCCGTTCCACGCGCCGCCCTGACCGCGAGAAAGGCGCACCGTGCCCTCGCGCGTCACCTGGAAGCGGTCAAAGTCACGGGCCACGTAGGTGTTGGGAAAAATAGCGCGCGCTTCTTGTTTGATCTGGCGCTCGTAGTAGCGACGCGAAAGGTGGGTCAGGATCAAGGTTTTGACGTTGGCGTCACGCGCCAGCCGCGCAGCCTGGCCGGCGGTGAGGTGTCCAAATTGATGGGCCATCTCCGCGTCGGCGTCAATGTAGGTGGATTCGATCACCAATGTATCCGCATCCTGGCAGACGTCCAACAAGTTGTCAGTTTCCCCCGCATCGCCAACATGGACGTAGCGCGTGCCGGCAATCACCTCCCCCAAAACATCATCAGGCCGCACCACCGTGCCATCCGCCAGCGTAATCGCCTGCCCCTGCACCAACCGCCCCCGCTCCGGCCCAGGAGGGATCCCCAATGCCTCCGCCTTCTCCGCCAAAAATGGGCGACGCGCCTTCTCCGTAAACAAAAAGCCAAAACACTCCGCCCCCCGATGCGACACCGGAAACGCCGTCAGCGTAAATTTGCTGTCTTCTACCACCGTCATGCGCGGACGCAACGGCACCAGATCGATACCCACCGGGGGACGCGCCCCGCGCAAGGCAACGCGAAAAACCAAGTCGCCGACGCGGTCCAGCGCCGATTGGCCCCCATAAATCTCCAATCGCTCCAATGTTTCCCAGCGGCTAAGCGTGGAAACCAGTCCCCCTAATCCCAGAATGTGGTCCAGATGCCCATGCGTCAGCAGCACCTTATCCAGCCGCTTAAAGCCCAGGCCGCTCTGCAAAATTTGCCGCTGCGTGCCCTCGCCTACGTCAATGAGAAAGCGATATTGGCGATGCAGCACCATATGCGCCGACAACCCACGATGGACAGACGGCGTTGATGCGGATGTTCCTAAAAAGATGATTTCAAACATTGTGCGAGTGTGCGAGTGTGCGAGTGGCAAGTATGCGAGTGGCGAGTGGCGAGTGTGCGAGTGTGCGAGTGGCGAGTATGCGAGTGGCGAGTATGCGAGTGGCGAGTGTGCGAGTGTGCGAGTGGCGAGTGGCGAGTGTGCGAGTGTGCGAGTGGCGAGTGTGCGAGTGGCGAGTGGCGAGTGTGCGAGTGTGCGAGTGGCGAGTATGCGAGTGGCGAGTGGCAAGTATGCGAGTGGCAAATGTGCCAGCACATACTCCCCTCATACCTCATACCTCATACCTCATACCTCATACCTCATACCTCATACCTCATACCTCATACCTCATTCGTCATACCTCATTCGTCACCGTGATCGTCCCTGGTTGCCCCAGTTCGCCCGCAACGTGCAGAGACACGGGCAGCCACTGCCGCAAAAGGTCGGCATTGGTCAACGTGTGCAAGGTGATCCGATTGGTGGTGAGGCTGGACCTGCCGTGGGCGAGGGCCATGGGCAAGAGTAGTTGATCAGCCAGGTGTTCGTCCACAGCGGATGAGTTAATAAGCCCTCCATTGTCCACAAAAGCGCGCAGTTGGGCAACCGCTTCCTCGGCCACTTTGTCCGCCGGGAACCCTTTGCGCCCCAGGCAGCTAAACCCGGCCCCCGGTAGCCAAAGCACGATGCCCGCGCCAGGGCCTTTGCCTGTCGCGCGTACCGGCGTGATGACCGGCTGCAAGCCCATCTCTTGCAGTAAATTATGGGCGCGGCGGGCCATGCGCTGCGGAATATCCGCCGGCAAATTCGTCACGGCGGCCACGCCTTCCACTTTCGTCGATCTTTCCGGCGCAAACGCCACCCCTTGCAAGCGCGCTGCCGGCTCCACCGTCAGCACCATTTCCCCACCTCCCGCCTGCATCCACCCCCACGTGACCAGTTCCGTGGCAAAATGCGCCCCCAGGCGGGCGAAGGCGGGACGCGCCACGTGCGCCAGGTAGTGATATGGCGGACTGTAGGGCACAAATGTGCCGCCGCGCAGCCGCACGCGCGCGGGTTCCGCCGCAAAGATCAGCGGCCAGAGGATTGCCTGACAAATCAACGTGACGGCGCCGGCGGAAAAGGTCTGCGCGGCGTCGGAAACGTCAAAGACGTAATCACCGCCGCGCGGCGGCGTGGTGGGCGTGAATTCCAGCGTGCGCGAGTTGAGCCGGTCGCCATCCATTCGCGCCGCGCAAATGCGCCCCACTGCATGAACGGCAGTGAGGTGCTGCGGGCGCAGGCCGGGTTTGCTGCGTCCGGCGCGGATATTGTAAAGGCGCAGCGGGCGTCCGGTGATCGCGGCAAGGCTGAGGCTGGTACGCAGCACCTGCCCACCCCCTTCGCCCTGGCTGCCATCAATGGTAATTGGCGTTTGCATCATCAGCGGTAACGATTCACTACTATCTTCCCGGAAGCTATTTTGATGCTAAGGACGCATCCGTTATTCGTCTGGGAATTGACGGATGCGCTGGAAGGGTTCTTGCTTGTCGCATAGTCCAAAGGCAATTTTGGACGAACCCTAAGGGCGCATCCGTTAGCAGCGTGAGGACAGCCGTGAGTTGCTTGCGAAATGCGGAAAAACGCCCTAACGCAGGTCTTGCCGTCCTTCCAGGGCACGCCGCAGGGTGATCTCGTCGGTGTATTCCAGGTCGCCGCCCACGGAGAGGCCGCGAGCCAGGCTGCGCAGCTTGACGCCGTAGCCCGCCAGCCGTCGTTGCAGATAGAGCGCGGTGGAGTCCCCTTCGAGGGTGGGGTTGGTGGCAATGATGATTTCGCCGAAGTTCCCCTGCTCCACGCGCTGCACCAGTTCGGCCACGCGCAGGTCTTCGGGGCCGATGCCTTCCACGGGGGAGATGGCTCCGTGCAAGACGTGGTAGCGTCCCTGGAAGGCGCGCGTGCGCTCCAGGGCGACGACGTCCAGCGGTTCTTCGACAACACAAAGGAGGGTCTGGTCTCTGCCGGCATCCTGGCAAATCACGCAGGGATCATTCTCGGTGATATTGAAGCAAATCGAACAGAAGCGCGTGCGTTCCTTCAAGTCGCGCAGCGCCTCGGCCAGTCCAAACGCCTGCTCATCGGCGGCGCGCAGCAAATAGAACGTCAGCCGCGAAGCCGACTTGGGACCGATACCCGGCAGCCGCGCGAATTCATCTATCAAACGCTGTACCGGTTGCGGCAACACATTGCCAGCCATGTTTACTCCTTGTTAGAGTGGGCGAGTTTGCGGGTTTGCGAGTTTGCGAGTTTGCGGGTTTGCGAGTTTGCGAGTTTGCGGGTTTGCGGGTTTGCGAGTTTGCGAGTGTACTCGCCACTCGCCACTCGCCACTCGCCACTCGCCACTCGCCACTCGCCACTCGCCACTCGCCACTCGCCACTCGCCCCTCCTCACATGCCGCCGAGCAGGCCACCCAATCCACCCAGATCGGCGCCGCCGGTGATCGCTTCCATCTTCTCCGCCGCCAGGGTTTGCGACTGCTCAATGGCACTGTTGATGGCCGCGACGAGCATATCTTGCAACATTTCCTTTTCTTCCGGGTCGATCAGGTCTTCGGCGATGGCGATGGACTGCACGCGCTGATGACCGGTGATGACAACCGTTATGGCGCCGCCGCCGGCCGTCACGCTGACGACTTCGTCCGCCAGCGATTCCTGCGTGGATTTCATTTCTTCCTGCATCCGCTGCATTTGCGACAGCATGTTGTTTGGGCTGGCCTGTTTGGGCTGCTTCGGTTTACCACGGAATGATGAGCGCTTTTTCGCCACGATTGAAACTCCTTCGAATACGTCTTGTAGGGCAAGTTGCGAACTCGCCTGAGAAAAGGTAACAGTTGATGGTTGGCAGTTTGTGGTCCTACTTTAGTAGGCCGCTGTCTGGAGGGAGGGCTACTCAATCTCGCGCACGACGCCGCCAAGCTCCTCCGCCAGTGCGTCAAATTCCGCTTTGCTGACCTGCGCGGGAGGCCGGTATTGGCTGTTGAGGACGGTGCGTATCGGGCAAGGGACGCCGGTCAATTCGCTTAAGGCATCGCCAACCAGATCGCGCGCCTGCGCCGTGTTGTCGAATTTGTCCTTGAGTGTGCCATATTCAAAGCCCAAAATGAGCGTGCCGTTTTCCACTGCCAGGGGTTGGCACATGGTCAGTAGTGAGCCAAGATTGCGGTTCTTTTTCTTCACGTTGGTCATGGCCTGGGGCCAGTGGCTGGTGATGGCGACGAGTGTGAGCGACGCGGCGGCAGGCGGAGAAGCCGTCGCCGGCGGCGCGGGCGGAGGCGTTGCCGCGGCTTCGGTCCGTGCAGGTGGTTCCGGGACTGTTTCCGTGGCCGGGAGGGACGCGGGTTCGGGCTGGCTGGTCAACGGCGATGGGCTGGGTCGCGCGGGTTGGGGGATGGCGGCGGGTTGGGCGCGCCGCGCCACCGGTCCGCCGACTTCGGGCAGCATCTCAATGAAGGCCAGTTCCAGTGGGAGTTGGGGCTGCCAACCAGAGGCGACCGTGCTGGCAACTTCGTTGTACTGCTTGATGGCGGTGATGAGGGCGGGGCGGGCGGCTTTTTCGGCCTGTGCGCGCATTTGTTGTTGCGTGTCTGCCGGCATTTCCAAATCAAACGTCTCCCCGGAAGCCTGCAGCAGCAACACGGCACGTAGATAGGCCACCATCTGCCGCGCCAATTGGCGCGTATCCGCGCCCGCCGCCAGCGCATCATGAATCAGTTGCAGCCCCAGCGTCCCATCACCGGATAGCCACGCCTCCGTCAGTTGGGACACCATCGCCAGGGAAGCCGTGCCCAGCACCTTTTGCGCCCGCGCCAGCGTGATCGTGTCGCCGGGCGCCGTCACCAACTGGTCCAGCAGGCTTTCCGCGTCGCGCGCGCTGCCCGCGCCCTGGCGGGCAATCAGGGCCAGCGCTTCCGGTTCAATGGTCAGGTTTTCCTTTTCCGCCAGCCACAGAAGCCGCGCTGTCAGTTCGGACACGGTGAGCAGGCGGAAGTGAAAGACCTGGCAGCGTGATTTGATGGTTGCCGGCACTTTATGCTCTTCCGTGGTTGCCAGCACAAATTTGGCGTGCGGCGGCGGTTCCTCCAGCGTCTTCAAGAGGGCGTTGAAGGCCGCCGTGGAGAGCATGTGGACTTCGTCAATGATGTAGACCTTGAAGCGCCCTTCGTTTGGCGAGAAGTTGATTTTGTCCCGCAGATCGCGGATGTCGTCCACGCCGGTGTTGGAGGCGGCGTCAATTTCGATCAGGTCGAGGAAGCGGCCTTCGTTGACGGCGCGGCAGATGTGGCAGGTGTTGCAGGGGCGTTGGGCGGGATCGGAATGCCGGCAGTTGACGGCTTTTGCCAGTAGTCGCGCCGTGGTCGTCTTGCCCGTCCCGCGTGGTCCAGAAAATAGAAAAGCGTGTCCCACACGGTCAGAAGCAACCCCGTTTTGCAGGGTGCGGGTGACGTGTTCTTGACCAACCACCTCGTCGAATCGGGCCGGTCGCCATTTGCGGTAGAGGGCTTGTGACATGGGGTTAGTTTAACATTACGATCAGGGGGGGGCAAGCGGGCGAGTGGATGGTTTGTGGTTGTCGGCTGTCAATTACAACCATGTTGCTCTAAGGCCCGACGTTTGCCTGCGGGTTTGTGGTTTGACCACAGGACGGCTGAACGCAATGGTTATGCTTTTGTATCGCCGAGTCGCCAGGCCGCCTCGTCAGGGGTCTCTTCGCTGCCTGGCTCTGGTAGGAGGGCAGCCAGGCGGGGCCGGAAGACCTGCACGAAGCGCAGGAGGGTGGTCAGCCCCCATTCGTGCAGAGACGGATCGGCCAGCGTGGCCCCGGATTCCAGGGCCACGCGACATTTCGCCTGGGACGGCAGCCGCTCCCACACAAGTGCGCGGCCCAGTTCCCCCTCTACGTCGGCCTGTTGCGACAGCAGCCGCTCAAAGGCGCGTTCACTGGTGTGCCATGTGCCCAGGGCAATCACCAGTTCGGTGCGCAAGGTGCGGGCGGGCGTGAACCGCCAACCAAAAGCAAACCCCGGCCCGCCTGCCTCGAAGTGCCACCAGGGCTGAGGGTAGGCGCGGGGGGTGTGTATCAGGTCAGGCCGTAGCCGCTTGAACTCTGTAAGCAGGCCGGCAAAGAACAGTTGATACAAAACGGTGTCTTCGCGCTGAAACGTGACGGTTTCGTGGGTGAAATCCACATGCGCCACCTTCCACCCGGCCCGCAGCCATGCTTCCGCCTGTTGCCCCCGGGTGGGATCGTTCCCCCACCAGGAGCGGTAATGGCGCGCGGATGCCGGCAATTCCATCCCCATCAACGCCTCCACGCGGGAAAACGCCTGCTGCACGCGCTCTCCTGGCTCCCTGTTCAGCCCTTGTAGCCACGTGGTCAAGCTGCTGTATTTACCCCCACCTGTGTCCACCTGGTAATCAGCCGCGCTTTCAGCCACGACCAGGGGCCTGGGCACGTCTGGCACAGCCTCAAAGCGGTTCACCAACCAGGCGCGCGCCCGCTGCAGCGCATCCCGCTGCACCGCATCCAATTGTCCGCGAAAGTGGACCAGTTGATTGCGAATATCCCGCACCTGTTCCATGTAAATGCGGAACAACTCTTTCGATTGCAGCGTAGCCTCAAAGTATGACCAGTTCTTGTTGTTGCCAATGAGCTTGATGTAATCGTTAAACGTTAGCTGCTCCAGGCAAGGCAGCTCTTCCGTGCCGTTCTTGAAGTAGTTCTTCAGGGCGTTTTGCATGGCCTCCTGCCGCTCTGGTTCATGGGGCAGCGCCTGGTCGATAAGCTGCCGCAGCATCACTTCCACATCTTCGACCAGCACCAACCCTTCGGAAATGTCGCGGAAGAAGAGCGTCAGGTCAAAGGCTGTCAAAATCCCCAGTGGGATTCTGGTATCGTCCACCACCACAATTGTGAGCGTCTTTTCCAGCCAGTTCAGGACGTCAAAGGCGTCGGTTTCCAGCGGCACGGCGGTGACCCGTTCCAGGCAGTGAAACAGGGGATAATCCAACAGCGGGATGCGCGCATCAATGTGGTACAAGGTGCGGTTGATCCCCTGTTCGGAAATGATGCCCATCAACTTGCCGTCAGCGTTGACGACCGGTAACTGACTGTAATTGTGCTGCAACATCAACGCCAGCGCATCCCGCACCGTTTGATTACCATGAATACATAGCGGTCGGGCACGCCCAGCCAGAAGACGTTCAATTGGAATCAGCATCACTTTCTCTCATCCTAGACACTCCAGCGGGGGCCATCCACCCGCGGCAGCAGCGCGGTCAACCGTTTCTACCCCGATGACCGGGCAAAGATGGTGCGTATTGTCCTCACTGTGCTCGTGGATCGCAAATCAACTCTCCACAGGGTCAATTTCCGAGGCCAACTGTTCCAGGAAGGCCAACATGAAGGTGGTGCGGCGCCGGGCTTCGGCGCGGCCCGCCTCTGTCTGCATGGCGTCCGCCAGGCGCAACAGCTTGGTGTAGAAATGGTCCACGGTGGCGGCGTTGTCGTCGGGCTGACGGGTGTGGCAAAAGGGGTCGGCGGCATGGTACAGGGGACGGGCGGCGGCGGTTCCCACCTGGATACAGCGGGCGATGCCAATGGCTCCCAGCGCATCAAGCCGGTCGGCGTCCTGGACGATTTGGGCTTCTAGGGTGCGGGGGGAAATGCCGGCAGAAAAGCTGTGAGCGGCAATGGCGTGTTCGATGTCGGCCACATTCGCCAGCCCATACCCCTGCGCCCGCAGGAATGCGCCTGCTGCGGCGGCGGCCAAACGAGAAGCCTGCGCCCGCTGGGGCGAGGATTTGGGCACGACCACGCAGTCGTGCAGCCAGGCGGCGGGAAAGACGACGGCGGCGTTTGCACCCGTGGCTGCCGTCAACTGCATGGCGTTGGCGACGACGCGGCGGACGTGGTGGATGTCGTGGGCGGCATCAGCACTCATTTGGCGGGCGAGAAACTGCTGGAAAAGGGGCTCCCAATCCTGTGGTTGGCGCATGTGGTTGGGGGAAGGCGTGTAGCTAAAATCCTTATCTTTTGCCATCAGGGACATGGAACGTACTGCCGGCATCTGGTCCGTCCGCAGTGATGTAATGGCCGAAACAGGCAGCGCAACGACAGCCACGGATTCCCCAATTTAGTACCTGTCCAGTGTGCGGCTTACTCTGCCGGCAACAGTTCCGCAAACGCCTCCAATGAATCAAGGGTCGCCGCCTGGCGCAGTAGCTGCTGCAGGGTGGGAATGTCCGTGATCTGCTCAATGCGCTGGCTGATGGCTGGTGGGACATGCCCAAAGCGGGCATCCAATACATTAATCAGGTTATGCTGCGAACCTTGCCGCAATCCTTCCTGCAATCCTTCCTGCAATCCTTCCTGCAACCCTTCCTGCAATCCTTCTTGCCGGATTTGCTGCGCAATGGTAGTCATTGTCCTTTCTCCTTCTTTGCCCTGCCGCGCAACGGCCTGTTGCAAGGCTTCGCGGCTTACTTTTTCTGTCGCCGTGCTCAAATAATACAGGATCGTGTGGATAAACTCCAACCCCTTTTCTTGCCGCGCCAGTTGAAAGACCAGTTCCATCAAAGTACTCAACTGTCCCGACAGCCGTGGGTCAAACACCGCCCGCAGCGTCGCCAGAATCACCCGCAGCCAGAGGTCGCCGCGGATGGTTTCATCAGAGAGAAAAGAGAGGTCCGTGAGATGGTAGCGAAATGATGGCAGATAAGGCCATAACGCTTCCGGCGCATCCAGCAGCGCCAGAAACTCGGTTGACGCTGTCCACGCCCTTTCGCCGTGATAGAGAACGAGCGGAATGATGGCGGACAGCGGTTCCTTTTCCTTTTCCTGCCGTTCCCAGATACGCACCATGTAGCGCAGCATTTGCAGGGCAACCAGGGGGTCAGGATAGCTTTTGTGCTCAAAGAGAAGGTAAACGTAGGCCACATCCTCCTCGCCGACCAGCCGTGTCTGGTAGAGCAGGTCGGACTGATGGTCGCGCATTGTCTCGTCAATGAAAGAGCCTTCCTGCAATTCAAGGTGGCTCAGGTCAAGCAGGGAACGCAGTTCTGCCGGCAGGTATTGCTGCAAGAAGTTGCGCGCAACCTGGCTGCGGCCAAAGGATTCGCGGAAGAAGTGGTCGTGTGGGTTTTGAACGCTCATGCCGGCATTATAGCACGAGTAGGGAAAATGCCGGCAAGGAAGCTCCGCTATTCCAAAGGCTGCTCCCAGGGACGGACGAACGTCTCCGGCTCCACGCCCAGGCTGTCAGCGATGCGGTTGATGTAGTTGAAGTAGCTGATGACCTGCGTAGCGTCGTGGATGGCGCGGTCGTCAAAGGCGTGCCGGCGCAGCGCCTGGATATCCGCATCGGTCATGGCATGGGGAGCGCGGGTGAGCTTTTCCGCGTAGGCGCAGAGGGCGTGGTCAGCGGCGGAGAGAGGAGCCTGCCGCCAGTCAGAGGCAATCAGATGTACGACGTGATCCGCTTCCGCGTCATCGGTCAGCCCCCAATCATTGCCCACCTCAGCCCGGAGGTCGTGCGCGTGGGCGCGGGTTCAGTAGCGGCATTGGTTGGCGGCGGAAACAACCACCGCCAACATTTCCCGTTGGCTGCGGCTGAGGGGGGAGGAGCCAAACATGAGGGCGCTGTAGAAGTCCATGGAGGCCTTCATAACGCGCGGGTTCTGGCTCATGATGCTGACGATGTTCCAGATGCGGCCCGCGCGTTGCAGCGCCGCCTGGTACTCTTTGAGCAGGAATCCGCGGGCTTCCGCCAGGGGGATGACTTTGATGCGGGGCATAGGGGAGCCGTTGACGGTTGGTGGTTGACAGTTGGTGGTTGTTGGGTGAGGAGGAGTTACGCCTTTTCGTAGGGCACGCCAACGGCGGCGGGCGGAATGGGGCGGCGCACGGTAGCCACCAGGATGGTGAGGACGTAAGGCAGCATTTGCAGGAATTCCGCCGGCACTTGCGGGAACGCCGTCTGCGTGCGAATCTGGACGGCATTGGCCAGACCGAAGAGGAGCGCCGCGCCAAACGCGCCAAATGGTGTCCAACGGCCAAAGATCAGGGCGGCCAGGGCGATGAAGCCACGCCCATTGGTCATGTTAATGTTAAAAGAACCGACCCACTCCAGCGTCAGCCAGATGCCGGCAAGTCCCGCAAACAACCCGCCGATCATCACATTGGCATAGCGCGTAAAATACACGTTGATGCCCAGCGTATCCGCCGCGCGCGGGTGTTCGCCCACGGCACGCATCCGCAGCCCCCAGGGGGTGTACCACAGCACGTAGTGGATGACGAAGGTGAGGATGAGCATCAGGTAGACGATGGGCTGATGATCAAACAGGATGGGACCAATGAAGGGGATTTTGGAGAGAACGGGGATGGGCAGAGCAGGGAAAGTGCCGGCACTTCCCGGCCAGCGCGGCGGAACCAGATAGGCCTGATACAGGTGTCCCGTCACCCCCGCCGCCAGGAAATTGATCACCGTACCGCTGATGATCTGGTCTGTTTTGTACTTGATGGAGACGAGCGCGTGCAAACCGGCCATCAACGCACCGGTGAGCAGCCCGGCAACCACGCCCAACGCCAGGCTCTGCGTGTAGGCGGAGACAAAGGAGGCCATCATGGCCGCCATGAGCATCATGCCTTCGATGGCGATGTTCACGACGCCGGAGCGTTCGCTGAAGAGGCCGGCATAGGAGCCAAGCGCGATGGGGGTGGCCGTAGCCAGGGCCAGTTGCAAGACGGTTGTGATAGTGTCCATGTCAACCTCCCCACCCGCGTGAGAGCGTGGCCTGGGTGCGCTCGCCGTCGTCTCCTTTGAGGCGGAAGACGGAGCGCACGATGGCGGGCGCGGCGACAAAAAGCAAAATGAGGGCGTTAAAGATGGAAACGATGTGGACGGAGAGTCCGGCGCGAATTTGTAGGAAGTCGCCGCCAATACGGAGGGCGCCAAAGACAAAGGCGGCGGGGATGATGGCCAGAGGGTTGTTGACGGCCAGCAGGCTGACGGCGATGGCGTCGAAGCCGTAGCCGGCGGCGAAGCCTTCGGGGAGGACGTGGGTGATGCCCTGAACTTCGATGATGCCGGCAACACCCGCCAACCCGCCGCCGATGACCATGCTGAGAATGTACTGTTTCCAGGGAAGAATGCCGGCATATTGCGCCGCATCCTTATTCAACCCCGTCGTGCGCAGCGCAAACCCCCACGTCGTCTTAAACAGAAAATAATACGCCGCCACCGCCAGCAGCACTGCCACGAAAAAGCCCAGATGCAGGCGGCTGCCAAACAAGCGCGGCAGTTCCGCCGCCTTGTGGATGGGCAGCGTCTGCACCGTGGACGGGTTCGGGTCCTTAAATGGGCCGCGCACGGCAAAATTGACAAAAGCAATGGCGATAAAATTGAGCATGATCGTGTTGATCACCTCATGCGACCCCAGCCGCGCCCGCAAGAATCCGGGAATGAAGCCCCACAGCGCACCCCCGACGAAACCCGCCACCAACACCACAATCGCCAGCAGCACAGGGGGCAAATCCAGATAGATGCCGGTTAGCGTGCCGGCCAGCGCGCCCATCATGAACTGGCCTTCCGCGCCAATGTTAAAAAGGCCGGCGCGGAAAGGGATCGCCACGGCCAGCCCCGTCAAGATGAGGGGCGTCATGGCGACCAGCGTGTTGGTGCGCCCGCTGCCGCGTAGCAGCGCCCCATCCACAATCCCCCAGTAGCCGCGCAGTACCTTCTCCCAGCCAATCGCCGGCGTCTGCGCGGTGAGAATGATGGCGATGGCCGCCAGGATGAGAGAGGTAATAATCGCCACGATGGGAATTTGCAGCCCGCGCCACAGGCGGCGAAGCAAGGTTCTTAATTGGCTGTTGGTTGATGGCTTGGTGTCGCTCATAGGTTTTCTCTCAGGTGCGACGATCTTTTATGGGGCAACGGCGGAACCGGCCATGAGTAGGCCGACTTTTTCGCGGGTGGCGGCGGCGATGGGCAGCACGGCCACGATTTGCCCGTGGAACATGACGGCAACGCGGTCTGACAGGCTAAGGATTTCGTCCAGTTCGGCGGAAACAAGCAACACGGCGCTGCCCTGGTCCCGTTGGGCGACGATCTGGTTATGGATGAATTCGATGGAGCCAACGTCCACGCCGCGCGTGGGTTGGTTGGCGATGAGGAGTTTGACGGGATGGGAGAATTCGCGGGCGACGATGACTTTTTGCTTGTTGCCGCCGGAGAGATTGCCGGCATGTGTATAAATGCTGGGCGTGCGTACATCGAATTTGTCCACCAGCATCTGCGCCTCCGCGTCAATCTTCACCTGATTTAGCATCGGCCCCTGGGCAAACGGCGGCAAATAGTACCGATTCAGGCAAAGGTTGTCGGCGATGGTATAGGCCATCACCAATCCATGCTTCTCCCGGTCTTCGGGGATGTGGGCCACGCCCAGCTCCGTTACCCGCCGTGGCAAAAAGTGCGTGGCGTCCGTGTCGCCGATACGCACCGTGCCCGACCGCACCGCGCGCAGCCCGGTGAGCGCCTCCACCAGTTCCCGTTGCCCATTTCCCTGCACCCCGGCCACGCCCAAAATCTCCCCGGCGCGCACTTCCAGGCTGACGCCGCCGACGGCGAGGTGATGCCGGTCATCGTCTACATGCAGATCCCGCACCTGTAGCACCGGCACGCCCGGATGCGCTTCGGACTTTTTCACCTGCAGGATTACCTTGCGCCCGACCATCATTTCCGCCAGGCTGGCTTCCGTGGCCGCTGCCGGTTCCACTGTGCCCACCATTTGCCCCTGGCGCATGACGGCGATGCGGTCGGCGACGCGCAGCACTTCCTTTAGCTTGTGCGTGATGAAGATAATGGAGACGCCGCGCTCCGTCAGACCGCGCATGATGACGAACAGTTCTTCCGCTTCCTGCGGCGTGAGGACGGCGGTGGGTTCGTCCAGGATGAGGATGTCGGCGTGGCGGTAGAGAGCTTTGATGATCTCGACCCGCTGCTGGATGCCGACGGGCAGGTCGCGGATGAAGTCATCGGGGTTGACGGCGAGGTTGTATTGTCGGGAGAGGGTGCGGATGCGGTCGGCAACTTCCTGGCGGTTGATGCGCCCCAGCATGGGGAGTTTGGCGAGGAGGCCGCGGGTTTCTTCGACGCCGAGCATGATGTTTTCGGTGACGGTCATGACGGGGATGAGCATGAAGTGCTGGTGGACCATGCCAATGCCGGCATGTATCGCATCATCCGGCGAGTCCATTTCCAGCTTACGCCCATTAACCCAGATTTCCCCCTCATCCGGGCGATAGAGGCCGTAGAGCATGTTCATCAGCGTGGTCTTGCCCGCGCCGTTCTCCCCCAACATCGCCAGCACCTCCCCTTTGTACAGCGTCAGATCAACCGAGTCGTTCGCCAATACGCCCGGAAATCGTTTTGTCAGACCACGCGCTTCCAAAACAGGTGTTTTTGTCATGAACGGGACTCTCCCGGAGCCGTCGCGCAGGCGCGCTACTTGCTCCGATGGGATAGGGTTTGTGGGGGTTGCTAACTGGCAATGCCGGCAAATTGTAGCCGCAAACACCTAAATTCGCTACCTTTTTCATCACGTTGCGTAACGTGGTGAAAAGCCAGGCCCTATCAGCAAAACGAACAATTCCCTCCTGCTTCTTATTGCCGCCCTTATCTACATGCCCCTTCGGCTCTATATTGCGCGGGTTCGCATATCATTCCATGAGAAACGCTTTCGCGCCCATCTCCAGGATCGCGGCTATCGCCTTTTGCAGCTTTCCTTCCATGAGGGGAATCCCTTCCGCAACTATTCTGACAACTACTACGTCGTCACCTGCGCGACACCAGAGAACGACATCTACCGCGCCCATTGCCGCACATCCCTTTACTCAAATTTCTTCTGGACGCAGCCTCACCATATCGGACATTTATCCGCCACCGAACTGGAGCGCAGGTACTCCGTCCCCCTGCACAAGTCAACGAAAGAACAACTCATGGACCACTTGACCAGTCCATACCGGCACGAACGACGCCAGGACGCGCAAAAGATCGCACAAAGCGAGACAGTTGACCCGGTGGTGGTGCAGCTTAACGAAGATTTCCCTGTTCGACCCGGACGCCAACGTGCGCGCGGCGGCAATGGAAGCGGTCAACAATCATCAATCCTCCCCCTGACACGTCCGATCTGAGCGAAAATGAAGACACCCCTATCGGCGTGTTGACGTTACGACAGGGGGATTTGTTGCCCCATGTGGGCCAATTCCGCATGGGCGGCGCGGATGGCGGCGCGGGCCGCGGAATCGGGGTCCAACGCGGGATTGGTGTGGTTCAAATGCGTGAGCAGCAGGCGGGCGGGGAAGCGGCGGGCAAAGGCGAGCGTGTCGGGAATCAAGGGATGGGCCACGGGCGGGCGTCCGCCGAGTTCGTCCGCGCTGTAAAAAGAGGCATCCACCAGGGCCACATCCGCGAGCCAGAACCAGCGATCCGCCTCCGCCCACAGTGGCCAGGCGTCAATATCCGGCACGTACAGCAGGGATTGAGCCGGACCGCGCACGAAGAAGGCCAACGTCCCCGCGCCCACCTCATCCCGGTGCGGCACGGGCAGGGGTGTGATGGTCAGGTCGGCGGACAGGGGGACCGGCTGGTGGGGAACGAGCGGGTGCAGGCGCAGGTTTTGCCGCAGCGGTTGCCACAGGGGCGTTTGCCGCAGCAGTTCCAGCAGGGGGGCGGCGGCGTAGAGGGGGAGGTCGCGCGCGAACATGCCTTCGGGGCCAAGCTGCGGCAGGCCGCCGATGTGCCCCATGTGCGCGTGGGTGAGGAAGATGGCATCCGGCTGGCGCAGGCGGTGGGGGCGGGTGGCGTGCGGGCCAAGCCAGGGGGCGAGGGCGTTGATCTGGTATTTGATGTCGGGGGTGGCGTCAATGAGCCAGACGCGGGTGGGCGTCTGGCGGGTGTCGATCAGGGCCAGGCAGGCGGCGTATTCGTTACGCCCGGCGCGGCAGTGGGGGCAAAGGCAGGCGATATGGGGCATGCCGGCATCTTGCATCACCCCCAACACCAGCGCAAACACACTCCCCATCACTCCGCCCGCCCCAAAATAATCGTCGCATTGTGCCCCCCCATGCCAAACCCGTTGGACATTACCATGCGCAGCGACGACGGACGCGCCGTATTGGGCACGTAATCCAGATCGCAGGCGGGATCAGGCGTTTCGTAGTTGATTGTGGGGGGGATGATGCCGGCATTCAACGCCTGCACCAACACCACCGCCTCCAGCGCCCCCGCCGCCCCCAACAAATGCCCATGCACCGACTTCGTGGAACTGATCGCCACTCGGTACGCATGGTCGCCGAACACCGTTTTGATCGCCGCCGTCTCGCTCTTGTCGTTGAGCTGCGTCCCCGTGCCGTGGGCGTTGATGTAGTCAATGTCCGTGGGCGGGATGCCGGCATCCGCCAGAGCCATCCGCATCGCCCGCACCGCGCCCGCGCCATTCTCCGCCGGCGCGGAAACGTGGTAGGCGTCGGCGCTGGTTCCATAGCCGAGGAACTCGGCATAGATGTGCGCGCCGCGCGCCAGGGCGTGTTCCCGTTCCTCCAGGATGAGAATGGCCGCCCCCTCGCCGGTGACGAAACCGTCTCGCCGGATGTCAAAAGGACGAGCGGCGCGCGCCGGGTCGTCGTTGCGCGTGGACATGGCTCCGGTGGCGTTGAAGCCGGCGATGACGATAGGCAACAGCGGCGCTTCCGTGCCTCCCGCCAGCATCACCGATGCCTCGCCACGCTCAATGATGCGAGCGGCCTCGCCGAGGGCGTTGTTGCTGGCGGCGCAGGCGGTGGCAATGGCCATGTTCGGGCCGCGCAGCCCGAAGGCGATGGAAATGGCGGCGGCAGGCGCGTCCGCCAGCAACATGGGGATGAAGAAGGGGGAAACGCGGTTGAGGCCTTTGCTGCTGGCTGTGTTGAGGCCGTCCAGCAGGGTGTTCATGCCGCCCAGGCCGCAGCCGAGGACGACGCCGATGTCGTCCTGGTTGGCGTGGGTGGGGGAAATGCCGGCATCTCGCAACGCATCCTCCGCCGCCGCCATGGCAAACTGCGTGCTGGGGTCCATCCGCCGCGCGTCCTTGCGCCCAAAACGGGCCACCGGATCGAAATCCCGTACTTCGCCGCCAAACTGCGTCTTCAACTCTCGCGTATCGCAACGTGTCAACGGTCCAATGCCGGACACCCCATCGCGGGCGCGCGCCCAGGTCGCTTCCGGCGTATGCCCCAGCGGGTTAATCGTCCCCATCCCCGTAATCACCACACGTCGTTTCTCGTTCATCATTCACCCTGGCGCATCGCGCCCCATCTCCGCCCCCCTACAAGATGATATAACCCACCATCGCGGATCAGGTTGCTGACAGGGCCGAAAAGCAGCGCGCAAGCAACAATGCCGCCAATCTCGCGCGGCCTTTGGGCGACACCCACTCTTGCGCCCCCTTGTCAGGTCACGAACTGGCTTCTATACTATGCAAACATTTGTGCGAAAAAGGAACCGCCCATGACGAGACAACCGTCCCGCACGATTTACCCGCTCTCCGCCCTCCGCGCCACCGTGCTGCGCACCCAACGCCTGGCAACGCCCCATGACGCCTCCCCCACGCCCACGCCCGATGCCATCGCCGATCTCGTGCGGGCACTCGGCTACGTGCAGATCGACACGCTGCACGTCGTCCAGCGCGCCCATTACGTCACGATATGGTCACGCTTCGGGTCATATGCGATTGATGATTTCCACAAGCTGATTTACACTGCCGGTCAGCGCCGGCTCTATGAGGGGTGGGGCCACGCCGCCAGCATCATCCCGCTGGAATATTATCGCTACCACAGATGGCGCACGAATCGAAAAATCAGCTACAACCCCGCCTTCCAGGAATGGGCGAGCAAGGGCGGCAATCGCCAGTTGGCCGCGCAGACTTTGGCGCGCATCCACGAGGAAGGCGGGCTGCGCGTGGGCGATTTTGAGTACAAAGGCCCGCGCAAGGGGGAGTGGTACGACTGGAAGCCGCCGAAGATGGCGTTGGAGGCGCTGTTTGCCTGGGGCGATCTGATGGTGGCCGACCGCGTGAACTTCCATCGCGTGTATGATGTGCGGGAGCGCGTGCTGCCGGCATGGGTGGACACCACGCCCGTCAATCCCGATGAGGCGCGCCGCTTCTGTCTGGAGCAGGCGGCACAGGCGCTGGGCGTCTTTGAGCCACGTCATCTCACTCTCTACGCTTACATGAGGGCCACGCCTGCCCGCTCACTGATCAAGGCGCTAATCGCGGAAGGCGCGTTGGTGGAGATTCAGGGCGAATCCATGAACGGAACACAAAAATGGCTGGTGCATCGTGACAACCTGTCCCTGCTCCAGCGTGCCGCGGAGGGGGATGTCAAGGCGAATCGCACTACCTTTCTCGCCCCGTTCGATTCGTTGTTCTGGGCGGGGGAGCGGGATCAAAAGCTGTGGGGCTTCAAGCAACTGCTGGAATGTTACAAACCGGCCGCGCAGCGTGTCTATGGGTACTTCTGTTTCCCCATTCTGCACAAAGACCGGTTGGTGGGTCGCTTCGATCCGAAACTGGACCGCCAATCGGGCGTGCTGCACCTGAAGGCGCTCTACCTGGAGCCGGGTGTTGGCCTGGATGATGAGCTTGTGGTTGCGGTTGCTGCCGGCATGCGTGACTTCCTCACCTGGCACAACGCCACCAGCCTCCAAATAGAGAAAAGCAACCCATCCACATTCGGCGAAAAACTGATGCGCGCCCTGTAGCACGTCTCTTTTCTAAAAGCACCCTGTCCATTTGCCCAAGAGGCGCGTTTCATTTCAGTTGACCACTGCTGTAGGACCATTCGCCGAATTGTCCGCCGCCATGAAAGGACAGTGCGAGCAAATTGTGCGACGGCGCGGGCAGCCTGAGCAACCTATTTGAAACACACCCACCCAGGTTAGTTGCCAGTTATTTCAGAAATGCGAACAATATACGGAGAATAGCAAGCCGGTAGCAAAACAGGTGATTTTATGAAAGTGCCCCACCCAATACCATATCAAGGAAGCAAGCGGAAAATAGCCAGATATGTTCTTGCCTGTTTTCCGCGCGACATTGACACGCTCATTGAGCCGTTTGCCGGGTCAGCAGCGATAACGATTGCGGCTGCTTCTTTAGGCAAGGCTTCGCGTTTTTACATTAACGATCTCAATGCTCCATTAATGTCGTTATGGGAAGAAATCATAAACGACCCTCAAGGATTGTCGGGAAAATACGCTCATTTGTGGGAAGAACAACAGGAAAACGCACGAGAATACTATGATCTCGTGAGGGACAAATTCAATGCCACACACAAACCTGAATACTTGTTGTATCTCTTAGCCAGATGTGTTAAAGCATCGGTTCGGTATAATCCCAAAGGGGAATTCAATCAAAGCCCGGACAACAGACGATTGGGACGTCGCCCGCAACAGATGGCAGGCGATATACATGCAGTATCGAACTTACTGCGGGGCAAAGTCACAATAACCAGTCAGGACTATAGAGAAATGTTATCCTTCATGGAAGAGGGTGATTTGGTATACATGGATCCGCCATATCAAGGGGTCTGTGGGACCGGGGATCCTCGCTATTATGGGGGGATTAACTCCGAAGAGTTTGTGCAGTTCCTGGTAGAGCTTACGAGCCGGGATATTTCGTTTATTCTTAGCTATGATGGGCGTACAGGGACGAAGACTTATGGGAAGAGTCTTCCATCCAACCTGGAAATGCGACACATTGAAATCAATGCCGGCAGATCCACGCAATCCACCTTGCTAGGGCGTAAAGCGATAACGTATGAATCGATCTATCTCTCAAAGGCTCTTGTATCGCGGTTAGGCCCCAAAATACAGGAAATCGAAGGGAAAACACACAAGCGACCCGCGCGGCAGCTTGAGCTATTCCAGATGTAATACGGACAATACGGTATAATAAACGCATGTCTGCTACGTATGTTGTCGTTGACCTGGAAACAACGGGGTTGGACCCGAACCGCGACGCCATTATTGAGGTGGCGGCGGTTGCTTTTGAGTTGGATGGTATTGTGGAGGAGTTTTCCACGTTGGTCTATCCGCATCAGGGCATTCCGGCGCTGGTGACGGACCTGACGGGGATTACGGATGAGATGGTGGCGGATGCGCCGGGCATCACGACGCTGCGCCCCCAGTTGCGCCGTTTCCTGGGGGATAGCGTGGTGGTGGGGCACAACGTGGATTTTGACATGGGGTTTTTGCGGGCCGCGTATGTGGGGGCGAATAATGCGCGCCTGGATACGGTGACGCTGGCTTCGATTGTGCTGCCAGATGCCGGCAAATACGCCCTCGACGCCCTCATCAAACACCTCAACCTGGACAACCTCACCGGACGCCAGGAACACCGCGCCCTCGCCGACGCCCACCAAACCGTCGCCCTCTTCTACACCCTCCTCGAGCGAGCGCAGCGCATGGGCGTGGCCCGCCTGAACGAAATCGTCCAGAGCGGGCGACGACTCGGCTGGCCGGAAACACGCTTCTTTGAAGAAGCGTTGGGATTAGCCGTGCGGCATGGATTTGGGCGTGGCGGGGCGCAGCGCGTGGAGAAGTTGTTCGATCCGCCCAAAGTGGAAGGGCCCAACCTCGCCGGCGTGGGAGACGACCCAAAGAAAATCGACGCGCAGGCCATCGCCAACATGCTCAAACCGGGCGCTAATTTCAGCCGCGCCTTTCCCGACTACGAATACCGCGAACAGCAGGTCGCCATGGTGCGGCGCGTGGCCGAAGCCTTCAACCACGGCGAACACCTGTTTGTGGAAGCGGGCACGGGCACGGGCAAGAGCATCGGCTATCTCCTGCCCGCCGCCTTCTGGGCGGACAGCAACGACCGCCCCGTAGTCGTCTCTACCAACACCATCAACCTGCAAGACCAGCTTATCAGCAAAGACATTCCCCAATTACAGCGATTGCTTTTTTTCGACCTGCGCGCGGCCATCCTCAAAGGAAAGCGCAACTACCTCTGCACCCGCCTTTTTGAGCAGATGCGCCACCGCGGCCCAGGCAATGCCGACGAGATGACGCTCTATGCGCGCATTCTCAACTGGCTACCCGGTTCCGACACGGGAGACGTCAACGAGATCACCCTGCGCACGCGCGAAGAACAGCTCGCCTGGAGCCGCCTCAGCGCGGAAAACGACGGCTGCAACCGTGATGTGTGCGCGCAGGCGCGCTGCCCGCTACATATCTCGCGTCAGCGCGCGGCCAAGGCGCACATTATCGTCGTCAATCATTCGCTGCTGTTGGCCGACGTAGCTGCCGGCAATATGGTCATCCCCGAATACCATGATCTAATCATTGACGAGGCCCACCACATCGAAGCCGCCGTCACCGACAGCCTCAGCTTTGAAGCCGACAAACGCTACCTGGATTCCGTGCTGGAAGACATCGTGCGCCCGCGCGCCGGCCTCCTCGGCCAGGCACAAGCCGCCGTGCAGGCCGTCGTCCCCGCCGACGTGGCCCGTCGCTTCCACGCCCTCGCCGACAGCACCCGCGAACAAGGCGTACTGGCCGCCAGCTACGTGGAGGATTTCTTCGCCACACTGCAATACTTTGTGCGCGACCACCTGAACCAGCGCAGCCAGTACGCGCAGCAGCTCCGCCTCACGCCCGCCCTGCGCACCCAGCCCTATTATGATGAAGTGGAAATGAGTTGGGATAACTTGCGCAAGCCGCTGAAAAAGATCAGCGAAGGGGTGCAATCCCTGGCCGGCGGATTGGCGGAGCTGCGCGACGATTTTGAACTGGAAGATGGCGAAGACCTGGGGTTGGGATTGACCAACCTGGGGCGCGACCTGGCGGAGATTCTGTTGAAAACGGACGCCATCATCGCCGCGCCCCAGGATGAGTGGATTTACTGGATTGAGATGTGGCGTGACCGCATTTCGCTGCACGCCGCGCCGCTGCACATTGGCCCCCTCTTCGCCGAACACATCTTCAAGACCAAAGACACCGTCATCCTCACCTCCGCCACTATGCGCACCGCGGACCCCGGCGCGGGCACGGAGCCGGGCTTCACCTACATTCGGGAGCGGCTGAATGGGCATGACGCCGCCGAACTGGCCGTGGGTTCTCCCTTTGACTACAAAAGCTCCACGTTGGTCTATCTCCCCACGGACATCCCCGAACCGAACCAGCCAGGCTACCAGCGGTACGTGGAGCAGGCGATTATTGACGTTGCCACGACATTGGGTGGGCGCACCATGGCCCTTTTCACGTCCTACAGCCAGTTGGCGCAAACGGTGCAGGGCATAGAGGCGACGCTGAAAGGCCAAGGGATTACGGTGCTGGCGCAGCTTGAGGGAGCCTCACGGCAGCAGCTTCTGGAACAATTCAAGGCGGAGGACGCGCGCGCCGTCCTTCTGGGAACCCGCTCCTTCTGGGAAGGGGTGGACGTGCCTGGTCCTGCTTTGCAGGCGGTGCTGCTGGTGAAAATCCCCTTCGACGTGCCTTCCGACCCCATTTTCGCCGCCCGCTCCGAGACGTATGACAATCCCTTCTTCCAGTACAGCATTCCCGAAGCGGTGTTGCGTTTCCGCCAGGGCTTTGGTCGCCTTATCCGCCGCCAGAACGACGAGGGTATTGTCGTTATTCTGGACCGGCGCGTGATCAGCAAGCGATATGGGCAGCTATTTCTGGAGGCCCTGCCGGAATGCACCGTTATCCGCCAGCGCATGGGTCGCCTCGGCGAATTGACGCAGCGCTGGTTTAACCGGGAGCGTGCCTAGCATGAGCCTGCGCCACTTCATCACGACAACGCTACGCCCCGCCGTGTATCACGGACATGGCAAACGTCCGCCCTTCTTTGAGGGTTGGTATTTTAAGTTGGTGGATGCGGCACGGGGGCAGGCGTGGGCTGTTATTCCGGGGATTTATGTGGGGGAAATGCCGGCACAAACCCACGCCTTCATTCAGGTATTAAACGGCAATCGGAACGTCGTGGAATATCACCGCTTCCCCCCGGAAGCGTTCGCCGCCTCCAACCGCCAGTTCGACGTGCGCATCGGCGACAACCACTTCACCACCAACACACTCATCCTCAACCTGCCAAACCTGCAGGGACGCCTGACATTTACGGGAACCATCCCCTGGCCGGTTACGCTACCATCTCCAGGCGTCATGGGCTGGTATGGCTGGGTTCCGGTGATGGAGTGTTACCATGGCGTGGTGAGCATGGATCATCGCATTGATGGCCGCCTGGTCCACGATGGACACATTATTGACTTCAGCGGGGGGCGCGGCTACATCGAGAAGGATTGGGGCCGGCATTTTCCGCGCACGTGGGTCTGGCTACAAGCAAATCACTTCCCCACGCCGGGGACGAGCCTGATGGCCTCCGTCGCCCGCATCCCCTGGATTGGGCGCGCTTTTCCCGGTTTCATTATTGGCTTGTGGCACGAGGGAATGCTGCATCGCTTTACGACGTATACGGGGGGGGTGCTGGAAGCGGTCAACGTGGCAGACACGGACGTACAGGTGGTGGTGCGGAACCGGCGTCACCGGCTGACGATTACGGCGCGGCGCTCCGCGGGGGCGACGTTGCTGGGGCCGACGCCCCAGGGGATGGCGCCGTTTGTGACGGAGATGCTGGGAGCGGCGGTGCGGGTGGTGCTGACGGACCTGGATGGGCAGGTTTTGTTTGCGGAGGAGAGCGAAAATGCCGGCATGGAAGTCGAAGGCGACACCTCCCTGCTACAGCCATAACATCCCCCCCCCGCAAAAAAAAACATCCCGCCAGAGATGGGCGGGATGTTCCCAGTCACAAAAGTCAGTCGCGCGCCAGCGCGCCAGGCGACATCCCGGATTTTGCCAGGTCTGGCCCAATCCGCGTCCGCCTGACACGCTCAACTCAAACGCATATTCTCAATCGTAATCGTCAAATTCGGCAGCGCATCCAGATCGAAATCTTCATCATTTTCGTACAACTGCTCCATAATCGTCTCCAAAGCAATCATATAGGCATCGTACGAATCCAGTTCATCGTTTTCATCCGTTTCTACTTCCAGTTCAATCGTGCTGCCGCCCTCAACAACACCGCCATCGGCCAATTCCAACTGAAAGGTATAGTCAAAATCGAGATTGGTGTCCATGTCAAACTCCTTCGAAGTATCGTTTTTGATTCGTGATAGCCGGTTGCGAATTCCTCCGCGCCATCATTTTTCATTCGCCGCGGAACGCCAATCATGCCCGCTCTCGCGGACCATTGGCAACAGACAACCAGAAATCTACCAAAAAGCAGACACGCCTTCATGGATTCTTCCATGAAGACGCACCACCGAAAGGCTGGATTGTAACCTCACTGCCTATAGAATACCAGAGACACGCAAACGGCGCGGTGAGCATCGACCTGCGTACACACATGCAAACCCACCAACGCACAGAGGAAAACATGAACAACCGAAGGATGTGGGCATGGTTATTCGTCACGGCACTGCTGGGGTTGAGTTGTCAGCTCGTTACGGGAACAGGCAGCGGCAATCCGGCGGCGGCGTACGGCGTCAAGCGGGACGAAGGGCTGTTCCTGGCCGGTGGGCAACCGCAAACGCTGGACCCGGCCACCACGTTGAGCGGACCAGACAGCATCGTTGGACACGTGTTCAGCGGGCTGGTGCAGCTTGACACACAGTTGCAAGTGCAACCAGACCTGGCCGCCGGCTGGCAAGTCAGCGAAGATGGCACGCTCTACACCTTTTTCCTCCGCCACAATGCCGTGTTTCACGACGGACGCCCCGTCACCGCCGCGGACGTCGTCTTCTCCTGGGAACGGGCCACCGACCCCGGCCTGGCCTCCGATACGGCGCTGACTTATCTGGGGGACATTGTGGGCGTGGCGGAGAAGGTCAGCGGCGCGGCGGACCACATCGCCGGGGTGCGGCAACTAGACGATTACACGCTCCAGGTACAAATTGACGCCCCCAAAGTGTATTTTCTGGCAAAACTGACCCTGCCCGTGGCCTTTGTGGTGGACCGGGAAAATGTGGCCGCGCCCGATTGGGAGCATCACGCAAATGGGACAGGACCGTTTCGGCTCCAGGTATGGAAGGATGATGAGATTATTGTACTGGACCGCAACGAGCAGTATTACCGCACGCCCCCGGCATTAGCCCACGTCGTAGTCCTCATGGGAGCGGGCATTCCCCTATCCCTGTACGAAACAGGCCAGATCGATATGGTCGGCGTCGGTGGCAGCACCCTGGAACGGCTGCGAGACGTAGATAATCCCCTATCGACGGAGTTGCAAATGAGCGTGGATTTTTGCACATCCTACGTGGGTTTCAACGCCGGCGCCCCGCCATTTGACGACGTGCGCGTGCGGCAAGCATTTACGCTGGCAATAGATCGGGAGCAATTGGCACGCACATTGTTTGGAGAGGACGCCATTCTTGCCTCTGGCCCTCTTCCGCCTGGCATGCCCGGCTACCAACCTCCAAACCCGCTTCCCTTCGACATTTCCCAGGCGCGGCAGCTTCTCGCCGAAGCGGGCTACCCCAACCCCACGGACCTCCCCCCCATCACCTTCGCCACGGACGGCTACGAGGATATCGGCCCCCTCGTGACCACCCTCATCACCCGCTGGCGGCAAAACCTGGGCGTTACCATCACGCCCACCCTGATAGACCCTTACCGCTACTCTCAGTCACTGTACGACAACCCTGCCAACCTCTTCACCTACGGCTGGTGCGCCGACTACCCCGACCCGGAAAACTTCCTCGACGTCCTCTACTACAGCGGCTCCCCGCAAAACCTGGGTCGCTTCCATGACGCCGATCTGGACGCCCTGCTGCTACAGGCGCGTAGCACAGCAGACGTCACGGCGCGGCTCGCCCTGTACGCCCAGACGGAACAGCGCCTCGTGGCCGCCGCCCCCGCCCTCTTCATCACCCATCCCCTCTCCGCCATCCTCGTCAAGCCCACCATCTACGGCTACACCCTCACGCCCATGGGCGTCCCCCAGTGGCAAAACCTATCCCGCCAATCCAGCCCGCAGGTCAATTTGCCGAAATTGACCGGACAAGACAGCGGCCCGTCCTACAACGCCGCCACCCGCAGGTCAATTTGCCGAAATTGACCGGACAAGACAGCATCTTGTCCTACATTGCGGCCATCCGCAGGTCAATTTGCCGAAATTGACCGGACAAGACAGCGTCTTGTCCTACATTGCGGCCACCCGTAGGTCAATTTGCCGAAATTGACCGGACAAGACAGCGTCTTGTCCTACATTGCGGCCACCCGCAGGTCAATTTGCCGAAATTGACCGGACAAGACAGCGTCTCGTCCTACAACGCCGCCACCCGCAGGTCAATTTGCCGAAATTGACCGGACAAGACAGCGTCTTGTCCTACATTGCGGCCATCCGTAGGTCAATTTGCCGAAATTGACCGGACAAGACAGCGTCTTGTCCTACATTGCGGCCACCCGTAGGTCAATTTGCCGAAATTGACCGGACAAGACAGCGTCTTGTCCTACAACGCCGCCATCCGTAGGTCAATTTGCCGAAATTGACCGGACAAGACAGCGGCCCGTCCTACAACGCCGCCATCCGTAGGTCAATTTGCCGAAATTGACCGGACAAGACAGCGTCTTGTCCTACAACGCCGCCATCCGCAGGTCAATTTGCCGAAATTGACCGGACAAGACAGCGTCTTGTCCTACATTGCGGCCATCCGCAGGTCAATTTGCCGAAATTGACCGGACAAGACAGCGTCTTGTCCTACATTGCGGCCACCCGTAGGTCAATTTGCCGAAATTGACCGGACAAGACAGCGGCCCGTCCTACATTGCGGCCACCCGTAGGTCAATTTGCCGAAATTGACCGGACAAGACAGCGTCTTGTCCTACAACGCCGCCATCCGCAGGTCAATTTGCCGAAATTGACCGGACAAGACAGCGTCTTGTCCTACATTGCGGCCACCCGCAGGTCAATTTGCCGAAATTGACCGGACAAGACAGCGTCTTGGACAAGACATCCGTAGGTCAATTTGCCGAAATTGACCGGACAAGACAGCGTCTTGTCCTACATTGCGGCCACCCGCAGGTCAATTTGCCGAAATTGACCGGACAAGACAGCGTCTTGTCCTACATTGCGGCCATCCGTAGGTCAATTTGCCGAAATTGACCGGACAAGACAGCGTCTTGTCCTACATTGCGGCCATCCGCAGGTCAATTTGCCGAAATTGACCGGACAAGACAGCGTCTTGTCCTACATTGCGGCCATCCGCAGGTCAATTTGCCGAAATTGACCGGACAAGACAGCGTCTTGTCCTACATTGCCGCCATCCGCAGGTCAATTTGCCGAAATTGACCGGACAAGACAGCGTCTTGTCCTACATTGCGGCCACCCGCAGGTCAATTTGCCGAAATTGACCGGACAAGACAGCGGCCCGTCCTACAACGCCGCCACCCGCAGGTCAATTTGCCGAAATTGACCGGACAAGACAGCGTCTTGTCCTACATTGCGGCCATCCGCAGGTCAATTTGCCGAAATTGACCGGACAAGACAGCGTCTTGTCCTACACACGCGGCCACCCGCAGGTCAATTTGCCGAAATTGACCGGACAAGACAGCGTCTTGTCCTACATTGCAACCACCCGCAGGTCAATTTGCCGAAATTGACCGGACAAGACAGCGTCTTGTCCCATTGCGGCCACCCGCAGGTCAATTTGCCGAAATTGACCGGACAAGACAGCGTCCCGTGCAACCCAGGTCAATTTGCCGAAATTGACCGGACAAGACAGCGGCCCGTCCACCATCCGTAGGTCAATTTGCCGAAATTGACCGGACAAGACAGCGTCTTGTCCTACAACGCCGCCATCCGTAGGTCAATTTGCCGAAATTGACCGGACAAGACAGCGTCTTGTCCTACAACGCCGCCATCCGTAGGTCAATTTGCCGAAATTGACCGGACAAGACAGCGGCCCGTCCTACAACGCCGCCATCCGTAGGTCAATTTGCCGAAATTGACCGGACAAGACAGCGTCTTGTCCTACAACGCCGCCATCCGTAGGTCAATTTGCCGAAATTGACCGGACAAGACAGCGTCTTGTCCTACAACGCCGCCATCCGTAGGTCAATTTGCCGAAATTGACCGGACAAGACAGCGTCTTGTCCTACAACGCCGCCATCCGTAGGTCAATTTGCCGAAATTGACCGGACAAGACAGCGTCTTGTCCTACATTGCGGCCATCCGTAGGTCAATTTGCCGAAATTGACCAGTCTCTCCGGGAATAAAAAAGCTCTGCCCATTGATGTGAGCAGAGCTTTTCACTCATCAGATACTGCGTTGTGTCTCGCGTTCTCACGCTTTCTTCAAAACGGGCAGCCCATTCTTGCTTTCCGAAACGATGTACCCGGCGGGGACAGCATCCAGAGCGCCTTCTTTGGCCTCTTTGGCGAAGAAGTAAATGGTTTGCTTCGTTCCATTCTTCAACGTTGTCTCGCGGCCATGCAGAATGTAGGCATTGCCTTTGGAATTGGTGTAGGAATAAGCCATCGTCATTACCTTCCTTGTGAATTTGTTTGCCACGTGCGAGGAAAGGCAATCAAGACAGTTGGCGGCTCACACGTGGTTCCTCCAGCATGAGTAGGTGCACTGCGCCCGACTCATGCTCATTGACTGAGCGGCGCGTATCTTAGAGTAGTTTACACTGGAAAGCAACATTTTTTCACCTGAAGCGAATTCTTTAAGGTTTACTCTCAGGTGGAATTCAGGAAGCGTATGCTTCAAGCGTCAATTGACGCCCTTTTTGGAGACTGTTATACTTTTTCGACCTCTGGCGGCAGGCGGGCCGCCCTCCCAGACCGCAATACGTTGGCTCTCTGCAAACTCATCGGGTCATGGCCTAAATATGGGGCGGCATGGAGATTTTAGTCGGGACCGTTCCGGCTGAAGCCTCCACTCCCCCTGAGATGCCAAGAGCCAAAACTTCTACTCAAAATGGAACAGCATGGCAGATAAAGACAAACTCGTCTCTCGTAGTGAAGATTTTAATGAATGGTACAACAGCCTGGTGCTGAAGGCGGACATGGCCGACTATGGCCCCGTGCGCGGCACGATGATCGTGAAGCCGTATGGCTGGGCGTTGTGGGAAAATATGCAGCAGGCATTGGACCGCCGCTTTAAGGCCACGGGGGTGCAAAACGCGGGCTTTCCCCTCTTTATCCCCATGAGTTTTTTGGAAAAAGAGTCGAAGCACGTGGAAGGGTTCGCCCCGGAACTGGCGGTGGTCACGCATGGCGGCGGGCAAGAATTGGGGGAGCCGCTGGTGGTGCGCCCCACGTCGGAGACGATCATCGGCCACGCTTACGCCAACTGGATTCAGAGCTACCGCGACCTGCCCGTGCTGATCAACCTGTGGAACAGCGTGGTGCGCTGGGAGCTACGCACGAAGCTGTTTTTGCGCACGCTGGAGTTTTACTGGCAGGAAGGGCACACGGCCCACGCCACCGCCGCCGAAGCGGAAGAACGCACGCGGCAAATGCTGGAAGTGTACGCGGATTTCGCCATCAACGAGGCGGCCATCCCCGTCATTCGCGGCGAGAAGTCGGCGTTGGAGCGTTTCGCGGGCGCGGACCGCACGTACACGATTGAGGCGATGATGGGGGATGGCAAGGCGCTGCAATCGGGCACGTCGCACAACCTGGGGCAGAATTTCGCCCGCGCCTTTGACATTCAATATCTGGACGCGAACAACGAGCTGCAACATTGCTGGACCACGTCCTGGGGATTGAGTACGCGCTTCGTGGGCGCGGTGGTGATGACGCACGGGGACGATGCGGGGCTGGTGCTGCCGCCGCGCCTGGCGCCTTACCAGACGGTGATTGTGCCCATTTACCGACGGGACGAGGAACGCGCCACGGTGATGGAGGCGGTGGAGCAGATTGCGCGGGCGTTGGTGGCAGAAGGTATTCGCGTCAAGGTGGACGACCGCGACAACCTCACGCCGGGCTTCAAATTCAACGATTGGGAGTTGCGCGGCGTGCCCACGCGCATTGAAATCGGGCCGCGTGACGTGGCGAAGAATGCGGTGGCGTTGGCCCGCCGCGATGTGCCGGGGCGCGAGGGGAAGGTTTTTGTGAGCCAGGATGGTCTGGCGGCGCGGGTCAAGGAGCTGCTGACGGAGATTCATGTGGGGATGCTGGATAAAGCCACCCGCTTCCGCGACGCGAACACGCATGACGTGAGCGATTATGCGGGCTTCAAAGAGGCGATCCAGACGGGTTTTGCGCGGGTCTGGTGGGCCGGCGGCAACGAGGATGAGTTGCGGGTGAAGGAAGAGACGAAGGCGACGATTCGCTGCTTTCCGTTGGAGCAGCCGGGCGGGGGCGGCGTCTGTTTCTACACGGGTAAGCCGGCGGACCGGGTCGCTATTTTTAGCCGGGCCTATTGAAAGCCTGAAGAAACCGGTTTTTACGACGATGCCAGGAGAACGTTATGCGGCTGTCGCGCGCGTTTGGTAAGACATTACGGGAGGCCCCGGCTGACGCGGAGATGATCAGCCATCAGCTGTTGATTCGGGGGAGTTTTGTAAGGCCATTGAGTGCCGGCATTTACACCTACATGCCCCTCGGCTACCGCGTCCTGCGTAACCTGTGGCGCATCATGTCCGAAGAGATGGACGCCATCGGCGGACAAGAAATGTGGATGCCTAATCTACACCCCGCGACCATCTGGCAAGCCACCGGTCGCTGGAACACCGTAGACGTCCTCATGAAGTTGGAAGGGAGCGGGGGGCGGGAATACGCCCTCTCCCCCACGCACGAAGAAGTCGTCAACGACCTCACCCTGCGCGACGTAGAGAGCTACCGCGATCTGCCCCGCTTCATCTACCACATCTCCAAGAAGTTCCGCGACGAACCCCGCGCGCGCGGCGGCCTCATCCGCCTGCGCGAATTCGTGATGAAGGACGCCTACACGCTGGACGCCAACGAAGCCTCCCTGGACGCCTTCTATCCCCAAATCCTGGCCGCCTACAAACGCATCTTCGACCGCTGCGGCGTTCCGGCAGTGATGATCAACGCCGACGTGGGCGCCATGGGCGGCAAATCGTCGCAGGAGTTCACCGTGCCCCACCCGCAGGGAGAAGACCTGTTCATCGCCTGCGAAGCGTGCGACTACGCCGCCAACGTAGAAGCCGCCGTTTTTGTGCGTGAGGGTCGTCCGCCCGCCACGCCGGAGCCGCTGACAAAAGTCGCCACGCCCAACTGCACCACCATCGCCGAAGTCGCTGCCTTCATTGGCGTGCCCACCAGCCAGACCGTGAAGGCGGTCTTTTATTGGGCGACGCCGTTGGGCCAGCCGGAAACGGCGGGGCGGTTCGTTTTTGCCCTTGTGCGCGGCGACCTGGACGTGAACGAGGTGAAGTTGAGCAATGCCCTGGATGGTCGCGTGCTGCGCGCGGCCACGGACGAGGAAATCCGGGCGGCGGGGGCGGTTCCGGGATATGCGTCGGCGGTGGGGCTGCCGATTGCCACGGATTTGGATGCGCCGGGTGTATTCGTGATTGCCGACCCTTCCATTGAAGCCGGGGGAAACTTCGTGGTCGGCGCGAACGACGCAGGCTACCACTTCACGGGAGCCAACTATCCCCGCGACCACGCCATTAGCCAGATGGCGGACATTGCCCAGGCGGATACGGGCCACCAGTGCCCGCGGTGCGGCGGGCGTTTTGTGGCGCGGCGCGGCATTGAGTTAGGCCACTGCTTTAAGTTGGGAACGCGGTACAGCGCCCCCGTCAATGCCGTTTACCTGGACGAGGAGAACCAGCCGCAATTGATTTATATGGGGTCGTATGGGATCGGGCTGGATCGGCTGATGGCGGTGATTGCGGAGTTGCATCACGACGCGGATGGGTTGATCTGGCCGGAGAGCGTGGCCCCGTACCGGGTGCATTTGCTGCATCTGGGGAAGGGAGAGGATGTGCGGCTGGCGGCGGAGGGGCTTTATGCGCGGTTGCAGGCGGCGGGCGTGGCGGTTTTGTATGATGATCGGGAGGTGAGTGCCGGCATTAAATTCAAAGACGCCGACCTCATAGGCATCCCCTACCGCCTGGCTGTGGGCGGGCGCGGTCTGTCCCAGGGAACCGTGGAGCTAAAACGACGCGGCGAGTCCAGCCGCCAGGACATCCCTCTGGAAGACGTGGTACAAACCGTTAAGGACTGACGATGAAATAAAGTACGGACTTGCCTCGTCAGTTTGCAGGAACGGTTTGGATGTTGCCGGCATATTTCACCTGTGGCATAATTCGCTTTACAACATCGGTTTTGGGCCATTAGCTCAGTTGGCAGAGCAGGTGACTTTTAATCACTTGGTCGGGGGTTCGAGTCCCTCATGGCCCACTTCCATCAGACCAGCCAAAGAGTCGCGGCAGCGGCTCTTTTTTGTTGCGCTGCGCGACCAGGCCGCGATGCCTTGCCATCTCCCCGACTTACTCGTAGAATTCGCCCACTATGACGCTCGTGTCCCGTAACTACTAACGCGCTAGAAAATTGGTCCAATCTGGCTTAGCCGTTACCGTGCCCCAAAAATAAAGGATGAAAGACGACAAATGGCGAAGGACTTATTCGTCATTCGTCCGTTCTACCTGATAACTTTTCTCAAAGGAGATCCGACGTGGCAACACCCGCCGAACATCAAGAAGCATTGAAGAAAATCAAGGGAGGATTGGCGACAAAGATACGCATTCTGGCTAACCATGACTGTTGCCCGGTGTGCAGGCAGGCCCAGGGCGCGTATGAGTTTGATGACGTACCGGAACTGCCGGTGGAGGGCTGTTCTCATCCCCAGGGCTGCCGCTGCACGTATGCCCCGGTGCTGGATCGGTTTGGCCCGTAGGGGCGCGTTTCTTCTGTCACTATGGGCGCTGCGCCGGAATGCCGGCATTTACCCCCATTCCCCACCCAATCGCCTATGTCCCCTGCTCCCCGACACGCTTCGCTGATGCGCGGCTGGTTCTGCCTCCTCACACTCTTCCTGGCAGCCTGCGGCGGCGCGGCGGCGCAGCCCACTCCCACCCCCACACGCGATCCCATCGTGGTCCACGGTGAAACGGTCTTCAATCTTCATTGCGCCACCTGCCACGCAACCGCGCCGGACACCATCATCGTCGGTCCTTCACTGGCAGGCGTGGCCGAACGCGCCGGCACGCGCGACGCCAACCTGACGGCCAAACAGTACATCGAAATATCCATTTTGCGACCAGATGCGTATCTTGTGGCCGGTTTTCCCAACGCAATGCCGGCAGACCTGGGCAAAAAACTCACCAGCGAAGAACTAGACGCCGTCGTCACCTTCCTGCTCACCCTAAAATAGTTAACATAACCATACATCATACATCATACATCATACTTCTCCATTCACCACTGACCCAGGAGGCCCCCATGTCAACCCTTCTCAAATGGATTTCGCGCATTTTACTTCTGCTAGTGGGCATCGTGGTGCTACTGATGCTCATCGCCGCCTTCACACCCATCCCCGCCGACCCCGTCGTCGCCCCCGCCGACTACGGCGCGGGCGCCAGCAGCGTGGAACCCTCCTACAGCGGCCTGCAACGCGCCTGGCCGCCGGAAAACACCCCCGCCGACAATGCCACAACCCCGGAAAAAGTCGCATTGGGTCGCCTGCTGTTCTTTGATCCCATCCTCTCCGTCAACGACGACATCGCCTGCGCCACCTGCCACCACCCCGATCTGGCCTTTAGCGACGGGCAGGCGCGGCCAACCGGGGCCAGCGGCAAGATGATGCCGCGCAATGCGCCCGGCCTGTGGAACGTCGTGTACCAGAAGTCGCTGTTTTGGGACGGGCGCGCCGCGTCGTTGGAGGATCAGGTACAGACGGCGGTGACGCATGTGGATGAGATGGGCAGCGATCCGGTGGATATGGAAGCGCAATTACAGGCGATTCCCGAATATGTAACGATGTTTAACGCTGCTTTTGGCGGCGGCGAGGCGGCGGTAACGCTGGCGCACGCCACCCAGGCCATTGCCGCTTTCGAGCGCACGCTGGTAAGCAACAACAGTCCATTTGACCAGTACGCTGCCGGCAATTTTGACTCCCTCACTCAACAGCAACGCCGCGGCCTCAACCTGTTCCGCTCCGCCGCCACCCGCTGCTTTGAATGCCACTCCGCGCCCACCTTCACCAACGACACCTTCCGCGTCATTGGCGTCCCCAGCGACGATCCGGGGCGCACAGGCGTGGCTGCCGATGCCCCCGCGGGCGCGTTCAAAGTCCCCTCCCTGCGCAACGTGGCCCTCACCGCCCCCTACATGCACGACGGCTCCCTGGCCTCGCTGGAGGAAGTCGTCGATTTTTATGCCGACGGCGGTGGGCGGGCACACGGTATGAGCAACGTGGACCAGTTCATCCTCGGCTTTGACCTCACGGACCAGGAGAAGGCGGACCTGATCGCCTTCCTCTACGCACTCACGGACGAACAAACCCGCCCCGAAATCCCCGCCGCCGTCCCCTCCGGGCTGCCCGTGGTGCAGCCCGTGGACAATCCGGCGCGGGCGGAAGTCGCGGCGGCGAACGCGGTCAACGCCGCCGGCGAACGTTTGCAACCGGCGCGCGCGCCGATGACGATCCGCGTGGAAACGGGCGAGCCAATCCAGGCCGCCGTGGACCGCGCCCGTCCGGGAGATACGGTGCTGGTTCCGTATGGTGTCTACCACGAGCGCGTGGTGGTGGACCTGAGCGATTTTACGCTGTTGGGCGAGGCGAACGCGGCCGGGGATTGGCCGGTACTGGATGGCCTGGGGGAGATGGCGGATGGCGTGATTGCCTCAGGCAACAATTTTGAAATGGCGAATTTCGTGGTGCGACATTACAAGAGTAATGGCGTGCTGGTGGAGGGCGCGACGGGGGTGCATTTGCATCATCTGTATGTGGAGGATACGGGGACGTATGGGATTTATCCGACGCGCAGCACGAATGTGTTGGTGGAGGATTCGACGGCGGTGGGGATGCATGATGCCGGCATTTATGCCGGCAAATGCGCGCAAGTCGTCGTCCGTAACAATGTCGCCTATGGCAACGTCCTGGGCATCGAGGTCGAAAACACCGACACCGCCGAAATCTACGGCAACCACACCTACGACAACGCCACCGGCATCTTCGTGGACCTGCTCCCCAACCTCCCCTCTAAAGTCTCTCTGAACACAAAAGTGTACGACAACCTGGTGGAGAACAACAACCACGTCAACTTCGCCCCGCCGGAAATCACCGCCGCGCTCGTGCCCGAAGGGGCGGGCATTGTCCTTCTGGGCACAAACCAGGCGGAGATTTTCGAAAATACGGTGCAGGGGAACAATAGTGCCGGCATCGCCGTCTTCAACCTCACCATCGCCTTTGACCCCGCCACCGTAGACGTTGGCCCCATTCCCGAAGACAACTGGATTCACGACAACATCCTGGAAAACAACGGCGCCAAACCCGACAAAATGGTCGCCGACCTGGGCATCCCCGGCGCCGACATCCTCTGGGACGTTTCCGGCAAAGGCAACACCTTCGACCAACCCGGAGCCAGCAAATTCCCGCCCCTCATGCCCACCAGCAAATGGCCTACGCCCCTCTACCGCATCTACTGGCACACCCTCAACCTGGCCCTCAAACTCCTGGGATAAGGCCCAAATCAGACGAAAACGCGGGCGCGCCGCGCGGTATGCGTGGCGCGCCCGCCTCCTCACCACCCACATGCTCACCCTGGCACGCGCCGCCATCGCTCGCCGCTTCATTGGCTGGATTTTTGCCCACATGAGCAACCTCTTGCCCCTCAAACGACTGCGGGAAACGGAAACGCTGCTCGCCTTCCACCATCCCCAACCGAATTACCCACTGCACATCCTGCTCGTCCCCAAGCGGACCATCCCCAACCTCGCCGCCCTCACACCCGCCGACGCCGACTTCACCGCCGATTTATTCGCCGTCGTGCAAAGCCTCATCGCCCAATTCGACCTGCAACAACACGGGTATCGCCTCATCGTCAACGGCGGCCCCAACCAGCACATCCCCCAACTCCACTTCCACCTGATCAGCGACCTTCCCACCCGCCTCGAATGAGCGCCGCGGCGCGCCACCAGCAATGAGAACATCTTCCCGGAAGCTGTTACCCAGGCTATCATCCGTGAATGAGCTTCCGGGAAGATTATTTTCGAAGGAAAAATCCATGAACATCGAAAACAACCCCGACTACCCGATGGTCCGTGACCTCTACGCCATCCCCCGATTGTTTGGCGTCTCCGGCCGACGCGAACGCGCCGATTTCCTCTATCGTAATAACGAAACCGGCGTGCCTTTGCTATACCACTGGCACGCCGGCGAGTCTCGGCTTCTCACGCCCGGCAATGAGTCCGTTTATGGCGAGGCCGTCCTCCACCCCACACAGCCCTGGGTCATCTTTGCCCAAGATGAAGGCGGCAGCGAAAAATACAACATCTTCCGCCTGGACTACGAGAGCGGCGAGCGACAACAGATCACCCCCGCCCCCATTGGCCGCGTTGGCTGGCTGGCCTGGCTCACCGATGATAGCTGGCTGGTCGCCGGCGGTGATGACGAGGAGCAATACGTGCGCATTCTGCAGACGAACGGCGACATGCGCACCCTTTTTACCAGTAGCCGCTGGCTCCTCTCTATTGACTATGACCCCGATCTGGGCCTGGCGGCGCTCTCCGTCGGGCGCGGCGCGGACAAAACCAACTTCGATGTGGGCATCCTGGATGTCGCCGCGGGGCAGCTCACGCGCTGGCACAGCGAAAGCGATGCCTCCCGCGAGGCCCAGGTAACCATCCGCGCCGGCCAACTCGCCTACACCACCACCGTCAACAAAGACCAGGAACAAATTATCATCCGCGACCTGGCCCACGGCGCGGAACTTCAACGCATTCCCGTTCCCGGCAACGTGGAAGACATGCACTGGTTGGACGCCGAAACCATCGTCGCCATCGTTGGCCACCATGCGCGCCTGCAACCGCGCCAGCTTTCCTGGCGCGACGGCGTCTGGTCAGAACCGCTGGGAACCACCTCCGCCTGGGCAGTCACCGTCACCCAGGATGGCCCCGTCTGGGCGGGCAGCCGCCTGGACCAGCCCAACACCATCAGCCGCTATCGCCGCGGGTCGGCGGAGGACGTGATCACCGTCACGCAGGCGGGCTCCTACGTGCCCGTGGAAAATCACTGGTTCACCTCCTTCGATGGGCGGCAAGTGCAGGGCTGGCTGCTGCGTAACGCGCAGGCGGATGCGCCATTGGTCGTCTACTGCCACGGCGGCCCCACCTCCGTCACTTCCGACATGTGGCGGGCGCAAATCCAGGCGCTGGCGCTGGCCGGCTTCCACGTTTTCGCCCCCAATTTTCGCGGCAGCACCTCCTTTGGCACGACGTTTGAAGAGTTGAACATCGGCGACCTGGGCGGAGGGGATATGCAGGACGTCCTCTTTGGGGCGCGCTATGCAGCGCAGGCGCTAGGCAGCGGCGAGAAACCGGCGATTACGGGCGGCTCCTATGGCGGCTTCCTCACCCTTTTTGCCCTCACCACGCAGCCGGACGAGTGGGCCGGCGGCGTCGGCATCGTGCCCGTGGCGGATTGGGTGGACGACTATTATCTGTTGGACGCCGGTTTTCGCTTCTACGATGAATTCTTCTTCGGCGGCAGCCCCACGGAAAAACCGGACCTGTACCGCGAACGCTCCCCCATCACCTACCTGGCGCAACTCAAAGCGCCACTGCTCATTCTACATGGCGAAAACGACTCCCGCTGCGCCATTGAGCCGGTCATCCGCTTCGCCGAAGAGGCCAAAACGCGCGGGCTGCCCGTGGAAATGGTGATCACGCGGGACGAGGGGCATGGCTCCGTGGTCAACATCAACGCCATACGGGACACCGTTATGACGTTGACACACATGAGACGCCTGTTTGCCCCAGACGCCGATAATTCGCATTCTAGTACCTCGACAACCTAAAAATGAGGGGTGAGGATGCGAACTCCTCAAAATCACATTGTTGAGGTACTAGCATCTGACGGGAGAGGCGGGACCGGCAGGGCGTCATCTTGATAGCGACCGACACACTGTCACCCGCCTGTCTCGCCCTTTATGCCGGCAGCATAAAGATAAAACGCCGCGAAAAAGATACCGTTTGTCTGGCGCAATAGGATTGCGCGCCGCCCCCCGGCGCCTTATCATGCCAACTTGAGCATTGCCCACCGGAAGGGTTCGTTCTTGCTTACCGGATAACCCAACGTTGGTTTTGCACGAACCCTCAGCCGATTTCGATTTTGGTGACGGCGTCGAAATCGAGGGATTCGCCGGAGCCAAGAATCGTTTCCAGGGCCATATTGGCAAACTGGAAGAACGCTTGCAAGTCGTCTACGCGCTCCAGGTAGAAGGCGGCCAGCTCTTTTTCCTCTGGGCTGAGGCCAGACTCCGCCTTTTGCAATCGGGCGACGCTGTCACCCAGCACTTGCAACGCCGTTTGCACTTCGCGCCGCTCCCGCCCGTTCAACACGCTGCGGATCACCTGCCACATATCGTGTTCCGCTTCGTAGTACTTTTTCCGCTCCCCACGCACCCACACTTCCTTGGCCATGCCCCACCGCTCCAGGGCGCGCATGTTCATGCTCACCGAGCCTTTGCTGATTTTCAGCCGCTCCATCAAGTCGTCCAATGAAAGTGGCTCCGGGCTGAGCAGAAGCGTGCCATAGAGCCGCCCCATCACCTCGCCAAACCCAAAAAAGCGAGCCAGACGACCGAGGCCCGCGACGGTGCTTTCGTTGACGGCAGTTAATGCGTGGTCCATAATTTCCCTTTTGTTCAGAACGTTTTGAATGAAGGTTAGCAAAAACAGGGAGATATGACAAGGATAGAAATAGGGAGCAGGGAACGGAAAGAAGATTGGTCCAATCTCAGCAAGTTAATTTTGGACGATTACTTAGTCTGACCAGTGGAGCAAAGGGCCGTGGCCGCGGGTGAGCCGCCAGGGGGCGGCGGCACGGATGGCTTGTTGGGTGAAGGCGTGGGCGGCGGCGATGGCCTGGGGCAGCGGTTGCCCTTGCGCGAGATAGTTGATGATGGCGGCGCTGAGGGTGTCACCGCTGCCGTGGGTGTTGGCGGTGGTTTGGCGCGGGGCGCGAAAGAGGGTGATCTGGCCGTCGTGGAGGATGTCCACGAGGTGGGGGCCATCGGGGATGCTTTTGAGGAGCCAGGGGCGAGGGTGGGCGGCGCGCAGGTGTTGAAGGGCGGCCACCCCTTCTGCGACATGCCTTACCGCCATTCCGCTCAACAGTTCCGCCTCCCGCCGGTTTGGCGTAATCAGTGCAGCGCGCGGGAACAGGGCCATTTCGTACGCCAGGGTCACGGCGGCGGGAAACATGGCTTCGCCGCGATGATTCACTAACACCGGATCGACCAGCAGGGGGATGTGGGCGTACGGGGCAAGGGCGGCGGCGATGGTTTGCACCAGGTCGGCTTGACCGATGAAGCCTGTTTTGATGGCGTCGGCGCCGTAGTCGCCGAGGACACTCTCTATCTGGGCGGCGACGAGCGCAGGCGGGAGGAAGTGGGCGGCGGCGATGCGTTCGCTGTCTTGCGCGGTGACGACGGTGAGGGCGCTCATGCCGTAGGCGTGCAGGGCGGTGAAGGTTTTGAGGTCGGCTTGAATGCCGGCAGCGCCGCCGCTGTCCGAGCCGCCAATAGTCAGGAGCCTCAACGGGTAGGATGAGGACATGGTTACCGCAAAGGGGCGAAGATTGGTCCAATCCCAAAGATTGGACCAATCTGGCCATGGATTTTACATATGGCTGATGATGGCGTCGGCGAAGCCAGACGTACTCACCTTCGTGGCCCCTTCCATCTGGCGATGCAGGTCGTAGGTAACGGTCCTGGCCTGGATGGCTTTGGTCATACCGTCAATAACGAGGTCGGCGGCTTCCTGCCAGCCCATGTATTCGAGCATCATGGCCCCGCTGAGGATGAGACTGCCGGGGTTGACCATGTCTTTGCCGGCATATTTCGGAGCCGTGCCATGCGTCGCTTCAAACAAAGCCACGCCATCGCCAATGTTCCCACCGGGAGCCATACCCAGGCCGCCCACCTGTGCCGCGGCGGCGTCGCTCATGTAGTCGCCGTTCAGATTCAGCGTGGCGATCACGTCGTACTCATTGGTGCGCGTGAGGAGTTGTTGCAGCATGTTGTCGGCGATACGGTCTTTGATCACGATTTTGCCGGCAGGCACTTTACCATCATACGCCGACCACAACTCATCTTCCGTGATCGTCACGTCGCCGAACTCATCTTGCGCCAACTCATACCCCCAGTTCTTAAACGCCCCCTCCGTAAACTTCATGATATTGCCCTTATGCACCAGCGTCACGCTACCGCGGTGATGGTCTACCGCGTACTGCACCGCCTGGCGCACCAGCCGCTTCGTGCCAAAGGCCGTCACCGGCTTGATGCCAATGGCCGCATCCATGCGCACATGCTTGCCCAGCTTCTCATTCATGAACTGAATAATTGCCTTTGCCTCGTCCGATTCCGCCATCCATTCAACACCCGAATAAACATCTTCCGTGTTCTCACGGAAAATAACGATGTTCATTTTCTCCGGTTCGCGCATGGGGCTGGGCGTGCCCGGAATGTAGCGCACCGGGCGCACGCACGCATACAGGTCCAGCACTTGCCGCAGCGTCACGTTCAGGCTACGGAAGCCGCCGCCGATGGGTGTCGTCAACGGGCCTTTGATGCCCACGGCGAACTCCCGCATGGCCGCGAAGGTTTCTTCGGGCATGTAGTTGCCGGCATACAGGTTGGCGGCCTTTTCGCCGGCGTAAATTTCCATCCAGGCGATCTTACGCCGGCTGCCATACGCTTTCGCCACCGCCGCATCCCAGACGCGAATGGAAGCGGGCGTAATGTCTACGCCAATTCCGTCTCCTTCGATGAAGGCCAGGATAGGATTGTCAGGAACGTGCAGCTTGCCGTCGGTATACGTGATTTTTTCGCCGTTGGGAACGACGATGTGTGAATACGCCATATTATTTCTCCTCGAGTGGAATGGTAACTGAAATGCGGGGGATTCTACCGCAGTCAGATTGATACCTGAAAATACCGCCTTGCGGCGGCACGGCTCCTGATTTTAATGCAAATTGGCTTTGCCGGCATCCCGGCGCAGCCACACACTCAATAGTAAGACACGCGCATGTTTTTCACCTCAAACACCTCAATGCGCCCCCACAAATTCGTGGACACGATATACTGATGGGCAATGGCGTTATCTTCCGCCAACGAGTTGTTTCGCACCTCATCCGCCGGCGGCGCATAAACCCCCACCATCCGCAACCCTCCCGACTCATTACGCTTTACATCTCGCCACTGGATAGCCTCTAAAACATGCTGCCGGTCTTCTCCTATCGCCTGCAGCAATTCCTTCTGAATTAACCGCATCATCAACGGCACATTCGCAAAAACAGGCGGCGAAAGGCGCACATTTATCTTGTCAACATGACTCTTGACGGCGCTATACGCCACAAGAATGGTCACAACCAGCGTCGGCAACATGCCGGCAAACCATAACGTGGCGAACAATCTCGTGGAAAAGGACGCCACCTCTGGAGGCGACTCTGGCTCAGGCTCCGGCTCATCTGGCGTACGTTCACGGAGGGCCGCGAAGCCCTGATCCAGTGTCTCCCAAATGTCCTTTTGCGCCTCCAAGACCTCCGTGGACAAACTATCACGAATCTCCTGGTAGACTCCGAGCAGTGTTTGTACAGTCTGTTCTTGAGGCGGAGGGGACGCCGGGAAAACCATGCCTTGTACTTGAGCCAATGCGCGAGGTCCAATGATCACCATCATCGGGATGACAACAACCAGTGAGAAGGAAAGCAAGCCTATTGTCGGCCCCATACCCTTGAACGAGGCATCACCCTTCTTCGCCCCGACATACCGGCTAATGAATTGCTGTTTGCGGATTTCTGGCCAGCGATTCGTCACCAGCGTCATGATAGCCAGGTTGCTGAATAGAATGCCGGCAAACAGCAGCAACGTAGCGCCAGAGCCCAAGCCAGCGAGAAAGCCCATTAGAGCAGCCAGCGCGCCCATTACCACAACCATCCCCACCCCGAACACAGCGGATCGGAAGGAATCCAGCCAGTCTGCAACATTGTACAGAATCACCTGCCACGGGGTTAACGGCAGCAAGTGCACTCTGTGTTTGTAGCGCAGTTGTAGCCAAACGCGATTGTCGGTATCACAGCGAGGGCATAGCGTCGTGGGGCGTTCACCAACAACAAAGATGCTTGTCGTATCTATTGTGAATTTCTCATTACAACAAACACATTCGATAGTGCGCGGCTGATCGGGGGGGACGTTCAGATCGGGCATCAGGTTGCTAGCTCGGAGATGCTGCCCTGCTGTACAGGGCAAGCTGAGGGAGCAATAAGGACGGGAACAATGCTTAATAGTAGCACCCTTGTCTTGATGATGGCAACTTTAAGCGGATAGGCATGCGTCAAATTCATGAATGCGGATGCATGGAACCGTAACAAGAGTGCAATACGCCGCCCCTCCACAGATTGGTTCATTCTCCAAGAAAAAGGCCAAAAACCGGGTTTTTACACATGAACCACTCTGGTAATTTCGGCCGGAAAATCGAAAAACCCGGTTTTTTCAGTGAACTCAAGAGTGAACCAATCTTGGGAAGCAGCGCGTCATGAATACTTGGTGAAAGGTAAACAGACAAGTGGGCGGGGAACCATCAACGCCCATCAAGCTGGTCTATAATAATCAAAGGGAACGATGAGCGGCAGCTACGTGCTGATGTCGCGGGCGTTTCGCCTGGAAAACGTTGGCGACTCTTCACTTCGTTTTTATACAATGAAGGTGTGTGCTTGTTCACCAGCCGCGAAGCGTGTTCTGGACGACGTTTTACAAGGCCACATTTCAGGTGACGGACACGGACAGGCAACCTAATGCCGTCCCGTCAAATGAATAGCTGACAACAAGATCTCAATGTCGCAAATTCCGGTTTAATTCGCCGCCCGCTTACAACACAGGTACATCCTGGTTTACTGCGAGAGTGTCAACCGGCCCACTGCGGAGATGACAACCCTTTGACATAATAGTTTATCCATGAAACGCGGAATTTTTCCCCCTTTTCTCATTTTTTGGGCATTGTTGCTTGCCGGCTGCGGTACGGTTAGCCCATCGACGGCAACATCTTCTGCCGGCATTCCCACGGCAACGGCCAGCACAACAGCAGCCCCAACGACCAATCCCACAGCCACGCCCACCCCTCCCCCCACATCCGCGCCCGGGCCTCAGCCCGATCTCTCCCTTTCCGCCGGCGGCATCTTAATTTATCCCGTGGCTCCCGTCTACGGCGGGGAGCGGGTGACGTTTGAGGTGCTGGCGCATGTGCCGGACCTGATTGCGCCGCGGGACGTGGGGGTGAGCATTTTTGTGAATGAGCAGTTGGTCGTGCAGGACCGCCTGAACGGTAGCAATCTGGGCGGCGATGGCGTGGGGCTGTTCCCCTGGGTGTGGACGGCGCCGGATGTGGCGGGCACGTACACGGTGACGGTGACGCTGGACCCGCAAGATGTAATTCGGGTGGGAGATGAGGATGCCGGCAATAATCAGGCGACCCATTTTCTGCAAGTAGCGACGACGACGGAGATGCCGGCATCTGTCGCCAACGCCGCCTGGATAGTAAGAGAAAACAACTGCTGCCGTGTGCACGTCGTCAGCGGCACCGCCGCCGAACGGGACCTGAACGACCTGCTCACCCTCACCGACGAGGCCGTAGCCCAGGCCGCCAGCCGCCTGGAAGAGCAGCCAAACAACCGCCTCAACGTGTACCTCGTCGACCGCGTCATCGGGCAAGGGGGCTACTCGGCGGGACCAACATTGGTCGTCTCCTATCTGGACCGGGATTATGCCGGCACGGGCCTGCGCGAAGTCCTGGTACACGAAGCCGTCCACGCCATCGACAGCCAGTTCGCCCCCAAACGCATCACCTTCCTTGCCGAAGGCGTCGCCGTCTGGGCCACCGGCGGCCACTACAAAACCGAACCACTCGACGAACGCACCGCCGCCCTCGTCGAACTTGACCGCTACGTCCCCCTCGCGCAACTCATCAACGACTTCTACCCCCATCAACACGAAATCGGCTACCTCGAAGCCGCCGGATTCATCAGCTACCTCGTCAACCAGTACGGCTGGCCCGACGTGCGCGCCTTCTACGCCAGCGTCAGCGCCGACATCGCCCCCACCCAGGCCGACGCCGTAGATATGCAGTTGCAGGCCCATTTCGGCACCACCCTGGCGCAGCTAGAAGTCGAATGGCTTGCCTACCTCGGTCGTCTACGCCCACAGCGCGAGATCGTCACCGATCTGGCAACCACCATCCGCTATTTCGACACCATGCGCCGCTATCAATCCGTCTACGACCCCACGGCATACTTCCTCACCGCCTGGCTGCCCGCACCGCAGCAGGCGGAGGAACGCGGCATCACCGCCGACCTGACACGTCACCCAGAAGAGGAGGTTAACGTGACGCTGGAAACCATGTTGGGGGCGGCGGATGAGGCCTTGCGTGCCGGCAATTACAACCGCGCCAACGTCATCCTGGACAGCGTCGAACGGGTCCTCGACTACAACGGGGACTTCCTCGATCCCCTCGCCAACAACTACCGCAACATCGTCCGCACCCTCCACGCCCGCGGCTACACAGCCCAACAGATCGACCTGCGCGGTAGTCGGGCCATCGTCCAGGCCAGCCTACAAGACACCATCCACCTGCGACAAATCCTCCTCACCCTCAACAACAGCGTCTGGTCCTTTGCCCAATAACCCGCTGCGCCGCACGCACCAACAACGCCGCCAATCACGCGCGTCTCCCACCCACGGAATCCCGTTAAAATTGCCCCTACAAAGGTGAACCATTTCCTGATTTATGCTACAATGCCCTTGCTTGCATTTGGCAGCCAGGCACACCGTCACTTGATATCCCCTCCTGGCTCTCATACGGCCTGACCCTTCAGCTTGCTGCCAAAACTACGTAGAGAGGAGAGATTTCTCAATGATTGAGGTCGAAATTGATAGTATTCGGATAAGCTTAATCTCTCAGCATCGCATCGTCATGTTGCGCGAAGTCGATGGGCAACGCCAATTGCCGATCTGGATCGGCCCGTGCGAGGCTGACGCCATTACCATCGAACTGCAAGACACGGAAATCTCCCGTCCCATGACCCACGATCTCCTCAAGAGCGTCATTGAGCAACTCCACGGCAGAATTTCACACATCCTGGTCAGCGAGCTGCGCAATCAGGTGTTCTACGCCCGCCTGGTTCTGGACGTAAAAGGGGAACAAATGGAGGTCGACTGCCGTCCCTCCGACGCCATCGCCCTGGCGGTGCGCGCCAAAGTACCCATCTTCGTCGGCGAATCCGTCCTGGACGAGGTAGGCGTGCTACCCGAACCCGACGTCAGCGCCAAAGAAGAACCAACCCAATCCGGTGAAGACACACTGGATGCCTTCATGGATTTCGTGGACACTCTGGACTTCGACGACTTCGACGAATAACGCCATCACTATCAGCCATCCACTTGGTGACCATCTAAAGACAATCTGCCATTTTGCGGGTTAGCAGGTCACCTCCAACGCATCCAACGACTCCATGATTTCTTTCTGGATGCGTCCTTGCCTGTTACCTCAGGTCGTCAGCCCAAACGTGGAACGCGAGGCTCTCTTGCGTTTCACGTTTTGTATTCTCCACAGCCATAACCCTGACGTCGCGTGACTACAAACCTGTTGCCTGCGCCTGGCGCAGGCAACGCGGGGCTGACACGAGCTTCGACAAACTCAGCCCCCGAAAGGGTTAGCAGTTACGACATTGCCCGCCGTGGCCATCATTCACCCTCACCACCATCTGGGAAATGTCATTCTGGGAACTGCCATCAATGGCAGCCCACTTCTCTTGTGAATCTTTATGGAAACAATCGAAAGATTGCCCCCGCAGAGCATAGACGCCGAAGAAGCCGTCCTGGGTTCGCTCCTCATCGATCCAGACGCCATTCACGATGTTGCCGCCTTCCTCAGGCCGGACTCTTTTTACCGCGAGCAAAACAAGTGGATCTATGAGGCCATCGTCAGCCTGTATGAAAAGCGCGAACCCGTTGACCTGGTCACGCTGACGGAGCGGCTGAGCAAAAACGGCCAACTCACGGAGATGGGCGGGGAAGCCTACCTCATCAGTCTCATCAACACCGTCCCCACGTCGGTCAACGCGGAAAGCTATGGCCGCCTGGTGGAAGCCGCCGCCATGCGCCGCAAGCTGATCAAGGCGGCGGGCAGCATTGCCAACCTGGCTTACGACGAAGCCGAAGACATTGAGATCGTCATCGACCGCGCGGAGCAGACGCTTTTCGCCGTTACCGAGGAGCGCACGACCCGCGACCTCGTGTCCGTGCGCGAAGTTGCCCGCCAATACCTGGACCGCATTCAAGCCCTCTCGGAATTGGGCCAGGACATGATCGGTATCCCCACCGGCTTCACCGACCTGGACCGCATTCTCAGCGGCCTCAACCGCTCCGACCTGATTATCGTGGCCGCACGCCCAGGCATGGGCAAGACCGCGCTGCAACTGAGCATTGCCCTGGCCGCGGGCATGCGTTATGCGCGGCGCGTGGCTATCTTCAGCATGGAAATGAGCGCCGAGCAGTTAGTGCAGCGCATGATCGCCGCGGAGACGCGCATTGACTCGCAGCGACTGCGGCGCGGCGATCTGCACGATCAGGAGTGGCCCATCTTCTTCGAGGCTGTAGGCCGCCTTTCCGAAACCAGTATCTTCATTGACGACACCCCCGGCGTTACGCCGGCGCAACTTCGCACCAAGTGCCGCCGTCTCTACGCTGAACACGGGCTGGATTTGATTCTGATCGATTATTTGCAATTGATGCAGTCGGATCGCTTCTCGAATAACCGCGTACAGGAGATCAGCGACATCTCGCGTGGCTTAAAAAACCTGGCGCGTGAACTGGATGTGCCCGTGCTGGCTGCCGCTCAGTTAAGCCGCGCCGTGGAACAACGCCAGGATAAGCACCCCGTCCTCTCCGATCTACGTGACTCTGGCTGCTTAACTGGTGACACGTTGATTACCATGGCGGATACTGGCGCGCGCATACCCATGCGTGAACTTGAAGGGAAGCATGGCTATTGGGTATGGTCGCTAAATACCATGACCTGGAAGCTGGAAAAGTCCCAGGTCAGCCGCAGCTTTGCCACAGGCGTCAAAGACACTTTCCGCCTGACAACCCAATTAGGGCGGACGCTCAAAGCAACCGCGAATCATCGTTTTCTGACGATTTCGGGGTGGAAACGATTGGATGAATTAACGCCCGGAGATCACATAGCCCTGCCAAGCGCGGAGCTATCCCGTCTGGCGGACAGCGACGTGTACTGGGACAAAATCTCGGACATCGTTTTTGCCGGCACGGAAGAAGTATTCGACCTGACCGTACCCGGCAATCACAACTTCGTGGCAAACGACATTGTTGTTCATAACAGCATTGAGCAGGACGCGGACATCGTCATGTTTATCTATCGGGACGAATACTACAATCCCGACACCACGGAACGCCCCAACATCGCGGAAATCAACATCGCCAAGCACCGCAATGGCCCCACAGCCACGATTGACTTATACTGGCACAATAAGCTGGCGACGTTCCGCAACTTGCAGCGCCAGGAACTAAATCTGTAGCTGGCGCCATATACCGCGCCGCATACGGACAAGACATGAAAGGCTTCCCCGGATTCCCTGACGGCAAACTGCGATTGACAGTTGTGCCCAACCTCTTTTTCAGCGACCTGCTGCCGATTATTGATAATCTGGCGGAGCTGAAGGTAACATTGTACGCTTTTTGGGCGCTATCGCAAAAGGAAGGCAAGGTCCGCTATCTGCGCCTGACGGACTTCCTGAGCGATTCGGTGCTGCTGTCGGGATTAGGCGCCAACCCGACGACGGCGGCGCAAACACTCATGGACGGTATCGAACGCGCCATTGCCCGCGGCACATTTCTGCACGTGAGCATTGAGGGGGCGGATGGGCAGATAGACCTCTATTTCCTGAACACGGAAAAGGGGCGCAGCGCGGTTGAGGGCATCACGCGCGGCGAGTGGCGGCCCGGAACGGATGACGAGAGTCCCATCACCCTGTTGGTGGAACGCCCCAACATTTTCGTCCTCTATGAGCAAAACATCGGTCCGCTGACGCCGCTGATTGCCGATGAACTGCGCGACGCGGAGCAAACGTATCCGCCCGCCTGGTTTGAGGAGGCGATTCAACTGGCGGTGGAGAACAATGTGCGCAAGTGGCGATACGTTTTGAGCATTCTGGAAAGATGGCGTCAGGAAGGGAAACATGATGGAATCAGCCGCCGAGATTCTGCGCAAAGCTTACGACAGCAAATCCCCGATGAATTCAAAGACATCATCAAACGGTAAAGAGATGCCGGCATCAAAGAACTTCGAACGTCCAACAGGCGGGCGCGCTGACTGTCCGTTGTGCGGGGGCATGGGTTTTATGATGCCGAATGTGCCGCCAACGCATCCCGGTTTTGGTCGCGCTGTGCCGTGTGAATGCCGGCATTCTCTCGTCGAAACAGAGCGGCACGAAAAAATGCTCAAACTGAGCCAGTTAGGCCCCCTGGCCGAATGCACCTTCGACACCTTCCTGGCCACCGGACACGGCCTCACCCCCATCAAACAACGCAACCTCAAACTCGCCTTCGACGCCTGCCAGACCTACGCCCAGGCCCCGAACGGCTGGCTCGTCCTCAAAGGCGGCTATGGCTGCGGCAAAACCCACCTGGCCGCCGCCATCGCCAACCACCGGCTCAACCTGGGACATCCCGTCCTGTTCATCAACACCCCCGACCTGCTCGATCACCTGCGCGCCGCCTACAGCCCACACGCGGAAACCACCTACGACGAACGGTTCGAGCAAGTGCGCAACGCCTCGCTCCTTGTCCTGGACGACCTGGGCACGCAGAGCAACACGGAATGGGCACAAGAAAAACTGTACCAGATTTTCAACCACCGCTACAACATGCGCCTCCCCACCGTGATCACCACCAACGAGGAGCTGGAATCCATCGAAATTCGCATCCAGTCCCGCATGGTTGACCCCAGCCTGACGCAAATCGTACACATTGCCGCCCCCGACTTCCGCCGCGCCGGGGTGGCTCAGGACCAATCCGACCTCTCCACGCTGAATCTGCACATGGACAAGACGCTGGACAACTTCAGCCTGCGCGAAAACGAACTGCCGCGCGCCCAGTCGGAAAATTTGCGGCGCGCCCTGGAAACAGCGCGCACTTTCGCCGAAAATCCGCGCGATTGGCTGGTGTTCAACAGCGTAGGGTATGGCAACGGCAAGACGCACCTGGCGGCGGCCATCGCCAACCACGCGGCGCGCGGCGGCGAAGCGGTCTTGTTCGTTCTCGTGCCCGATTTGCTGGACCACCTGCGCGCCTCCTTCAATCCCGCCAGCGGCGTACGCTACGACCAGCGGTTCGACGAGGTGAAGAAAGCGCCCTTATTGGTTTTGGATGATCTGGGGACGGAAAGCGCCACGGCGTGGGCGCGGGAAAAGCTGTACCAGTTGTTCAACTATCGCTACAACGCCCGCCTGCCTACGGTGATCACGACGGCCACGCCCATTGATGAAATTGACCCACGGCTGGCGACGCGGATGTTGGACGGCAGCCGCTGTACGTTTTTTGTGCTGGAAGTGCCCAGCTTTCGCGGCGGCGCCAAACCGAAGGCCCCCTCCCGTGCCAGGCGTAAATAAAAGCCTCTGCTCAGGGTTCGGGGATGAGGAGGGGGTCGCCGGCGACGATCTGGTTGGGGTTGGCGAGGCCGTTTAGTTGCAGAATGGCGTCCACGGTGACGTTGTATTGGGCGGCGATGGTGATCAGGTTTTCGCCGCGTTGGATGATGTGAATAAGTGGGGTGGGGGTGGGAATGCCGGCATCTTGCTCCACAGTCTCTGCCTCCAGGGTGGGGGTATTGGCTCCCGGCGCGTCGGGTAGTTCCTCCGTGGGCACGATAGGCGGTTCTTCCGCCGGGGGAGCCGGCAGTTCTACATTTGTAGCGGGCATGGGCGTGAGAAAATCTCCGACAATTGCCGGCACAATCCGCCCAAAAACCAGCGGTCGCACCCACGAAACCACCAAAATAGCCCCCACCATGATCACGGCCAACACCGCAAACTTGAGGACATCCCTACCCTTACCGTCATGACTGCTGTCCATTTGTCACTCCATACTAATCCATGGGCAATAATTCGTGAGAATTCCTGCAATTCTTGCGGGCAACCAGGAATGGGAGAAGTGTAGCATAGGGGTAAGAATGCCGGCAATCCCCGCAACGGACTACTGACCCAACTCAACCACCGCCTCGTCAATCGGCCGCGCACTCGTCGAGTCCTGCGCCATCACCCAATCAATAATCGGCTGTCGCCAATCAATCGCCGTGTTGTACCCATCCGGGTCAAACTGCGCCAGCATCGTCAGCCCATCCCCACCCGCATACAAAAAATCCGTCACCAGGACGCTGTACGTCGCCGCCGGGTCCAGCCGCTCCCCCGTTTTCGCCACCACCCAGCCGGTCCCCTGCCGCCGCAGGCCGCCAAACGCCAACTGGCTCCGCGACAAAAGCTGCATGATCTGGCTGCCGCTCAACTGCAAGTCCACCAGCACATTATCAAACGGCAACACGCCGATGATGTCCGCCAGCGTCAGATCGCCCGGCGAAATGCCGGCACGGATGCCGCCGCGATTAGTAAAAGCCACATCCGCCGTCGGATAACCCCACAGCCACGTCTCCGTGATCAGCGATTCCATCAGCGTACCGCGGCGGGCGATACCGTTGACGCTGTAGCCAATCGTCTGGTTCAGTTCCGCGTCCGCTTCCTCCCGCCATTGGGCAACGATGGCCTGCACCGTTGGCTCCGCCGCCGCGCCGCGATTCCGGCCCACGCCAAATGTGCTGCTGACCACTTCATCCGTGGCCGTGTCAAACTGGAAGGTGGCCCGGGCATAACCGGTCAGGTGATACCCGCCCTCCAGCAGCACAATACCGTTGATCTCTTTGGCAAATAGCTCGTTGCAATGCCCACCGCCGATCATGGCGATGCCCAGGTCTCCCACGCGGCGGGCGAGTGATTCCATCTCATCCTGACAGATATGTGCCGGCACAACGATCATCTCCGCGCCCGCCGCCCGCGCCTGGGGCACAACCGCGCGCAGCGTTGGCTCATAATCCTCAAACGTAAAGCGGCTCACATTGACGGGATTGGTCGTCACCGGGGTGCTGGTCGTCGTCAGGCCAATGATGCCCACACGAATGCCGTTCACCGTCACCAACGTAAACGGCTGAATGCCCAGGTCGGTGGGCGTCTGGCCCGTGCTTTTGTCGCGCATGTTGGCGCTGAGGAAGGGGTACCGCGACGCCTCGGCCCGTTTTCGCAACGCCTCCAGGCCAAAATCAAACTCATGGTTGCCCACGGCGGCGGCGGCATAAGGCATGGCATCCATCACTTCCGCCATGCTGGCCCCCTGGAACCAGGTGGAGATGGCCGGTCCCGTCCACATATCACCGCCGCTGAGGACGAGAAAAGGGCCATCGGGCATATACCCTTCCTGCTCCTGCCACAGCGTAAGCAGATTGGCCGCCCCTTCCCCCGGCTCCATCCCTTCCATCCAGCCATGCTCGTCGTTGGTGTACAAAATGGTTATCTCGCGGACATCGCTCTGCGCGACCGGCGCGACGCTCTCAACCACAGTTGTAGCAGGCGCGACCGGCGGCGCACCGTCACAGCCCGCCAGCAGCAGACAGAGGACACCCAGACAAACCCATTTCCCGCGCATTGTCAGACCTCCCGTGGAAATGTAGGGCGATTTTCCAAATCGCCCGCCCGATTTGGAAAATCGGGCTACGACAGCACATCATTTTCATTCGTAGTGGTGAACCCCGTTCGTGGGGAACTCATGTAAGAATAGTGGTCGGTGGATAGTGAAAAGTGGTCAGAAGCGCCACCCGCCAAAATTCCTCCTTCGAAAATGATCTTCCCGGAAGCTTCGCCACGGATGATGGCCCTGGGTAACAGCTTCCGGGAAGATGGTCTCAGCCGCGGCGCATGAAGCCTCCTTCGTGATTCGCGCTCAATTGTACTTGAACCACCGTCGCGGATCATGGCTCGTTTGCGTCTCTTCTCGTAGGCAAGGCATTGAGTAAAACCCCTGTTTTCGTGTATAGTATTCATGTCCAGCAATTTCCCTGGAGTCCTTGACGCACCTTCCCCGGTGCGTTTTGCAAATGGAGCAACCTTATGTCCCGCGACCGTTCTTTCGTCATGTTCCTGTTGATTGGCGCATTGATTCTGGTGGTAGGTTGTCGCAAACGTGAGGAGCCACTTCCTACGCCCACGCCGACGATAACGGTAACGGTAATGCCGGCAACCCCCACCACGCCCCCCGTCTCCCCCACGCCCGGCCTGATCCCGCCCGGCGAATCAGCCATCGCCCCCACCGTCATCGGCCAAAACCCGCCGCCGGGAGCGGAAGCCTCGCTCGACGGCTTTTTTGAACTATACTTCGACCAGCCAATGGACCAGAGCGCCACCATTGCCGCCCTTTCCGTCGTCGATGACACCGGCACGCTGGTAGACGGCGAAGTCAGTTGGCCCGGCGCGCGCGTGCTGCGCTTCCAACCCGTGCAGCGGCTCAAACCCAATGTCCGCTACCGCATCATCCTCTCCGACCGCGCCAAAAGCACCGCCGGGGACACGCTGCTGGAAGGGCTAACGCTGGATTTCGACACGATTGGCGACCTGGCCGTGAGCCAGGTCTCGCCGGCCCCGGATGCGCAAGATGTGGCGATTGACTCCGTGATCACGGTCCTCTTCAATCGCCCGGTTGTGCCGCTGCGCATCGCGGAAGAGCAACCCAATCTGCCCAACCCCCTGCGCATCACACCGGAGATGGCAGGCAGCGGGCAGTGGGTGAACACGTCCGTTTTTGTCTTCCGCCCTGATGGACCGTTGATTGGTCGTGAACAGTATGAAGTGGTGGTGGAGGCGGATGTGATCAACGCCATCAGCGCCACCGGCGCACAACTTCCCGCCGACTACGACTTCACCTTCACCGTCACCGCCCCCACCTACGACTACTTCGCCCTCCCCCATCTGACCACCGGCCCCAATAACGACTACGTTGACCTCCCCCTGGATCAAGACTTCCAGATCGTCTTCACCCAACCCATGGATCCCGCCAGCACCGAAGCCGCCATCAATCTCGCGGACAGCGCGGGCACATCTACGCCCTTCGTCTTCGATTGGGACGATGCCTTCACCACCGTCACCTTCACTCCCACCCAACTACTGGCGCTGGATACCCGCTACACCCTCACCCTCAGCGATACTGCCCTCTCCTCCTATGGCGGGCGACTGCGCGCGGGATTTACCTGGCGCGCCACCACGGTCCCCGCCCCAGCCATTCACTCCACGGACCCGCGCGATGGACAAACGCAGCGGCAATTCTCCAGTATCGCCGCGCTCACCTTTGCCGCCCCCATGGAGCGCAAGAGCCTGGCGGGCAAGGTCATCTTCACCCCGGAAATTGCCGGAGATCCCAACGGGCAGTACGACCGCTGGGATAACAGTTTGCGGTTCTATGGTCTGGCCCCCTCCACCACCTACACCATGCGCGTGCTGCCCGGAATGCGCGACCCCTATGGCAATGAAATCACCACGGAGCAAACCTTCACCTTTACCACGGCGGCCTACGACCCTTCGGCCAACTTTGGTTTCCCAGATAATCTGGCCCTCTATCGTCCAGGTGGCTCCACCGCCGCCTGGGTCACTTTCCGCAACGTCAGCCAGGTGGACGTCGCCCTCTATCGCATCACGCCCTCCCAGTTTGGCAACCTGACCAGCGGCAGCATCATCAGCCTTAACTTCACGCCGACGGCGGACGCCATCGTCTGGCAACGGTCGCAGTCCATCTCCGCCGATCTGAACGAACGGGGCTATCAACGTTTTGACATGACGACCGCTGATGGCGCGCCGCTGCCACCGGGTCTTTATTTCCTCACCCTGGATTCGCCGCAGGTGCGCCATGATCTGGCCCATCTACAAACACAGACCGTCATTATGGGCACGGCCAACCTCACGCTGAAAACAACGGCCACGGAAGCGATGGTCTGGGTCACGGACCTGAACAGCGGGCAACCCCTGCCCAATGTCCCCGTCGTTCTCTATGATCGCAACTTCAAGCAGGTCTTCCGTGCCGAAACAGACGCCTCCGGGCTGGCTTATCGGGACGATCTCGACTTGAGTACCGACTACGGCGACTGGTATTATGCCTTCACGGACACCGCGAATGTATTTGGCGTGGCGATCAGCAACTGGTGGGAAGGGGTCAACCCGTATGATTTCGGCATCTACACGGATTATTACCTGCGTCCCAACGAACCAACGGCCTATGTCTATACGGATCGCCCGCTCTACCGCCCGGACCAGGTGGTGTCATTCAAGGGCGTGGTGCGCCTGAATGACGATCTGGACTACAGCCTGCCGCCGTATGAAACGGTCCACGTGAACATCAGCAACTATAATGGCAATGTCTTTGACGAGGACATGCCGTTGTCCGCCTTTGGCAGTTTTGCCGGCCGATTCACGCTGGACAAGGAGGCGGTGCTGGGCGGTTATGGCATCAATGTCACGGCGGGGGACCGGTACATTGGTGGCGGTTACTTCAATGTGGCCGAGTACCGTAAGCCAACGTTCCAGGTGCTGGTGAGCAGCGACGCGCCGGAGGTGCTGGCGGGGTCGAACATCGGCGTCACGGTAGACGCGCAGTTCTTCTCCGGCGGCAGCGTGGTCGATGGGAACGTCAGTTGGGCGGTGCTGTCGTCGGATTACGTCTTCCAGCCCGGCGGGAACCTGAGCCGCTTCAGTTTTGTGAATGATGAACGGGACACGGGGTATTTCTACGACTATTATTACCGGCCACAGGAGGTGATCGCCAGCGGTACGGGGCAGACGGATAGCACGGGTCGCTTCGTGGCGCAAATCCCGGCGGCATTGGGGGATGAGCAGGGAAGCCGCTCGTTTACGATTGAGGCGACGGTGGAGGATATTGCCGGCAATGCCGTCAGCGGGCGTACGTCTGTTGTGGTACATGGGGGATTGGTGTATGCCGGCATCCGCGCCACCAGCACCGTCGGCGAAGCAGGCAAAGAAATGACCTTCGCAGCCATCGCCGTCGATTGGGACGGCGTGGCCGTCCCCGGCCAAACCCTCGCCATCGACATCGTCGAACGCCGCTGGTACAGCGTCCAGGAAGAAAACGAACAAGGCGACACCATCTGGCGCACCAGCGTCGAAGACATCCCCGCCGCCAGTTTCCCCGACCTCATCGCCGACGCCGACGGGCGCGCCCAGGCCACCTTCATCCCCGAAAAAGGCGGCGTCTACCGCGCCACCGTCACCGCCCGCGACAGCCAGGGCAACCCGGCCATCGCCTCCACCTATGCCTGGGTCGCCGGCGACGAATACGTTTCCTGGCGGCGCGTAAACGACCACAGCTTCGACCTGATCACCGACGCGAACAGCTACCTCCCCGGCGACACCGCCGAAATCCTCATCGCCTCCCCCTTCCAGGGCGAAGCCAGCGCCCTCGTCACCGTCGAACGCGGGCACATCAAGCGGCACGAAGTCCTCCGCCTCACCGGCAACAGCACCATCTACCGCCTCCCCATCACCGGCGACATGGCCCCCAACGTCTTCGTCACCGTCGTCGTCATCAAAGGCGTGGACGACACCAACCCCGCCCCGGACTTCAAAGTGAGCATGACCCAGTTCACCGTAGACCGCGAGGAACAGGATTTGCACGTCGAAGTCACACCCGACCAGGACACGCTGGGGCCGGGCGACACCGTTAACTTCACCGTGCGCGTCACCGACTACCAGGGGCAACCCGTAGACGCGGAAGTATCGCTGGCGCTGGCCGACCTGGCCGCCCTCTCCCTGGCGGACCGTACCGATCCCCCCATCCTCGACTACTTCTACTCCACCCGTTGGCTCAGCGTGAACACGGCCCTCCTGCTCACGCGCATCGTAGATGCCTTCAATCAGGAGCTAGAAAGCCAGATCAAGGGCGGCGGTGGCGGCGGCGACGGCTTTGGCGTCCTCACCATTCGCCAGAACTTCCCCGACACCGCCTACTGGCAAGGACAGTTGCAGACCGGACCAGACGGTGAAGCCACCGTCTCCATCACCCTGCCCGACAACCTCACCACCTGGCGCATGGACGCCCGCGCCATCACCAAAGAGACCCTCGTGGGCGAGACGACCGCGGACATCGTCACCACGCGCCCGCTGCTGGTGGACCCGACGACGCCCCGCTTCTTCATCCGCGGCGATAGCGCCCAACTGGGGGCCGTGGTCCACAACAACACCGACGCCGCTCTCGATGCCGCCGTCACCCTGGACGCCGAGGGCGTGACGCTAAACAGCAGCGCCACGCAAAACGTGACGATTCCCGCCCACCAGCAAAGCTACGTCACCTGGAACGTGGTCGTCAACGACGTGGCGCGCGTAGACCTGGTCTTCACCGCCCGCGCCGGCGACCTGGCCGACGCTACCCGCCCCACGCTGGGCACGCTGGACGGGCAGGGTATTCCCGTCTACAAGTACGAAGTGGCGGAAACGGTGGGCACGTCGGGCCAATTGCTGGAAAGCGGCGTGGCCGTAGAATCGCTGGCGCTGCCCATCTTCCCCGACTTCACCGTGACGGAAGGGCAGGTAACGGTAGAGGTCGCGCCCTCCCTGGCCGCCGCCATGACGGACGGACTCACCTACCTGGAGCATTATCCGTATGAATGCACGGAGCAGGTCGTCTCCCGCTTCCTGCCCAATGTCCTCACGAATCGCGCCTTGCAGGCGGCCAACATCAGCGACCCCAACTTGCAGGCCAACCTGGACGCGCAAGTAAGCATCGGCTTGCAGCGATTGTATGCGCGGCAGTTGTCTGATGGCGGCTGGCCCTGGTGGGATGGCTCCAATAGCAACACGCTCGTTTCCGCCTACGTGGTCCTGGCCCTGATTGAAGCCCAAACCAGCGGCTACACGGTCACCCCCGCCGTACTGAATCGCGGCGTCAGCTACTTGAAGAACCACATGGTGAGTGTGGACATCCTCAGCGGGCGCTTCAAATACAATCGCCAGGCATTCCTGGTATACGTGCTGGCGCGCGCGGACGAATTTCGTGGCGAGATTGACCAGCTTTATGAGCGGCGGGAGACGCTGGACCTGTATGCACGCGCTTATCTGGCGCAGGCGATTGCTCTACGCGACGCGGGCGACCCCCGCCTGGAGACGCTGCGCTCGGACTTTATCAGCGCGGCGATCCTCTCCGCCACGGGCGCGAACTGGCAGGAAGAGGAGCGGGATTACTGGAATTGGAACTCGGACACACGCACGACGGCGATTGTGCTGGACACCATGGCGAAATTGGACCCCACCAACCCGTTGACGGCGAACGCCGTGCGCTGGTTAATGGCGCATCGCGTGGATGGTCGCTGGAGCAGCACGCAGGAAACGGCGTGGACGCTGATGGCGCTCACCGATTGGATGGTCGCTTCCGGCGAACTGCAAGCGGATTTCCGCTACGAGGTGGCTTTGAATGGGAAGTTACTGGGCAGCGGCGCGGCGACGGCGGCGACGCTGCGGGAGACGCTGAAGCTGCAAGTGGATGTGTCGCAGTTGTTCCAGGATGAGTTGAACCGGCTGGCAATTGCCCGCGACGAGGGAGCGGGGAATCTGTACTACACGGCGCACATGAAACTATCGCTGCCGGTGGAGCAGGTTTTGCCGCTGGACCAGGGCATCATCGTCTCCCGCGAATACTTCGATCCCGCCGATCGGGAAACGCCGGTGACGCAGATGGCGCAGGGCGAGACGTTCCTGGTGCGGCTGACGATTGTGGCCCCCAATGATTTGCACTATGTGTTGATTGAGGATCCGCTGCCGGCAGGCGTGGAAGCGATAGACACATCGTTGAAGACCAGCCAGCAAGTCGATCAGCCGGAATTGTACGATGCGACCGCCTTCGATTGGCGCACGCTGCAATCGTCCGGTTGGGGCTGGTGGTACTTCGACCATGTCGAGTTGCGAGACGAGAAGGTGGTGTTGTCGGCCAGCTACCTGCCACGGGGCACGTATGAGTACGTGTACCTGGTGCGGGCGGCGACGCCGGGAGAATACCGCGTGATCCCGCCGACGGCGCAGGAGTTCTACTTCCCGGAAGTATCCGGTCGCGGCGCGGGTTCGCTGTTCGTGGTCACGCCGCGCTAGAATCGCCCGGCACGGTTCCCGGCTTTTGCGGCGAACAAGGGCGCATCCGTCAAGAAGGTTGAAATTGACGGATGTGCCCTTCATGACCGTCTAAAAACGCAACTACCAACGCTCTCGGGAGATTGGACCGATGTCACGCGCTCAATGACCATTGTCACCAGAGAAAATTGGTCCAATCTCTCGGAGACGTGAATAGTTACTACTTTTTTTCATCGTCACTCCTTCGCATGAAAATAGCTTCCGGGACGGGGGGCGGGCAAAGTTGCCCCTATTCGCCCAAATTACATTTTTCCTCTTGACTCTGACACCGTGTCAGGGTATAGCTTCATGCCTGCGTGTTGTTAATAAATCAGGCGCGATGTACGTCGCGCCACCAGACTGCGAGTGTAAAGAATGAGCAACAATGAGGCGTTACACGTTATTTTTGGCACGGGACCGCTGGGGTTGGCGGTGATGCGGGAGCTGCATCGGCGGGGCAAGCGGGTGCGGATGGTGAATCGGAGCGGAAGGAGGGGGGCGGAAATGCCGGCACAAATCGAACTCACCGCCGCCGATGCCTACAACCAGGAACAGGCACGGGCCGTCACCCAAGGCGCCGCCGTCGTTTACCAGTGCGCCCAACCCGCCTACCACCAGTGGCCGGAAAAGTTCCCGCCGCTACAAACCAGCATCCTGGAAGCAGCCGCCGCCAACGATGCCCGTCTCATCGTCGCCGAAAACCTGTACATGTACGGCCTGGTGGACGGCCCCATCACCGAAGACCTGCCCTTCCGCGCCCACACACGCAAAGGCCAGGTGCGCGCGCGCATGGCGGAGCAGCTCCTGGAAGCGCACCAACGCGGCCACGTTCGCGCCGCCAGCGCCCGCGGCTCCGATTTCTATGGTCCCGGCGTGCTTAATTCCGCCCTGGGGGATCGCGTCTTCGTACCCATATTGCAGGGCAAAAAGGCCAGCGCCGTGGGCAATCTGGACCTGCTCCACACCTACACCTACATTGACGACTTCGGCAAGGCGCTGGTTGTTTTGGGGGAGCGCGAGGAAGCGCTGGGTCAGGCGTGGCACGTCCCCAATCCGCCCCCGTTGACCACGCGGGCGCTGCTGACCATGGCTTTCCAGCAGGTGGGGCACACGCCGCAAATGAGCGGCATGAGCAAACTGATGATGCGTATCGGCGGATTGTTCGTCATGGCCGCGCGCGAATCAGTCGAGATGATGTATGAGTTTGAACACCCATTTGTGGTGGACCACGGCAAGTTTGCGCGCGCATTTGGGGACCACGCCACACCGCACGATGCGGCCCTGGCGCAGACATTGTCCTGGTACAAAACGCACCACGCCGCCTGACGCGGCGCGGCGCGCAAAAAAAGGGGTGTGGCGTTTTGCCACACCCCTTTTTGGGCTTGAAGTCGCCAGGGAAGGGATTTAGCCGTTCTGGGTGGGGAAGGTGAAAATGGTGTTGCCGGTGTCGGTGCCGTTGTCCTGACTGCCGGGTCCGAAGCGGAAGCCGGGCATTCCCCCGCGCATCCCGCCATGGTGTCCACGTCCGCCGCCGAAGCCAGGACCACCGAGGCCGGCCGGGTGACTGAGGATGGCATCGGCCTGTTCTTGGGTGATTGTGCCGGCATCTACCGCCGCCTGCACCGCTTCAGTCCGCGCAGCTTCCACCGCTGCCTGGATGTCCGCCAAGTCTACGCTTTGCTCCGCTGCCAGGTCCGTGATGGTTGTGCCGGCATCCTTCGCCGCCTGCAACGCCTCCACCGTCAAACCCAGCGCATCCGCAATAGCCGCCTGCTCCGCTTCACGGTCGAAAATCTGTGGCAGCACCGCGCCCAAACCATCACCCATGTCACCCTTGCAGCCTACGCCCTCGCTGAGGATGCGGTCTGCCTGCTCCTGCGTGATGTCACCATTGGCGACCGCCTCGGCCACAGCCGCTTCCTTCGCCGCCTGCACCGCCGCCTGCACGTCCGCCATGTCCACGTCCTGCGCGGCGGCGATTTCCGCAAGCGTCTGACCTTCATCACGCGCCGCTTGCAGTTCTTCCACCGTCATGCCCAGCGCATCCGCCACAGCCACTTCCGTCTGCTCCGGCGTCAGGAATTGACCATGCCCACCGCGAGGGCCACCAAAACCAAATGGGGCATCAAAACCAGGGCCACCGAAGCGCTCTGGCGCGGAGAGGATGCGGTCCGCCTGCTCCTGCGTGATGTCGCCATTGGCAACCGCCTCGGCCACGGCTGCTTCCTTCGCCGCCTGAATGGCCGCTTCTACGTCCGCCATGTCCACGCCCTGCGCGGCGGCGATTTGCGTCAGCGTTTGGCCTTCGTCACGGGCGGCTTGCAGTTCTTCCACGGTCATGCCCAGCGCGTCCGCAATTGCCTTATCCATCGTTTCTTGATCGAGAAAACCAGGCCGTTCGGAACCGAAATTCAAGCCCCCGAAGTGAACGAGGGTTTGCGTAATCGTGCCGGCGGGGGTCTCAATCGCGGCGGCGACGGCGGGCGTTTGGGATACGCCATAACCAATCCCACCGAGCGCCATCACGCCTGTCAACATTAAGCCAGCTACTTTTAAGTTCAACATGATAACCTCCGATGTTGATGATACAGACTCTTCACGCTCAGCAGTCATTCCTGGCGAGCGGGCGCTTTGTTGTGCGCCGTTGTTCAAACTTGGCCTAAGAATACACCGAACTTTTTTAGAAATTGTGAAGAGGCTGTTTGGAATCCGTTAGATCCCGCATGGCAGGTTATCAAAAACCGGGAGATTGATGGTTTGCTTTGCCCTATTCCGTCCTTAGGACTGACGATGAAATGAAGGTCGGAATGGCATCGTCAGTTTGAAGGAACGGTAAGGAAACAACTTCGTTGTCTTATCTAATTCCGTTCCTCAAGAAGATGCCGGCATCCAAACAGTAAAAACCGTTCCCTCATCCGGCCGGCTGGCGACTTCGATTCGCCCCCCATACGCAGTAACGATGGAATGGGCAATGGACAGCCCCAGACCGCTACCCGCCGTCTCCGGCGACGTTTCTTCATCCCGCGTGCGCGCATCGTCCACGCGATAGAAGCGATCAAACAGGTGTGGCAAATGCGCCGGCAAAATGCCCGGTCCATTATCCGCCACACGCAGCCAGCATTGCGCCCGCCCATTCGCAGACGCCCGCCCCGTCTCCACTACCACCCGCGCCCCTTCTGCGCGGGCGTACTTCATGCCGTTTTCCAGCAAATTGTTGAGCATTTGCGTCAGATAGCCGCGATCCGCCTCCGTAATGGCCTCCGTCAACTCGCCCGTTTGCAAGGCAACCCGCTTCTGCCGCGCCAACGGCGCGAGGCGGTCAATCGCATCCACCGCCAATTCGCTCAGGTCCAGCGGCTCCCGTGGCAGATGCGTCAGCCCCGCATCCATGCGCGCCAGCGTCAGGAGTTGGTCTACCAGGCGACTCATCCACTCATTTTCCGACTGGATAATACGCAGCGCCGCCTCGTATTCTTCCACGGGACGGCGGCGCTCCAAAATGCGGTTGGATTCCAGTTCGATAATGGTCAAAGGCGTGCGCAGTTCGTGGCTGGCGTCAGCCGTAAACTGGCGCTGCCGCTCAAAGGCGGCCTGCAAGCGGTCCAGCATGGCATCAAACGTGTCCGCCAGTTCCCCCAGCTCGTCTACGCGATTGAGGTGCAGCCGTCGGCTCAGATCGTGGTCGCTGATGTCGCGCGCGGTGTGCGTGATGGCCTGGACCGGGCGCATGGCCTGGTCGGCCAGCCAGTAGCCACCGCCAAAAGAGACGAGCAGCGTGACCACGAACACGAGCGCCAACGTGAGCGCCAGACGGGGAAGCTGCCCCCCCGGATCAATGGGGCCGCCCAATATCAGCAGCCCCTGCCCTTGACGCCCGAAGTTGATGGACGTGTTGACCAGGAGATAGCTGTCCGGGGTCTCCCCCGTCTCGTGGTGTTCATCGCCGGGGAAGGTGTAGGGGACGGGTTCTGCCGGCAATCCCGCTTCCTTCCACGTATTGTAGATTTGCCCGATGTCGCTGACCTGAAAATTCTCGCTGCGCTGGATCAGATTACCGGCGGCGTCAATCAAAGCCAGCACGTCTTGTCTTTGCAACAGGGGAAGATCGCTTTGGGAAAGGCGGAACCGAACGCCTTCGTTATGTTCCTCTTCAAAGTCGCGGCGGTAGATGGCGCTATAGTAAGCGGCGATCTGGCTGGATTGGGCTACGAGGCGGTTGGTAGTCTCGGCGCGCAGCACCTGCGCCTGCCGCCAATAAATGAAGAGGCTAAACCCCGCCAGCAGCAGGGCCAGGACCGCCACGAACCACAAAGTGAGGCGAAAGCGAAAGCTGCGCAGCAGTCGGCGCAGGCGCGTGGTGAGGGTGTGGGACACTGGCATGTGTGTCATTCTGACATCTCATCGGGCTGAATGAGGCGGTAGCCGACGCCGCGCACCGTTTCCAGCAGACGCACGGCAAAGGGTTCGTCTATTTTGCGGCGCAGGCGGCGCACATAAACGTCGATGACGTTGGAGCCGGGAACAAAATCGTAGTTCCAGACGTGGGCTTCGATCATGTCGCGGGTGAGAATGCGGTTGGCGTTGTGCATAAGGTATTCAAGCATGGCGAATTCGCGGGTGGTCAGCTCAATGGATTGACCATCGCGCGCCACCTGGCGGGCGGCCGGGTCCAGTTTGAGGTCGCCGACTTGCAAGATGCCGCTTTTTTCGGGCAGGTCGCGCCGCAGCAGGGCGCGCAGGCGGGCACGCAGTTCTTGCAGGGCAAACGGCTTCACCAGGTAATCGTCGGCGCCGCTGTCCAATCCCGTCACGCGGTCTTCCACGGTATCACGAGCGGTGAGCATGAGGATGGGGCTACGCAGGCGCTGTTGGCGCAAGGTGCGACAAACGTCCAGGCCGTTTTTCCGGGGCAGCATGATGTCCAGGATGATCAGGTCGTAGGGCGCGGAGAGGGCAAAAAGCTCACCCTCGGGGCCATCGAAGGCGGAATCAACGGCGTAGCCATCTTCCTCCAGGCTCTGGCGCAGGGATGTATGCAGGCGGCGATTGTCTTCTACTAATAGGATGCGCATCTGTGTACCTCGGTGGGGGCGGCGTGGTTTGGGATAACTGGGCGACACCATGCGGGGCGCGCTCATGCGTCCGCCCGCTGACGACACCTGTTATTGTACTCGCCGTAGATGAAAATTCGATGACACGGAGCAGATTGCCCTCAAGAGAGGAGTTTGGAGGTGTTTCATCTTTCTGTCATTTTGCCTGTTTATACTGGCGATCAATGGTAACTGCTGAGCCAGATTGGACCAATTTTCTCTGGTGACATTGGTCCAATCTCCAGAGAGCGTTAGTGGTTACGATCAATGTCAATCAGCAACTGTCAATCACCAACTGACAACTTTCTTGGAAGGAGATTTTATATGGCTACTGTGAATAATCGGGGGCAGTCGAAGAAGAAGATGCCGGCATTCATCGCCGCCTTCATCATGACCATCTTTGTGGGTATTGCCATCCTCGCCCTCGGCTTCAACGCCCTCTTCAACATCAACACCGTCCCCGTCGTTACCGCCGACCAGGAGCCGGCCGTCACGGCTGTCCAGGAACAGCCCGTCAACGACAACAGCGCGCAGATCGCGCAGTTGCAGCAGACGATCACCCAATACCAGGCGCGAGAGCAGCAGTACCGGCAGGAACTGACGCAAGCCGCCGATGAATTGTCGCAGACGAAAGCGGAGTTGACACAGTATCAGAATCTGGTTGAGGCGTTGCAAAATGCCGGCATCATCCAGATCAGACCAGATGGGCGCGTCATGGTCGGTCGTGGCCGGCTTAGCGACAGTGATGATTGACGGGTTGCCCCCGTGAAAACGGAAATCAAAGTGACATAATCCGTTCTTTCCACCATTCACCACGCGCTCGTCACACTTTATAAGGCATACACCATGAACAAACTAACAAAGATTCTCCTGAGACTGTGGATTTCCCTCATGTCCGTCGCTACGTTCGTCGCCGGTTGGGCCATGCTCTCCCATGCGCAGAAGCCCGCGCCGCTCACGCCAACCGCGCCGGCGCAAACGACAACGAACACGACTATCAACATGCCTGAACTGGCCCCCATTCCGTCCCTGGAAGAACTGGTGGGCAGCAATGAGACAGCCAATCAACCCGTCTTCGTGCAGCCCAGCGTCTCAACCGGATTCCCGCGCATGCGCACGCGGGGTTCCTAAGTAACCGTCCGAAAATAACTTCGAGCTTTTTGCGGACGGTTACTAACAAGCTGTCCGCACATTTCCGCGAATTTAATTGCGGACAGCCACTAATCGGCGTCAGCCGCGACCAGCGTCACACACACTCAGGCTTTGATCATGGAATATGACGAATTCTCAGCCATGAACACGACCGTCGTATCGGCGGCGGAAGGCGCTCAAGCGCATTTGCAGCGCGGTTTTGCCCGGGTGCGCCGCTTCGTGGCCGCGGCGGAACAGCGGTTCTCCCGTTTCCGCCCCACCAGCGAACTTTCCCAACTCAACGAAGCCGCGGGCGGTTGGTTTCCGGTTTCGGCGGATATGATGGCCGTGTTGCAAGAGGCGCGGGCGCTGCATGAGTTGACGGGTGGGTTGTTTGATCCGGCGGTTTTGCCGGCACTCATCAACGCCGGATACGACCGCAACATGGACGAACTACGTTACCTGCACCTCCCCACCATCACCCAGGCCGCCGCCGCGCCCCCGTTCAGCGCCATTTGCCTGGACGTGGACCACTGCGCCGTCTACATGCCTGCCGGCATGGAGATCGACCTCGGCGGCATTGCCAAAGGGTGGATAGCCGCCCGCGCCGCCGACCTGCTTTCCACCTACTGCGACGCCTGCGCCGTCAGCGCCGGTGGCGACATGGCCCTCGTGGGCCTGCCCGCCGGGCAGCCCCACTGGCTCGTCTCCCTGGAAGACCCGCGTGACCCGGAGCGCGTCTTGTCCGTGCTGCGCGTGGGGCCGGGCGGGCTGGCAACCTCCTCCGTGACGCGGCGGAGCTGGCCGCAAGGCGACGCGCTGCGCCACCACATCATTGACCCGCGTGACGGCCAATCCGCGCGCACAAGCTGGTTGAGCGTCACCGTTTTTAGCGAAAAAACAACCAGTGCCGAAGCTCTGGCCAAGGCGCTGTTAATTGCCGGCCCTCACGTTGGGCCGGCGCTGGCCGGCCGTGTTCCCGGACTGCGCTTCGTGGCCGTGCAGCCAGATGGCGCGATCTGGGGCACGCCCGCCAGCAAGGAGATGTTACATGTCCCCACTCCAAGCGAACTCATCCCGTTCCGTTAAGAAAAAGGACCCGCCGTATGGTTGGATTGCCCTGACCCTGATCGCTCTGTTCGTAGCGGGCGCCGGGCTGGTTTTGGCCTCGCCGCAAGGCGCAGCCGCGCGCAGCGCGTTAAACTGGCTATTATTGCTGGATACGCAAAATTCGGCCTGGTTTGTCACCCGTTCTGCCGGCATTCTCTCCTACCTCCTCGTCTGGTTATCCACCGCCTGGGGCCTGGCAATCCCCACCAAACTCATCGACCGCATCCTGCACCGCGGCGACACCTTTGAATTCCACCAATTCATTTCCCTGCTCTCATTCGGCTTCCTCGCCCTACACATCTTCATCCTCGCCGCCGACCAATATCTACCCTATTCCCTGGCGCAGATGTTCATCCCCTTCCTCTCCCCCTATCGTCCCCTATGGGTCGGCGTGGGCATCATCGCCTTCTACCTGCTCCTGCTGGTCACCGTCACCTTCTACATGCGACAGCGCATCGGCATGAAAGCGTTTCGCGCCATCCACTACTCCAGCCTGCTGGCCTACCTGGGCGCGACGGCGCATGGCCTGATGGCCGGCACGGATTCCTCCCTGCCCATGACGCTGCTCATGTACGGCGGCACCTTCCTCGTCATCGTCTTCCTCACCACCTACTGGCTGGTCATGGTGTGGCAGGGCAAACGCGCCAGTGTCCAAAAAGCAAGCGCCACCGCCTGACGCACGACCCGGCGGCGCGGCGGCGGTCCCGCAAACAGCCCCCGCGCTCCATCCCCATCGCGCGCCCCCCAAGCCGCGCAACAAAAAAACGCCCGGAGGTGATAAACCTCCGGGCGTTTCCTTTTTCCCGGACGTAAACTCATAACCGCCCCCCGCATCATCTTTGGCGCGAACGTTAGGGTTCGCCCAAAATCAAATTTGGACTAGCCATCAAGCAAGAACCCCTCCAGCGCATCCGTCAATTCCCGAGCGAAGCCTTTATCAACGGATGCGCCCTTAGGGTTCGCCCAAAATCAACTTCACACTTCTTCCGGATGACTACTGCCAAGCTATCACAGATAGCCGCTGTCCGTGATAGCCGCTATCCGTGATAGCCACTATCCGTGATAGCCGCTATCCGTGATAGCCACTGTCCGCACATTTCCGCTAATTCAATTGCGGACAGCCACTTAGCTCGACTTTGTACAAAACTCGAAATCGGAAATATTTCCAGAAAGCCTTGTAACCAGAGCGAGCGGTGAGACCACAGTTAATCGTGGTCGGTTAACACCATCGATTTATCAGTTCTAGCAACGCTTTAGAAGGCCGCCCACGTTGCTTGGGTGGTGTCCAACGCGGTGGTGGCACACGATACATTAACAATTCATCGACTGTCCAGATGTGGTCTGTCAATCCCGCTGCGATAGCTGGCGTGCGCGGCACCCAACGATACCCCCTTTCGCCCACAGACAGACGACAACGCAAAGAGCGATGGGGGTCGCAAAGGTTGTACAAACACCCTGTGACATACATACCCACCGTTAAGGTCGCCGTTTGTTGCGCCAGATGCCGCGTGCGCCGGCCCAACCAGCTTAGGCGAGAGCGGAAGGTGGCATTGAGCCGCTCAATGAAAGCGGTATTGATAACACCCACTCCATTTTGCGTCGTGGCAATCAGCTTCTCTACCTGTTGCGGGTCACCCTGAGCCACTCGTCGTTCAACCTCCAGTCCAGATGGCAGACGCCGTTTGATGACTTGCACGATAGCCACTTCGGACCAGGCGTGCCATTGACAACGACCTGGCTGCCCCCAGCGGGGCAACTTGCTGCGGAAACTGCGGCCAAAGGCTTTGACGTAGCCGGGCAAGCCATCCACCGCCAACAACAACGGACGACACAAGGCCATTTGGCGCACCTTGTCCGTCAGGCTTTGCAGCAAGCGCTTATCCCGTCGCGGGCTGATGACGCCACCTAACCAGAGTCGGGTGGATACCATCATCGCCAACGCCATCCACACCGAACCGCCTTGTACCTTGACTTTGATTTCATCCGCTTGCACTTGTTGCAAGTCCAGTGGCTGGCTGGCAATGACCGCTTCATGGACATGTGCGCAATGCACACCCGCTCGTTGCCACCAATTCTTGACCGTGCGCTCATCAAACCCAAAGGCTTTGACGATGGCCTGGACGGGACAGCCATACGCCAGCAAGACGATGACCCACATCACTATTTGCGGGTCGGTGCGCAAGCGATAGAACAATGTCCCTTTGCTGACGGCAAATGTTGTGTTGCAGACATGACAATGACATCGCTTTTCTTTTTGGCTATGGACGGTGATATTGCCTTCACCCCGTTGTCCTCTAGCCGGACAGTCGATATTAGGGCAAAATAGTTGTTCTGGATTCATCATGTCTCCTACTGATTTCGGTTCTGCAAAACTTACCAGTATGCATGATGAATCCTTTTTTGCCAAATTGGCCGTTTTTGACGGTCAACCACGATTTACTGTGGTGCTACCCCGTGCGCTTCTCCCCCTTTTTCTGGTATCATTTCCCTACCAGTAATTAGGGGATGAAACCGTGAGCTTACCAGACCTGCGCGACCTGCTTGCCCGACATTTCAACCAGGAGGAGCTACGCCAGCTTTGCTTCGACCTGGGCATTGAATATGAAGACCTGCGCGGCGACACGCGCCACGCCAAAGCCCAGGCGCTGGTTGCTTATTGCCACCGCACCGACGACCTGCCCCACTTAATCACCCGTTGCCGCGCTTTGCGTCCCGCGGTCAACTGGCCGGCTCCCCCGCCCGCCGCGGACCAGGCCGGGCAACTCGCCTTGCAGGCGGAGGCGCAGGCCCTCTATGACCGCGCCAGTGGGTGGTTGTCTCCCCAGGTGCGGCTGCCCACCCGCCGCGATGCCCTCTTCTCCGAAGCGTTTTATCCGGCCCATGAATGGGTGTTGGACCAGATAGACTTTGCCGGCGCTGCCGCCGTTTTTTTGCCCCGCTGCTGGCGAAAGCTACAGGAACTGGCCCCGGATGGCTACCTCCACGTGCTGCTGCTGCGCCAATTGCGGCAGCAGGTAGGCGGCAATCAACAACAGCAACTGGACGACCTCATCGCCGCCTGGCAGCAACACTGCCGCGCCGGGGTCGCCGCGCAGGCGGAAACACCCCCTTCCCTCCCCCCACGCCGGCCAACGCCCGTTTCCCCCACGTCCGCGCCGGCCCTCTTTCTCAGCTTTGCGCAGAGCGATGCGCCCCTGGCCGCCCGTCTGCGGACGGAACTGGCCGCTTACGGCTACGCCTGCCACCTGCCGCCGCTAACTCATCGCGGCGGGGGTGACTGGTTGGCGGCGACTGCCGCCGGCCTGGGCAGCGCCTATGCCGTCCTCCTGCTCATTGGCGCGGACAGCGCCGCAGACCGCTGGCAGCGCATTGAGTACCTGGGCGCGGCTGACCGCCAGAAGCCCATCATCCCCATGCGCCTGCAGCCGGATGCCGCCGTCCCCACCTACGTGCGCGAAGCGGCGCTGGATGCGCTCACGGCGGATGACGCGGGTCTGGCAACCCTCCTGCGACGATTGCCGCCGCAGCCGCCGGCCTCGTCGCGCGCCTGGGCCGGTCAAAACGATGCCCTGCGCCCACGCCTGGCGGAACTGCTCTACATGGACCGGCTGAAGCTGGCGGAGCTACAGCACGTGGCCCAATACACGCGCCTCAGCGGGGAAGCGGAGATCCGGCGCCACGCCAGCGGCCGCGTGCGGTTGCAGCCCGTCGTCGCCCGCACGGAGTTCGTCCATGCCCCGTGGCGGGAGGACTCGGAACAGATTGTGCGGCGATTCACCTTCACCGATGCGGTGGCCCAGTTGCAAACCATTCGCCGCGCCGTGCTGCTGGGCGACCCGGGTTCGGGGAAGACGACGACGCTGTACCGGCTGGCGGCGGACCTGATTGAGGCCGCCTGGCTAGACCGCGCCGCGCCCGTGCCCCTGATGGTGCGGCTGGGGCTGTGGACGGAAGGGGCGGAGCCGTTCTCCGATTTCCTGCGCCGCGGCGCCGTGGAACTGGGCGACCACCTGGGAACCTTGTTGGTGCAGGGCCGCGTCGCCCTGCTGCTGGACGGCCTGAACGAGATCCCCTCCGATCAGCAGGCAGGCAAATACAGGCAGGTGCGCGACTTCCTGGCCGGGCATGCCCATCTGCTGGCCTGGGTGAGCTGCCGGGAGCAGGATTATCCGCCCGACCGCGACCTGGGGTTGGACCGGGTGACGGTGGCCCCGCTGGACGCGGTGCGGGTGCGCGAATTTGTGGGCAACTACCTGGACGCCCTGCCGGACTATGGCCCCACGGCCAGCGCCGACCTGTTCTGGCAGTTGGCCGGTGCGGCGGCGCATGAAACCTACACGCGCTTTACGCAGGACGTGCGGCACACGCTGCCTGATGAAGCGGAACGGTTCGCTGCCTTCTGGCTGGCGGCGCAGTTACCGCCCGGTGTTACCTGGGGATACGGATCGTTAGAAGGGTACGAGAGCAAATATTGGGAAGACTGGCTACAGCAGCGCGCCCATCCCGCCAGCCTGCTGCTGCTGGCCACCAACCCATACATGCTCTTCATGCTGCTGGACGTGTACCAGGCGTACCGCCGCTTGCCGGATAACCGCGGCCAGCTCTTTGACCAGTTTGTGCAGACGCTGCTGGTGCGCGAGCGGCTGCTGGCGCGGGATAAAAACAGCGGCGCTGTGATCTTCTTACTAGAAGGAACAGCGCTGCTGGCGGCCCTCACGGGACTCGCCTTTGCCCTGCAAACGCAGCGCACGGGGCAGAAGGGGGCCGCGGCGGCTTTGACCGCCCTGCCGCTGGCGGAAGCCACCGCCTACCTCACGGAACAGCATCGCTACCAGGCGGCCAGCGCCAATCTGCTGCTTATTGGCGCGGACGTGCGTTTTGCGCACCAACTGCTGCAGGAGTATTTCGCGGCGCGGGGGATGCGCGAGCGCATCTGGGGGGCGGCAGCGCCGGCGTCGCCGCCTGTCGCCGGCGCGCAGTCGCTGCGCGCCGTGGACATCTGGCCGCCGCGGGAGTGGTGGCAGCCGACCAACTGGGAGGAAGCGACTATCTTGCTGGCCGGCCTCTACAGCGATGACTGCACGCGCGTCCTGGAGTGGGTGGCGGAGGCCAATCCGGAGGTGGCCGCGCGCTGCGTGGTGGAGAGCGGCGCGCACACGCCGGAGGAAACAAAGCGGCGTCTGCGCGATCGCTGGCTGCCGCGCCTGGCCGATGCGCAGCGCGACCCGGACGCCCGCGCCCGCGCCGCCGTCGGGCGCGCCCTGGGGCGCATCACCCTGCGCGATGGCGCGCCCCTGGACAACCGGCCCGGCGTAGGGATCGTAGTGCGCAATGGGCTGAAGCTGCCGCATATCGTCTGGGGAGGGGAAGTGCCGACTGGAACGTATACTATTGGCGGGGACAAGGATGCCTATGGAGGCGAAGCCAGGAAAAAGGTGCGCATTGAGCACCCGTATCGGCTGGCCCGCTACCCTGTCACCTACGCCCAGTTTCAATGCTTTGTGGCGGCGGCTGATTTTAACGACGCGCGTTGGTGGGCAGGGATGCCCGCCGCGGAAGAGGCTTACGGCACCGTTTACCCACTTCGTGAGTTGAGTGAGCAGACGTTCCCCTTTGACAACCACCCCCGCGAAAGCGTCAGTTGGTACCAGGCCATTGCTTTTTGCCGCTGGCTGAGCCATCACCTGGGGGAAGAAATAGACCTGCCGCATGAGTATGAGTGGGAAGTGGCGGCCCGCTATCCGGATGGGCGTTTTTATCCCTGGGGCAACACCTTTGACCCGGCCAAAGCAAATACTTGGGAAGGAGCGCGTTTGGAGCAAACGTCGGCGGTGGGACTGTACCCGGATGGGACGAATCCGACCCTGGGCCTGTATGATTTGAGCGGCAATGTGTGGGAGTGGTGTCGCAATAAATATAAAGACCCGGTGGATGCGGCAGTGGATGTGAGCGGTGCGCCCCGTACCTTGCGTGGCGGGTCGTGGTACGACGCCCGTGTCAGCGCGCGCGCGGCGGCCCGTAACAACGACCATCCAGTCGCCCGTTACAGCGATGTGGGTCTGCGGGTGGTGGTGGTGCGTCGTCCGTGCGCCCGTAATGGGCTCTTATCACAGTGAGGCAGAAACCTCACTTCCTGCGGAAATGGAAGTTGCACAGCGTCTAACCTGGCGTTGAAAGACAAAGGGGACAACAGCATGACGTAAAAAAGGGAGACAGATGTTCGTCAGTAACAGATGGGTTCCCTCAAGTGCAATCTCGACAAGGTGAAAGCTGGATTGCCTGAAGCCTAAGGTTAAGCGGCATAACCCACCAACGGGTAGGCAAGCTGGAGCTACCTACTCTCTCCTGGATAGGTGCGAAGGGGACGAGCGTGCTTATATCCGCCCAGGAGACGCAACCCAAGTATCTGGGCTAACGACCTGAAAGGGCCACCTAAATCGAGAGCATCTGGATAAGAGACTAAACGGGGATTGCCCTAGTGTGAGCGCCAGGGAACTGGCTATGGCAGCAGAGCCTGAAAATCAGACGGGCAACGGAGTCGGCGTAGTAGTCGGCAGGGAGAACGACCTGCCTACGGAGCGCGGGAAAGCCGCGTACAGGGCGAAGGCCGACAGGGAAACCAATTGCGAGGATATGAGAGGAGCACAAAGTGCAAGACCCAAACATATTGCTGGCAATACTTAGCAAAATGGCGCAAAAGCCAGAAGTAAAGTTTGACAAGCTGTTCCAGAAGCTCTACAACCCAGAGCTATGGCTAATGGCGTATGAGCAGATAGCGTCTCGTCCGGGCAACATGACAAAAGGCGTAGATGGGAAAACGATTGATGGCACGGGAATGGAACGGATAACGAGGATGATAGCATCGCTGAAAACGTCCCGGTACAAACCCCAACCCGTCCGTCGCCGCTACATCCCGAAAAGCAAAGGACGACGCGCCATAGGGATACCCAGTGCGGAAGATAAGCATCTGCAAACCGTCGTCAAACTCATCTTGGAAGCCATATATGAACCCCTCTTCACGGAAACATCACATGGATACAGGCCAGGAAGAAGCTGTCACACAGCATTGGAACAGGTCAAGAAAATGGATGGGGTCAGGTGGTGGATAGAGGGCGACGTAAGGGGATTCTTTGACAACATGCACCATGGAACCATGATACGCATATTAGCCAAACGCATCACCGACAAACGATTTCTCCATCTGATTGCCCAATTCCTGAAAGCAGGATATGTGGAAAACTGGCAATACAACGAAACCTACTCTGGTGTGCCACAAGGGGAAATCTCAGTCCCATTCTGTCCAACATCTATCTCCATGAACTGGACCAGGCAATGGCGGCCAAGATGAAAGCCTTCCACAAGGGCAAACGACGGCAACGACCCAAAGCATACGAACGCATCGAAAGCCAGAAGGTCAGAGCCAAGAAAGAAGCCCAGCGGAGTGGCGATTGGCAAAGGTACAAAACGCTGACACGGCAACAACTGCAAATGCCGGCCAGTGACAATTTCGACCCTGACTTCCGCCGACTGTATTACGTCAGATACGCAGATGACATCCAGATAGGAATCATCGGCAGCAAGGCCGAGGCAAGAAAATCAAGGCTTGGTTAAAAGAGTATCTGGCGACAGAATTGCAGTTGACGTTATCGGAGGAAAAAACACGTATTACCAACGCCAAGAAGCGCGTCAGGTTTCTGGGATATGATATTAAACGATGGCGAGGACAGAAGAAAGTCAGATACCAGATGCAGGGCAAACAAGTCACAAGGCGAACAACAACATACAAGTTAGTGCTACTCATGCCACGGGACAAGTGTGAAGCGTTTGCCAAACGATATGGAATGCCACAAAACTGGCGCGGACGGGGACGGCTAGAGCTACAAAACCTGAGCGAGCTGGAAATCCTGCAAATCTACAACGCAGAGATACGCGGCTTTACAAACTATTACGCATTGGCAACCAATCTAACCCAAGTAGGGGCACAACCTGCTGCGCATGACCACCATGAGCTTTCTGCATACGATTGCCAGGAAAAGAAGGCAACGGATACAACCAGTGGCAAAAAGCTTGCGCAAAGGAAAAAACAAGTATGCGGTGGAACTAGAAAGAGCGGATGGTACACGCAAGGTGTATGAGTTGGTCAGTTCAACCAAGGCAACTCCAACGGGAGAAAATCACGTATGGACCAATGGACACACAACCCAACACTTGGCAGTACCGAGGCCGCAGTGAACTGGGGCAACGCCTACGTGCAAAACAATGCGAATGGTGTGGAACGCAAGAAGGAAAAATGGAAGTACATCACGTACGGAAGTTGAAAGACCTGAAAGGGAAAACAGAGTGGGAAAAAGCGGATGATAGCCCGGAAACGGAAGACAATGGTGCTATGTAAACAATGCCATGTCGCCTTGCATGCGGGGAGACTCCGTCCCGCCAAAAAGCTAAGGAATCCTGGAGAGCCGGACACTTGGAAACTTGTAAGTCCGGTTCGGGGGGGAGGGCAGTGAAACCTGATATGTTGCCATATTAAGGCGCAGGGCCCTTACCCCACCCCATCTCATGACCACTGACCACTGTCCGGCCTGCGAGCGGTAGCGGAGCAGGCGGCGCCTGCGGCGCGGCCGCGCCCACGTAGGGCGGGTTGCCAACCCGCCAGCCGTCAACACGCAACGGCCCATTATTCTCGGAGAGTGACTATACAGGTCATCTGTCCAGATTGGACCAATTTGCTCTGGTTAAATCCTGTTAATGTCTACGAAATTGGTCCAATCTCTCGGAGGAGAAACGATATGAACAACGATACCCACCTGCACCTCCTGCCGGCGGACCGCGACCGCCTCATCCGCCTGTTTATCGCCCGCCCCGAATTCCGCACCGAGGCGCGCCGGGACGCTTTCCTGGACGACATGCTCGCCGGTTCGCCGCGCAAACAGGACATCCAGGGGCAAATCAGCCTGGAGGGGCCGCCGCGCCAGTTCGCCAGCCATCTACTCACCATTTTGACCCAGTTTGGACAGGACGAGCCGGGGCAGGAGGTCTTGGGGCTGCTGCTCAATCACCTGCTCACCTACGTTGGCGACGGCCCGGATGCCGATTTCTTGCGCGCCCTTTTTGCCCGTTATCCGCTGAAGACCAACCCCATCTCCACCCGCGGCCTGCCGCAGCCGGAGTGGCGCGGCCAGGAAACGCCCCCTTTCGTGCAGGAGCTTATCATCGGCGAAAACACCCTGCGCGATGTGTGCCTGTTGGAACTGGCCCTGGACGCTTCCCAGGCCGTGGTGCGCATTGATACCACGGCCAGCCTCGGCTCCGGTTTTCTGGCCGGCCCCAACCTGATCATGACCAATCACCACGTCATCGCCAGCCAGGCGGCGGCGCTGCTGAGCGCCTTCCAGTTCAACTATCAGTTGGACAGACAACGTCAGCCAACGCCTATCCAGGTGGCCCGCGCCCGTCCAGGCGGCCTTTTCTACACCCATCCCGGCCTGGATGTGACCGTGGTCGAAGTGGTGGACGTCCCTGCCGGTGTCACGCCGCTCACCCTGGCGCGCCTGCGCGCCCTCAAAGAGGAGCGGGTGAACATCATCCAGCACCCCGGCGGCCATTACAAGAAAATTTCTATGCAAAACAACTTCGTCGTTTTCGCGGATGCGCGCGCGATTCAATACCTGACCAGCACGGAACCCGGTTCTTCCGGTGCGCCCGTCTGCAACAATGAATTCGTCGTCATCGGTCTTCATCGCGGCGGCTATGCGCCAAAACCGGACGGCGATCAGGCGTATCTGCGCAACGGGGGCAGCAGCATGATCGCCATCCTGGATGACCTGCAGGCCCACGCCCCGGATATTTACCAACGCCTGCGTCGCCAATGAGCGCCGCCGATTCCCCAGAATACAAAAATCTTCGTAACTACTAACGCTCTCTGGAGATTGGACCAATTTCACGCGCTCAACGGCCATTTTCACCAGATAAAATTGACTCTACTGAAAAAAGGCCCAAAACCGGGTTTTTACACATGAACCACTCTGGTAATTTCCGCCGGACAATCGAAAAACCCGGTTTTTTCAGTGAATTCTGCATGAGCGACCAGCGGTCCAACCCGGCCAGCTTGCCCGCGCGATACCATGAGAGAAACCCATGCCCGATCTCGATCCTGAGCTGCACGAAGAAATTGTCTGGTTGTTGACGCCGCGGCGGGAGTTTCGCTTGCCGGATGGCCGCATTGCCCTCCTGGACCCCCTGCTGGGCGATTGGCCCGGTCGCCACCAACTGAACTGGCAGGCAAATCCCTACGAATTCTTCCACGCGCTGGTGCGCGCCGTCCCTGGCACGCAGTTGCAGCGGGTGCTGCAATCTCTGGGCGGCGGCGTCCAGGAAGAGCCGGTGGTGGCCCGCCTGTGTGCCGGCATTGACGCGGCCCAGAACATGGAGCCGACAGAGATGGCGGCCCCCTTTGCCCCCTATTTTGCGGCCATCAAAAAGGAACTTTCCGGCGACCGGTATCAACTGGACAGCCGCTTCGTGCAGTTAACGCTGTTGGTGGACCAGGGCGCGGATGCGCAGGGACTGCGCTTCATCACCGACAGCCAGCGCGGCAAATATAACAGTCTGAAGCGGCTGTTGGCGGAAGTGGACGAGCGGGCGTTAGTGCTGCTCGGCGGGCCGGGCAGCGGCAAGACGACGCTGCTGCGCCGCTCGCAGTTGGAGGTTGCCTGGGACGGCCTGGCGGGTGAGGCGAAACAGATTCCCTTCTTTGTGCCCCTCAACAGCTACCGCGCCGCCCGCCTGGCGGACCCGCCGCCAGACCCGGCGGCCTGGCTGGCGCAGCAGTGGCAGCAGCAGCAGCCAGGGCTGACCGACTTCGCCGCGCTGCTGCGGGCGGGGCGTTTACTCTTGCTGCTGGACGGCCTGAACGAAATCCCCCACCGCAGCCGTGAGGATTATGGGGAGCGGGTGGCTTTATGGCAGGCGTTCGTGCAAAATGCGCCGCGCGGCAACACGATTCTCTTTAGCTGCCGCAGCCTGGATTACAGCGTCCCCCTGGACAGCGAAAGGGCGCCCGTGCGCCAGGTGCAGGTGGAGCCGCTGACGCCCGCGCAAATGGAGCAGTTCCTCACTCTCTACCTGGGGGAAGCGGGCGCAGACGTGTGGGGGGCGCTGCGCCAGGACAGCCAGCAGTTGGCCCTCTTTGCCACCCCCTTCTTCTTGCGCCTGTTGGTGGACCAGAAGCTGGCCACGGGCGAACTGCTCACCAGCCGCGTGGCCCTGCTGACCGGCTTCGTGCGCCGGGCGTTGTTGCGTGAGGTGAACAAGCCGGGGAACCGGTTGTTCGAGCCAGGCGTTTTGCTGACCGACAGTGCCCGGCAGCAGGTCATTCAAAACCGGTGGGCGACGCCAGCCGCGCTGCCACAGCAAGGGGCGCTCATCCCCAAACTGGAAGAGCTGGCCTTTGCCATGCAGGATGGTCGCACGGCCGGGGAGGCGGGCCAGGTGCGCGTGCCTGAAGAGACGGTGCGCGCGCTGCTGGACCATCCGCTGGCTGATGAAATCGTGGCCGCGGGTATCCAACTCAACGTGTTGGACAAGGACCTGGTCCGTCTGGAGATAACCTACCTGCACCAACTACAGCAGGAGTATTTTGCGGCGCGGGTGTTGGCGCGGCAGCCGCAGCCGGCGCTGGTGCAAACGGCGTGGCGGGCGGACGAGATGCAGCCGGCGCTGGCCGACTGGCTGGCCGCCGCCGACGTGAGTACCCCCCTGCCCCCGGCACCAACCACGGGCTGGGAGGAGACGTTTGTGCTGGCGGCGGGGATGACGCCCCTTCCGGCGCAGTTCGTGCGCGACCTGATGGCGGTGAACCTGCCCCTGGCGGCGCGCTGCGCGGCCAGCGCGGAAGCGGCGGCCCCCGCGGACCTGGTGGCGCAATTGCAGACGGCCCTGCTGGCGCGGGTTGGCGACCCACAGGCGGATTTGCGGGCGCGCATCGCCGCGGCGGAGGCGCTGGGCGAATCGGGCGACCCCCGTTTTGCGCGCCGCGCCGGCCCCTACGGCGACTGCCTGCTGCCGCCGCTGGCCGCTGTTTCCGGCGGGGTCTACGTCATTGGGGATGACGCCAGTGCGTTCGTGGACGAAAGACCGGCCCATCCCGTGACGGTAGGGGCGTTTGAGATGGGGGTGTTCCCGGTGACCAACGCGGAATATCGCCTGTTTATGGAGGCCGGCGGGTACGCAGACGAGCGGTGGTGGGTGACAGCCGGGGCAAAGATGTGGTTGCGGGGGGAATCCGGTAATGCCGGCCAGAAGGCACAGTATCAGGATCTCGTTCGCGCAATACAGGACATATCTGATGAGGCGATCCAGGGACTGCCAAACTTCACGCCGGATCAAATCGAACAGCTTTTATGGCTGAAACATGCCTCAAGGTCTGAGTGGGAAGCGCGGGTGGATGAATGGTACCCTCCAGGCAAAGTGTATCGTCAACCGGCGTACTGGGAAGACAGCCGCTTCAATCACCCGGCGCAGCCCGTGGTGGGCGTGACCTGGTATGAGGCGCGGGCTTACTGCGCCTGGCTGTCAGCGCAGCTTGGCTGGGAGGTGAGGCTACCCACGGAGGCGGAGTGGGAAGCGGCGGCGCGGGGCCAGGCCAGGCGTGAATACGCGTTTGGGGATGCGTATGACAGCGCCCGCTGCAACACTTTTGAGACGCATATCCGTCGCACGACGCCTGTTGGTGTTTTCCCGCGCGGACAGACGCCAGAGGGGATTGCTGACTTGAGCGGCAACGTATACGAATGGACGACGACCATTTGGGGAAACCGGCTGGATCGTCCTGATTTTGCTTATCCTTATGTCCCTGATGATGGGCGCGAGGACGTTCACGACCCTACTGCCCGGCGCGTGTTGCGTGGCGGGTCGTGGCCAACGACCGTGACGTCGCGCGCGCGGCGTACCGTGACGACAACCATCCAGTCAGCCGTAACGACAATGTGGGTCTGCGGGTGGTGGTGGTGCGTCGTCCGTGCGCCCGTAATGGGCTCTTATCACAGTGAGGCAGAAGCCTCACTTCCTGCGGAAATGGAAGTTGCACAGCGTCTAACCTGGCGTTGAAAGACAAAGGGGACAACAGCATGACGTAAAAAAGGGGAGACAGATGTTCGTCAGTAACAGATGGGTTCCCTCAAGTGCAATCTCGACAAGGTGAAAGCTGGATTGCCTGAAGCCTAAGGTTAAGCGGCATAACCCACCAACGGGTAGGCAAGCTGGAGCTACCTACTCTCTCCTGGATAGGTGCGAAGGGGACGAGCGTGCTTATATCCGCCCAGGAGACGCAACCCAAGTATCTGGGCTAACGACCTGAAAGGGCCACCTAAATCGAGAGCATCTGGATAAGAGACTAAACGGGGATTGCCCTGAGTCTGAGCGCCAGGGAACTGGCTATGGCAGCAGAGCCTGAAAATCAGACGGGCAACGGAGTCGGCGTAGTAGTCGGCAGGGAGAACGACCTGCCTGCGGAGCGCGGGAAAGCCGCGTACAGGGCGAAGGCCGACAGGGAAACCAATTGCGAGGATATGAGAGGAGCACAAAGTGCAAGACCCAAACATATTGCTGGCAATACTTAGCAAAATGGCGCAAAAGCCAGAAGTAAAGTTTGACAAGCTGTACCAGAAGCTCTACAACCCAGAGCTATGGCTAATGGCGTATGAGCAGATAGCACCTCGTCCGGGCAACATGACAAAAGGCGTAGATGGGAAAACGATTGATGGCACGGGAATGGAACGGATAACGAGGATGATAGCATCGCTGCAAGCGTCCCGGTACAAACCCCAACCCGTCCGTCGCCGCTACATCCCGAAAAGCAAAGGACGACGCGCCATAGGGATACCCAGTGCGGAAGATAAGCATCTGCAAACCGTCGTAAAACTCATCTTGGAAGCCATATATGAACCCCTCTTCACGGAAACATCACATGGATACAGACCAGGAAGAAGCTGTCACACAGCGTTGGAACAGGTCAAGAAAATGGATGGGGTCAGGTGGTGGATAGAGGGCGACGTAAGGGGATTCTTTGACAACATGCACCATGGAACCATGATACGCATATTAGCCAAACGCATCAGTGACAAACGATTTCTCCATCTGATTGCACAATTTCTGAAAGCAGGATATGTGGAAAACTGGCAATACAACGAAACCTACTCCGGTGTGCCACAAGGGGGAAATCTCAGTCCCATTCTGTCCAATATCTATCTCCATGAACTGGATCAGGCAATGGCGGCCAAGATGAAAGCCTTCTACAAGGGCAAGCGACGGCAACGACCCAAAGCATACGAACGCATCGAAAGCCAGAAGGTCAGAGCCAAGAAAGAAGCCCAGCGGAGTGGCGATTGGCAAAGGTACAAAACGCTGACACGGCAACAACTGCAAATGCCGGCCAGTGACAATTTCGACCCTGACTTCCGCCGACTGTATTACGTCAGATACGCAGATGACATCCAGATAGGAATCATCGGCAGCAAGGCCGAGGCAAGAGAAATCAAGGCTTGGTTAAAAGAGTATCTGGCGACAGAATTGCAGTTGACGTTATCGGAGGAAAAACACGTATCACCAACGCCAAGAAGCGCGTCAGGTTTCTGGGATATGATATTAAACGATGGCGAGGACAGAAGAAAGTCAGATACCAGATGCAGGGCAAACCAGTGACCCGGCGAACGACAACATACAAGTTAGTGCTACTCATGCCACGTGACAAGTGTGAAGCGTTCGCCAAGCGATACGGAATGCCACAAAACTGGCGCGGTCGGGGACGACTAGAACTACAAAACCTGAGCGAGCTGGAAATTCTGCAAATCTACAATGCAGAGATACGCGGCTTTACAAACTATTACGCATTGGCAACCAATCTAACCCAAGTAGGGCACAACCTGCTGCGCATGACCACCATGAGCTTTCTGCATACGATTGCCAGGAAAAGAAGGCAACGAATACAACCAGTAGCACAAAGCTTGCGCAAAGGAAAAAAACAAGTATGCGGTGGAACGGGAAAGAGCGGACGGTACACGCAAGGTGTATGAGTTGGTCAGTTCAACAAGGCAACTCAAACGAGAGAAAGTCACGTATGGACCAATGGACACACAACCCAACACTTGGCAGTACCGAGGCCGCAGCGAACTGGGACAACGCCTACGTGCAAAACAATGTGAATGGTGTGGGACGCAAGAAGGAAAAATGGAAGTACATCACGTACGGAAGTTGAAAGACCTGAAAGGGAAAACAGAGTGGGAAAAGCGGATGATAGCCCGGAAACGGAAGACAATGGTGCTATGTAAACAATGCCATATCGCCTTGCACGCGGGGAGACTCCGTCCCGCCAAAGAGCTAAGGGAATCCTGGAGAGCCGGACACTTGGAAACTTGTAAGTCCGGTTCGGGGAGGGCAGTGAAACCTGATATGTTGCCATATTAAGGCGCACGGCCCTTACCCCACCCCATCTCATGACCACTGACCACTGTCCGGCCTGCGAGCGGTAGCGGAGCAGGCCGCCGCGCGCAGCGCGGCCGCGGCAAAACCGGACTCTCCTCCCTTGAGTGGGTGCGTGTTGGACCAGGGGACCGGGCGTCTGCTCCTCCACAAGCCGGCGCTTCCAGTCAATGCCTGCCGGCGAACGCGTTTGCTAACAAACGAACGTGTTTGCTAACACGCGCTTGCAGGACGCGGTCTGAGAGGATATGAGATGGCGCAGGCTTGTCCCGTCTGCACACGGCCTGTCGTGTGACGGGAGGCGGTATTGGAGCGCTGCCGGTGTCAGGCACATACAAAAAATGGGGCGTGGCCTGGATTCGCTCCCGCCACGCTCGCTCCGTCTGTAACGGTGTCAGGCGCTGCTGAGGCGCCTGGCGCCGCTACGATTCTGCCTTGATCCAACCGCCCAGCAGCCGCCCTATCTCAGCCACCATCCGGCTGACGTGCTCGTACTGCCCCAGCGACAGCCAGCCCCAGTTGTGAACCAGGCGCAAGTAGAGACGCACTTTCCGCAAGTGGCCGTCCGCCTCCCGCAAATGGCGCAGCCGGATCTTGTCCTCATACGCTTGCGCCAGCAGCAGCGACTCCTGAAAGTCCAGGGCAGCCGTCATCAGCCGTTGCGTCACCGTGCTGCGGTACAGTTTAGGGAAGCGTTCGCTCTTCGGCAGCAGCCAATGAAGCAAATCATAGGTGCGGGTGAGAATGATCATTTCCTCGGACATATTGTTTCCTCAAATAACGACATGGGAGAATCTGCTCCTGGCATACGACAAAGCGGCGCGGGGAAAACGGGGCAGGGCGTCTGCCGCCACCTTCGAATCTGGCCTGGCGGACCGTCTGCTGGCGCTGCAAGACGACCTGCGGCAGGGCAGCTACCAACCTGGCCCCTACCAGAATTTTACCATTCAGGAACCAAAACGGCGGCTGATCAGCGCTGCCCCCTTTCGCGACCGCGTGGTGCACCACGCCCTATGCAACCTGATTGAACCGCTGTTCGAAGCTCGATTCCATCCGCGCAGCTATGCCAACCGGAAAGGCAAAGGCACGCATCGGGCCATAGATCAGTTGCAGGCATATGCGCGGCAATATCGTTACGTGCTGCGCCTGGACATCGTGCGGCATTTTCCGTCGCTGGACCACGCGATACTGAAGCAAGAGCTGTTTCGCATCCTGGCTGACACGCAGGTGCAGTGGCTGATCACGGTCATTCTGCACAGCGGCGAGAGGGTGCTGGCAAATGAATACGACAGGGTGTACTTCCCTGGCGATTCTCTGCTGGCGGCGCTGCGGCCAAGAGGATTACCGATAGGCAATCTCACCAGCCAATTCTGGAGCAACTGCTACCTGAACCCGCTGGACTGGTTTGTGAACCGCGACCTGGGATGCCGCGCGCACCTGCGTTATGTGGACGATGTGGCCCTGTTTAGCGATAGCAAACGGGAACTGGGACGGTGGCGGGAGCGAATCATCCATTTTCTCGCTGGGCTGCGATTGACGCTGCATGAGAACAGCGCCCAGCCGATGCCCGTCGCCCATGGCATCCCCTGGCTGGGCTTCGTTGTTTATCCGACCCATCGGCGGCTGAAGCGGCGCAATGTGGTGCAGTTTCGGCAGCGGCTGGCGCACAACATAACGCTCTATCGGCAAGGGGCTATTACTTTTGCGGAATTAGACGCCAGCGTAAGAGGGTGGATTAACCATGTGCGCTATGGTGATACGTGGGGCTTGCGGAGACACCTGTTTCATGCGTACACAGTGCCAACGCCAGTGAAACTGGCAGGATAGAAGGCTGGGGCAGTTGCTCGCGCATATAGCTGTCCAGAGGCCTCTGCTTGAAAGGGGAAAAAGATTATGGATCCGCAGTCGCTGAATAGGTAAAGCTATGGGGAAAATCGCCCCCTTTCTGTGGTTGATCCATCAAGGCATTTTTCTGAATCAGCCATCATAGAATCTCTCATTGACGCTTACGGTGACGATTGGCAGGACATTTTTATGCTTGGAAGGCCAACCGTGAATGGTGGGACATGTTATCTGTTGCCCGGGCTGGCTTTCGTGCCCCCCTTGCGGCATCACAAGAGGCGTGGTAGGGTGCGCGGAACTTTTGTTGATAACCCATAAGCCCATTGCCTCTCACAGAAATACGGGGAACACAAGTTGTTTCCGCCCGAGTCGAGGGCGGGGCGCGAAGCGCCCTGGCGCGGAACAGTATTCGCCCCACAAAAGACGGTGTCAACAAAAACCCAGCGCACCGTCTTGTGACGGGGCGCTTGACAAATAGACAATCATCAATACAATTCTTGTTTATGGACTGTGTAACGTTTGCCAAAGCCATCGCGGACGAGACGAGGCAGGAGATCATGCGCGCGCTTTGCTGCCAGTGGTTGTGCGTCAGCGACATTGTGGACCAGATGAACGTGTCGCAGCCCACAGTGTCGCATCACCTGGGCATTTTGCGCGAGGTGGGGCTGGTGCGGACGCGGCGCGAGGGAAGGCAGGTGTTCTACACGCTCAATCAAGAGTTGATGGCTTCTTGTTGCGGGACGCTGATCACGGTGTTTGCGCCGGAACAGCAGCAGGCATAGGAATTGTTCGTAATGACTTGACCCGCCGTTTGAGCCTGTCGAAGGCAAGATGGGCTTCGACAAGCTCCGCTTATGAGGGGGTTTGCAATTGCTATTGTTCTCTCGCCGGTGCGGCGCACGGCAAAAGGGGCGTCGCCCCTTTTTTTACGCAAACGCATAGACAAATTTCAATATGAGGAGAAAAATGACCACGAAACATGTTTCTGAACAGACGGACGCAGCGGTGCGGGAAGCGGTGCAGGCGCGGTATGCGCGGCTCGCACTGTCCGTTCCGGTGACGCAGGGAGCGCGTTGCTGCCGCGAGGTGGATTTGTATGAGGTGGAGACGGGGCATTTGCCGGCACAAGTCACCGATCTCTCCCTGGGCTGCGGCGACCCTATCACCCTGGCCTCCCTACAGCCCGGCCAGACCGTGCTGGATTTGGGGGCCGGCGCCGGCATTGACTGCTTCCTGGCGGCGGAGCGCGTCGGCGTGACGGGGCGCGTCATCGGCGTGGACATGACGCCCGCCATGTGGGAGAAGGCCAACCGCAACCGCGAACGGCTGGGGCGCGACAACGTCGAATTTCGCCTGGGGCAGATCGAAGCCCTCCCCGTTGCTGACGACAGCGTGGACGTCATCATCTCTAACTGCGTCATCAACCTCTCCCCGGACAAGCCCGCCGTCTTTCGCGAAGCTTACCGCGTTCTGCGTCCGGGCGGACGCCTGGCCGTGTCCGACATGGTCACGCAGGGGCGGTTTTCCGCCGCCGAGCGGGCCAATATGGATGCCTGGTCGGCGTGCATCGCGGGAGCGGAAGACGTGGCCGATTACGCCGGCTGGATGACGGCAGCCGGCTTCACGGACATCACCATCCGCGAAAAGGGTGCGGAGGGGATCAATCTGGCGGACAGCCACACGCCCGCCACGGATGCTCCCCGCCTATTTAGCGCCTTGCTCACGGCTATCAAACCGTAGGCGCGGACAACGGCGTGCCGCCTGTTTCGCCATCGCGGCGCGGGCGGTCCGGCTGGGCTGGCTCTTGCATGGCGTTGACCCACAGCGCCAGCCAGAGCCAGCGCCAGAGACGGCCTTGTTGCCACCCCCAACTGTAGAAGTCAAACAGGTCAATGATGACCAGGGCCAGCAGCCCGGCGGCCAGCCCCGTCTCCCACAAGGACGCGCGTCCCTGGAAGATGCGGCGCGCCGTCCAGAGGGGGGGCAGCAATGTAAGCCACAGCCAAAGGCCGCCGCCGAGTGGGCCTAATTCGGCGAGGAGGAGGAGGGGGACGTTGTGGACGGGTTGTGGGAGGGTGGCGAGGCCGATGCCGGCAATGCCGGCAATCGAGAAGTTCCCCACGCCCACACCCAACCACGGCGATTGGGCAATGAGTTGAAGGGCGACCTGGTTGAGGATAGCGCGAGTTTGCCACGGCTGCCAGTCCATCAGGCGCTGCCACAGCAGGCGAGGCCGCCACAGCGCCGCGCCCACGGCCAGCAGCAGCGCGGCCCCGAATGCGCTCGTGGCAATACGGCCAAAAGGGGCGCGCCAGTTGGGGTGGCGCAGCAGGGCGAGGAGGAGGAAGCCGCCGCCCACCGCCGTGCCGAGGAGGGCGCCGCGGGAGAGGGGCAGGATCAGGCCCACGCCGCAGAGGAGGAGGGCCAGCAGCCATGCCAGCCGCGATTTGCTTTTGGTGCGGAGAAATGCCGGCATCAACGCCAACCCGCCCACGCCCATCAACCCCCCTAAGATATTCGGGTGCGGCGTCAGGCCCGCTGCCCGCACCCAGGAACCCGCCTGGAGCGCCTGCCCCAGCACAACCTCCAGCGGAATCTCCCCCAGCCAGCCCCAGCCCAGCGCCCCCCGGTGCGCGAACTGCAAAGCGGCCACTGCCACCTGGATGCCCAAACTGAGGGCAATGCCCACCTGCGCCACCCACGCCGGCGGGCGCAAATTGACCACCGCCAGGTAGACAGCCGCCAACAGCAGCAACCGCAGCCCCAGATAAAGCGACAGCACCGCATCCCCCGCCCACAACGCACTCAATAACGACCATCCCGCCAATGCCAGCAGCGGCGCAGTGATCGGCCACAAGCCCCACTGCCAGCGGCGGCGCTCTCGCCATAGTGTATAGGCTGCCGCCGCGCAGACCAGCAGAACGGCGGCGTCGCTCAGGTACAGCAGGAAAGAGGTGTATTCGTAGTAGATGAGACCAATGGGGCGCGCCCGCGCGATCCCGTGCAGATGCCAGGGGATCGTGATGAGGAGCAGAATGAGTGAGAGATTACCAATCCGGCGCTGAATGCGTCACCTCCAATCGTGACCATGCTATCTGCCGAATTCTAGCGTAAAATACACAGAAACGACCACTGCCCGCTATCGACCCGCCTGTTGATGATGCCTATGTCTCCAGACCAAATCCCTTACCTTGACTTCGACGGACGCGGCCCCGTGCTGCACTTCGCCCATGCCAACAGTTATCCCCCCGGCTGCTATCGCCAACTACTCCAGGCGCTCGCGCCCCGTTTCCGTGTCCTGGCGATGCAGCATCGCCCCTTGTGGCCCGGCAGCCAGCCGGAATCTATGACGGATTGGCGCATCATGGGGGACGATCTGATTCGCTTTATGGACCAGCATGAACTGCGTGGGGTCTACGGTGTGGGACATTCAATGGGGGCGGTGGCGTCGCTTTATGCCGGCATCAAACGTCCCGACCTCTTTTCCGCCCTCGTCTTCATCGAACCCGTGTTTTTCGCTCCCGACGTGCTGCACGCCATTGGCGCACAGGCGCACGGCGACCTGCTGCACGACTTCCCCCTCGTGCGCACGGCCCTCAACCGCCGCGCCCACTGGCCCAGCCGCGCCGCCGCGTTCTCTCATCTACGCCCCAAGCGCGTGTTCGCGCGGCTTTCCGACGCCGCCCTTTGGGATTATGTCAACTATGGCCTGCATCAGGATGAAACCGGGCAGGTGGTTCTCTCCTACCCGGCAGCCTGGGAGGCGCGCGTCTACAGCCTGCCCCCCACGGATGTATGGGACCTGCTGCCACGATTGACGATGCCTGTTCTGGCTGTGCGCGGGGAGGAGACGGACACATTGATGCCGCCAGCCTGGACGCTCTGGCAGCAGTTGCAGCCCCAGGCCACCTTCCGCGAACTGGCCGACGCCGACCATTTGCTGCCCTTTTCTCATCCGCAGCGCCTGGCGCAGATCATTCTGGATTTTGCCCCACCCACAGCTTGAGCCTTATCAGGAGATTCTACATGCTCGTAGCCCACTTTCAACGCCTATTTGCGTACAACGAATGGGCCTGGCGACAGGTTTTCCCCAGCCTGGCGCAGTTGCCCGATGCCGAATACAAAGCGGCGCGTCCCTTCTTTTGGGGATCGCTGCACGGACTGATGGTCCACGCCGTTGCCGCCGAGGCCATCTGGCTAACCCGGCTGCATGGCGACAGCCCCACGGCCATGCCCCAACCGGAGGCGTTCGCCGATTTTGCCGCCGTGCGGGCGCAATGGGAAGCGGGCAACGCCGCCTGGCAGGTTTATCTGGCGGGGTTGACGGAGGGGGATGCGACGCGCATTGTGTCCTACCAAAACACGCGCGGCGACGCTTTCCAGTTGCCCGTGGCGGATATTGTGCAGCACGTGGCGAACCATGCCACGGAACACCGCAGCCAGATGACGCCCATTCTTTTCAATTCAGGTGTGCCCACGCCACCACTGGATTATATGTTGTTTTGCCGGCATTCTCCTCAACCATAGCCCCCTCCAAGCTTTCCTCTTCTGCCTGGAAAAAATGAGTATAAAAACATTAACCGTTCAACAGATGACCTGCACCCGCCTCCCCACACCCGTGGGCCAGTTCCAACTGTGCCTCTACCGTACCAACCAGGACGACAAAGAACACCTGGCGCTGATTATGGGGGAGGTGGCCGACCGGGAAAACGTATGGGTGCGCATCCATTCCGAATGTTTCACCGGAGACGTGTTGGGATCGCTACGGTGCGATTGTGGCGAGCAATTGCAGCAGGCAATGACCATGATTGCCGCCCGTGGCGCCGGCATCATCCTCTACCTGCGCCAGGAAGGGCGCGGCATCGGCCTCCTGAACAAACTGCGCGCCTATAATTTGCAAGATGAGGGGTACGACACCGTGGACGCCAACCTGATGCTGGGGCATCAGGCGGACGAGCGGGACTACACGGTTGCGGCGCTGATGCTGCGCCACCTGGGGGTGCGCTCGATTCATTTGCTGACCAACAATCCGCGCAAAATCGAAGACTTGCGGGCGTTAGGCTTGCCGGTGACTAACCGCATTTCCTTGCAGCCCACGGTCAATCAGGAAAATGCGTCCTACCTCAACACCAAAGTGGCCCGAATGCGTCACCTCCTGGACCTGGAGGGCGCGGCGGACCAAAACGGCGCGGCGACTTCCATGCCCCCGCAACTGCTTCCGGGACTCCCGCCGGCGCAGCGTCCTTTTGTGACGCTTACCTATGCGCAAAGCCTGGACGGCTCCATTGCCGCCCACCGGGGGCAGCCGTTGCCGCTCAGCGGCCCGGAGGCGATGCGCCTGACGCACCAACTGCGCGCCGCACATCAGGCTATCCTGGTGGGGATTGGCACGCTGCTGGCGGACGATCCGCGCCTGTCGGTGCGCCTGTCGCCGGGAACCACTCCGCGCCCCGTGGTGGTGGACAGCCAGCTTCGCTTTCCTTTGTCGGCGCGGCTGCTGGCGGAGGGTCGCCGGCCCATTATTGCCACGACGACGACGGCCAGCGCGGCACGGCAGACAGCTTTGGAGATGGCGGGTGCGCGGGTGGTGCGAATGCCGGCATCTACCACCGAAAAAGTAGACCTGACCGCCCTGCTCGCCTGGCTGCGCGGCCAGGGATACGCCAGCCTCATGGTTGAGGGCGGGGCCACCATGATCACCGAATTCTTGCGGCAAGGGCTGGTGGACCGCCTGGTCGTCACCGTCGCGCCTGTTCTGGTGGGCGGCCTCAACGCCGTTGCTTCGTTGTCGCCAAAGATGCTGCTGCAGTGGGATGGCGTGCGTCAGTTCGGCGATGACGTTGTTTTTTGGGGAAAACCTGTGCCGGCATAGTCGCCAATATGGCGTCTCGGTTATCAGCCCGGATGGCCGCGTGAAAACGCATCAGGAGGCTGTTCCGGCGGTTAAAGGCGTCTGGCGTTGCTGGCGGCGCAGCCAGCCGCGGACAATACCTTCGGCGATTAGCAAATTCGGTATCCAGCAGCTCCAGGCCACTATGTCATAACCGGTCGTTTGACCGAAGAGCATGGACAGCGGCATGCTCTCCAGCCGTAATGTGACCGCCGCGAAGGTGAGGGCGAAGTTGCGGATCATCCAACGACGATGGGCGGCGGTATCGCCCGCGCGGATGGTGCGGTAGGCCATGAAACCGGTTGTCAGCCATAGGATTGCCAGGGAGGCGAACCCTAAGCTCGCGGAAATGCCGGCATACGCATAAAACGCCATAAATAAACCGGCCACACCACCCAGCAAAATGCCCACCAGATAAAAACGCCCTATCCAGCGATGAACAGTTGGTCGGCGCGTGCGCAGGGTGGTCAGGAATTGAAATGGCCCCAACCCCAACGCCAGCACCCCACCCAGAATGTGCATCAAAATGCCGGCACGATGCGCCAGATAGACGTCTCGCTGCTCCGGGAAAAACACATCCGGATTGCCGGAAAAATAGCGGCTGGCAACCAATACAATACCCAGCGCCAGCAGGGTCATAATCCCCCATCCGATACGCTTGCTCATCTGATAGGTCATCACAGTACTTCCTTTTGGATTTTGATAGGAACGGTAACTACTAACACGCTCTGGAGATTGGACCCATTTCACGCGCCCAATGGCCATTTTCGCCAAAGAAATTGGTCCAATCTGGCTTAGCAGTTACCAGGAACAAAAGATTGGCGACGACGCCGACGGCGCACACGCCTTAGCTCGACTTTGTACATTTCTAACGGATTGCTTCCAAACCGTACTCGACTATGTGGTTTGTATTTAAAAAATATTTGCATGTCACCCTTTTCGTGCGACGTTCAAATATTCGTACTCGAGTAAAGTTGCAAAAACAAAAATCAGTTGCTCGCTCTGGTTACAAGGCTTTCTGGAAATATTTCCGATTTCGAGTTTTGTACAAAGTCGAGCTTAGTAACCGTCCGAAAACAACTTCACACTTTTTACAGACGGTTACGGCCAAGCCATCCTGGATGGCCGCTATCCTGGATGGCCGCTATCCAGGATAGCCGCTGTCCGCAAATTTCCGCTAACTTGATTGCGGGCAGCCACTAACGTCACCCGTATGGTTAAACAATCGTCAACAGACTCCGGCGATCATTTTGGCGGCACCTGGCCGTTCCTGATACGTTCGATAACGCTTTCCGCCCAGGCCAGGTTTGCGCGCATATTGCTGATCCCATTTTCAAGCGTGAGCAGCCAGAAAAAGTGCTCACGAGGCGAGGAGATTTCTTCGGCAAAAGGGTGAAGCTGGTCGGGAATCTCCGCATATTGCGCCAGAAAGGCGCGTATGCTTGCTGCGTAGGCTTCGAATTTTGCCAGAACTTCCGCGTCGGATAATTGACCACTGAAGAAGACCTGGATGAGGGGCGCGCTGCGCGGCCCACTCAAGGGGGGCGGGCCGGCAAGCCAACGCAGGAGTTCTTGCCGCCCTGCCGGGGTAATGTCGTACACCTTGCGATCTGGGCGATCTTCCTGTTCGATTTTCTCCATTTCCACCCAGCCGAGCTTCATCAATCGGGACAGCGTGCGGTATATCTGGCTTTGATCGGCAGGCCAAAAGTGGCGAACAGAGGTGTCGAATATCCGCTTCAAGTCGTAACCGCTTGACGGGTGATAGCTGAGAAAACCGAGAATGGCATAATCAAGTGACATAGATGATAATCCTTATATTTGTATTGTCCTATATAGGATAGCGTCTGTACAAAATTCTGTCAAGAGGAAAGATGAACCGAGTGCGCGGCGCTCTTATTGACGGCGCGCCATCTTGTCATTCCAAGCCAGGCGAGGAATCCCAACCACGGGTACGGTCAACCGTCCTCGGGATTCCTCAGGCTGCCGCCTTTGGAATGACGCGGGATGACACCCGATGAACTTCCAGGCGAATTTACAGAGTATTTACACTTGGACAGCATTTTGGTAGTGGCGCGGCGGTAAGATAGGATAGTGATTGATTCGTTGAGGAACGGAATTAAATAAGACAACGCCGTTGTTTCCTTACCGTTCCTTCAAATTGACGATGCAATTCCGTACTCTATTTCATCGTCAATCCTTATTGCGTCCTCGTCAGGAGGTCAGGAGATGGTTACGATGGCTGATGTTTATATCGTTGTGTTTAGCGTGATCGGGATTTTGTTGAGTTTGCCGGCATTACTCGTGGCCCTCAATCTGCTGCTACCCAAAGTCACCACCCGCGCCTACCTGCGCTTGCAGCAAACGCCCGGCAAGAGTTTTCTCCTGGGCATTCCCGTCCTGTGCGCCTTCCTCCTCTGGATCGCCATCACCGCCAACGTGCCCATCGGTCCCGTGAAGGCCACCGCTTTTCTGGCCGCCTTCGTGGGCATGGGCGTAGGCACAATCGGCGCGGCGGGGTTATCCCGCCTGCTGGCGGACCGGTTAGACACGCTCTCTGCCCCGCGCTCCCGCCTGACACACCTACTGCGCGGCGCGGTCGTGTTTGAGCTGGCCTGCCTGTTTCCGATTGTGGGCTGGTTCTTGTTCGCGCCCATTGCCGGCATCGCCCTCCTCGGAGCCGCCACATTTGCCCTGCTCGGCTGGCTGCCGCGCCCCCGCGCCATCACCGTCAGCGCCGACGAAACCGCCCCCGCCCCCCACCACTGATCATCCACTGCCCGCCACCCGTCACTCGCCAGGAGGCTTACCATGACGCTCTCCCGTCGCCAATTCCTCAAACTCGGAGGGATCAGCGCCGGCGCGGCCACCCTTACCGCCTGCGGCTCCATCGGGCGCAAACTGGCCGAAAACGACCTGCCCGAATCCCTGCAAGCGCCCACGCCGCTGCCACCCGGCACACCCACCGCCGACCTGCCCGCCTTTCCCGTCAACCCCGCCATGCGCCTGCTCAATCGCGCCGGCTATGGTCCTCGCCCCGGCGACCTGGACCGCGTCACCCAGATGGGATTGGAAGCCTATCTGGCGGAGCAATTGCAGCCGGACAGCATCGACGACCAGGCCACCGACCTGATTGTACGCGGCATTGACCTCTATCAGCGCGAGATTGGCGACCTGCTCAACCAGGAACAGGCGGATGCCGCCATCGCACTCGGCGAATCCACGTTCTACCGCGCCCTCACCTCGCGGCGGCAATTGTATGAAACAATGGTCGAGTTCTGGTCTGACCATTTCAACATCTACCTGCGCAAAACGCAGTTCATGCCTTTCTTCAAGATCGTTGACGACCGCGACGCCATCCGCCCGCACGCCCTGGGCGCGTTCCCCAACATCCTCTCCGCCTCCATGCACAGCGCGGCCATGCTCGTCTACCTGGACAACGTGCAAAATCGGCGCCAGGCCCCCAACGAAAACTACGCCCGCGAATTGATGGAGCTGCACACGTTGGGGGTGCATGGCGGCTACGACCAGACGGACGTGCAGGAAGTGGCCCGCGCCCTCACGGGGTGGACGGTACACCGGCGCGGGCGGCGGCAAGGGGAGGTGTTTCTCAACCTGCCGGAACACGATCCGGGCGCCAAAATGGTGTTGGGAAACACGCTGCCCGCCGAGCAAGGGGAAGCGGACATCGCGCAACTGGCGCAAATTCTCAGCGGCGCGGAGGCCACGGCCACGTTCATTGCCGGCAAACTGGCACGCCGTTTTGTGGCCGATGATCCGTCCGCGGACCTGGTGCGGCAGGCGGCGGAGGCTTTTAGCGCCGGCGGCGGGGATGTGCGGGCGGCGCTGCGTGTGCTGTTCCTCAGCCCGGAATTCGCCGCCGCGCCGCCAAAATTGAAGCGCCCTTATGCGTACATGGTGTCCGCTATGCGCGCGCTGCACGCCGATGTGAGCGATGCGCGCGCGTTGGGGCGGTGGCTGCAAATGATGGGACAGCCGTTGTTCCAATGGGCGGCTCCCAATGGCTACCCGGATGTGTCCGCGGCGTGGGCGGCGGCGCTGCTGCCGCGCTGGAATTTTGCGGTGGCGCTGCTGTCGGACAAGATGCGGGGGGTGCGGGTGGGGTTTGAGGCGTTGCTGAATGCCGGCAATCCCTCCTCCACCACCGCCGCGCTTGACCTTTTTGCCGGCATTCTCTTCGGCCACGCACTCGACGACGAAGCCCGCACCCTCTTCCTCGACTTCATCGGCAGCGACCGCCTCGCCGACCGCGAAACCAACATCCGCCTGCGCGAATCCGTTGCCCTCATGCTCGCCAGTCCGGCCTTCCAATGGACGTAGGGATGAGGGATGAGGGATGAGGGATGAGGTATGAGGTATGAGGGCCGACCATTAGGCACTGCCCACTTCTTTTGGAGAAACTTGATGACATCTGAAGCCCGCACGCACTGTTCTGAATACAGCATGGTAAACGCCATGAGCCGCCGCGATTTCCTCGGTAGCAGTCTGAAATCGGCGGCGGGGTTGCTGTTCGGCCATTCCATTGCCGCCCTGCCCGCCTGGATGCCCCGCCTCACCCTGGCGGACCCGCACGTGGGGCCGCGCGGCGACACACTGGTGTGCATCTTCTTGCGCGGCGGCGCGGATGGCCTGAACATCGTCGTGCCGCATGGGGATGACGAGTATTATCGCCAGCGCCCGACCATTGGCGTACCTCGCCCGGACGACAGCCGCGCCGACGCCCGCGTCGTGGACCTGGACGGCTTTTTTGGCCTCCATCCGGCGCTGACGCCGCTGCAAGCCGTGTACCAGGCGGGCGACCTGGCGCTGGTTCATGCCAGCGGCTCCCCCGACGAATCCCGCTCCCACTTCGAGGCGATGGATTTAATGGAGCGGGGAGCGGTGAGTGGCGATTACACCGGCTGGCTGGCGCGCCACCTGGCGTCGCTGGATACGGGTAATCGTTCGGCTTTGCGCGCGGTGAGTGTGGGAGATATGTTGCCGGCATCTCTCACCGGCATCCAAAACGCCACCGCCCTGCAATCCATCGCCGAATACCACCTGCTAGGGCGGGATGATCGCATCGGCGAGATGCACACCCTGCTGCAAACCCTCTACAGCCAGAACGACGACCTGCTCACCGCCGCCGCCAACCAGACATTCGCGGCCATTGACGTTCTCGGCCAGCTTGACGGGACCGGCTACCAACCACGCGGGCGCGCCTATCCGCCGCAAGAATTCGGCGCATCCCTGCAAGTCGTCGCCCAACTCATCCGCGCCGACGTGGGCGTGGAAGTGGCTTGCGTGGATTATGGCGGCTGGGATACGCACGTCGCCGAGGGCAGCACCGACGGCGCTATCGCCCGCCAGCTCGAAACGTTGGGGCAAGGATTAGCCGCGTTCTATGAGGATTTGCAGGACAAAATGGACAGCATCACCGTGGTTGTGATGTCTGAATTTGGCCGCCGCGTGGCGGAAAACGGCGGCCTGGGCACGGACCACGGCCACGGCAACATGATGATGGCCCTGGGCGGCGGGATCGGCGGCGGGCGCGTCTACGCTCGCTGGCCCGGCCTGCACCCGGACCAGCTTGTCGGCCCCGGCGACCTGGACATCACCACCGATTACCGCGACGTGTTGGGCGAAATCTTGCGCAAGCGGCTGAACAATCCCGGCGTGGCGGACGTTTTCCCCGGCTACGCGGTCAACGAAGTGGGGCTGGCCGTGCCTCGCGCCTGATTGCCGCAACCGTGATAGACTTTCCCGCGTAATGGAGAGTATTGCGCCGCGCGAGTCTTGCTGACGGTGCTATCCTGAAAATTACCCGCGCATCAGGCGGGTCACGCGAAGGAGGATTTCATGGGATTTTTGAGTTGGATTATCTTTGGCGGATTGGCGGGGTGGTTGGCGAGCATTGTTGCCGGCAATAACCAGCGTCAAGGTTGTCTTATGAACATCGTCGTCGGCATTGTCGGCGCATTCATTGGCGGCCTGATTGTCAATTTCGTCACCGGCGCGGGTTTTAGCATGGGCTTTAATCTGTCCAGTTTGATCGTTGCCATTCTCGGAGCCGTTCTCTTACTTGTTATCACCGGCGCGGCGCGCCGGCGCTAAAGACTGAACCAGTTTTCAAGACTGCTCCATTTCGGGTCAGGCAAGGAGGGCTGCCTTAACAGGTAGCCCTCCTTTTTTATGGGTGGCGAAAACGGATCTGCCCGCCTTTTGGCCTGGCGTCATCAACTCATTATAATCAGCGTCATGTCTGAAATGCGTCTGACTGACCCGATTGCGGAAGCGGCGCGCGGCCTGTTGGCAGCGCAACTGCGAATCATCCACGCTCATTTCGAGGATGTGGCGCGGCGTGCCGACGTAACGAGCGTCCACGAGATGCGCAAGGCGATTCGCCGCTCGTTGACGGCGGTTACGCTGTTTGCGCCTTATTTTGAGCCGGAGACGATGCCGGCATTTCATCCCCCCCTGCGCAAAATCATGAAACGACTGGGGCGCGCCCGCGACCTGGCCATCTTGGGACAAAACCTGGACGCCTATTTGCAGGCGCAGCCCACCAACCGGGAAGCCCACGACCACCTGACCCGCTTACGTGAGCACATCCAGACGCGCCAGACCGCCGCCGAAACCCAGTTCCAAACGTATTTGCAGCGAGAAAAATGGCGAACCTTTTGGCAGGATTACGCATCCTTCCTGCAAACGCCCGGCGCAGGCGTCTTGCCGCCGCCGCTGTACGCCCCCACACAGGTGCGCCACCTGCTGCCGGTGCTGATTTACCAGCGGCTGGCGAATGTGCTGGCCTTCGGCGACCATCTGGAACAGGCCACCCTGGCCGAAATGCACCAACTGCGGCTGCAGGCAAAGGAACTGCGCTATGCGCTGGAGTTTTTCGCGCCGCTGTTGGGGCCGACGTTTACCGTGATTCACGCCACGGTGAAGCGAATGTTGGAGCACATGGGGGAGCAAAATGACGCCCACGTGGGCGAGCGCTGGTTGGCTCAGGAATTGGAAGTCGTGGACAGCCCCGAACTGCGCCGCGCCATTCAGTTCTATCAGGGAGTACTGCGCCAACGATTGCACCAACTGCTGGCGGAATTCCCCCAAGTATGGGCGGAATTCGACCATCCCGCCTGGCGGATCAATCTGGCCCTCGCCCTTCCCCCCTAGACACCCTCCTCAACAAAACGCCCGTCATGGGCATACGCGCGCCAATGGATGCCCGGTTGATCCGACGGCGCTGTCGTTAATTCCCATCAGATAGTCTGTGCATGATAGCGCGGCGGTGGTTGCCATGCGCGACGCACCGCCCACGTAGGCCATGAAACGCGGAGGTCGCTGATGATTCCCTTAAACCTGGAAGACGTTCTGGAGCGGCTGCAAATAGCCCTGGATAACAACAATCTGGTGGAAGCGAGAGACATTCTGCAGACGCTGCGCCCGCCGGACCAGGCGGAGCTGCTGGCGGAACTGGAGGATGAAGAACAGGCAGCCATTCTGCCCCAATTGCAGCCCGCGGAATCGGCGGCCATTCTGGAGGAAATGGACAATACGGCGGCCACCGAACTCCTCTCCGCCCTGCCGCCGGCGACGGCGGCGCGCATCATCAACGAAATGGAGCCGGATGACGCGGCGGACGTGCTGGGGGGGATGGAGCCGGCGCAGGTGAGCGCCTTCCTCGACGTGCTGGAGGACCCGGAGGAGATTCGCCCGCTGCTGCTGCATCCCGACGACAGCGCCGGTGGCTTGATGACATCCTCGTTCCTGGCGCTGCGGCGGCGGATGATGGCGGCGGAGGCGATTGAGGCGATTCGCGCCTGGAAGTTGGACGAAGAGACGATCTTCCACTTGTTTGTGGTGGATGCGCATGGCAAGTTGGTGGGCGTGGTTAGCCTGCCGCGCCTGATCATGGTGGATCCGCGGGAGGTGGTGGGGCAGATCATGGACCCGGAGGTGATTTCGGTGCCTGTGGGGACGGACCAGGAGGCGTGCGCGCAGTTGATGGCCAGGTATGATTTGCTGACGCTGCCGGTGGTGGATAATGCCGGCATCCTTCTGGGCGTGATCACCATTGACGACGTCGTTGACGTACTCGAAGAAGAAGCCACCGAAGACATCCAACGCCTCGGCGCCACCGAACCCCTTGACCGCCCCTACCTGGACACCAGCGTCCTCACCATCACGCGCAAGCGCATTGGCTGGCTCCTCCTCCTCTTCCTCACCGAAACCCTCACCGGCAGCGTCCTGCGCTTCTTCTCCGGCGAACTGGAAGCCGTCGTGGCTCTGGCCTTCTTCGTCCCCCTCCTCATCGGCACGGGCGGCAATGCCGGCTCCCAAACCACCAGCACCATCATTCGCGCCCTGGCCGTGGGCGACATCGACACCCGCGACGTGCTGTACGCCTTCTGGCACGAACTGCGCACCGGGTTGCTATTGGGGCTGGGCATGGGCGTGATCGCTTTTGGCCGCGCCCTGCTCTGGGGCACGGGCGACCAGATCGCCCTGGCCGTTTCCGTCTCCATCTTCTTCATCGTCGTCTGGGCCAATGGGTTAGGCTCCTTGCTGCCCCTGCTCGCCGCCCGCCTGCGCATCGACCCCACCGTCATCTCCGGCCCGGCCATGAGTACACTCGTAGACGCCACCGGCCTGTTCATCTACTTCACCGTCGCCCGCCTCATCTTGAAGCTATGACCATACATTCTTGCCGTGTGGTGGCCGACAGTTACCGAACGCATCCACCCCCAATGTTCCAAAACGGTTGATATTGGGATTATTGCAGTCGCCGAAACATGCGTTTTGTCATTCAATTCGGGTAATTTTCGTCACTTGAGCGAAATATCTATCCGTTTATACTGTTTAACATCTGCTAAGTGACACATTTGACTAGGTGGTCAATTCACGGGCAAAGAATGGCGTGTTTCGTTGGGTTCAATTGGAATCGGCATTCGGATTTCCAGATGAGTACGAACCATCGAAGCTTATCCGTTATCTCCTTCACGGCGAACGGACAAGCCCTTAGCCGATAACATATAGGGGTTGGCGTAAGTAACTACAACCAGAGGCTGGTCACCAAATTTTAGACAAGAGCGGACGTAATTGATCGTCTGGCTTGTCGTGAAATTTTCATTCTACAAACTTGTGGAATGGTAACATCCAGCTGACGTTGGGGGAGTTTCCCACCAATCGCAATTCATATTCAGGTTGATCGTCATCCTTGTGCCGACGCCTCGGTGAGAATACCTGTTTGTGCCCGTATCAGGCATGACATTCCTTTGGGCAATGAAGCCCGCCAGGAATGAAACCCTCAACGCAAACTGAGTGTTTGCGTGGGCAAACTTCAGTTTGTCTCATCACTATTGGAGGTTTAAGATGGTCGACGAATTGGAAATCGGTGCAGGTGTGGAAGGTTGCCACAATGGCATTTGTGCCGCGGCTTGCGCTGCGGCCTGTCTGATCGGCGGGGTTACCCTGATTGCCTGGGGAGCCGCCGGGGGTATCGTCGGAGCCTGGGCATAATTTTGTAGCCAAGTTCCAGGTTTGGCAGGGCGTTTGAAAACAGTTCTCAGGGTTTGTTACGCCCCGCTCATTGATTTTCAAGCGCCCTGCTAATTTCGACAGCCTCATTTGTATTCAGAATGCAGATTGGCGCGTATCGTCATATCGCCTGCGTGAGGAAAATATGCCTGACACACTTGGTGACAATCTCAAGGACGCCATCGCCCTGTTAAACCAGCCGGAGAAATTACCGCCGCTAAAGAAGTCTGAGCTTAAATGGGTATGGGCTTATATAAAACCCCATTGGAAACAAGCTTTATGGGCTATCTTTTTAATGACTGTGGTGGCGCTCCTGTTTGCACCGATACCTTATATGACTATGGTGATCATGGATTCCGTCTTGCCACAGAAAGATAGCAACTTATTGGTCAGGATCGTCATTGTTCTGGTTATTTTGCAGCTTATTCGCCCCATTATTTCATTTATTGCCAATTACAACTTCACTATTCTGGGCCAGTCCATACAAATCAGCTTACGTGAAGACATATTCCGCCATCTTCTCAGGCTCCCCCTGACCTTCTTTGAAAGGAACCAGAGCGGATACCTGGTGGCCAGGATCAGCGAAGTCAGCTCCCTAAGCATTTTTTTCTCGAATGCCATGCTGGTACCGCTGCTGGGCTTGTTTGAGTTTTGCATCGGTCTCGTAATGATGCTCATGATTGACTGGCGTCTGACCATTGTCGTTATCGCTGTTTTGCCAGCACTTTTGGGGGCTGCCAAGTATCAGGGTCGGGGTATTCAATCTGCCACAAAATCACTGCTTGAGCAAAATGCCGTGGTTTCCCAACATATCCAGGAATCTCTGTCTGGCGTGAAAACGATTAAAGAGTTTGCAACCGAGGAGCGAGAATCTCAGAAGATCGTCGTTAATCTGCAAAGGCTTTTCCGGAGCAGCATTCTACGCAGTCTGGCAAGTGCTATCGCGGATGAATCTCTGACGACGATTATTGAGTTAATGGGGTTGGTTATCCTCGGATTAAGCGGGTTCGCCATCTTGAACAGTACCTTTACCGTAGGAGAATACATTGCGTTTTCAGCCTATATGTTGAAGTTCTTCGGTCCCACCAAAATGCTGGCGACATTAGGTCTGAGTGTACGACCAGCCATGGCGGGAATGCGGCGTGTTAATGAACTTCTGGCAGAAGTAATCGAAGAGGCAGACCCGCGACGGACAATCAGGATTTCAGCATTGGCCGGGGCAATCGAGTTGAGAAAGGTAAGTTTTTCGTACGGCGAAGATGATGTGCTACAAGAAGTCACTCTCGCCATCAAGCCCGGCGAATGTACGGCTCTGGTAGGGCCAAGTGGTGGGGGCAAAACAACCCTAATTCGTCTTCTGTTGGGACTGTATCCGGTGAAATCGGGGCAGATCCTGATCGATGGGCAGGACCTGAGCCAGATTATTTTGTCCGGATTGCGTGATCGAATCGGGATAGTCTCGCAAAACGTGTTCCTGTTTAACAGCTCTTTGCGCGACAATATTCTTTATGGTCTGCCGGATGCAAGTGAGGTTGATCTGTTGGCGGCGGCGAAAGCGGCTGATGCACATGATTTTATCATGGCAATGCCGCAAGGATACGATACGGTCGTTGGGGAACAGGGTGTACGACTGTCTGGAGGACAAAAACAGCGTATTTCCATCGCCCGGACGCTGCTGAAAAACCCTGATGTGGTTATCTTTGATGAGGCCACCTCCCAATTGGATGGTGAATCAGAAAGCCGTATCTGGCGGGCAGCTGAAAAGCTGTTTGCGAACAAGACCCGTATCATTATTTCCCACCGTATCGCTTCTGTGACATCGGCCGACCAAATCGCTCTACTTGAAAACGGACGAATTGTCGCGGCGGGAAAACATAATGCGTTGCTTCTGAGTTGCGACAGGTATCGCGAATTGCTCACGGTTAATGCGACTGTACAATCTAGTGCCGGTAATGGACAGGAGGCGCGCTTTGGGAATGCCGGCATTCCCGCCACACTTATGTCATCTGACGTATTCAACCGCGCCTATGCTCAGGCATGTAAAATGCTGGGCATTGATGCCGAGAGCCATCCCCCCGGTGAGAAGAAAGATCTGTACCATGAGGCATTCAAATAAAAATGTCCATTGACGGCGCAGCACACGCCTGATTATTTGATAGACAAGGAAAGTATGATGAATCGCGTACTGGCCACCATGACCTTTGATTCTTTTCAGGGGAACAGTTATTTATATGATGACAATACGGGCATGGTATTCCCCGCCACTGCCGCCCTGATAGCTTTGCTAGAAGCGCATACTATCCAGCCTCTGGAAACGGCCATTGCCGGACTTGCGACACAGTACAGTCAGGCGGAGCTGATTCAGGCAGCCAATTTCATTCACCGATGGGAAACCATGTACGGCGCCTTTTATCGCGACGACAATTGGCGCGCGATGATGCAGAAACACATGTTTGATTACTCCACAGACGATGTGAAGTCACTCGTAACACAAGAATTCAGACAGCTTGTCCTGGTGCTTACGGAAAATTGCAACCTGCGGTGTCGTTACTGCTTCTTTTCCGAGGCGTATCCTTTAACGCGCAATCGCACCTACAACACCCTCTCTTTTGAAACAGGGCGCAAGGCAATCGATTACTTCTTCGCACAAGCGCGACCTGCTGTGCTGGCTCACCCTTTGCGCAAATTGGCGATCACGTTTTATGGGGGCGAACCCCTCATGGCCAGCAAAACCTTGCAAAATCTGCTGACCTACGCGCAAGAAAACGCACCCTGCGAGTTGATTTTCTCTCTGACAACAAATGGCACCCTTCTTCAGGGTGAAATTGCCCAGACGCTGGTCGACTTCGACGTAGCCATCAATATCAGTCTCGATGGTCCCCAGCCGGATCATGATCGCAATCGTGTGCTGCCCAAAGGTAAGGGATCTTTCGACCTGATCATGAAAAACCTCAAAGCATTTCGTCAACGTTTTCCCGATTACGAAAAATTGGCCCTGGTAGGGGTGTTCGACTGGAAGACAGACTTATTTCGGGTGGCGGATTTCTTTGAGGAAAACAAATCCTGGCTACCCCCGCTACAAATGCTAAGTCGCGTGAATGAACAAGACACTGTTTATTATGAGCAGTTTAGCGATAAAGACGTCGTGAAGTTCCGCGAAGCCCATCAACGCCTGGAAGAGATCTATCTGCAGGGGAAGCTAACCGGCGAGAGCGAGATACCCTTGTATGCCCGTGTCTATTTCGAAATGCGCCTCATAAGCGCCATCTTGCGACGCCGTCATGGCAATATAACGTCTGCCATACTACCATTTACCGGAACCTGCGTCCCTGGCGCCAAACTGACGGTACGCACGAATGGTATCCTGGATATCTGCGAACGTGTAAACGGAACTATGCCACTGGGACACGTTGACACCGGAATTAATTTCGAGAGCGTTGGGGCGATAATCAAAGAATATAATCGAAGTGTATGCCTGGGATGCTGGCGCTGTCCTGCGTCTAAACTATGCAACAACTGTTTTGCCCTCTGCAATACTGACGATGGTTTTGCAAAGCCGAAGGGGGAAGGGAGTTGCGACACCATTCGCACCTACTCCCGCCAGGCACTCCGGGTCGCCTACTCCATTCTGGAGAAAGAACCAAACGCTTTTGAAGATATAAGTTACTTTAATCCTGAACTGCGTCTGCTGGAAGGGTGAGGAGCGTTCGCGATGAATTACTTCCGTCTATTTAGCGATGTCTTTCTTGAAAATGGTTCTGTGAACAGCGCCCTCTATGACCTGACGGGTGCTCGCTTATTGCCTATCTCGCCTCTGGAATCGCACATTTTGCGTCAATGTGAGCGGAACATTCCCGTCGATCAACTGCAAGGGGCAAAATCCGTCCAGGTTGTGGCGTTTTTGGAAAAATTGGCGCGAAATCAACTTGGTCAATACTATAAGATACCGGTGCGGATCGAACGGTATCTGCCATCTCTAAATATACGCATTAACGGATTGGTAGAACCTCCGTTTTTTATCAACGCCGCCTACATTCAGCTTACATCAGAATGCAATCTTTCTTGTACGGATTGCGGACAGGACGGGTTACCGATATGGCAAGGATGTAACACGTGCGAACGCTGGCCCGGCATAGATCGAAACGTCAATTGGACGCAAAACCAGTTGGATCTCGTATTAGATGAACTGTTGCATTTCAATATCGCGAACGTGTTTTTCGTCGGCGGTAATCCTCTGCGACAACCTGATCTGCTGTTACATGCGGTTGGCCGCCTGCGACAAAAAACGCCGCCGGTCAATGCGATTATCATAACCAATGGTGCGGGTGCGACCCCCCCGTTTTTAGATGAAATAGCGACCACAGGAGCCAAATTCTATTTCGTTATGTTAGGTAACAGCCCGGAGGAATACGGGCGAGTCAGCGGTATGGAACAGGGCTTTGCTGATTTTGTGAATGGGGTGACAGGTTGCCAACAACGGGGAATTCCCTTTGCCGTGAGTATCGTTGTGCGGCCAGAAACCTCAAGCAGGCTGGCAGAGCGAAAGAAGTGGGCGCAGCAATTGGGGGCCAGCCATGTCTTTTTTGCCGAGCGCATTACGCGATCAGGTGATGGAGCCGTTCTTCCGCTCAAAGTTTTGGCGGCAACGGGTCCTGCCCGCGTGAAGGGCGTCAACGCACAGCAATTTTACGCGCGTCGAGAGTTTAATGCTTGCCTGAACCACAATATTGCCCTTGCAGCAGACAGATCGGTCCGCCCTTGCCCAATGATCCAGGGAAAAGATTGGGGACACTTGGAGACTGCATCATTACGAGATATTTTTATGAGCCGGCAGCATGAAGCGTATTGGCAGTTGACAAAAGATGCCATTTCTGACTGTCGTCACTGCGAGTTCCGTTACGCTTGCATAGATTGCGTGGCAGTTGACCTGCAAGTGGATAACCACCCAACCTTGCGTCGATCCGTGTGCGATTATGATCCTCTTGCCGGGGAGTGGCGCACAGCCTGAGAGAGTTGCTTTATGAATGAAATCGTGGTGCGGGTTAGGGAACTGAGCAAACAATTCGGCGACAACCGCGCCCTGGATGCCGTTAGCTTTGAAATGAAACAAGGGGAAGTCGTCGGCTACGTAGGCCCGAATGGCTCCGGCAAGACAACCACGATGCGGATTCTACTGGGGTTGTTACCGCCTGATGGGGGCAGTATCGAGATTTTTGGGCACGATGTCCAGCGTGAGTTTGCTCATATTGGCCCCCGCCTGGGAGCGGTCTTGGATGCTCATTGTCTCCATCCACAACTGACCGTCCGAGAAACGTTAATGTTCTACGCTGAACTGTACGGCCTCAATCGTAGCCAACGGCAGGAAAATATAGCCTGGCTTGCCGGGCAGATGGGGCTGGAGCAAGTTATGCCGGCACGTACCAAAACCCTCTCCAAAGGTATGCGGCAGCGGCTGGCCTTTGCCAGATCCCTGGTGCATCGGCCAGATTTATTGTTTTTGGACGAACCATTTGATGGGATTGACACGGAAACGCAACGCCATTTGCGTGAAATGGTTAGAGATTTGGCGCGGGAACAAGGTGTAACTATTTTTCTAACATCGCATGACTTGCACGAGGTTGAGCAATTGGCCGACCGCGTCAACATATTAAAGCAAGGGCATATTGTCGCTTGCGACACCACGGAGAATCTGAAGCGTTCGCTGCATCGCAACAGAATAGATATTCATTTTCACGCGCAAATGGATGTGACCTACCTGCAAAGCGTGCTGGCTGGCACAGGTTTCCACGGCACAATAAACCTGCAAGAGGGAGGGTATGCGGCTACGATTGAGCTGCAAAACGGCGACCCTGCCGACGTTGTCCTGGAGAAACTAATCGCCGATGGCATTCGGTTGCGCGCGTTTGCACCCGTAAAAACATCGCTAGAAGACGCTTATTTTGACGTTATCGATGGACCACCGGCAGCCTCATAACTTGAAGCTGCCCACCTGCTTGATTGAATGACTGACAATGATTCTACAATACCGACCTCTCATCGCACTCATAAAGAAAGAGATCTTGGAAAATAGTCGCAGTGGACGAGTAAACGCGCCTTTAACGGCGCTGCTTGTTGTTTTATTAGTAGGCGTAAATGCCCGGGATACAGCCGTTATGTTCCCGCCAGAGCAAGTGCCGAAAGTGTACGGTTCGCTGGCACTCTACATCCCCCTGATAACGATGCCATTCTATGCCAGTGCGGTCTTGAACAACGCCATTCAATCGGAACGAACAAGGGGCAGTATCGTGCCCCTGTTGAACTTCGGGGGTAATCCGGTAAACGTCTGGATGGGCAAGCTGTTAGCAACTTTTATCCTTTCATACGGGGTTATGTTAATAGGATTAATCGCTTACGTAGGTTATATCGGCCTGTATGAAAAGCAAGCGATATTGATCGATGGGCCGGGTTTTTTTAACATGCTCGTTACGATGCCTCTAGTTGCGCTGCTGCTGATAGCGGTACAGGCTTTCATCTATTGGACTTTCAAGAGCTCAACTTTGTTGGCCGTACTCATTCCCATCACCATTATGTTTGGTGGAGCTGAGCTCCTATCCCGTGTTGAGGTGAAAACTCCCCCCTTCTTCTGGGCATTGGTAGGTGTCGTTTTATCGATTTGCCTGGTAGGAATACTGGCAGTGTTCGTTTCACGGGTACCCAAGAGCAAGGTTGCGGGATTGCTTTAACGGGAACGGTTCGTACTGCTTCGGGCTGACGATGAAATAAAGTACGGAATTGCATCGTCAGTTTGCAGGAACGGTAAGGAAACAACTTCGTTGTCTTATTTTATTCCCGTCCCTTGGAACCGTCTGAAAATGACTTCACACGTTTTACGGACGGTTGCGGACAGCCACTTTGAGGTATAAGAATGGCTCCTATTTTCGGCGGTTCGGAATCATCCAATGGGAAACGGCCTCGTTTGCCCCTCATTGTCATCGTTGTGATCATGGGCATCTTATTGGGTTTCACCTTGCGCGCATTAGGTGTCTTCTAATGAGATAATGGCCGTTTACACTTCGAGCAATAGTTCTGGCCCATTCCAATTTGTGCCCTGATTTATTCCAGTGCGGAGGCGGAAATGCCGGCATTAACACGACAGCAACACCAGCTATGGCGCATTGATCGACGACATTCGGCCAAATATCTTTCACAGGTTGCCGGGTTAAGTTGCCTTTCTCTTGCAATGCCTGCCGGAACTGATTGACATCATATGCCTGGCAATCAATTAGCCGGGCTTCCCATTCCCCTTTGCGTAACCAGGCCATAACCGATCCCCATTGCACAGGCCGTGCTGTAGATTGTCGAAAGAGGGCGTCAGGCAACGCATAAATAACTCGCCATCGTGCAATAGAAGCCACGCCACAAAAACGCAACACTATCCATGTCATTTCGAGGTCCTGCGAGAAATTCCCCTCCTTTTTGCCTGGCAATCGAGATTTCTCCGCGAAGGCGCGTCGAAAAGACACGCTTTTTGCGTTTCAATTTCCAGGTGGGCACTTGGGTTATTGGATGAAAAATCTGCAAGATTGGGTGAATTCAGATAACATCCTGGAAAAAATAGAGACCCTTCACCCATGACAAATCTGAAAGAGAAATTTCTCCTTGATCCCAATGTGGTTTTCCTTAATCATGGTTCCTTTGGAGCCACGCCGCGCCCTGTTTTTGAAGCGTATCACGAGTGGCAGCGGCGGCTGGAGTGGCAACCGGTACAGTTTCTGGGTACAGACCTGGCGCAATATCTGGCCGAGGCGCGTGCAGCGCTGGCAGCTTATGTTAAGGCTGACCCCGCTAACCTGGCCTACGTTCCTAATGCGACGTTTGGCGTGAATGTGGTGGCGCGCTCGCTGCCGCTGGGTCCGGGGGACGCGGTGCTGACGACGGATCATGAATATGGGGCGTGTGATAATGCGTGGCGTTTTCTGAGCCAGGAACGGGGGTTTGAGTATGTGGTGCGATCGGTGGAAATGCCGGCATCCACCCCCACCGCCATCATAGATCAACTATGGCAAGGCGTCACCCCCCGCACCAAAGTCATCTTCCTCAGCCACATCACCTCCCCCACCGCCCTCTGCCTCCCCGTCGCCGAAATTTGCGCTCGTGCCCGCGCCGCCAACATCCTCACCGTCGTGGATGGCGCGCACGCCCTGGGCCAGATTCCCCTGGACATGGCCACCCTCGGCGCGGACTTCTACACCAGCAATGGGCACAAGTGGCTCTGTAGCCCCAAAGGCTCCGCTTTCCTCTACGCCCACCCCCAGGTGCAACACCTGCTGCAACCGCTGGTCATTAGTTGGGGGTGGGGACCGGCCAAAACCTTCACCTTCGGCTCCGACTTTCTCGATTATCTGCAATGGTTGGGCACGGACGACGTTTCCGCCTACCTGAGCGTGCCCGCGGCCATCGACTTCCAGGCGGAACACGACTGGCCCACCGTGCGGCAAGTGTGCCACGCCCTCGTGCGCCAGGCGCTCGACCGCATCAACGCCCTCACCGGCCTGCCGCCCATGTACCCCCACGATGCCGGTTTCTATCATCAGATGGGCATTGCCGCCTTGCCGCACCAGGCCGACCTGCCTGCTTTTAAGAATGCGCTCCTGCAACGTCACCGTATCGAGATCCCCTGCATCCAGTGGCGCGACCGGCAGTTCATCCGCATTTCCATTCAAGGCTACAACGGCCAATCGGATGTAGACGCCCTGTTGCACGCGCTCAAGCAAGAGTTGCATCTTTGAGTCTTTCGTTGATTGTTGCCTGTTGCCCATGTTCCAACTGCGCCATCACGCCGCCGACTTGCTGGAAATTCGCTGCTTCTCTACCTGGGGGCGTGGTGTGGTTGTTGGGTTGATGATTGCCGGCATTTTCCTGCTCACCATGGGCGGAAAAGTCATCTCCCTCCACTGCACCCGCCTGGGGCCGGGAACCGTCAGTTGCGACTATCGCGCCGGCTGGCTGGGGCTGCCCGGCGCCACGGAAACATTCGAAGTGCGTGGCGCGAAATTGGCGGGGGAGGGCGGCATCTACCGCGTCAGCCTCATCACCGACGGCGGCGAACAACCCATTACCCATGTTTGGGCGGGCGGCTACTGGCGACAACGCGACCTGACGGTGCGCATCAACGAATTCCTGGCCGATTGGGAGCGAGACACCCTCACCATCGTCAGTTTCTACCCCTGGTATCGCTACCTGCTCCTGGTGGCTCCCCTGCTCCTGGGGCTGCTGCTGTGGAGCCTGCTCCCCATCGTCACCCTGACGCTGCAAAAAGGCGGCAACCTCACGGTGCGGCGGCGTACCTGGTGGCGCGTCACCACCCACGCCTATCCGCTGTCCGCCATCGAAGCCGTTTTGCTGGAACCCCGTCCCTTGCGTTCCGCCTTGTTGCACCTGCGCCCGGTTGCCCTCGCACCCCGCCCTCACGCTCTCCCCGGCCTCACCCCACGCACCCGCGCCCGCCTCATTGCCCTAATCAATGCTTTCTGATGAACAAACAACGGATGCCGGCAGCGTAAACGCCGCTTCTCCCATTCGTCAACCATCAACCACCAACTGGCAGCTATTACAAACCATGAACCTCAACCCACGATACGTCCATACGAACCTGATCGCCGAAGATTGGCAGGCGCTCGCGCGCTTCTATCAGGAACTCTTCGACTGCGTTCCCGTTCCGCCTGAGCGCGACTTCATGGGCGAAAAACTCTCCGCGGGCACGGGGATCCCCGGCGCGCGCCTGCGCGGCGTCCATTTGCGTCTGCCCGGATACGGCGACGACGGCCCCACGCTGGAGATATTCAACTACAACATTTTGCGCGAACGGGAGCAACCCGCCGTCAACCGGCCCGGCTTTGGGCACATTGCCTTTTCCGTGACGGATGTAGGCGTGGCGCGGGAAGCTGTCTTGCAGGCCGGCGGGCGGGCTGTCGGCGAGATCGTCACGCTGCAACTGGCGACGGGCGCACAAGTAACCTGGTGCTACGTCACCGACCCGGAAGGCAATGTCATTGAGCTGCAATCGTGGTCAGGCTAAGTTCGACGCGCATTGACGTCGTTCCACCGCTGTTTTGCCGGCTGCCAGGTTTGACGGGGCCATATCCTTGTGATATGATCGCCCATCTCTGGCCCCCGGCCAGATTATTGTTGTTTGGCTCAATACAGCACAAAAAAGAGAGGTAAGGATAACTAGGAAAAGATCACGTACAACGACGAGGAAGGATTCAGGATATCGGGTCAACAATCGTATTCGGGCGCGAGAAGTGCGCCTGATCGATCAGGACGGGACTAACCATGGTGTCGTTTCTTTGCGGGATGCGCTGGATAAAGCGCGTCTGGCTGGCCTGGACCTGGTAGAAGTTGCGCCACAGGCCAACCCTCCGGTCGCTCGTATCCTGGATTATGGCAAGTTCTCCTACGAACAGACCAAGAAGGAACGTCAGGCACGTAAACAACAGAAGCAGGTGGAGATCAAGACGATTCGCTTCAGCATTGATACGGCTGATTTTCACCGCGACATCAAGGTCCGCAATGCGCGCAAATGGCTGGAGAGCGACAAGAAAGTGAAGGTCTCCATCCGTTTTTATGGTCGTGAGATTACGCGCCCGCAGATCGGGATGGACATTATGACGGCCATCGCCAAAGAGCTGGAAGATGTGGCAACTGTGGAACAGGAGCCGAACATGGAAGGTCGTAATATGGTGATGATGCTGACGCCCGCCTGAGTGCTATCCGGGTTGAACCTGCCAATTGCATAGTCGCCTGGGAAAGAGTAGGTCGGGCGGATTGTCGGCGAATGCCGGCATTTCCCCCTGTCAGGTAATGAAACAAAGCCCGTCGTGGGCTTTTTTGTGAGAGGTCAAAATGCCTAAAGCAAAAACCAAGAAATACAAGCTGAAGACGTACAAGGCTGCCGCCAAGCGTTTTCGGGTGACAAGCACGGGCAAGATCATGCGCACCAAAGGCGGCAAAAGCCACTTGCGTCGGCGCAAATCCAAGCGTGTTAAGGCCCAACTGGACCAGATGCTGGAAGTCACCCACTCTGGAGATCGCAAGCGCATCATGCGTATGGCCCCCTACTTGAAGAAGTACAAGGCCAATCCGCCTGCCTGAACCCGTTTTTACCCGTGGCTCCGCCGCGGGCAATCGCTGCCTGGCCTCGGCGACCTCGCTTGAGTGTCCAGGCTTATCGAAATGCGAGGAGATAAACAATGCGAGTAAAAGGTGGCGTCGTAACCCGACGTCGTCATAAGAAAATCTTGAACATGACCAAGGGCCAGTGGGGCACGCGCAGTACGCTGTTCCGCCGCGCTAACGAGGCCATGATGAAGTCTCAATGGTACGCCTATCGTGACCGCCGCCAGCGGCGCCGCGATTTCCGCCAGTTGTGGATTGCCCGCATCAACGCGGGCGCACGCGCCAATGGACTCAGCTATAGCCGCTTCATTTATGGCTTGAAGCAGGCCAACGTGCAGTTGGACCGCAAAGTTTTGGCCGATATTGCCGTGCGAGACGAAACTGCATTTGCCGCCCTGGTGGAAACCGCCAGGCAGGCGATGTCATAACCTGCCGGACACAAAGCCGCGGACGCTTGTTTCTTAACCTGACTGATTGACTGAAAGCCTCTCCAAACGCCACGTTTGTTTCCAAACGTGGCGTTTTTTGTTGCTCAAATCCGGTCGGATCCCAACTGCAAATCAGTTTCCGTTCCTATTGACCTTGCGCATGAAGTCTGTGAACAGTGATGAGACGAAACTGATTGGCTTTGGCGTCAATGGAACCGATGAGGGGCGCAGACAGCGAAACGACGCATTTGTCGGGATGCCAGGCACGCTGTCAAAATCAGTGGACCGCACCGGGTCAGTCTAATGTGGCTGACGGAAACACCATGGGGCAAACGGGCTTCGATCTTGCCTTTTCCAGCAGGATTAAGGCTTAAGCTGGACAAGCCATCTGTTTTGCTTAAATGACTCTACTGAAAAAAGGCCAAAAACCGGGTTTTTACACATGAACCACTCTGGTAATTTTGGCCGGGCACTCGAAAAACCCGGTTTTTTCAGTGAACTCAAATATGTGCGCGGGATCCCTTTGCCGCCGCATCCTGTGCCCGCCCGACCCAAAAGTGATGCAAGATCACGTTGTTCACCGGACGTACTTCAACCTGGTCCACCTGGCGCGCCTCGGCCAACATCGCCTTGTTTACCAGGCAAAGCTCCGCCGCCAGCCCATACTTTTCCTCATAGTAGGCCGCCGCCCGCTTCACTTTCTCATCTAAAGAACGCGCTTTATCGTCGTCTAGCCAGAGCATTCCAGTCATCATGGCGAAAACTCCATCGAAAATAGTCGTTATTGGCCGGTTGGGTTTGGTTATAAGAAGTGCGGGTCAACTCCGGGCTATGCTCAAGACATATCTCCCCACGGTCGCACACGCTTGCCTATCTTACGTCTGAAGCCAGTCCCCGTTCTCTTCATCCGCCCCGGCAAGATAGGGGCGAATGTTGAGTGGCTGGGCAAGAAGAACAGGGTCGCGCCTATGGCGGACGCGGCGCAAATAGTGCGGCAGATCACGCGGCGCACAGGCGGCGGCCTGAAATTGCACGACATCTTCTCCGGCAACGGCCAGGAAATCGCCCGCGCCCAGTAAATACTCCGCTTGTGAGTCGGGCAAGCCGGTGGCCGCGCGGGCGACGCGGGCGTCAGCGACCTGCCCCACGATGCGCAGATTGAGGTTGGCCCGCAGCAGATTGTCCAGGACATTGGCGTCGGGATGGCGGGTGGCGGTGAGGAGGTGAATGCCGGCATCCGCGCCCCGTTGCGCCAGCCGTACCAAAGGATCAAGCATTGGTTGCCCCCCATCCTCCAACAGCGATACGAGTCTGTCGATCACAACCACTATGGCCGGCGTTTCCACCCGCTGTCGCAAACGATAGTCCATCTCCTCCACCAGGAAGGCCAGCGCGTCCGCCGTCTCGACAACTTGCCGGAGAATGGGGGACAGCAAATGTGGCAATTGCTGGAACGGTTCCCACACGGAGCTTTCGCGGATGTCGTCGTCGGGGGCGTGGTCAATAATCAGGAGTTGCATCCGTGCCTGGCGGTTGGTTTGTGCCAGGGAGAGGACCATGGATTGCAGGAGGGTGGTTTTGCCGGCATTCTCCCCGCCACAAACCAGTACATGGGAAACGTCCGACTGCTGCAAGTCCAACACAACCGGCTGCCCTTCCAGCGATAAACCGAGGACGGCCGTGATGGGCGGTAATGCCGGCACAAGCTGTTGCAGCGCCGCCAACGACACCGGCAGCGCATCTCGTGCCTGCACACGCAATTGCCACCGCCCCGACTCGTGGGAAACGTGCAGCTTGCCCCCCCCTAACGAATGCAGCACATCCGCGCCCAACGCGCATAGCCGCTCCCACGCCAAATACACCCCCCGGCGCGCGCCATCGGCATCCGCCACGGGCTGAAGCATTGCATCAGCCACGCCCACGCTCAGTTCATATTGCTCAGCGGTTGCTTCTTCCGGCTCTCCCCAGGAAATATCGGAGCGCGTACTCATTTTTCTATCACAATGCCTTTCCCTGTTGGAATTGACTGACTTGAGAGCAAAACCCGAAAATCAGAACATACGTTCTGTATCGTACTTCTTTTTCTGGAATTAGTCAACCGGTCCGTGTGAAGAAAACGCGAACGTTCGTGAGGATAGGCGGGCGAGTCAGTAAGGGCAAGGAGTGGTCGGATGCCCCCAATCACTTGGGCAGCCGCCAGAGGCGTGGCGCACGTGCTAATGCCATTCCTGTGCGTGCCACACGGGAAAAACGCATTAGGCCTGGAGACACCTCCCCAAGAACGCAAAACAGGCGGTCCGATGACCGCCTGCTCACTCTATACTTTGCCTGAACGCCGCCGCAATCAAGGAAGCCGACATTTACTGGCGTCCGCGACGGGAAACGGGAAGCGCTATGGCGTTTGCCGCAGCACCATGACGACCTTGCCCTGCACGGTCACGTCATCCGCATCGACGAAAATCGGCTTCATTTGTGGATTGGCGGGCTGTAAGCGCACACGCCCATCTTCACGGAAGAAATATTTGAGCGTCGTGGTATCGCTGGAGTTGAGCCAGACAGCTACCATGTCGCCATTGTGCGCCGTTTGCTGCTGCTTCATAACCACAATGTCGCCATCATTAACCATGGCGTCGATCATGGATTCTCCACTGACACGCAATGCAAACAGATCCTTTTGCTGTTTGGGCAACATGCTGCTGGCAACCTCCACGACATCTTCCTCGTCGAATGTCTCAAAAGTGTCGTTGCCAACGTTGATCGGCTCGCCGGCCACAATCTGCCCCTTGATCGGAATCCGCATCAGCGCACTCTGGACCGACTCCCGCGCCATGTTGAACTTCTCGCGCGCCTTATTCGTGAGACTCAGGCCGCGGGAGACTTCCCGCTCGCGGGAAACCAGGTCTTTTTCCACCAGCTTGTTCAAATTGTATGTGACCACAGAAGTGGAACTGATGTCAACGGCTTCGCCAATCTCACGAATTGTTGGGGGTCTATTATGCCGCTGTGCATATTGGCCGATATATTCGAGAATTGCTTGTTGCCGCTTAGACAACTTTTCTGTGTCGCCCATGAAGTGCCTCCAGATGCTCACCGTGACTAAAGCGCGCACACTGAGCCTAATCCGCTCATTTGTTCCAGTATACACGAACAGGCGTTCTGTGTCAAGGTTCGCCAATCTTGTCTGCTCGGTCATCTTGACACCCATCTGTGCCCGACATATACTTTCGCCTGGAGCGGAAGGGGCCACCGGCAACAGTCCGTCCTCTTCTGATTTCCATATGAAGATCACTTGACCAGGGTTCCTGATCGGAATCGGGACGAAAGGCAGGCGCGTCGCGCTTCCACATCTCATTTTATTGTCCGCAAGAATCTCTCAAAGCACAAGAACGGGCAAAGCGATCAGGTTGGCGCGCCGCCGACTGGCACTCACTCATCAGCACCGAGAATACAAGGGTCTGGCGGACTCTTATATTCTGCCCCAGCACTATTCGCAAAGGAGTAATTTTAATGACCACTGCTACAGATTTGTTTGCTCATATGGCGGAAACATTTGACGCGGGAAAGGCCGGCAACCTGGATGCCACCGTGCAGTTTGACCTCAGCGGCGAGGGCGGCGGCCAATGGCACGTGAATGTGGCTAACGGAGCGTGCTCCGTGGCCGAAGGCACAACCGCCTCCCCGACTGCCACCATCCGCATGAATGCCCCGGACTACGTGAAGATGGTCAAAGGGGAGCTGAATCCGGTGACGGCGTTCATGATGGGTCAGATCAAGGTCGAAGGCGATCTGAACACGGTGATGAAGTTCCAGACCTTATTTGGCTGATCAATGCCGGCACACCCCCTGGCCCACGTACCCTAAATAGCACAACAGCCAGGCCTATTTGAAGACACACAAAAGCCCGTTTTCACGATGAAGCGGGCTTTTTTTCGCCTCTGCCCCCTCTTGACGATAAATGTTATAATTTTGATACTTCTTCGATGTGAAGCATTCTTTCATGTGTATCGCCTGAGACATTTAGAAGTGTGCTACCCCTTCAATGCATTTAGCATTCACCCACTAACCATTGAAGGTTGACCGCAAGCAAAAGCCACGACACCAAACGAGAGAAACGCTTGTGAGGACCCTATGCAGCGATTAATTGTCAGAGACTTCATGGCCGTCAACCAGGCCGAACTTGAGGTTGCGAATACGCTCCTATTAATTGGAGAACAAGCCAGCGGCAAAAGCACGTTAGCCAAACTCATTTATTTCTTCAAGTCTCTGCGAGACGAGTACGTTGCCCTCCTCGTTGATTCTGACGGGCCTGATTTGCATCTCCAAAGAGCTTTTTGGGCGCTCATTGGAAAAAAATTCTATCGTATTTTTGGTTCTATCCAAAAGCTGGCTAAGTTCGACATCAAGTATTATTTTTCGGAACAGAAACACATTCATCTGTGCCAGGGCGAATTCCCTGATGGTCGAAAAAAACTGGTTATCACAATATCTGGCAATGACTGGTACTATGAACTCACTCAGGGTGAGGGAAAGCGTCTCCTTCAGCAGTTGCACAGGTACTCAGAAAAACGATTTGACTTTGAAAGCGCTGCCTATCGTCGCACTTTGCGAGACGTCGCGTCTTTTACTTTCAGGTCATTTGTTGACGATACGCAAACATTGGTCTTTCATCCTGCCGGGCGCAATGCAACTGTGGCCTTCAACGATTTTTTTGAACAGGCTTTCTCACAATCATTGGCCGTATCAATCGGAACGTCTGATTCTTACGGTGAGGATGAGTTCTCATCCCCCATTCCCACTTCATCCGCGACGAAGCTTGATAAAGATATTTACCTGATGTACCAATTTATGCGACACGTCGCAAATATAAAGACGGTTTTCCGTGGAAATGATTTCGAGAGTTTAATCGGGGACAAAATCGCACGGGAATTCAATGGTAGCAATAGTAGAGGCAACCCGGCATTGCCATTGTTGATAGCCAAAGTGAATCAAATTCTCAAGGGAACTTATGACCATTCTAATTACGAGAAAATCAAATTCGATGGCGGAGAGGTCTCTTTAACGGATGCTTCTTCAGGACAACAAGAGGTGATCCGCATTTTGCAAGATATTTTTCTTGTTGTCCTGAATAAAGAAAAAGGCTGCCGCATCATAGAGGAACCGGAAGCACATCTGTTTCCAACAGCGCAAAAACTACTGTTAGAAATGATAGCTTTAATGATTAACAGCACGAACAGCCAGATTGTTTTGACAACGCATAGCCCTTACATATTGAGCGTCATTAACATTCTTCTGTTTACCCATCAAGTAAAGGGCAAAGACGATCAATTATGGTTAGAACCGGATCAGTGCCGTGTCTATGCGTTAACCAGTGATGGCCATTGTCACTCAGTGCTGGATACTGAAACAAAGTTGATTGATCAGAATGTACTTGATTCCGTTTCCCTGGAATTGGCAAACCACTTTAACCGACTATATCAAATGTTTCTGGAGACGTAGCGTGCGTGATATGTTGAAGGGGCTAAAAAGCGTATTTGCTTCTCGGCTCAAAAATAGACAATGCTTTGATTTTGACAAGCGAATCCAATTTGAAATAGAAGATCCAAAGGGTGCATCCCCTCCTCGCATTATTCGCGGATCGGCTCCGTCAGCCCCCGCCACACTCTTGATTGAGAATCCGTGGGGAAAAACCATCTGGTTCACTGAAAAAACCGGGTTTTTCGAGTGCCCGGCCAAAATTACCAGAGTGGTTCATGTGTAAAAAACCCGGTTTTTGGCCTTTTTTCAGTAGAGTCAACGGATTGATTGCGCATTATTTGACGATGTCAAATTCTGTATGGTTGAGTTGAAATTGAACATGACTTCACGGAGCGAGATAACGATTCAGGAGCGGTTCGATGAAGCTGTCAATGAAAAATTTCCTGCATTTTTGCGATTTTTCAATAATGCATTTGTTTTCTCGCCCAATGTACGGTCCCATGAAAAGTACAGATTTGAGGCGTGGCTTGTTTTTCCTCCCCGCGTACTGAATGCTATTCAGCCCAACTTTAGCGCGGCTCGTATGAGTCAAGCAGTACGTTTTTCGCTCTCCAATCAGATTGCGGGGAAGCGCGTCGCGCTTAAGTGGCAGGGTCCCTTTACATTCTGACCCCTGATATTCCAGAGTTCCTAAACTATGAACATCACCAACTTAATTGAGACAAAACGAGACGGGGGCGAGCTGAGCGCGGCACAGATCGAATGGTTTGTGCGCGCCTACACAGCGGGGGACATCCCCGATTATCAAGCAGCGGCGCTGACGATGGCCGTGTACATTCGCGGCATGAATCGGCAGGAAACTGTGGCCCTGACCCTGGCCATGGCCCATTCCGGGGATATGTTGGACCTGCACGATGTGGTTCCCTTCACGGTGGATAAGCATTCGTCGGGCGGCGTGGGGGATAAGACGACGCTGGTGGTGCAACCATTGGTGGCGGCATGTGGCCTGCCCGTGGGTAAGATGAGTGGGCGCGGCCTCGGTTCCAGCGGCGGCACGCTGGACAAGATGGAGGCGATTCGCGGCTGGTCGTCTGATCTGACGCTGGCGCAATTTCGGCGGCAGTTAGCGGAGATTGGTCTGGTGTTGGCCGGGCAGACGGCGCGACTGGCCCCCGCGGATGGCAAGCTGTACGCGCTGCGGGATGTGACGGGGACGGTGAGCAGTTTACCGTTGATCGCGTCCTCGATTATGTCAAAAAAACTGGCCGGGGGCGCGGATGCCATTGTCCTGGATGTAAAGTTGGGCAGCGGGGCGTTTATGCCCACGGTGGCGGCGGCGCGGGCGCTGGCGGAGATGATGGTGGGGATTGGCAAGGATGCCGGCAAAAAAACCACCGCCCTTCTCTCCGACATGAACCAACCCCTGGGACACGCCATCGGCAACGCTTTGGAAGTCAGAGAAGCCATCGCCACCCTCCGCGGCGGCGGCCCCGTCGACTTCTGGTCCCACTGCCAGGAGGTCGCCGCGCACATGCTGCTGCTGGGGAACCGCGCGGACACGCTGGATGCGGCCAGAGAGATGGCCGCCGCCGCCCGCGCCAACGGCACTGGCCTGGCGAAATTCCGCCAGATGGTGGCGGCGCAAGGCGGGGACATCCACCAGGTGGACTCCCCCGACACACTGCCCCAGGCGGCATTTATAGAAACCGTTTCCGCGCCACGAGAGGGCTACGTGGCAGCCCTGGACACCGGAGCCATTGGTTGGGCATGCGTACATTTGGGCGGCGGGCGCCTGCAAAAAGGAGCGACAATCGACCATAGCGTGGGGATGGTGATGCCCACGAAGATCGGCGACTGGCGACAGGCAGGCGATCCCGTTTGCGTCATTCACGCCAACGCGCAAGACCACCTGGATGCGGCGCGTCAGGCCATCCTGGCCGCCATCACCTGGTCCGACACCCCCGTTTCCCCACTTCCCCATTTCTACGGAACCGTATCATGATCCTCTTTTTCGTTTGTAACGTTGAAACGAAACGGTTTCGGAGACGCAAGGACAAGAGACCGGGTTTGGGGACCAGAAGCTGCTTGTTGCGATGAAACTCGGATTGGCTTTGGGCGGCGGCGGCGCGCGCGGCGCCGCCCACATCGGCTTTCTCATGGCACTGCGAGAGCTAGGCGTGTGGCCGGACCTGATCACGGGGACCAGCGCCGGCGCGATTATTGGCGCATTGGTGGCGGCGGGGATGGACCTGGCCGCCATTGCCGCGTTTTGGACCGAGATCAACCTGCCCCAACTGTTTTCGCTCCCCGGCAGCAAACCCGCCTTCACGGATAATGTGAAAGCGGAGGCGCTGATTGAGAGCGCGATTGGTCGTCCAACATTCGCGGACCTGAAGATACCGCTGGCGGTGGTCGCGGTGGATCTGGTACACCGCCAGGAGGTGGTGCTGGATGAGGGGGACGTGATTTCGGCGGTTTTGGCGTCGGCGGCGTACCCGATTTTGGCCCCACCGGTGCAACGGAATGGGATGCTGCTGATCGATGGGGGCGTGTTGAACAATGTCCCCTTCGATGTGGCGCGCGCGCGCGGCGCAACCTATGTCCTGGCCATTGATTTAAGCAATACGGCGCCTTATGGCACGGTGGTGGAGCCATCGGCCAGCGCGCCGGGCTTGTTGGGTAAGGCGCTGACGGCCACGCAGCGGCGGCCTATCTGGCAGGTGGCTTCGGCGGTGTCGGATATTCTAACGACGCAGGGGGTGCGGGCGCGGATGGCGATTTCGCCGCCGGATTTGCTGGTGCGACCCAATGTGGGCACGCTTGGGTTGTTTGATTTTCATCGGACGGGAGAGGGCGTGGATGCCGGCAAAAAAGCAGCCCAAAACGCAAGCGAAACCCTGCAAAAACTGGTCGCAAAAGTAACAGCACACGACAAATTGCAGCAAACAGAGAATAAACTTCCAGGAGAACGCAGCAATGCATAGACTCGGCATTGACGTCGGGGGAACAGGTATCAAAGGGGCGCTCGTGCATATACATAGGGGAGAATTGGCGACGGAACGCCTCCGTATTTTGACCCCCAAACCGGCCACGCCCGACGCCGTCATTAGCGTGATTCAAGAGTTGGTAGACCATTTTGCCTACAGCGGCCCGCTGGGTGTGGGATTTCCGGCGGCGATTCTGAACGGCGTGGTGAAAACAGCGGCCAACGTGGACCAGACCTGGATCGACTACGACGGGCAGACGAAAATCAGTGAAGCCACCGGCTGCCCGGTGAAGCTGGTGAATGACGCGGACGCGGCGGGATTAGCAGAGGTGCGCTTTGGCGCGGGGCGGCAGCAAAAGGGCGTGGTGTTCGTCTTCACGCTGGGCACGGGCATCGGCAGCGCCCTGTTTGTGGATGGGCGGTTGGTGCCCAACACGGAGTTGGGGCACCTCTATCTACCCAACCAGGCGCATGACGCCGAATATACCGCGTCGGAACGGGCGCGGATTGAGCAAGAGCTGACGTGGGAGGCGTGGGCGGCAAACCTGGATGCGTATCTGCGGCATATTTATGGCCTCTTCTGGCCGAATTTGATTATTCTGGGCGGCGGCGGTAGCAAGAAGCTAGACCGTTTTCTGCCTTATCTGACGGTTCCGGTGCGGATTGTGCCGGCAGAATTAGGCAACGAAGCAGGTATTGTCGGCGCCGCGCTGGCCACCGAACTCCTTGACTGACCCTACTCATGAAACCCCTCCAATCAGGCCCTCGCCTCGCTTTTTTGCCCTATGCCGACGTGGAAGCGCTGGCCGAGTGCCTGGTGGCCTTCGCCAATGCCAACGGCGGCACGGTCCTCCTGGGGGTGGACGAACACGGGCAGCCCACGGAAACCATCTGGGAAGAAGAGGCGGAAGGGGCGCTGCGCGAAGCCGCCGGCCGCTGCCAGCCCCCCGTGCCCACCCGCTGGCAGCAAGTAGAATATGGCAGCTACACCCTCATTGGCATTGAGGTGCCGCGCGGCCTGGAACTGCACAGCCTGGACGATGGGCGCGTCCTCATCCGCAGCGGCAGCTACAATCGCCCCGTGTTAGGGGATGAGATAAGCCAGCTCTCCACCAGCCGCGGGTCGGCGGAGTACGAATCGGACGTGGTTCCGGGCGCGACGACGAACGATTTCGACGCGGATATTTTGCAGGAGTATCTGGCGAAGCGGGAGGCGCGCGGGGCGGCCCGTGTGACGGCGCTGCCACAGTTGTTGTTTGAGATTGGCGCGGTGAATCATGAGGGGGAGCCGACGGTTGCCGGCATTCTCCTTTTCGCGCGCAAACCCCAGATATTTTTGCCTCAGAGTGGGCTGGTTTTTGTGCGATTTGCCGGCACGGAACCCCGCGGCAGCAGCGAAGAAGGCAGCGCCGGCTACGGACGCCGCGACGAAATCAGCGGCCCCCTCGCCCGCGTCGTCGAACGCGCCTGGAACGTCATCTGGGAAGAAATGCGCGTCGGCGCAGTCTTGCGCCAGCTTGAGCGGCAAGAAGTCACCGAATACCCTCCCTTCGCCGTGCGCGAGGCCCTGATCAACGCCGTTGCCCACCGCGACTACCGCATTCGCGGGCGGCGCATCGAAGTGCGCATGTTTGACGACCGCATGGAAGTGATCAGCCCCGGCGGCCTTCCCGGCTACATGACGCTGGACAACCTGGTCGAAGAACACTACTCCCGCAATCCCCGCCTGGTCAACGGCCTCTATCAATGGGGCTACATCGAAGAACTGGGGCTGGGCATTGACCAGATGATCGAAGACATGGTGCAGCTAGGCCATCCGCCCCCCACCTTCCGCGCCACGCCCTACTCCTTCACCGTCCTCCTCTCCAACCGGCGCAAAGCGATTCCCGCTGCTGCCCCCAAGTGGGCGGGCAGCATGAACGAACGGCAGGCGCGTGCCCTCACCTACGTGCGCGAAAACGGCAGCATCACCAACCGCGAATATCAGCGGCTTTGCCCGGACGTGACGGCGGAGACCCTGCGCCTGGACCTGGCGGACCTGGTGGAAAAAAGCGTCCTGCTCAAAATCGGCTCCAAGAAGGGCACGCACTACATCTTGAAGTGACGACCACCGACAGCTTCCCGGAAGCTAGGAGACTGTTCGCAGTCAAACAGCTTCCGGGAAGATGGTCGTCATCGTTATCCCATACGCCATTTGGGATAAATTTGGGATAAATTTGGGATATTTGGGAAACCGGTTGGGAAATACGGGGGGCAGGGGGGCGTGGTCAGGGGACAGTGTGATGGTTGCCGGTTACGATGTTACAGTTCCTGGGTCTCAAAGCTGGCGACGGCGAAAAGCAGGAAGAGGATGATCAGGTTTATGCCGGCAACAAGCGCGCCGCCATTAGGGGTGATGGTTCCGGGCAGCCCTAATTGCGCAGCCCAGGCGACGAGGCCAGAAGGCATGAGCGGCCCAATAATGGGCAGACTCCCCAGCACAAGCAGCCCCACCGACAGCACCAGCCCCAGACCCGCCGCCGCCCCCGTACTGTTGGCGACCGTGCTTCCCAGCAGCGTCGCCGCCGCAAAAACCAGCAGCCACACCAGCAACAGCAAATTCCCCAGCATAAACGGGCCAAACGCCAACGGCGCGAATAGCAGGCTGGTGTAATAGGCCGTCGCCAACCCCGCCAGCAGGAACGCAGCGAGATACACCAGCGCCTGCGCCGTAAACTTGCTGAGGACGAACGCCCAGCGGGGCAACGGTTTACTCAGGATCATGGGCGCAATCCCCCGCTCCTTCTCCCCCGCCACCGCGCCCATCCCCAAAAGCAACGCGATGATGAAGCCGAACTGCGTCAGATTCTTGATGTACTGCCCCAATGCGTCCGCCGTGGTTGGCTGGGGGATAAGGTCGGCAAACTGTTCCGCGCCGGCCACCGAGCGCAGAATCTCCGGCGTGAAGCGGGCAATCAGGGGTGAGCCGAGGCCAAAAAAGAGGAAAACGGCGGCCACGATCAACACCCGCCGCGTGCGCCATTGCTCCCGCAGTTCTTTGCCCACGGCAGCGGCAAATAACGTCCATTCCACTCGCGGGGATGGGCGCGATGGCGAAGCCACGCCTCGCGGCCATGTGCGCCACACCCAGAAGATGCCCGGCAGGCTCAGGCCCAGCATGGTTCCCCACACAGCCCAGGAAGAACCGCCGGATTGCGTGACATACACAGCGGCGGCGTCGAATGTGGCATGGTAGAGTAACGCGAGTAGCGCATAGATCGCGTTGCGCCGCTGGAAAGCGGTCCACACCAGGAGGGAGAGGACGACGTGCAAAATGATAGCGATGACGCGCTCCAGGGCTGGGAGTAGCAGCAACCAGGGGGTACGTTGCATCGCCTGCAATTGCTGGGCGACGAGCGCCGCTTGCGAGGCGGGTATGGGCAAGGCACTCAAATCGCTGCCGCGAATCGCCCACAGGCTGCTGAAACTGCTGGCGGCCAGCACGGCCACAAACCCCATCGCCTCCACGCCCCCATGCCCCAAGCCAACCATGACGCCATCCGCCCACTGCCGCCCCGCGCCGCGCCGGAAGAGAAATACATACCCCACCGCGCGCGCCACCGTCTCAAACAGGCCCGCGCTCAATCCAAGGAGCAGAGCGGCCCGCACCAGCGCCATCCCCGTGGGCACGCTATCCGTGGGCAGCACGCCCCATCGGCCCAGCAAGTCATTGACGGGCAGATGCACCGCCTGCGCTGCCCCAAACGTAAGGATGCCCAGGCAGAACAACCACCAGGGCGTGTCAAATCGCCGCCGCCAGGCGACGGCCAGGACCAGCGGCAGCAAGATCATCACGGCAAGCGATAGGGAAAAGAAAAACAGCGTCATCGTCATATCCATGGGCATGAAAGGGAACGTGGCTATTATAACAAAACAGGCAGGCGGTGGGATAGGGCAAATAGGGCAAACAAGGGGTTGACGCCCCATGATATAATGACGCCATCGGTGGGGGTGAGGCTGTTTCTGCCGGCATAACATCCACACAGGAGGAATAGAAATGGGCAACCCGTTGTTGAATAACGCCGGCGCCGCGCTGGCCCAGGAAACGGTCGTCACCTTGCAACACACAATCTGGGTGCATGGCAGCAGCGCGCAGTTGCAGTTCGCCAGCAGCCAATTGGGACCCGCCGGTGAAAAGTCTTTGGTGGATGCCACCGTCCTGGTCAAGCAAGGGCAGGGAGCACGTATGGAGGCCGTGGGCACGACTCTGGGTAATTTTGTGCTGCATTTTCCGCTTTCCACGCCCACATTTGGCCCCGGCGGTCAGCGATTGCGCCTGCAATCGGTGCTGCTGGATTTCCAGGTGGCGCGGAACGCGGTCGTGACAGAGGTATCTGCCTGGGATGGCAACCGGCGCGTTGCCCGATTTGCAAACCTGGGGTTGGCGGGAACGCATTCGCTGGAGGTGCTGTCGGTGGACGAACTGCCCGTGGTCATGAAGGGGATTGATATTGCCGTGACGGTGCGGGTGACGGAGGGGCAGACAGGGGTGGTGGTGTTTCATGCTGCCGGCATTCAACTTGCCACCGTCTCGAATTCCGGACAGGTCCTGGCTCCCGCTAACTCGTAATCTCGGACTGGCTCAGGCTGAGGAAGATTTCTTCCAGCGAAGGGCGCACCCACTCATACCGATTGAGCAGCAAGTTGTGTTGGGCAATGAGGGGGATGAGGGCGCGTTTGCCGGCATTCACCTCCCCCGCCGCCACCACACGCACCACATTTTCCGCCTGCGACACCGCCGCCACCCACGGCTGCCGCGCCAGGTCCGCCGCAAAATCCGGCAATGCCGGCAAACTGGCCCGGTCCACCTCCACCAATATCACATTAGAGGCATAGCGCGCCAGCAATTCCTCGCGCCCCGCCACCAGCAGCAACTGTCCCTCGTGGATAATGCCCACCGTATCGCAAATGCGCTCCACGTCCGCCAGAATGTGGCTGGAAAAGAACACCGTCACCTGCCCGCGCAAATCTGCCAGCAGCGTCAACAACTCATGCCGACCCGCCGGGTCCAGAGCGCTCGTCGGTTCATCCAGCAGCAGCACGGGCGGATTGTGCAGCAGCGCCTGCGCAATCCCCAACCGCTGCACCATTCCCCCTGAAAAACCACCGATTTTCCGCCTGGCGGCACTCGTCAATCCCACCCGCTCCAACATCTCCGCCACGCGCCGCCGCCGCGCCGCCGCGTCCATCAGGAACAACCGCCCGACGTAATCCAGATACTCCCGGGCTGTCATCCATTTGTAGAAGGCGGGGGCTTGCGGCAGGTAGCCGAACTGCGTCCGCGCCAGGCTGCCGTCGCCTGTCGTTTCTACGCCGTTGATCCAGGCGGAACCGGTGGTGGGATGCGCCAGGCCGGTGAGGAGGCGAATGGTGGTGGTTTTGCCGGCACCATTCCGCCCCAGGAAGCCGAAAATGGACCCCGCCGCCACCTCCAGGTCCAGCGGTTTCAGGGCTTCGATTTCCCCATAACGACGGCTGAGATTGCGACAGGTGATTGCCGGCATTTCCATCTCACTCATCCCCCCGCCCAAACACAAAATACGCAATCGGCCCCAGCATCTGCACAAACAGAATCAACGCCAGCCATAACCAGCGCGAACCCCGCGTCTGGGGCCGCCGCCACCAATCCACCAGCGCCGCCACCAGCAACCCCAACTGGATTAAGATCACCGGAAGCAACAAAGGAAGCAGTTCGCGCACCTTATCCAGATCGTTCATCTCATACTCCAGGTCTCTTTATCTGTGCTAGAATTCAGAAAACGAGCGTGCATTTGCCGCCATCTATGCGCGCGCGCCCGCTCAAATTGTCCGCAAAGCACCCCTTTCACGCAAGCCAACGCCGCCCCGTTACCTGTTCAACCATTCAGCCATTCACCCATTGACCATTCTTCTCCCATGACCACATGCCCTCTTCCCCTACAAGGACGCCCCAAAGACGACATTCTGGACCAAATGCGCGCCGCCCGTGCCCAAGACCTCGACTGGGAGGATGGGCGCGTCTTCAGCCTCGTCTTTTCCGCCGGAGCCGAAGCCGCCGCCCTGCTCAAAGAGGCTTACACGCTCTTTATGTCCGAAAATGCCCTCAACCCGACCGCTTTCCCCAGCCTGCGTCGCTTTGAAACGGACGTGATCGGCATGAGCGCCGCGCTGCTGGGCAGCCAGGGCCGTGTCGTGGGCAACATGACGTCGGGGGGCACGGAAAGTATCCTGATGGCGGTGAAAACGGCCCGCGATTGGGCGCGCGCCACGCACCCGCAACGCCACCCGCCGGAAATGCTCCTGCCCGTTTCCGCGCACCCCGCTTTCGACAAGGCCGCCCGTTATTTTGATGTGCGCCCGGTGCGTGTGCCGGTGGGGTCTGATTTACGCGCTGATGTGGAGGGGATGCGTGCCGGCATTTCCCCCCGCACCATTCTCCTCGTCGGCTCCGCCCCCTCCTACCCCCACGGCGTCGTCGATCCCATCCCCGAACTGGCCGCCCTGGCCCGCGAACACAACCTCCTCTGCCACGTAGACGCCTGCGTCGGCGGCTTCATGCTCCCCTTCGTGCGTAAACTCGGCTACCCCGTTCCCGCCTTCGACTTCCGCGTTCCCGGCGTCACCTCCATCTCCGCCGACCTGCACAAATACGGCTACGCCGCCAAAGGCGCTTCCGTCATCCTCTACCACAACCGCGAACTGCGTCGCCACCAACTCCACGCCTACACTGACTGGCCCGGCGGCATCTATGCCTCCCCCACCATGGCCGGCACGCGCCCCGGCGGAGCCATCGCCGCCGCCTGGGCCATCATGAACCACCTGGGCGAAGAAGGGTATCTGCGCATCGCCCGCGAGGTGATGCAAACGGCCACCGCCTTGCGCCAGGGCATCAACGCCATCCCCGGACTGCGCGTGATGGGCGAGCCGCCCATGAGCCTGATGGCCATCGGCGCGGATAACCTGGACATTTACGAAGTCGGCGACGAGATGACGGCACGCGGCTGGCATCTGGATCGGCAGCAGTTCCCCCCCACGCTGCACTTGACCGTCAACCATTTGCACGCGGGGCGCGAAACCGATTTTCTCGCCGACCTGGCCGCGGCAGCGGCGGCGGCGCGCCGCCCCAGCCTGCAAAAATGGGGCAACAAGGTGCTGGTCCGGTCGGCGCGGCTGGCGGCAAAATGGCTGCCTGATTCCCTCGTCAGCCGCCTGACGGGGCGGGCCTCCGCCCTGGTCGGCGGCGGCAATGCCGGACTCCCGCAACGCTCCGCCGCCATGTACGGCATGATGGGTTCCCTCCCCAACCGGGGTGATTTGCAGGAGGTGGTGCTGGACCTGGTAGAGCAGTTCACGGAAGCGCAGTAAAGCAGCCGCATGGAGAATTCGTGGTCTGGCGTGATTTCTGCTTCTGACGTGCTAAAATCAGTCACAGGGTCAGAGTTCCACAATTGCAGGAGGCAGGCCGGTGGCCGAGGAAATTTATGAAGTTTGCAACTGTTTTGCTCGTCACGTTTGCTGCATTGTTTGTGTGGGTCGCTTCGGGGCAAGAGGACATCGCGCGGCCCGCTGACGCGGCCGGCCCAGGCCAGACACAGGCGGCGCGGCTGCTGCAGAGTTTCGACCAGTTCAGCAATGGCGTTCACAATGGCACAATCGCCTTGCCATCTGGTCTGAAGTTAGCCAACCATACAACCGGAACCTACCTCTCCCCCGTCATCCAGGCCCCCATCCCTTTTAACGTGGTCTTCCCCACCTGGCAGGGCAGCGAACCTGCCTCATCCAGTCTGAGCCTATCCATCCGCACCGCCACGGACACACGCCAGTGGAGCGACTGGCTCACCGTGGCCCCCAACGACGACTTCACGCCGCCGGGCGCAGCGGACGTGACCGGGGATATGGTGACGGTCCCCGCCGTCGAGGGACGGCACACGCTGCTGCAATATCGCATTCAGATGAGCGGGGCGTCGCCGGACGCCGGTCCCCGTTTGCATTGGCTGCGCTTCACGTTTATTGACAGCACGCAAGGTCCGCGGGCGTCTGATCTCCACCCCATTACCGCGCCGGACGCGCCGCAACCGGCCTACCCCAAGCCACCGGTTGTGCCACGCAGTCAATGGTGTACCGATCCCGCCTGCAACTACAGCGAGGGACTGGAATATGTGTCCGTCAATCATCTGGTGGTGCATCATACCGTCACGTCAGGAGGGCCGGACTGGCCGACGATTGTGCGCGCTATCTGGTATTTCCACACGTTTGACCGGGATTGGGGAGATATTGGCTACAATTACTTGATTGACCCGAATGGCGTGATTTACGAGGGGCACTTGGGTGGGGATGACGTGGTGGGCACACATGCCGGCAATGCCAATTACGGCACGATGGGGGTAGCCCTTATCGGCGATTACACCAACGTGGACCCGAATAATGCCATGCTCAGCGCGCTGGCGGATTTGCTGGCCTGGAAAGCGGACCAGAAGGGCATTGATGTGTTTGACGCCAGCCGCCTGCCACCCACGCCGCCTCATGCGCTGCAAGGGAGCAACGTGCTTTGGGGATTGCCAAACCTGATGGGGCATCGGGATGTGTTTGGCGGGACGAGTACGCAGTGTCCGGGAGAGCATATGCACGCGCTGCTGCCGTGGCTGCGGCAGCAGGTCGCCAGCCGCATCGGATTTGTCTCGCCTTACACGTATGTAGAGGAGTGGGCGGACGGCGCGGACACGCCCATTTTCACCAAGAGCAACGCCTCCTGGCACAACACACTGGATGAGTCCGGGGGCTGCGGCAGTAACCGCCACGCTTACTTTACCTTTTCCACGACCAATCCCAGCGAGAGCGTCAACTGGGCCACCTATCGCCCGGATATCCCCTACAATGGGCTGTATGCGCTTGATGTTTACGCGCCCTACTGCGACACGGGGCGCGCGGAGACAAGCGGGGCACGCTACGAAGTACACCACGCCAACGGCGTGAGTACGGTGGTGGTGAGCCACGAGGCAAATGTGGGGCTGTGGATGAGCCTGGGCACATATGAGTTTCACGCGGACGACAGCGGTTATCTGCGCCTGAGCGACCTGACGACGAGCGACAATGGGCTGGGGGTGTGGTTTGACGCGATTCGGCTGCGACAGTTGGGGCCGGCGGCGGCGAATGTGTCGCCGGCGGTGAATGCCTGGGTGACGCAGCGCACGGTTACGTTCCAGTGGAGCGTGCTGAATATGCCCAATCTGAACACGGTGACGCTGCAAGTGGCGGCGGATGCGGGTTTCACCAATTTGCTGGTGAACCAGACGATGGGCGCGGTGAGCCAGACGAGTATCCCGTTCGCGCAGGATTATGCGCTTTTGTACTGGCGCGTTATCGCCACGGCAACGGATAACTCGCAGGTTATTTCCGCGGCGACGCCGTTTGGCATTGACACAGGCGCGCCTTCGTCGGCGGTGTATGCGGTGTTCCAGATGGAGAGCAATCGCTTTATGCTGTATTGGAGCGGGACGGATGCCATTTCTGGTGTGTCCAGGTACAATGTCGATTATCGCGCCGTGGGCGAAACGGCGTGGATGCCGCTGCTGAGTAATACGACGAGTACGATGGGGACGTTTGTGCGGACGGATGGGCGTGATTATTGGTTTCGTAGTCAGGCTGTGGACAATGCCGGCATCTACGAACCCTCACACACCCTCGGAGACCTGGGCACAAACGGCTCCCCCGCCCTCTTCACCAAACAATACTTGCCCATCTTTCCCCGCTAAAAAAGCGACCCACCAACCGCCAACGACCACCCGTCAATCGCCAACTATCAACTGCCGCAAAGGAATTCCCCATGCCCCCCATCATCCCCATTGACATCCTCATCGTTGGCTCTGGACCATCCGGCATGTCCACCGCCCTCCACCTCGTCAAGCGGGATTCCTCCTGGGCCAGCCGCCTGCTCGTCGTGGACAAAGCCATCCATCCCCGCGAAAAACTGTGCGGCGGCGGCATCACCCATCTGGGGCAAAACGTCCTGGCCGAATTGGGGCTGCCCATAGGCGTGCCCAACTTCCCCGTCCACGAAGTCCGCCTCACCTACCAGGATGAGGCATACACCTTTCGTGGCAATCCCGTCTTCCGCATCGTGCGCCGCGACGAGTTTGACCATTGGCTGGTGCGGACGGGCGAGGAGCAGGGCATCACCGTGCGCCAGGGGGAAGCGATCACGGACGTGATTCCGCATGAAGCCTTCGTGGAAGTCGTCAGCGATAAGGCCACCTACCACGCCCAGGTCGTCGTGGCCGCCGATGGGTCGCGCAGCCTGGTGCGGCGCAAATTGAAGTGGGATGACGACTCGCGCGTCGCCCGCCTGCTGGAAGTGCTCACCCCCGAAGACCCGCAACAGCAGCCGGAATTTCGGGACAAAATCGCCCTCTTTGACTTCACGCGCATGACGGATGGCCTGCAAGGGTACTATTGGGATTTCCCCAGCGTGGCGAATGGTCGGCCGATGATGAACCGGGGCGTCTTTGATAGCCGCGCCCGACCAGAACGCCCCAAAGCGGACTTGAAGCAGACGCTGCGGGATTCGATGGCGGAGCGGGAGCGCAACCTGGATGATTATAAGCTCAAGGGGCATCCTATTCGCTGGTTCGACAAAAACGGCCGCTTTGCCGTGCCCCGCGTGCTGCTCACGGGGGACGCGGCGGGGGCTGATCCGCTGATGGGTGAGGGAATTTCGTTTGCGCTGGGGTATGGGAAGGTGACGGCGGCGGCGGTGGAGGAGGCTTTTGCGCGAGGCGACTTCTCGTTTTCCGGCTACCGCGAGCGGCTGCTGGCGGACCCGTTGATCGGCCAGTTGGTGACGCGGGTGTGGCTGGCGCGGCTGGCGTATTTGATGAAGTATCCGTGGCTGGTGCGGTTGGGCTGGCGGGCGATGCGGGTGGGGATTGGGTTGACGCGGTGGCGAGATCCGAATTATGTGCCGGCAATTCCGCCCCGGTTAATGCCGGCACAACGACGTTAGCAAAATCGGCGCCGTTCCAAAATTGGGCCAGGTTGGGGAACACGACAAAAACCATCACCGCATTTGCCCAATTAGCATCCACGCCGTATCATCCCGCGTGGTTTGTCTTGGGCGGACGGTAAACGAAAGGACACGGGCATTCCACCAACGACAAACCAGCGTAACCACTAACGACCATTTCCGGTAGGAGAATGCTTTCATGCCCATCTCGGAACTGGCCGGACAACCGGCCCCGCGTGACCTACTCGTCAACATCCCCCGTCTGGTTTCCGCCTACTACACCGTGCAACCGGACCCACTCAACAACGCCGAGCGCGTTTCTTTTGGCACGTCCGGGCATCGCGGCTCATCCCTGACGGCCACATTCAACGAGAATCATATCCTGGCGATCTGCCAGGCCTTGTGCGAATATCGCCAGGAAGCGGGCATTGACGGCCCGCTCTATGTCGGCATGGACACGCACGCCCTGTCAGAAGCGGCACTTTCGACGGCGGTGGAGGTTTTTGCCGGCAACGACATCCCCATTCGCCTCCAATCAGATCGCGGCTACACCCCTACCCCCGTCATCTCCCACGCCATCCTCACCCACAACCGCGGCCTCACCACCCACCTGGCCGACGGCGTCGTCATCACCCCCTCGCACAACCCGCCCGACGATGGTGGCTTCAAGTACAATCCCCCCCACGGCGGCCCCGCCGACACCACCATCACCCAACGCATCCAGGGCCGCGCCAACGACATCCTGCGCAACGAACTCAAAGCCGTACGCCGCATGCCCCTGGCGCGGGCGCTACGCGCGGAAACGACACAAGAATATGACTTCGTCTCTCCCTACGTGGCGGGCCTGCGCCACGTCATCGACATGGACGCCATCGCCGCCGCCGGACTGCGCATGGGGGTTGACCCCATGGGCGGCGCGGGCATTGGCTACTGGCAGCCCATTGCCGACGCCTACGGCCTGGACCTGGAAGTGGTTAATCCCGTCATCGATCCCACTTTCTCCTTCATGACCGTGGACAAAGATGGCAAAATCCGCATGGATTGCTCCTCTCCCTACGCCATGGCCGGCCTTATCGGCCTCAAAGACCGCTTCGACATCGCCTTTGGCAACGACCCCGACTATGATCGGCACGGCATTGTCACCCGCGGCGCAGGCTTGATGAACCCCAATCACTTTTTGGCCGTGGCGATCTGGTATCTGTTTCAACATCGCCCGCGCTGGCGCGCCGACGCCGCCGTAGGCAAAACACTCGTTTCCAGCAGTATGATTGATCGCGTGGCCGCGCACCTGGGGCGGCGGCTGGCGGAAGTGCCCGTGGGCTTCAAGTGGTTTGTCGCCGGGCTGGTGAATGGCTCCTATGGCTTCGGCGGCGAAGAAAGCGCGGGCGCGTCTTTCCTGCGCCACGATGGTCGTGTGTGGACGACGGACAAAGATGGCCTGATCATGGACCTGCTGGCGGCGGAAATCACGGCGGTGACGGGCAAAGACCCCGGCGAACATTACGCCGGGCTGGCCGCTCAGTTTGGCAACCCGGTCTATGAGCGGATAGACGCGCCGGCCACGCGCGCGCAAAGGGACGTGCTGCAAAGCCTCTCGCCGGAGATGGTGACGGCCACGGAGCTGGCCGGCGAACCGATCACGGCGAAGTTGACGCGCGCGCCGGGGAATGACGCGCCTATCGGCGGGCTAAAAGTGGTCACGGCGAATGGCTGGTTTGCCGCCCGTCCTTCTGGCACGGAGGATGTGTACAAGATTTACGCCGAAAGTTTCCGTGGCGTGGACCATTTGCGGCAGCTTCAGGCAGAAGCGCAGGCCATCGTGCAGCAGGCGTTCCGCGCCGTGGGTAAATAATCACCTTCCCGGAAGCGCGAACGCCGGCCAAAGGCGTCTCAATAGCTTCCGGAAAGGTTTGAGGCTGGATAGCGACGAGTATGATCCATATTGCCGGATTGGTGAAGAATTTTGGGCTGAACCCCGTGCTGCGTGGCGTTGATTTGCGGGTGGCGGAGGGGGAGTTTGTGGCGCTGGTTGGCGCGAATGGTGCCGGCAAAACGACGCTGCTGCGTATTGTGGCGACACTGACGCGGCCGGGCGGGGGTGTGGTGGAGGTGGGGGGGTGGATGTTGCCGCAACATGCCGGCAAAATCCGTCGTCACATAGGGCTGGTATCACACCATTCCCTCCTCTACAATGACCTCACGGCAGCAGAGAACCTGGCCTTTTATGCCCGTCTCTATGGCCTGGAAAACCGTGAGCAGCTCGTGCTGTCCGCCCTGAAGGGGGTGGGGTTGTCCGCGCGGCAGCGTGACCCCGTGCGCACCTTTTCGCGGGGCATGTTGCAGCGCCTGACTATCGCCCGCGCCACCTTGCACCAGCCGGAAGTGCTGCTCCTCGATGAACCGTATACGGGATTGGACCAGGAGGCCAGCGGTATTTTGGAAGGCCTGCTGGAGCAAGAGAAAGCACGCGGGCGCACGATCTTGATGATTACGCACGATTTTGCCCGCGGTCTCAACCTCTGCGACCGCATAGCCATTCTAAATCGTGGTAAAATCGTGACGGAAGTGGCGCGCGCGGCCATCAGTCAAGGTGATTTTCTCACGTTGTACACGGACATCACGCGCGCGACGCCTGCCCGGTAAAAGCAGGACGTAACTACGGACGCTCTCTGGAGATTGGACCAATTTCTACAGCAGGACAACAAGGTACTCGTGTCATCACAAATCTCTGCCTATGTACACGCGGTCTGGGCCATCATCTGGAAAGATCTGACGATGGAACGGCACACGCGGCAAATCCTTAGCGTGATGCTGATCTTCTCGCTGACCGTGGCCGTGGTCTTCAATTTTGCCCTGGGCGCGTCCGCCATGTCCAACGACCTGACGGCGGCGCGCAATGCGTCCATGGGGTTTCTCTGGAGTACGATTTTGCTGGCGGGCACGCTGGGGCTGAACCGCACGATGAACGCGGAGCAGGAGAATAACGCGCTGGAGGGGATTCTTATTTCCCCGATTGACCGTAGCGCGATTTATCTGGGCAAGGTGTTGAGTACATCGCTGTTCACGATGATTGTGGAGGCGATTTTGCTGCCCATTTTCATTGTGTTTTTCAACCGCCCATTCTGGCGTCCGCCGGTGTGGGGGGTGGTGATATTGGGTACGTTGGGGTTTGTGGCTGCCGGCATTCTCGTAGCCTCCATGACCTCCCAAACACGCGGCAGCAGCGTCTTGCTGCCCGTGCTGCTGCTGCCCCTCTCCCTCCCCTCCGTGATGGCCGCGGCCACCGCCGCCGCCGCCTTCATGCTGGATCAACCGCCCGCGTGGAGCGACGTAGCCTTCCCCGTCTCCCTGGTCGTCGCCTTCGACGTCCTCATGCTCACCGCGGGCTTTCTCACCTACCACTTCGTCGTCGAAGAATAACGTCATGAGGTATGAAGTATGATGTAGGATGTATGAGGATAATCTTCATACCTCATACCTCATACCTCATACCTCATACCTCATACCTCATACCTTCAAAAAGGAGTTTCCAATGATGTCTATAAGCCGTTTGCGGCTCCCGGTACGCATTTTGAATTGGCTGGCCGCCATTATGGTGCTTATTTGCCTGGGGCTGGTTTTTTTCTACGTACCCATGGAGCGGACGATGGGCCAGGTGCAGCGTATTTTCTACTTTCACGTAGGCGCGGCGTGGACTTCGGCAGTGGCGTTTTTTGTGGCGCTTTCTGCCGGCATTGGCTACCTCGTCCGTCCGCATAAAGATTGGGACGCCATCGCCACCGCCTCCGTGGAAATCGGCCTCGTCCTCACCACCGCCACCATCGCCACCGGCTCCATCTGGGGCCGCCCCGCCTGGAACACATGGTGGATTTGGAGTCCGCGACTGACCTCCATCACCGTCCTCTGGCTCGTCTACGCCGCCTACTTCATGCTGCGTGGCGCCGTCGAAGACCCTGATCGCCGCGCCCGCTACTCCGCCGTTTATGCCATTGCCGGCTTCGTCACCGTCATCATCACCTTCTACAGCATCCGCCTGCTGCGCGACATCCACCCCGCCCTGATCGGCAGTGGCGAAGACGCCCAGGGGAACCAGGAACTGACCGGGCGCATGGTTTTCACGATGGTTTTCTCCTTCCTCACCTTTACCATCCTCTACAGTTCCTTGCTGTTGAACCGCATCCGCCTGCAAAAATTGCAGGACGAGGCCAGCGCACTGAAGCAGCGGGTCATGGCGCGGCTGCAGGCGTAGGCCCGTATTTGGCCGGTTTATATCCAACACCCTCCATTATTCCAACGGCCCATTGCCGCAGAAGGAAATCAAGATGCCTCCATATGCCATTTTTCTCTCCGCGTTGATGCAAGCAGGTAGCCCCGCCGATACAACGGGCTACCTCATCCTCGGCTACGTGGTCATCTGGCTGATTGCCACGGTGTATATTGCCACTTTGTTTAGCCGTCAACGAAATCTGAAGCAAGACATCGAGTTGATGCGGCAACTCTTAAAGGAAGATGAGGAAGAGGGGCGTCGGTAAGCCGGGCGTAAGAATCGTGGGAAATAATGCCTCCATTCCATTAGAGATTGGTTCATTCTTGGAGAATAAACCAATCTGAAAATCGGCCACTGAATGGGTGATTGGGTAACTACTCACGCCCTCTGAAGATTGGACCCATTTTACGCGCGCAATGACCCTTTTCACCAGAGAAAATTGGTCAAATCGGACATAGCAGTTACGTGGTTGGTTTTGTTTTGCCTGTTTTATCGTCTTTTTTGGAGTGAACATGCTTGAGTCGGAATCCTCGTCGCGCGGCTTGTCCGTCGGCAAAATCATCGTCCTGGGAACCGTTGTCCTCGTCGTTATCTTCCTGATTGTGGGCACGATCAACCAAACGTCCGCGCCGCCACCGACGTTTGCCTTTGGGCTGCAAACGCAGCCTTTCCTCGTCCTGAGCGTGTTGGCTTTTGGGGGTGGGCTGCTTAGTTTTCTCTCGCCGTGTACGCTGCCGATATTGCCGGCATACTTCGCCTTCGCCTTCCAAAGTGGACGCAAACAAATCGCCCTAAACACCCTCGCCTTCCTGCTCGGACTCGCCACCATGTTCAGCCTGCTGGGCGCGGGCGCATCCGCCATCGGCAGCGTCCTGCGCGACAGCCAGGGGATGATCATGCTCATTGGCGGTGCGCTCATCCTCGTCTTTGGCGTCATGAGCCTGCTGGGCAGCGGCTTCACCGGCTTTAAGCAAGAAGAAGAATCGCCGCGCAGCGCCACCCTGGGCGGCTCCTTTGCCTTTGGCCTCACCTTCGCCGTCGGTTGGTCAAGCTGCGTCGGCCCCATCTTAGGGACCGTGCTGACCATGGCCGCCACCACGGGGTCCGTCCTGCGCGGCAGTATGCTCCTCTTCATTTACGCCCTCGGTTTGGGGCTGCCCCTGCTCCTTGTCTCCACCCTTTTTGGACGCGCCAGCCGCAAGAGCCTTTTCTGGCGCATTTTGCGCGGCAAAGGGTGGGAGGTGACTGCGCACGCCGCCGTGGTGGGCGTGTTGTGGGCGCTCGTTATCTGGCGCATTCTCGTCGCCGTCGCCCAGTACGCGACGCTGCACTTTGCTACATTTGCCGGCATAACCATCACCCCGGTGCAGGAATACGGACTGCTGGCGGTGGCCGCGGTGGGCGTGGCACTGTGGATTTTCACGTCTCCCGGCGAACGGCGGGTGACGCTGCATTTGCACTCCACGCAGCTAATCAGTGGGGTACTGTTTATCATAATCGGTTTTCTCATGCTCAACGGCACGCTGGCTACGTTCAATTCGCTGGTTCCGCCTGATCTGGCTATCTGGTTTGCCGGCATCGAAGACAAACTCGTCGCCCTTTTCTCCCGCTAGCGCGCCAGGGAGGGTCAACCCACCATGTCACAGCAAACGACCTCAGCCCGGCGACATCCGCTGGTTGTGTTGATTGGCTTTACGCTCCTGGGACTGGCCGCCGCCATGCTCCTCTTCGGCGGCTCACTGTTGCGCCACGGAGATGGCCGCGCCAATGAGTCCGCCGCTAATACCGCTTCTGTCATCCAGCAGGCGGGCGAGTTGGTCCCGGCGCAGTCCGCCGATGAAATCTACTCGCTGGATACGGGCGGCATCTCCGCCGGTGACGTCGCCCCGGAATTCATTGCCGCCGATCTCGCCGGGCAATCGGTGCGCCTGAGCGATTTTCAGGGCCAGCCCCTCATCCTCAACTTTTGGGCCACGTGGTGTCCCCCCTGCCGCGTGGAAATGCCGGATTTGCAAAAAGCGTTTCAGCAGCACGCTGACGATGGGCTACAGATTTTGGCTCTGGACCAGCAAGAGTCCGCGGAGGCGGTGGGGGCTTTTTTCCATGACGAAATGGGGTTGAGCTTTACCCCGCTGTTGGATGCGAACGGAGCCATCGCCAGCCAGTATGGTGTATACAATTTCCCTACCAGTGTTTTTGTGAATGCGGCGGGGGAGGTGACTGCCGTGCACCGGGGCATGATGACGTTTGCACAAATTGAAGGATACTTGCAGGAGACGTTGGGGAGCAAGTAGCCCATAGTCCGTTGTTTTGCGGCGAATGGGGCGTAATCTGGTACAATGCTGAATGCCGGCATTTACCCAGCCGCCCATCGAATCGTAAGGAACGCACCATGACGCCTCCCAAACCCATCACCGGCTGGCAGCGCACCCTCGTCATCCGCATTGACCGCCTCATCTACCGCTTTGCCCGCCATTGGGTATTGGTCTTCAACCTCTTTGTCGCCTTCTACGTCGGCCTCCCCGTACTGGCCCCCGCCCTCATGGAAGCGGGCATGCCACAGCCGGCCAACCTCATCTACACCGTCTACAGCCCCATGTGCCACCAGATGGCCTCCCGCTCCTTTTTCCTCTTCGGCGACCAGTACGCCTACCCTCGCGCCAACGCCCCCACCCACCTCAACGCCATTGACAGCTACATTCCACAACTGCCGGAGTTCGCCGGCTATTCCGGCGACATCCGCGATCTAAACACCTTCCTGGGGCCGGCGCGCGCCTTCAAAGGAAACGCGCAGATGGGGTACAAAATGGCCCTCTGCGAGCGGGACATTGGCATCTACAGCTTTGTCCTCCTCGGCGGGCTGATCTACGGCCTGCTGCGGCGGCGGCGGGCGATCAAACCCATGCCCATCTGGTTATTCTTGCTCATCGGCATCGCCCCCATTGGGCTGGACGGCTTCAGCCAGTTATTTTCCTACTTCTTTGCCCGCCCCTGGGGTGTCGCCTGGCTGGACGCGCTCCTGCCAACGTTACAGCAAATCTTCCCACTGCGCGAAAGCACGCCGCTGCTGCGCACCCTCACCGGCGGTCTTTTCGGCCTCAGCCTCGTGTGGCTGGCCTATCCACGCATCGAGCCAGGGATGCAGGACACGGAACAGCAGTTGGCCGCCAAACTGCGCCGCATCGGCGCGCTTGGTAACCGTCCGAAAACGACTTCAGGCTCTTTTACGGACAGTTACTGACAAGCTACCCATGGGTGGCCGGTGTCCGCTCTTTTCCGCTAATTTAATTGCGGACAGCCACTTAACAGCTGATCAACAACCATCAACCGATCACTGAAAATCACCAGGGAGAAGATGTATGAGACCTTTGTCCAGCTTACTTGCCGGCATTCCCGCCTCCGTCACCCTTGCCGTCAACGACAAAGCCAAAGCACTGAAAGCCAGCGGGCAGGACGTGATCGCCCTGGCGGGCGGCGACCCCGACTTCCCCACCCCCGCGCACATTATCGAAGCCGCCTTCACGGCTATCAGAAACGGAGCCACCCACTACCCGGCTCCCACAAAAGGCATCCCCACGGCGCTGGAAGCGATTGCCGGCAAAATGGCGCGCGAGAACAACATCCACGTCAACCCCTTTACCGACATCATCATCACCCCTGGCGGCAAGTGGGCACTGGCGCTGGCGCTCTCCGCCATCCTCAACCCGGGCGACGAGGTCCTCTACCTGGAACCCGTCTGGGTCTCTTATCCGCCCCTGATTCAGATCATGGGCGGCGTCCCCGTTGCCGTCAGCCTCCCCAGCAGCGACAATTTCCGCATCACCGCCGACCTGCTGCGCGCCAAAATAACGCCACGCACCAAAGCCATCATGATCAACACGCCCAGCAATCCCAGCGGGCGCGTGATCACGCAAGATGAGATGGATGCCCTGACGCAAGTCGTTCTGGAAAATGATCTCTACGTCATTGCCGACGAAATCTACGAGAAACTTGTTTTCGATGGACACCGGCACATCTCCATTGGCTCGCAACCGGGCATGGCTGAACGCACCCTCACAATCAACGGCCTTTCCAAATCCTATGCCATGACGGGTTGGCGGTTGGGTTGGTTGGTCGGACCCACGCCGATTATGAAACTTGCCGGCAAAATGCACAGCCAGACGATAACATCAGCGGCCACGTTTACCATGCACGCCGCCATTGCCGCCATCAATGGCCCGCAAGATGTGGTGGAGATGATGCGCGCTTCCTACCAGGAGCGGCGGGATTTCATGGTGGACGCGCTTAACGAAATGCCCGGCATTGAATGCGCCTCCATTGAAGGGGCGTTCTATTTGTTCCCCCGGTTCACGCACACGGAGAAGAATAGCGTGCAACTGGCGGATACCTTGCTGGAATTGGCGGGAATTGCCGGCACGCCCGGCGTCGCCTTTGGTAGCAGTGGAGAAGGGCACGTCCGCTTCTCCATCGCCACCGCCATGTCCGAACTGGAACGCGCCATTGAGCGCCTCGCCCGCGTCGTCACCCAATTGTGAGTGGCGGGTGACGAGCGGTGAATAACGGGTGGCGAGCAGCGAGTAGCGAATAGCCTCTCAACCGCCTACCGTCAATGACCCACCGCCAACTATCAACTGCCCCACACCATGGGTATCGATTTCAACTGGCAGACGGAGGATGGAATTGCTCCTCCCGCGCCACCAGGCAAAAGCAGCAACCCCCTTGCCTGGCTGGTCGTGGCGGTCATGGCCGTTTGCCTGGCGGTCGCCATCTGGTTTGGCGTGCGCTACTGGCTGGAACACCGCGACGATGACCTAAAGGCGGATCTGCAAGCGGTGCTGGACCTGGAGCAGCAGGCGGCGCAGTCAGGCGATGGCGAGTTATTCCTGTCGCTGCAAACAAATGACCCCGCCTGGATTGCCGCGCAACTGTTGCCGCGTAACCAGGTCTTCAACCAGGCGGAGCGGGAAGTGACGCGGGCGCGGCAGTTGGAGGGGGAAGCCTGGGCCAACGTGCGCTGGCGGGAAGACGGAGAATCGTGGCAGCGCATCGTGTTTTTCCGTTGGGATGGCCGCGAGTGGCGGCGGAGTGCCGGCAGCGAATCATACTGGGGCGAGACGAAACGGTATCGATATGATTGGGGGGTGTTGGTTATGCCGGCAAGCGACATCGACTGGCGCGCCCGGATCAGCCGCTTCGTGACCGACAACACCCCCGCCAACACCCCCCACCTCACCCTTATCCTGGAAACGGACGACGCCCCCGCGCTGGAATACGCCACACCCGGGCAGGTAGGCGAAGTGCGCCTTCCCTCCCCCCGCTTCTGGGGACTAGACGAAAACGGCGACCCTGGCGCATTGTTTTGGTCGGCACTGGCGGCCCATCTCAATCCCCCCACAACCACGCTGCGCTTTGTCGTCCCCGACGCCGCCGCTTTTCGCTATCAAGGATTGGCGCAAACATTCACCCAGGCATACCTGCCCGGCGATTACACCATCGAGATCATTCCTCTGGGGAGCCAGCCCGCCGACCCGCGCGCCTGGCTGCCGCGGGTAGATGGGGCAACGCTAACGCTCACGGAAAGCCTGATCACGGGCGGATACGTACGCGACCTGACGGAAATGGCGCAGGGAGACGCGCAATTTGACCAGGGGGACTTTTATGAGCAATTGTGGCAGGCAGCGTGGTGGCGGGAGCGCATGTGGATGGTTCCCTCCCACGCCATTATGAATGTGATTTTTTACAGCCTTCATGCGTTTCAGGCCGCGGGCGTGCCTCAACCAGACGCCGATTGGACCTGGGAGGACCTCACCGCGGCAGCCCGTGCGCTGTCCCAACCGCTGCCCGGTGGGGATCGTTACTGGGGAATTATGGACACAACGGGGGACCTGACGTGGGGCTTCGGACTAAACTGGGAGAGCGACTGTATCCAGGGGCCATGCCTGCCTGATTTGAATGAGGAAAGACGGGAGGCGGCACTATCGTGGTACACGGCGAACGTCGGGCAGACCTTACCCGACATAAGTTTTTTGACGGATGAGGAACGGGAACTGGCAGGACTGCGCTGGCTGATGCTCCAACAAGCGGCGATGTGGGTCAGTTCCCCCGTGAATTATGAGGTGGAGCTATCTCGTATGCCGTTGGGGGTAGTGCCTTTTCCGCTTTCCACGGCACAGGCGTCCGCCGGGGGCACGGAAGGAGGCATCACCCCTTTGCATGTCTCCGGTTTTGTCATCAGCCAGGACTCTACCCATCCTCGCCTCATGTGGGAGTGGCTGCGCTACCTCAGCTATACCTCTCCCGACAAACTGCGCTCTGTCCCTGCCCGCCCCTCCGTGGCTGCGAAGACTATCTTCTGGTGTCGCCTCCCCGGCCAACTCAACGCCACCCTGTGCGCCGCATTTCCCCTGGCTCGCGCCATCCGCATCGGCGAAGAGAACTGGCTTACCTGGCAGCAGTTGCAGGACCCCACCGCCCCCGCAATCTCCCGCACTCCCTGGTTTCAGCGCCCGACTTATTGATTCGGATAGAGACTCAAAATCAGGAGCGGATTTTTAGGGCGATTGTTGACAATGCGAAATGTGGTTCTTCAGGAACTCGCGGGGAGTGGAGGCTTTAGCCGGAATATGTGCGCAAGAACCGGCTAAAGCCTCGACTCCAGACCCATATGTGGGGCAGACCCCACGAAATCCGAAAGAGCCCGAAATGTTTGAGTTCACTGAAAAAACCGGGTTTTTCGAGTGTCCGGCGGAAATTACCAGAGTGGTTCATGTGTAAAAACCCGGTTTTTGGCCTTTTTTCAGTAGAGTCAATCTTGAAGATTGGACTAAGAAGTTGTTTATAGACGATCACTCAGCACCGGTAGCGTACACCACAGGAACATGACGTCTGGCAAGGCGCGACACACCTCTGGCAGTAACATTAGTACGATTGACTTATGAAACCCAACAACTGGATTCTGCGCGGGCGACCTGATCCGCGGGCGCAATTGCGTTTATTTTGTTTACCGTATGCGGGTGGGGGAGCTTCGATTTTTCGAGAGTGGCCACGTGCGCTGCCGGCATTCGTGGAAGTTTGCCCGGTGCAGCTACCCGGGCGAGAAAACCGCTTTGGCGAAAAACCTTATGCGGCGTTTAATGACCTGCTGCCGGCATTAACCGACGCCATTTCTCCTTATCTGGACAGGCCTTACGCTATCTTTGGGCACAGCATGGGCGGCTTGTTGGGGTTTGAACTGATCCGCGCCTTGCGTGATCAGGGGAAGGCGCAACCGGCCTATTTCTTTGTGTCCGCCTATCGCGCGCCAGATATTCCGGAGCGAGACGACCCCATTCACGACCTGCCGGATGAACCGTTCAAAGCGGAGCTGGCGCGGATGAAGGGAACGCCCACGGCGGTGCTGGAAAACGATGAATTGCTGCGAATTGTAACGCCTACACTGCGGGCGGATTTGCGCGTGTGTTATGTATATACGTATACCGACAAAGCGCCGCTGAGTTGTCCGGTGGCCGCTTTTGCCGGCATTCACGATGAAAAAGTGCCGCCGCCGGACATGGAAGCATGGCGGCGGCACGTCGCTAATCAGTTTAGCCTACACGTCTTTCCCGGCGATCACTTCTTTTTGCACCCTTACCGCTGGTTGTTGCTGCAAACCATCAGCAATCACCTGTCTACGATCCTGTAGCCGGCGCGCCCCTATGGCACGGCAATCTGGCGCGCCACCAGCGTCACATCACCCAGAACAAAGGGAGTGGGCATCGTCATATAATCCGCGGGGCGCACAGGCTGCGCCACGCCGGGCAGATCAGGCCAGCTATAAGATTGGTCGGCCACGTGTACGACCATGTCTGGCGTAGCAGGGAGCTGCACAAATAATTCAACCCCCTCTGCCGGCGCGGCATAATAAATCAGCCGCCACCAGTCCGCGTTAATGTAACGGCTGTCCAGATCAGTGACAGGCTCGTCGTTGACGCTGGCCGCCACCAGTTCGCTGCCGCCGGTAGCCAGGGTGATGCGCAGCACAGGCGCGCCGCGCGGGGAAACAATGCGTAGGCGCAAATCGCGCACACCATTCGTCACCTCGTTTTGCAACACGGTAATTTCTGGGCCGGGGACGTCAGCACTTGGGGCCGTTTCTTGCAGCGGTTGGTAGGTGGAAAAGCCAGGGAAGATGTTCTCCAGAGGCGCGCGACTGCCATCGCCCAGGTAGGCGGCTGTCCAGCCATCGGCGCGCGGCGACTGCGTAATCCAGACAGCCTGGCCTGTATTTGCATCCAGGGCGTAGATCAGGTTGTCTGGTTGGGGGTGCTGGGCGTCAAACCCGCTGATAGCCGCGCCGATGATAAGGAAAATGCCGGCAACCAACAACCCACCGGCGGGCAGCAGCCAGCGATTTAGCCCGGCAACCCAGCGCATTTGCGGCAACAGTAATCCTGGCAACGCCAGTATAAAGAAGGCCATGCCACCGGCATAACGCACACCGAGGGCGACGGAAACGAGCCAGGCAGTAGGCATGAGGATCAGGATAGCCGGCAGTGATAGCAGGGTAAGCACAATGGCATCCTTTATGCCGGCACGCGCCGGTTTTTCCTGGCGCACCCGGAGCAAATAGACCAGGCTGAGCAAGAGGAACAACAGGGGCCAGGCCCACAGGTAGGTGGCGCCGGGGGCCAGCACACCGGTAACCAGGAGCAAGATAAGGAGGAGACCGCCCACGCCAGCCATCAGGTTCAGTAATTCCTGACGGACAAACAGGCGGTTGTAGATGAAAGCGCTAACCGCCAGGGAAAGCGCCATGAAGGCGAAACGGTAAACCAGGTTGTTATAAGTGTCTAACAGCAGGAAGGCGTAGTCGCGGTGCAGCAGGTTGATTAGCTGCCAGACCAGGGTAACCAGGGCAGCGCCCGCCACCAGGCTGATGGCAAAACCACCCAGGCCGCCGAGGATGCCTTTCCACGCCATCTGCTCACGACGCACACCCCAGAAGCAAATGCCGGCAAAGCCTAGCAACAGCGCGATTGTCAACGGCCACATCAGGCCGCCGCTGTAATGCACCAGAAAGCGTTGCAAGACATCGAAATAGATGGCATTGTCGGCTTTTGTCTGGCTCAAGTCCAGATTGCCGAAGTGCCGCGTCAGCGCCAGCATTTGCTCACCGTGGCTTTGCAGGCTGGCCTGATTTAGCCGGGCCACCGTATCCAGCGGGGAATGGTAATAGGGGTAGCCATCAATGTAAGCAAAGTTAAAGCCAGCGTAGTCGGCGCGCTTAAAGACGGTGAAGTCAGTATCGAAAGGTAGGCGGCGGTACACTTCGTAGGCCAGGGAGTTGCCAAACGGGCGAGATACAGCGCGGGCATATTCTCGAATCATCCAGCCGTTGCCGGCACTGGTTTCGTACAGCAAAGACGCGCCCGCCGTCCCCCGTGTATCAAAATTAAGGACAACGCCTACGTCTTGCGCCCAGGGGTGTTTGTCAATAAATATCTGCGAACCAAAAGAGCCAAACTCTTCCCCGTCGGAAATGAAAATGATCACGTCATTTTGCAGCGGTGGGGCGGCTTTGAGGGCGCGGATAGTTTCCAGAATGCCGCCCAGATTGGCGCCGTCATTGTTCGCGCCGGGGGTTGTTGGTGGAGAGTCGTAGTGGGACATCAGCAGCACAGCCTGGCCGCTGGCGGTGTCTGGAGCGTGGGTGCCTGGAATGCGGGCCATGATGTTTGTAACGCTGCCGGCGCCATTGCCCCCAATCTGTATGCCTGTGCCCGTCTGCTGCTCTGGCTCCAGGCCCAGGGCGCGCAATTGCGCCAGCAAGTAATCGCGCACCTGCACATGCGCCGCGGATCCCATGGGGTGGGGGGTCTGGTTAATGTCCTGGACGTATTGGCTGGCGCGCGCGGCGGAGAAGGTGTCCGCGGGCGCGGTAGCCGGGGCGGGAACAGGGGGGCGATCCGCCAAAATGCTGACGGCAGCAGCGGCGGCGACGAGCAGCAGGGCTATCAGGGCAGCGGTCACGTTGCGGGGTAGTTCGATGGGCGTGGGTCTGGCTATAGGTGCGGCCGTTTTGCCGGATTGACGGTTAAAGAGGCGGCGATAGTAGCGGATCCAAACAAACGTCCCTACCAGCCCGATACTTCCCGGCAGGAGCCAGAAAATCCAGCCAATTTCCGGCGGAATGAAGGAGACACGGTGGAGATTGGTTACGATCACGGCGGTGGTGGCGGAGGTGAAGGAGCCGATCATGTAGTTCATGTGGTGATACCACCACCAGCGGCGGTCAGAGGAAGGGTTCTGGAAGTAGCGTATGTCGTTGCCGGCCAGGTAGATGGTAAAACCACTAAACCAGGTGATCAGAATGGTTAGCGGCAGCGAGTTCATTTCCCGCCCGCCCCAAAGGGGAGAAATACTCCACAACAAAGCGCCGACGCCAAACACGCTTGTGCCGGCAGCCACCCCCCAGTCCAGTCTGCCAACGTGGCGGGTCAGGTCCAATCGTTTGCGCAGCACCACGCGCCGTCCAGAAAAAACCTGATAGAAGGCGAACACGTTGATCAGGAAGACGAGTGGGTTGTTGACAAAAAACACCAGGGAGATGAGGGAGGTGACGAAGATGGTGAACATACACCAGAAGTAAAAACGGCCCCAACGAATGTGCGCCCGCCCCCCTTTTTTATTGAGCAGGTTGATGACGCCTGTGATCAGGGTAAGGCTGCCGGCTGCCACGTGGGTGATAATGACGAGGCGATGGAGAATTTCCTCAAAACCACGTTCCATTGACACAACTCCTTCGAAAATAGCCTATCGTAGGGCGGGTTGGCAACCCGCCCATGCTTCAAAAACAGTCTCACGCGGAGACGCTAACGCCGCTCGGCGGCGCGGGCGCGGATAGGTAGGACAAACTGTTGGTTTGTCCTTTAGTCTGCGCTGGCGAGGGCGGCGTCGGGGGCGCTGCGGTCCAGCAGCCGCAGACGCGCGGAAGAGAGTCCTGCCAGGGTGACCAGAATGGTAAGAACGCCAATCACCACCAGCAGCAGGCTGATACCCCGCTGCGGACCAATACCAAAGAAGACGCCGGGCAAAGAGGCCAACGGCCCCGTGGACGTCAGCAGCGGATTAAAGACGTAGTCGGCAAACAGACCGGCGAGCAGGAAGCCAATCGGCAGAGTAGAAGTACCGACAACCATACGGATGCCGCTGACTCGCCCCTGGATGTCGGGTTCGACTTTTTCCAGCCAGAAAGCCTGGCTGCAACCACTCATAATGGGTACGCTCAGAAGGGCAACGAAGCCTACACCGGCAACGAGCCAGGGAGACGTTTGCCAGCCGAGGACAAAAATGCCGACGCCAACCGCAAAGCCAGACGTCAACACACCAAACACCCGCCGCCGCGGGCCACCCCAAGCAGCCATTATCAAACTACCCAATAGCAAGCTGGCGCCCAACAGCGACAACACGATGCCCAGAGTACGTTCGTCGCCCATGCTGAGAATCAAGGGGGGCAGCAAGGCTTCAAACATGGCAAATACCAGATTGATAGCCGCTACATAGAGCAGCAATTGCAGGAACCCAGAACGGGCGCGAATATAGCGCCAGCCAAAAAAGATGTCCTGAGCAAACGACGCCTGCGCGGCGGCGGCGCCTGCCTGGCTGCGGGCGGGTTTGGGAATAACCACCAGCGCCAACGTCACCAGGGCAAACAAAAACGTGATCAGGTCTATCGCTACCAGGCCATTCAGCCCGATAAAGCCAATCAAGGCCCCGGCCACAATCGGCGAGATAATGTCGGGCAGTGTCGTCGCTACTTGCAGCAAGCCGCTGGCCCGTCCTAGCTGAGCCTGGGGCACAAGCAGCGGCACGCTGGCCATGTAAGCCGGGCGCTGGAAGAGGGAGGCGGCTGTCTGAATGGTGGTGATCAGGTAAATGTGCCACACCGCCAATCGCCCGCCAAGAATGAGCAACAAGGCGATTACTGTCCCCAACGCGGCGACAGTGTCGCTGACGATCATCAGGTGACGGCGATTGAAGCGATCGCTCAGGACGCCGGCAATGGGGATGATAAGCCCTCCCGGCAAGGCAGAAAAGAACAAAATCAGGCTGAATTGCGTCACTGAACCGGTGTGTTCCAGAACCCAGAGGGTTAGACCAAAGCGGGTCAGCCCGGAACCAATCAAGGAAACAACCTGGCCCAACCAGACTACCAGAAACGCCGCCATGCCGCGCAGGGGGAGGTGTTGGCTCATTGTTCTGTTTCCATTTGCGGCAGACAGGCGCGCAACTGGCGGGCCAGCGCTTGCACGTGAGGCTGCCGCACCAGGCTGAAGTGGTCGCCGGGCAGTTCCATGCTCTGCCACGGCCCGGCAATCCAGGCTGCCCATCCCCGGTCTGGCCGGTCGCGGTTAGGGCTATCGGCCGCATTGAGGAAGACGACGGTTCCGGCATAGGGTTGGGGCCGGTAGGACAGCATGGCGGCAAAATTCGCCTGGAAGACGCGCAGCATCTGGGCGATCTGGTCTATGGTTACATCCGGCGGCATTTTATTGGTGGCTTTGGCCCGTTCCAAAATAACGGCTATCTGCTCGCGGTTGTCCATGCCGGCAAACGTTGGCGGAAGTTCGGCCAGTGAGAGGCCCAGGTCCTGCGCGAAGAAATGCAGGAAAGTGTTAGATTCAGCGGCGGCAGTTGGAGCAGACGGCTGGCTGACGTCAATGAGCGCCAGGAGCGCCACGGTTTCGTTGTTTGCCTGCAACTGCCGCGCCATTTCGAAGGCGACCATGCCGCCCATAGACCAGCCGCCCAGATAGTAGGGACCGGCAGGCTGGACTGTCTTGATTTCCGCCAGGTAGCGGGAGGCCATCTCGCCAATGTCTGTCAGTGGTTCAGCCCCGCCATCAAGGCCGGCAGATTGCAGGCCATAGAAGGGGCGATCATCGTCCAGGCTGCGCGCCAGATCGAGGTAAGGCAACACGTGACCGCCGCCGGGATGAACGCAAAAGAAGGGTGGCCGGTTGCCGGCAGGATGCAAACAAACCAGGGAACGATTCTCTGCCAGACCAGCCGCGCTTGTCGTCTGTTGACGCAGCAAATGCGCTAATTGCTCCACCGTGGCGTGCTGGAACAACGTGGCTAACGGGAGTTCTCGCCCCGTTCTTGCCTGAATTTCGGACACCAGACGCACGGCCAGTAGCGAATGGCCGCCTAATTCAAAGAAATTGTCGGTGATACCTATTGGGTATCGCGCAAGCGTTTGCTGCCACAACTGCACCAGGCGTAGTTCCAGCGCGTCGCGCGGCGGCACAAACTCGCGCGCGGCAGCGATGGCGCTGTCGGGGGCGGGCAGGGCGCGGCGGTCAATTTTGCCGCTGGGCGTAAGCGGGAGTTCTTCCAACAGGACGAAGCGTTCTGGGATCATGTAATCTGGAAGACGATGGCGCAGAGCGCGGCGGAGTTGTGCCGGCAGTTCCGTCCGTTTAGATTCGGGCCAGGCGCTGAGCAGATAGGCCACCAACCGCTTGTTGCCAGCCCGATCTGGCAACGCCTGGACCACCGCCGTTTGCACCCCTGGCTGCTGGCTAAGTACGGCTTCAATCTCGCCCGGTTCAACGCGATAGCCGCGCACCTTCACTTGAAAATCATTGCGCCCCAGGTATTCCAGGTTGCCATCGACGCGCCGGCGGGCCAGGTCGCCGGTTTTGTACAGGCGCGCCGCTGGGTCTGCGACAAATGGATCGCGCTGGAATCGTTCGGCGGTGAGTTCTGGACGACCCATGTAATCACGCGCCAGAATATCACCGCCAATATAAAGTTCGCCGACGACGCCAACAGGCACAGACTGGCCCTGACCATCCAGGAGATAAATCGCGGCGTTGTCAATGGGGCGACCAATGGGCGGCAGCGCGTCCCACGTCCGCGGCGGGCCGGTCAATGTGAAGGCGGTGGCTACATGGCTTTCTGTAGGTCCATACTGGTTGTGCAGCGCGCAGCCGGGCAGTCGCTGAAAAAAGTGGATGATGGGCGCAGTTACTTGCAGTTGCTCGCCGGCGGTGATGATTTCACGCAGAGAGGTGGCCAGGGGGGCTTCGGGTAGGCGGTAGGCGACTTCAGCCATGCTTTGCAGGGCGATGAAGGGCATGAAAATGCGTTGCACGCGCATGGCATCCATGTAGGTGAGCAGGGCCAATGGGTCGCGCCGCGTTTCTTCGGGGACCAGCACCAATGTGCCGCCGGAGTGCCAGGTGAAAAACAATTCCTGGCAGGAAACGTCGAAACTGATGGGCGAGAATTGCAGCGTGCGGGCGGGATAGTCGAGGGTGGTGTGCTGTTGCTGCCAGTGCATCAGGTTGGCTAACGGGCCGTGGGGCATGGCGACGCCTTTGGGCTGGCCGGTGGAGCCGGAGGTGTAGATGATGTAGAGCAGATTGCCGGCAGAAATGCCCGCTTCCAGCGGCTCCCGGGGTTCGTGAGCGACGATCTCCCATCGTGGGTCAGCCACGACAACCTGGCAACTACGGAGTGCCGCGGCCAGCAGGGGTTGCTGTTGGAAGGCGGCGAGAATATCTGCTGACGTAATCAGAATGGGGGCCTGGGCGTTTTGCAGCATGTAGGCCAGTCGTTCGGCGGGATAGGCGGCGTCTAGGGGCAGGTAAGCGCCGCCTGCCTTGAGGATGCCCAAAATGCCAACCGTCAGAGCTAACGAACGATCCAGGCAGATGGCCACAGGCACGTCTGCCCGGACGCCCAGGCGGCGCAAGTAATGGGCCAGTTGATTTGCCTGCGCCTCCAGCCCGGCATAGGTGAGGGAGGTTTGCCCATCGGTGACGGCCAGAGCGGCCGGTGTACGCTGCACCTGAGCGGCGAAAAGATGCGGCAGGGTCATTTCGGCTGGATGGCGCGGCGTTTGCGTCTGATTCCAGGCAGCAAGCTGCGCCTTTTCGGCTTCTGGAAGCAGCGGCAGGCGATCAATGGGCGCGTCCGGGTTAGCTACGATGCCTTGCAGGAGGGTGTGAAAACGCTGCCAGAAGCGTTGAATGGTAGCCGGCTCAAACAGGTCGGTATTGTACTCAATGGCCGCTTCCAGACCCTGCCCGGTGTCGTTAAGGAAAAGCGTCAGGTCAAATTTGGCGGTTTGGGCATTGATGGGTAGAAGGTTAATCTGTAAGTCTTGCCCGGGAGGCGGCGTGTCGTGGCGCAGCACAAACATGACCTGGAACAAAGGCGTGCGACTGAGATCGCGGCGGGGTTGGAGTTCCTCTACCAGGCGTTCGAAGGGCAGATCCTGATGGGCGTAGGCTTCCAGGGCGGTTTCGTGTACGGCCGCCAGCGCCTGACGGAAAGAGGCGTCACCAGCCAGATTGGTGCGCAGCACCAGGGTGTTGAGAAAGAAGCCGATCAGGTCTTCGGTCTGAGGGTGCGTGCGGTTGGCAATGGGGGAACCGACGATGATGTCAGGTTGGTTGGTGTGGCGATAGAGCCAGACTTTGAAGGCTGCCAACATGGTCATGAAGAGGGTGACGCCTTCGGCCTGGCTCAAGGCTTTGAGCGAGTTGGACAGGTCTTTGGGCAGGTGGAAGCGGGCGATGTCGCCGTTGAACGTGACCAACGGCGGGCGGGGATGGTCGGTGGGTAGTTCCAGAGTGGGAAGGGCATATCCGTTTATAGATTGGGAATCGACGGATGCGCTGGAGGAACTCTCGCTTGTGGGGAAGTCCAAAGTTGATTTTGAACGAACCCTTAGTTTTTGCTGCCAATATGTAAGCTGCGCGGTCAGGGTGGCTTCATCCAACCGGCGGCGCTGCCAAACGGCATAATCGGCATATTGAATGGGAAGTGCCGGCATTTCCCACGACTGTCCCTGTGCAAAAACCTGGTAATGGGCGAGCAATTCGCGGCGGAGGATGTCATTGGACCAGGCGTCGAAGATGATATGATGAATGTTAAAGAACAACACATGTTCGTCTTCCGCCAGGCGCAGCAGCATGGTACGCCACAGCGGACCGCGAGCCAGATCAAAGGGGCGGCGGGCCTCCTGGCGCAGCAGGTCGTCCAGGGAAATCCGGTTGTCCGGCGTCTCCAAATTAACCCACCTGTGCGCCGCGTCCACATCTGGCTCAAAGCGGAACGGTTGGGGTGGGTGAATCACTTGCACCGGTTCGCGATCCGCAACGGTGAAGGTGGTGCGCAGGATTTCGTGGCGACGGAGGATGGTGGCAATGCTCTGCTCCAGAGCGGCAACGTTCAGTGGCCCGGACAGGCGTAGGGCCGAGGGGACGTTGTAGGCGCTGCCCGGTTCAAACTGCTCCAGGAACCAGAGTCGCTGTTGGGCAAAGGAGAGGGGCAACGGCTGGTGGCGCGGCGCAGGGGGTATCGGCGTCCAGGAGCGGTCAGCGTCGGCGGTGAACTGCTCCAGGCGGGCAGCCAGGCGGGCGACTGTAGGCTCCTCAAAGAGGAGGCGTAGGGGCAGGTCAGTGGCAAAGGTCTGGCGTAGGCGGTTGATGACGCGGGTTGCCAGGAGGGAATGGCCTCCCAGAGAGAAGAAGTTGTCGTCGCGCCCGATGGGAGATGCCGGCAAAACCTGCGTCCAGATGTCTACAATTATCTCTTCCACCGGGGTGCGCGGTGGCGTCAGCGAGCGCGCTGGCAGCAAGCTGTCCGGTGCCGGCAAGTTGCGGCGGTCGAGCTTGCCACTGCTGGTCAGCGGCAGTTTTTCCAGCAGCACGTAGGTGGATGGGATCATATAGTCGGGCAACTTCTGGCGTAAGAATTCCGTCACGCTCTCCAGATCAATGGTTTGTTGCCGCGGCGCCATCAGGTAAGCGATCAGGTATTTTGTGCCGGCATCCTGATCCTGGCGCAACAGTACGATGGCGGTCTGCACTCGCGGGTGCTGTTGCAGCACAGCCTCAATTTCCCCCAGTTCGATGCGATACCCGCGTATCTTCACCTGATGATCCATTCGCCCCAGAAATTCGACCTGTCCGTCGGGGAGATAGCGTACCAGGTCGCCAGTGCGGTAGAAGCGGGCGTCGGGATCGTCTGAAAACGGGTTGGGGCGGAAGCGGTCAGCGGTGAGGTCGGGCCGGTTTAGATAGCCCCGAGCTACGCCAGCGCCCCCCACGACCAGTTCGCCCGTTACGCCTACCGGCACGGGGTTATCGTAGGGGTCCAGAATGTAAAGCTGGGTGTTGGCAATCGGGCGGCCAATGGTGATGCGCGCAGCATCCGTGACGCGGCCGCCGCTGGCGATACAAGTTATTTCGGTGGGGCCGTAGAGGTTCCAGATAGGCAGATCGGGGAAGCGGCGCATGGTTGCCTGCACCAGGGGGGCGGGCAGGGCCTCGCCGCCGGTAACGAGTTGGCGAATGTCCAACTGGCGGAAGCGGCTATCCAGTTCCTCCATCATCGCCTGCCACAGAGCCGGGACACTGTTAAAGAGGAGGCGTTGGCGCGTTGCCAGTAAATCGAGCAAACGATCTGGCTGACTGACCACGCTGGTGGGGATGAGCCAGATGGCGCGACCGGTGAGCAGCGGGGCAAAAAGTTGCTTAATGGAGGCGTCGAAGGTGAAGCTGGTGCTGGCAACGACGGTATCCACTTCTGTCGAAAACTGCGCCGAAATCCACAGGAGGTAGTTGGACAGGGAGCGGTGAGAGATCATGACGCCCTTAGGCTTCCCGGTGGAGCCGGAAGTGTAAATAATGTAGGCGATGTCCGAGGGGCCGGGGAGATAGGTCGGGTTTTCGAGATCAGCGGCAGCGGTGAGGCGTTGCGGTGCAGCGGCAGGGAGATCGTCCACGTAAAGGCAGGAGCCTGAATAATGGGGAAACAGGTCGGCCAGGTCGCGGCGGGTGATAAGCAGGGGGGCGGCGGTATCTTCCAGAATGTAGGCCAGACGCTCCGGCGGGAAGTTGTGTTCCAGGGGCACGTAAGCGCCGCCGGCTTTGAGGATAGCCAGCAGGGTGATGAGCATTTCCAGAGAGCGATCCAGACAAACGGCGACGGGGACCTCGGCGGAGACGCCCAGGCGGCGCAGGTGATGGGCCAGTTGGTTAGCCTGGTGGTTCAATTCGGCGTAGGTAAGTTGGCGTTGACCGGATGCCGGCGGTTGTCCGCCGGATGCCGGCGGTTGTCCGCCGGATGCCGGCGGTTGCTCGTCAACAGCGGCGATGGCTTGCGGTGTGCGCTCAACCTGCGCCGCCAGCAGTTGAGGGAAGGTTGTATCTAGCGGATAATCAACGGCGGTAGCGTTCCAGGTGCGCAAGAGTTGCCGCCGTTCGTCGGGATGCAGCAGATCGAACTGGGAGAGCGTGTGGTGGGGCGCGGCGACAATAGCGGCAAGCAGGTTGGTGAAGTGGCGGGACATGCGCTTGACGGTGGTCTGATCGAACAGATCGGTGTTGTAGATGAAGGTGGCGAGAATGCCGGCATCCATCTCCACCATGTTCAGCGTTAAATCAAACTTGGCCGTCTGGCTTTCAACAGGCAGCAGGGAGATTATCAGTTCTGGCAGCGAGGCTGCCGCCATTCCAGACTCGGCCATGTTTTGCAACACAAACATCACTTGAAAGAGCGATGAGCGGCTCAAATCCCGTTCTGGATGTAGTTCTTCCACCAGCTTCTCAAAGGGCAGGTCCTGGTGCATATAAGCGCCGAGCGTTACTTCTCTCACTCGTTCCAGCAACGCCAGAAACGAAGGGTTGCCGCTCAAATCGGTGCGCAAAGCAAGCGTATTTACAAAAAAGCCGATCAGATCTTCTATCTCGCGCCGGTTGCGGTTGGCAATGGGGGAACCGACGACAATGTCGGTCTGGTGGGTGTAGCGATGTAGCCAGGTTTTGAAGGCAGCCAGCAGGGTCATAAACAAGGTAGCCCCCTGCTGCTGGCTGAGGCGATTTAAGGCAGCCGTCAGGTCAGGGGAGAGGGTAAATTCATAGGAAGCTCCATTGTAAGTCTGTATAGGGGGGCGGGGACGGTCGGTTGGCAGGGCAAGCGCCCGCGGTTCCCCGCCCAGCCGATCTTTCCAGTAAGCCAACTGCCTTGCCAGAACGTCTCCTTGCAGCCAGCGCCGCTGCCAGCGAGCGAAATCCCCATATTGCAGCGGCAGCGGCGGCAGGTGCGCCGGCTGACCGCTGGCATACGCCCGGTAATAATGGATCAATTCGTTCACCAGGATTTGCATGGACCAGCCATCAGAGATGATATGGTGCATGTTCAGGTACAGAATATGTTCGTCATGCGCCAACCGGAAAAGCTGGAACCGCAGCAGTGGCCCACGGGATAAATCAAACGGTTGCCGCGCGTCTGCTTGAATGTGCTGCCACGCGACAGGCTGCCGCTCTATCGGCGGCAGCGTCGTCAGGTCTAGCAGAGGCAGGTCCCGCGGCGCCGGCGCGGCGACGACCTGGCAGACGGCCTCTGCTGCGCCGCTGAAGGTGGTGCGCAGGGTGTTATGCCGGGCGATCAGACTGTTCAGGCTTTCTCTCAATGCCGGCACGTCGAGTACGCCGCGTAAGGAAACCGCCAGGGGCATGTTGTAGAAAGGAATGCCTGGGTTTAACTGGTCCAGGAACCAGAGCCGCTGCTGGGCGAAGGAGAGGGGCGGCGGCGTGGTATCTTCGCTAGCTTCCAGCGCGATCATTTCCGCCGGCGCGCCAGACAGCGCCTGCTCCAGCAGGCCGGATAGGGCGGCGATGGTGGGGGCCTCAAAAATGCGGCGCAGTGGCATCTCCACCTGGAACTGCTGCCGGATGCGGGAGACGATTTTGGTGGCAATCAGGGAGTGACCGCCGATTTCAAAGAAGTTGTCGTGGATGCCGACACGCTCCATACCCAGCGACTCGCCCCACAGTTGGGCCAGCCTGGCTTCTGTTTCGCTGCGCGGCGCGACGTATGTATCCGCATCGGTTTCGCTGAAGTCCGGCAGCGGCAAGGCGCGCCAGTCTAGTTTGCCGTTGGGCGTGATGGGGAAGGCATCCAGGAAAAGGTAAAAGGCGGGGACCATGTATGCCGGCAGACGTTCCTGTAAATAAGCGCGCAGGTCTGCCGGCGTCGTCTCTTGCTGTGGTACGATGTAGGCAGCCAGGTATTTGCCGCGTTGATCGTCCTGATGGGCCAGCACGGCAGCCTGAGAGACGGCGGCGTGGGCGCGCAGGACGGCTTCAATTTCGCCTAACTCTATGCGAAAACCGCGAATCTTTACCTGCTGGTCAATACGCCCGACGTAAGTAATGCGCCCGGCCAGGTCGTAGCGCACCCAGTCCCCGGTGCGGTAGAGGCGGCGAGCGTCAGGGCTGCCGGCAAATGGGTCAGGCACAAAACGCCCGGCGGTCAGTTCGGGACGATTCAGGTACCCTAGAGCCAGGCCATCGCCGCCAATATAGAGTTCTCCGAGTACGCCTGCCGGCACGGGCTGTCCGTGCGCGTTCAATACATGCAGCGTGGTATTGCTCAAAGGCCGGCCAATGGGAATAGCGGCAGCGGCGGCGTCTGTAGGCTGTACCAGGTACCAGGCGGCAAAAGTGGTGCTTTCCGTCGGCCCATAGGCGTTGAGCAGACGGGGAGGCGGATTGTGCCGCAATACGCGGCGTACGGCGACGGGATCAGCGGCTTCGCCCCCAAACAGCACATTACGCACGGTAGCAAATGCTCCAGGCTGCTCGTAAGCAATCTGGTTGAACAGTGTCGCCGTCAGAAACATGGCCGTCACGCCTTGCTCCCGCAGGTAAGCGACGAAGTCGGGCAGCGACAGCAGCAGTTCTTGAGGAACGCCTACCAACTGCCCGCCATGCAGCAACGCGCCCCAAATCTCAAACGTAGCCGCGTCAAAAGAGGTATTGGAAACGTGCGCCAGGCGATCGTCGGGACCAAACTGAATATAGTTGGTATGGAAAACCAACCGGTTAATGGCTTGTTGAGGGATGATGATACCCTTGGGCTGCCCGGTAGAGCCGGAGGTGTACATCACGTAAGCGACATCGGCGGCGGTGGCCTGGTGGTCAGGATTCTGGTCGTCGGCGGCGGCAATAGCGATGGCGGCGGCATCCAAATTGACCGGGCGTGTTTGCGGCGGCAGATGGTCACTGATTTGCGCCACCAGGACGTCGTTCGTGAGTACGATGGGTGCGCCGACGTCGGCGAGCATAAAAGCCAATCGCTCGGCGGGATAGGTGGGATCCAGCGGGACGTAGACCCCACCCGCCTTGATGATGGCTAACGTGGCTACAATCATTTCTGGCGAACGTTGCAGGAAAATAGCCACAGGTGTGCGGCGACGGACGCCCAGGCGTCGCAAATAATGGGCCAGTTGGTTGGCCCGTTGGTTGAGTTCCTGGTAAGTAAGCTGGCTACTGGGGAAGGAGACGGCAGTTTTGTGGGGTCGCCGGGCGACCTGGGCTTCAAAGAGGGCAGCCAATCCCGCTTCCCGTGGGTAGTCTGTAGCGGTGTCATTCCAGGCGGCGATAAGCTGCTCTTCCCGCGGCGTGATCAGCGGGAGAGAGGCCAGCGGACGATCCGGAGCGACGACTATGCCTTGCAGGAGATTCTGAAAGTGGGCGGCCATGCGGGTGATAGTGCCGGCATCGAACAGGTCGGTGTTGTATTCAAACACGGCGTGCAGTCCATCGCTCATCTCCGAAACGAACAGGGTCAGATCGAACTTGGCCGTCTCTGTGTTTAGCTCTATCTGAGATACAGAGATGTCCGGCGTCTGGAAAGCGGCACTGGAGAACTGATCTTCCAGGGAGAACATGACCTGGAAGAGCGGAGAACGGCTGGGATCGCGCACCGGGCGCAGGGCCTCGACTAATTGTTCGAAGGGCAAATCCTGATTGGCGTAAGCATCCAGCGTCACCTGGCGCACCTGCTGTAGCAGCGACCGAAAACTGGGGTCGGCTTCAAGATTGAAGCGCAGCGGCAGCGTGTTAACAAAAAAGCCGATTAGCGGCTCCAATTCCTGTCGGCTGCGACCGGCGATGGGTGCGCCGACGAGGATGTCTGTCTGGTTGGTGTAGCGATGCAGCAGCCCGGTGAAAGCCGTGAGCAGCATCATGAACAGGGAAGCGTTCTCCTGCTGCCCCATCTGTTTCAGCGATTCCAGCAGCGGGCGAGGCACGGCAAAGCTGTAGATGGTTCCATTGTAAGTCTGCGCGGCCGGGCGGGGGCGATCGGTGGGTAAGGCCAGCGGGGCGAGTTCGCCCCGCAACTGGTTCGCCCAATAATCAAGCTGCTTTTGCCGTACCTCTCCAGACAGCCACTGCCGCTGCCAGATGGCGTAATCGGCATACTGCACGGGCAGGTCTGGCAGACTGGCAGGAGGACGATTATTGGTGTAGGCGTTGTAGAAAGCGGTCAGCTCGCGCACGAAAATACCCAGCGACCAGCCATCAGCCACAATGTGATGGATGTTGATCAGCAGGATGGCATCATCCGCTGCTAACTGGTAGAGATTGGCGCGGACCAGGGGTTCGTGCTGGATCTGGAAAGGACGGCGCACGGCCTCATTGATTTGGGCCTGGGCGTGGGCTTCACGCTCGGCGGGCGTCTGCCCGGAGATGGGGAAGACGGCCAGGGATATTTCCAGTTCTGGCCGGACAACCTGCACGGGCTGTTGATCGACCAGGGCGAAGGTCGTGCGCAGGCTTTCATGGCGGCGGATGATGGCGTTGATGCTGCGCTGCAATGCCGGCACATCCAACCGCCGCCGCAGGCGCACAACCACGGGAATGTTGTAAAACGGGCTGTCTGGCTCTAGCTGGTGAAAGAACCACAGCCGCTGCTGGGCAAAAGAAAGGGGGATGGTGGCGGAAGCCGCGGCATCCGCCGGGCGGCGGGGAATAGTGACCGGGGCGGCAGGAGGCAAATCAACGGCTTTGCGCAGCAATTTTTGCAGCAGCGCCCGTTTGTTATCGGAAAGTTGGGCGCGTTTTTCATCCAGCCGGGCCTGCTGATGGGCGAGTGTTTCGGCGGGCGGCGCAGGAGCTGCGTCTGGTTGGCCGGTTGGCGCGGGAGGAGGCGGAGCGGGCAGCGTCGCCCGATCCAGACGACCATCGGGATGGCGCAAAATCTGGCCGACCTGAACCAGATCAGCCGGCAGCGGTCCATGCCAGCCCTGTTGTTGCAAGTGGAGACGCAGGGTGGCAATGGTGGGCAGCATCTGACCGGGGTGGAGGAGGAGGTAGGCGATTAAGTAAGGTGAGGTGGGGGTGTCGCGCCAGGGAAGGATGCCGGCATCCTGTACGGCGGGATGCTGGGTCAACCGCGCGGCTAATTGTTGGTATTGGGCTATTTCGGTTTCGGTAGACAGGGCGTGGGCCGCGATGGGCTGCTCGGGGGCAGCCAGGAGTTGGGCGAGGAGACGAGTCCATTGCGCGGTCATGCGCGCCAGGGTTTCCGGATTGAAGATGTCGCTGTTGTATTCGATGCGGCCGCGCAGCTCGCCGGCTTCAGCCCACATGCCAATCGAAAGATCGAATTTGACGTTGGGGTTGAATGCCGGCATCATTTCCATGCGTACGCCGGGCAGTTCCCGCACCTCTTCCAACCAGTCCTGAAAAGTGAACATGACCTGAAACAACGGCTGCCCGCTGTTGTCTCGCTTTGTTTGCAGCCGTTCCACCAGCTTGTCAAAGGGGACATCCTGGTTTTCATACGCTTCCAGCGTAGCGCGCTGCACCTGTGTCAGCAGTTCATGGAAATTGGGCTTGTGGTGGAAATCAGCCGCCAGCACCAGCACATTGACAAACAACCCGATCAACCGCTCTACTTCTGGCTGGTTGCGCCCGGCCACAGGCGTGCCAATGCGAATCTGGTCTTGATGCGTGTACAAATAGAACAGCGCATGCCAGGTGGAAAGCAGGGTCATAAACAAGGAACAGCCGGCGACCTGCCCCACCTGGCGCAACTGCTGGCTGAGCGCAGCGTCAAGCGCAAAGTTGTGGATGCCGCCTTGAAATGCCGGCAGGGCGGGGCGAGGGCGGTCAGCGGGCAGATCAAGAGATGGCGGATTCAGACCCAACTTTTCGGTCCAGTAGGCAAACTGGCGCTGGATATCGCCGCTTTGGGCAACCCACTCCTGCTGCCAGCGGGCAAAGTCGGCGTATTGGATGGGAAGAGGAGACAGGTTGGGCGTTTCCTGCCGGCAAAAAGCCGCATACAGCGCCGCCATATCTTGCGTAAAAATCTCGACCGACCAGCCATCCATGACAATGTGATGCACATTAATCAGCAGCACATGCGCCTCCGCGCCCAATCGCAGCAGTTGAAAACGGATCAGTGGCCCGCGCTCCAGATCGAACACCTGAGAGGCATCCGCCGCGATACGCACCTGCACCTGCCGCGCCTGCGCCGGCGCCGGTTCATGAGAGAGATCGGTCAGCGGCAGAGGATAGTCGCCAACGGGCTGCAACCGGGCACACGGCTGCCCATTGTCGCTATGGAAGGTCGTGCGCAGCGTATTGTGGCGAGCAATGATCTCGTTTAGCGTCTGGTGCAGGGCGGCGATGTGCAGTTGACCGGTAAGGCGAACGGCAAATATCTGGTTGTAAGCGGTGCTGTCGGGCATAAGCTGCTGCCAGAACCAGAGGCGCTGCTGAGCAAAAGAGAGCGGTAGTTGCGCCGTCTGGCTCAGAGGCGTAATAGGCGAGTAGCGGCTGGCGCGGGCAGTCTGCACGCAAGCATCCAAATGCGCCGCGAGGTCAGCAATAGTGGGGCGACTAAAAATGTCTGGCAGGGCCAGGTCAACGCCAAAAACGTCGCGCACGCGAGCGATGACGCGCACGGCGGCCAGCGAATGTCCGCCAATTTCCAGAAACGGGTCGTGAATGCTCACGTCATCCAATCCGAGGACGGCGGACCAGATGCCGGCCAATGCTTTTTCGCCGGTCGTGCGCGGCGGCGCGAAGTCATCACGGCCGGCCGCGCCCACGTCGGGGCGCGGCAGCGCCCGCCGATCTAGTTTGCCGTTGGGCGTGATGGGAAAAGCATCCAGAAAAAGCACAAAGGGAGGAACCATGTAATCAGGTAGCCGCGCCTGTAAATAATCGCGCAGGGCGGTGGGCGTGACGTCCGCCCGCGGCACCACGTAGGCGGTCAGGTATTTCCCTTTCGATGCCGTTGTCATTCCCTGCCGCCGATCCTCATGGGCCAGGACGGCCGCCTGGGCCACGGCGGGATGCCGACGTAGGGCGGCTTCGATTTCGTCCAACTCAATACGAAAACCGCGAATCTTAACCTGATGGTCGCTGCGCCCGACAAAGGCCAGCACGCCCGAGGGCAGCCAGCGGACCAGGTCGCCCGTTTTGTAGAGGCGGTCGCCACCAGGGCGGCGGGCGCCGGGCTGATCGGAAAATGGATTGGGGATAAAGCTGGCGGCGGTGAGGGCGGGGCGGTTCAGGTAGCCCTGGGCCAGACCATCGCCGCCAATGTACAGTTCGCCGACGACGCCGACGGGGACGGGCTGTCGGCAGCGATTGAGTACATACACCTGCGTATTGGCAATAGGTGTACCGATAGGCACACTGGTCAGGGGTGCGCCCGTGGGCGACACCTGATAGAAGGAGGCATAGGTGGTGCTTTCAGTTGGTCCGTAGACATTGATGACTTGTGGCGGCGGATCATGCTGGAGCACACGCTGAACGGCGACAGGGTCTGCTGCTTCGCCGCCAAAAAGGATGGCCCGCAACGGGCTAAACAGGCGTGGCATATCGTAAGCAAACTGGTTAAAAAGAGAAGTGGTGAGCAGCATGACGGTGATTTGCTGCTGTTCGATATACGCCGAGAGCGCCACAGGGGAGAGCAGCATTTCTTTGGGGATGCCCACCAGGCGCGCCCCGTGCAGCAAAGCGCTCCAGATTTCAAAGGTGGCGGCGTCGAAGGAGGTATTGGAAAGGTGGGCAATGCAATCCGTTTCATGGAACGCCACGTAATTGGTGTGGAGCACCAGGCGGCTGACGCCGCGCTGCGGAATGACGATGCCTTTGGGCTGTCCGGTGGAGCCAGATGTGTACATCACGTAGGCCGGATCGGCGCCGGTGGTCTGGCAATTGGGGTTATTGCTGTTGCCGGCAGCAACGACTGCGGCGTCAATGGCGGCCGCTTCGCTCTCCAGGTCAATCAGGGCCGACCGGTGTGGCAGAAGCTGCGCCGCCAGGTGTGCGCGGCTGATCAAGAGGGGCGCCTGAGAATCAGCCAACATAAAGGCAATCCGTTCCGCGGGGTAGGAAACGTCCAGCGGCATGTACACCCCGCCGGCTTTGATGATCGCCAGGATAGACACGATCATGTCGAGGGAGCGTTCCAGATAAATGGCGATGATACTGTTTCGCCCGGCGCCGCGCTGCTGTAAATAATGGGCCAGTTTATTGGCGCGGTCGTTCAGTTGGGCATAGGTCAGTTCCCCCTCCGGGAAAGAAACGGCAACTTTGCGCGGAACGCGGGTGGCCTGAGCCTCGAAAAGGGCGGCAAGGGGGGCATCGGCGGGGTAAGGGGTGGCGGTATCGTTCCAGGTGACCAGGATACGCTCTTCCTCGGCCGGCGTAAGCAAGGGGAGGGTCTCCAGGGGTTGGTCCGGCGCGACCAACATAGCGGTCAGGAGGCGGTCGAAATGGGCCGGCAGATGTTCCCTGGTCTGCGCTGTGAACAGGTGGGCGGCATAGGCAGCGTGCAGCGTCAGGGCGTCGTCTGTCTCCTGGACGCGCAGGCTGAGATCAAACGGGCTGAGACCTGTGTCAACGGGGCGCAAGCGCCAGGTCAGGTTGTCGCTAGTCCAGGGGGGAGTAGCGGCAGCCCATTCGTATGTCACCTGAAAGAGGGGCGCGTAGCTTAGCCCCCCTTCAACTTGCAGGTGGGGCAACAGGGAAGCCAGGGGTATGGGGTGAGCGGCGTTGGCCTGCAACGTCGCGGCCGTGCGGTGCGTCAGCCAGCGAAAGGATGCTGTGGACGCGCCACCGGCATCCACGGGCAGTTGGAGGCGCACGGGTAGGTAGTCCTGTCGCGGCAGGGAATGCTCCTCCTCCGGCACCGGATAGGCAGTGGGCAGGCCCACAGTAAGATCGTGCTGGTTGGTGTAGCGAACGAGCAAGGCCAGCCAGGCGGAGAGCAGCAGGGTGGGCAGGGGGATGTTTTCAGCGGCGCTAAAGCGGCGGAGAGACGTCTCTGTCGCGGCGGGTAATTGCCAGGCGTAGGTCGTTGTTTCAAATGCCGGCATAGCCGGACGAGCATGATCCAGCGGCAGTTCCAGCAGCGGCTGATGGCCCTGTAACTGCTGCTGCCAGTACGTCAGGGTCGCCTCGTGGGGAAAGGAGGGCAAAGTTGCCGCGCCAGAGGTCCCGCCCCGCTCTTCCGGCGCTGTTGCGGCGTAAAGGACGGCCCATTCTGACCACAATGCCGGCAGCGACGCCTCATCCGCTACCAGGCGGTGCGCCGCCAGCCAGAGGAGGTGCCTCTCCGCCCCCAGACGCAGCAATTCGGCGCGCCACAAAGGAGCGTGTTCCAAATCAAAAGGCTGCCGCGCCGCCCGACGCAAAATATCCTCTATCGCATCTGCCTGGGCAACAGCATCCAGGTGCGTCAGGTCCGTCACCGGCAGCGAAACGGTATCTATCGCTGTTTCCTGCCACGTCGGTTGGTCATCGACGGTGATGCAAGCGGCGCGCAGCGGGAGATAGCGGCGGAGCAAAACGTTCGCGCTGGCTTGCAGCCGCGCGATGTGCAGCGGGCCATCCAGTTCTACGGCGCCCACGACGTGTTGGGTGGGGTTGCCGGGATACAGTTGATACAGGAACCAGGCGCGCTGCCGCGGCGGCGACAACGGCTGGCGCACCAGATTGGCAACGGAGGAAGAGAGGGGAGAAGCAGTCATAAAGGAATTCCCGTGCGGACAAGGCTATGAGGAGAGGAGCAAAGCAGCTTCCTCTTCAGAGAGCGTTTCCAGCTTTTCAATCAGGGCCTCTTCCACGGCTACCGCCAATCCGGCAATGGAGGGCGTCTCGAAGAAGGCGCGTAGCGGCAGGTCAATCTGGAAGGTGTCGCGGGCGCGAATAGCCAACTGTGTCGCCAGCAGCGAATGGCCGCCTAATTCAAAGAAATTGTCATGAATGCCAACCTGCTGCAATCCCAAAACTTTGCCAAATAGCTCCGCCAGCACTTCTTCGGCCAGGGTGCGCGGGGCGACATAGGGTTGAGCTACCTGGGGGCGGCTGGAGAGATCGGGAACAGGTAGTTGGCGGCGATTGATCTTGCCGTTGGGGCTGAGGGGCAGTTGGCTTAGGGTGACATAATGGCCCGGAAGCATGTAGTCTGGCAGGCGTTTTTGGAGAAAGGCAAACAGTTCATCGGTGGCAGGGATCATGTCGGATGCCGGGACAATGTAGGCCACCAGCCGTCTGTCGCCCGTTTCACTCTGGAAATCAACGACGGTTGCCGTTTGCACCTTCTCGTGCTGCTGCAGGGCGGCTTCAATTTCACCCAATTCGACGCGGAAACCGCGAATCTTCACCTGGAAATCAGCCCGCCCCAGAAAAGCGATGTGGCCGGCAAGCGTCGAAGGCTCGTTTGCGGAATGGCCGTTTGCCGGCAGGAAGCGGGCCAGATCGCCGGTCTTGTATAATTGCTCACCGGGGAGGAAGGGGTTAGGCATAAAGCGGGTATCGGTGAGATCGGGGCGGTTGGTGTAGCCTCGGCCCACGCCGGCGCCGCCGATATACAGTTCGCCGGCAACACCTGCCGGCACAGGCTGCAAGGCGTCGTCCAGGACGTAGAGGCGCACGTTGGGGTAAGGGCGGCCTATGGGCGTGATCTGGTCATCGCTGAGGGTGTCGGTGGAGTGGCGAAAGTAGGAGCTGTCAATGGTGGCTTCGGTGACGCCGTAAGTGTTGGCGAAAATGGTGTGGGGACCGCACAACTGCTGAGTGCAACGGTGATCACGCACGTGCCAGGCATCGGACCCCACGGACAGGAAGTGGAACTGGCGCAGGTCGCCGCCGTTTTGCTCCAAATGGGCCACGAGGAGGCGCAGCACTGCCGGCACAAATTCCGCCGCCGTGATGTTTTCGGTCACAATCAACTGCGCCAGTTTGTCCGGCTGCAGCAGCGTTTCGCGGGGACACAAGACCAGCGTATCACCGGAGCAAAGGGCGCGCGTCAGGTCGCCGGAGAATACATCAAAGGAAAAGCTGGCCATCTGCAAATGGCGCAGCGGCTGCCGGCCCAGTTGGTAAAGCTGTTGCCAGCCGTAATAGGCGTGGCGCAAATTGCCATGCTCCAGCATAACGCCCTTGGGCTGACCGGTGGAGCCAGAGGTGTAGACGATGTAAACCAGGTGTTCCGGGCGAGAGATGTTTGGCGGATTTTGGTCGCTTTCCTGGGCGATTCGCGGCCAGTCGGCGTCCAGATGGAGCACGGGGCGTTCAGGTAAGGGCAGTTTGCCGGCCAGGTGGGTCTGGGTGAGGAGGAGGGCAATGCCGGCATCCTGGCAAATAAAAGCCAGCCGCTCAGGCGGGTGGATGGGGTCTAGGGGGACGTAAGCGCCGCCGGCTTTCAGCACAGCCAGGACAGCCAGAATCATTTCCAGCGAACGCTCCACGTAAATGCCTACAGGCGTTTCTGGCCCCACGCCCAGGCGGCGCAGGTGGTGAGCCAGTTTGTTAGCGCGTTCGTTCAACTCAGCATACGTCCAGCGCTCGCTGCCAACAGCGACGTTCGCCCCCCAAACGACGGCGGTGCGGTGCGGCGCGCGGGCGACAGCCTGCTCAAACAACTGGTGCACGCACACGTCGCGGTCATAGTCGGCGTCTGTATCATTCCACTCCCACAGCAGTTGCTGTTGTTCGGCGGATGTGAGCATCGGCAGACGCAGCAGCAGGTGCCGCGGATCGTCCACCGCACCCTGCAACAAGTTTTGATAGTGGACGAAAAAACGGTCAACCGTGCTTTCATCGAAGAGATCGGTGTTGTATTCAAACGCCACCAACTGCCCTGCTTCCGTCTCCCAGGTGACCAGGCTGAGATCCACCAGCGCCGCCCCGGTGTCCGTCTCCAGGGCGTGTAGCGTGAGGCCGGCAATCTTCTGCGCCTTGGGGCGGGCAGTGCGAGAGACAAACATCACCTGAAACACAGGCGGGTGGCTGGGATCGCGGTTGACTTGCAGTTCATCCACCAACTGCTCAAAGGGGAATTCCTGGTTGGCCAGGGCAGACAGGGTCGTTTCACGGACGCGCCGCAACAATTGGCGAAAGGTGATTGTTTTATCAATCTGCGTGCGCAAGGCCAGCGTGTTCGTGAACAGGCCGATGAGGTTTTGATCGGTAGGCAGGGTACGACCGGCCACGGGCGTGCCGACGAGGATGTCGGATTGTCCCGTATAGCGATACAGCAACGTTTTGAAAGCAGCCAGCAGCACGACAAATGGCGTACAGCCTTCCTGGCGGCTAAGGCGTTTAATGGCTTCGGTCAACCGCGACGACAAATAAAAGTATTTGGTGGCGCCATTGGAAGAGCGGAAGGGGGGACGGGGCCGGTCGGTGGGCAAATCCAGAATAGGCAGGTCCCCCTCTAGTTGTTTTTTCCAGTAGGCAAGTTGGTCCGCCATCTGGCCGCTTTGCCACTGTTGCCGCTGGCGATGGGCAAAGTCCACGTACTGCAAGGGCAAATCGGGCAGCGGCGACGCCTGGTTAGCAGTGAAGGCCGCGTAGAGGATGCCCAGTTCACGGGTGAACAACTCCATGGAGACGCCGTCGGTGATGGTATGGTGCATGTTGATGAAGCCGACATGCTCGGTAGGGCTGAAGCGGATCAGGCGTATGCGCAGCAGCGGCCCGGCGGCCAGGTCGAAGCGGGTGCGGGCTTCGGCCAGGGTGAGTCGCCGAACTTCGGCGTCCCGCTCCACAACGGGAACGCTTTGCCGGTCCACGACTTCGATAGTGAGCGGCTGGAATGGGGCAATGATTTGCACCGGTTGGTCGTCGCGGACAACAATGCGCGCGCGTAAAATGGTGTGGCGGCGCAAAATCTCGTTGGCGCTTTTCTCCAGGGCAGCCAGGTTAATGGGGCCAGAGAAGCGAATGGCGTAAAGAATGTTTAGCGACGGATCACCAGGATCGAACTGGTCAAAGAACCAAAAGCGGCGCTGAGCAAAGGAAAGGGGATAGCTTCTTTTGCTGGCTTTCTCTTGCAACATTTGGGCCAGCAGGGCACGCTTGTCAGCGGCGCTCAAGTTCCCGGCGGGTATCTGGGTCATGAAGTGATTCCTCCTACAGGCATGCGGCTGCGCTTACTCGCCTGTCAACATGCCAGCCAGCAGGGCGTCCATTTCCGCTTCAGAAAGTTGGTCGAGATTGGACAGGAGTTGTTCTTCGACCATGATACTGCGCGGCGAGGCCGTAGCGGCGGCTGGCGCGGCGCCTACCTGGTCTTGCAGCAGAGAGGCTATTTCGGCCACGGTCTGGTGTTGAAAAAACTGGTTGGGGGTGAGTTCAATGCCGGCATCTTTAGCCCGCGCCATGATTTGCGTCCCCAGCAACGAATCGCCACCCAATTCAAAGAAATTGTCGTGAACGCCAACCTGATCTAATCCCAGCACATCCTGCCACAGGATGGCGATTTGCTCTTCGGCGGCGTTGCGCGGGGCCACGTAAGGCACGCTCAAGTCGGGGCGGGGGTACTTGTGCGCGCGACCGGGACGCGGCGCGGCATCCATGCGGGCCATAAAACTTTGCGGGTCAAAGGCATTCACTGCGGCAATGGTCGCCGCCAGGTCACGGGTGCTGACGATGACCTGGGGCAGCCAGGCAAAAGCTAACAATCGTTGGAAGGCTTCGACGCCTTCCGCCGGCAAAATCGCCTGACTGAGGTCACGCATGGCCGCCGGGAACGACGGGGGCGGGTCGGCAACGGCGGTCGCTTCGGCGGCGGCACTCTCGACCAGGCGATTGAGGGCCTCGGCGGCCACGCGCTTGACGGCGAAACCGTTAATTTCCACCAACGTCGCCCCCTCGGCATTGGCAATCACGACGTCAATAACCACTGTCTCCTTACTGCCGCCCACGTTTTGTGGCAGCCGCACCAGGCAGTACAGATCGGGGGTAAACGGGGCGTAGACGCGCACGTTTTGATAAGAAAGCGGCAGGTAATTGCCTTCGCCGATGGATTGGATGGCGAAGCTGGTGGCAATGTCCATCAAAGCCGGATGCAGGGCGATCTGTTCCAGGTCGGTCAGGAAAGGTTCGGCCAGACGGAGATGAGCCAGACCTTCTTGATTGCCGGCATAAACAGCCTGCACACATTCCCAACGAGGCCCTACGTCCACAAAATCAGCCATGGCCGCGGCGCGGTCGGAGATGTCTGCCAGATCAACCGGCCGGCAGCGGGCAATGATGGCCGGCACGTCCAGACGCGGCGCGCCGGCAGCGGTCAATGGGCGTACGCGCCCGGTGACGTGATCTTGCCAGCGGGGTCCTCCGCTGCCGTTGATCTGGCTGGCTGCCCGCAGCGTATATGTTTGCTCATCTCCCGACACGGGTTCCAGGGTAACGACTAATTCTCTGCCGGCGTCCGCGCCCACCATAAACGGCATCAGGAAGGTCAGGTCGTCAATTTCGGCGGCAGTGTGACCGGTGTGGTGGCGGAAGGCGGCATAGGCCACTTCGGGATAGGTGGCGCCGGGGATGGTGGGAATGCCGGCAACTCGGTGTTCACCCAATACCCAATGCCGCGCCGGCGTAAAGCGGGTGGTAAATGTAGCCCCATCTTCATCCGCCGGCTGGTAACGAGCCAACAGCGGGTGATTGGTCGGCAGTTCATCTTCATTCAGCTTACCGCCTGACAACGGCTGTCGTTCTGGGCTGGCAGCCATACCCACCTGCTGCCAGGCGTCCCAATTGATAGACAGGGTGCGCTGTCCGCGCAGGGCACTGTTCGCCTGGGCGAAAGCATCCAGAAAGGCATTGGCGGCGCAGTAGTCCACCTGCCCAAAGCCGCCCGTAATGGCCGTAATGGAAGAAAAAAGCAAGAAGAAATCAAGCGATTGATCGGCCAGCAGTTCCTGCAAGATCAACGTTCCGTACAATTTAGGAGCCAATACAGCGGCAGCAGCGGCGGTCGTCTTCAACTGCACAATGCCCGCCCCCGGCACGCCGGCGGCATGAACGACGCCATCCAACCGGCCAAAGCGGGCGCGAATGGTGTGCATCGCCTGCTGCATTTGCGCGCGGTCGCTGACATCAGCAGCCAGCACCAACACGTTTGCGCCCTGCGCTTCCAGGGCTTGAATCTGGCTGATTTTGCGCCGCATTCCGGCCAGAGCCGGGTCGCTGCTGGCTAACCAACCGGGCCACGTTTCGCGTTCCGGCAGGGGCGTGCGGCCGAGCAGTACCAGATTGGCGGCTACGGTGCGGGCGATGAAGTGCGTCAGTTCTAATCCCAGGCCACCCAGTCCGCCCGTAATCAGATACACGCCCCCATCGCGCAGGGGTAGCTGGTCTGGGGTAGGGGAGTCGGGCAGTGGGGCGGGTTCATACACGCGCACCCACCGGTCCGCGCCACGCAAGGCGATCATGTGGGGCTGACCATTGTCTGGTTGGGTGGGGGTAGCATGGAATTCCGCCAGCAATTGATCCAGCAGGCGAGATTCTTGCCAGCTTCCAGCGGCAGGCAACGTTATATCAATGCTCTGACAGGTGAGGGGGGCATATTCCTGGGTGATGACCTGGCAGGGTCCCAGCAAAGTCGCTTTGGCGGGTTCCAGGATCGCGTCGTTAGCCACGGCTTGCATGTTGTTGGACAGGACGTGGATGGTCAACGGGGTCTCGTTTTCTAACCGCCCCAGCGCCTGCGCCAGATAAATCAGGCTATAAAAGCCACGCTGCTGTAACATTATGGCGTGACCAGGTTCGTCGCTGCCCGTGGCAGGCGCGGTGACGCTCCACAGGTGCAGAATGCCGCCGTATGTCGCGGATTGCCCCATGACGGCTTGCAGCAGTTGGTCATAGCCAGCAGGCGCTTCCGGGTTGATGGTGAAGGTGTGGGCGTCGTGGGTCGTGAAGCTGTTGCCGGCAGCAACCGTGATAACCGTGTGCCCTTGTTGGCGCAGGCGCTGCGCCAGACGGTCGCCCAGGGTGTCATCGTCTTTGAAGAGGAGCCAGGTGGTGGGCGCAATGGGCATTTTTGACACAGGCGCAAGCGGCATAGAGCGTTTCCAGGACGGAATGTAGAACCAATCGCTAAGCGGCTGCTTCTGATTCTTGGGGGTCGCCTCTGCCACTGCCGCTTGTTTCCCTGGCTCAATCCAGTACCGCTGCCGTTCAAATGGGTAAGTAGGCAATGAAACCCGGTTGCGCACTTCGTCGCTGTAGAAACCATCCCAATCCACATTCACGCCTGCCAGCCACAACTGCCCCAGGGTAAGGAGCAAGAAGGCCAGATTGGAACCGTTGTCTTGCGGGTGACGCAGGGAGGCGAGGACAATGTGGCTGTCTCTCCTGGCCTCGTGCCGGTTCACCAGGGTGGACAATGTGCGCCCCGGCCCTACTTCCAGGCAAATGCGGTTTGGGTCGCGCAATAGTTCAGCGACGCCGTCGGCAAAGCGCACGGCCTGGCGCAGGTGGGTGACCCAGTAATCAGGACTGGTGGCCTGTTCCGCACCGATCCAACCACCGCTGACGTTAGAAATGAACGGGATTTCTGGCGCGTGGCGGCTGGTCCGGGATACGGCGGCGCGGAACTCAGCCAAAATGGGATCCATCATAGCCGAGTGGAAAGCATGAGAAGTGTGTAGGCGACGACCTTCGATGCCCTGGGCGGCCAGCCGCCGTTCCAGATCGCTAATGGCTTCTTCCGGCCCGGAGACGACGCAGCGGCTGCTCTCGTTGACGGCGGCCACGGAAAGCTGTCCGTTTAGCCATGGTTGGGCGGCTGTTTCCGACAGCGGGAGGGTGAGCATGGCCCCGGCAGGCAGCGATTGCATAAGCTGCCCGCGCTTTGCCACCAGCGCCAGCGCGTCGGGCAGGGAAAAGACGCCGGCCAGGCAGGCAGCCACGTATTCGCCAATGCTGTGGCCGATCAGAGCGTCAGGTTCTACACCCCAGGCCTGCCACAACCGCGCCAGGGCATATTCGGTGACGAAAAGAGCGGGTTGGGTGAGCCAGGTTTGTTGGAGTTGGGCAGCGGCTTCCGTATCGGCGGGAGAAGCCAGCAGCACCCTACGCAAATCCTGCCCCAAATGCGGCTGTAGCAGGTCACAGCATTCGTCCACGACCGCGCGAAAGATGGGTTCCGTGTCATATAACTCCTGGGCCATGTGTGGGTACTGCGCGCCTTGACCGGAAAACATGAAGGCCACAGGACGGGTGATGCCTTGATGGACGGCGGTGCGTGCTTTTTGCGGATCGTCCCCCTCCAGGGCGGCAATGGCGGCGTCGGCGTCGGCAGCCAACACCAGGCGGCGGTGGTTAAAGGGTTGACGGCCGACTTGCAGCGTATACGCTACGTCGGCAAGATTGAGCGCCGGGTGTTGGCGCAGGTGGTTGGCCAGATTGTGGCTCAATCTATCCAGGGCGCTGGCCGTTTTGGCGGAGAGCAGCAACAACTGCGTGGGACGAGAATCGCTGCCCGGCTGCGGCTGGGGCGATTCTTGTAAAATGACGTGGGCGTTGGTTCCGCCAATGCCAAAGGAGCTGACGCCAGCGCGGCGCGGCGTAGGCCCGGCAGGCCAATCGGTGAGTTCGGTGATAACGCGGAAGGGGCTGTGGTCGAAGTCAATCTGGGGGTTGGGGCTGTGGAAGTGCAGGCTCGCCGGAATCTGTTTGTGCTGAAGGGCGAGGATGGCCTTGAAGAGGCTGGTGACGCCAGCAGCCGCATCGAGATGGCCCAGGTTGCTTTTGACGGAGCCAATGCCACAAAATTGGGCTTTATCAGTTTTCTGACGATAGGCTCTGGTTAAGGCGGTCATTTCAATGGGATCGCCGAGGGGGGTAGCTGTGCCATGGGCTTCAACATAGCTAATGGTTTCGGGGTGAATGCCGGCATTCGCCAACGCTTCCACAATCACCTCTGATTGGCCCCCCACGCTGGGGGCGGCATAGCTAACCTTTAAGGCGCCATCGTTGTTGATGGCGGAACCTTTGATGATGGCGTAGATGTGGTCGCGGTCTTCCAGGGCATCCTCCAGCCGCTTAAGGACAATCACGCCCACGCCTGTGTTAAAAATGGGACCACCGCCCTGAGCGTCAAAGGTACGGCAATGGCCATCGGGAGAGGCCATGCCTCCTTCGAAATGCCAGTAGCCAGAACGATCCGTGGCGTGGACGGCAGCCCCGCCGGCCAGAGCCATATCACATTCACCGTTCAACAAACTCTGGCAGGCGACGTGGGCGGCAACCAGCGAGGTAGAACAGGCGCTTTGCACGGTGTGGCTGGGGCCTTTCAGATTCAGCTTGTAGGAAACGCGCGTGGTCAGATAGGAGTTATCATTGCCGATCTGGATTTGCAGCTGGTTGACAGGCGTCATTAGCCGCGGGTTCGAGGCAATGTTCAGCAGTACGTAGGTATCCATGGCCGCGCCGCCGAAAACGCCGACGGGGAAATCCACGCGGGTGGGATCGTAGCCGGCATCTTCTAATGCTTCCCAGGCAGTTTCCAGGAAATGACGATGCTGCGGGTCCATAAAACTGGCTTCGCGGGGATTGTAGCCAAAGAAGGCCGCGTCAAACATTTCCACGGTTTCCACGTAGCCGCCGGCTTTGACGTACTCAGGATTGCGGATCAGTTCCTCGTCTACGCCCATTTCGCGCAGTTGCTCTTCCGTATAGAAGGTGGTGAACTCCTCCGCGTTAACCAGCTTTTGCCAGAATGCGGCCAAATCGGGGGCCTGGGGGTATCGTCCGGCCATGCCGATGATGGCGACGTCATTCGGGCTTATAAATTGCTTATCCACGTTATCTACTCCTTTCACGGCGTGTGCGGCGCTCCGCCTGCCGTTCGCGCCGTCTGGCACCACGGCTTTCGCTGTCGTCCAATGTTGTGTCGGCAGCCGTATCCGGGCTGATCAGGCGGCTGAGGGCGCTAATGGTGGGGCCTTCAAACAGGTTGACAGCCGGGATATGGGTGTTTAGTTGTTTGCTCAGGCGGGAAACGAGTTCCATGCCGATGAGAGAGTCGCCGCCTAATTCAAAGAAGTTATCGTTAACGCCAATTTCTTCGATGCCCAGCATCTCCCGCCAGACAACGGCGATGTTTTGTTCCAGTTCAGAGTGGGGCGCGACGAAGGGCGTGTTGAGATTGGGGCGAGGGCCTCCAGGTGCGACAGCCGTGCCACCTATCTGCCGCGCTTCTTGCAGCCGATCCTGCACGACCTCGTCGGTATACTTAATGGAAGCAACCAGGTCGCGTACGGAGACGATCACCCGCGGGGCCACCGCGTGGCCGAGAATGCGACCCAGGGCGTCCGCGCCTTCGGCGGGGCTGATTTCCCGACGAGCGTTGTCGTCATCAGGGGAGGGATCCACCGGGGCGGCGTCGGCCAGGGCGACATCCGCCAGGGCGCGGATTTCGGCGCCAGGGTCGTTGACGCGCTTCTGGGTGAAGCGTTCAATCTCCACCAGGCCATACCCTTCCTCATCCATGAGTACGATATCAAAGGTGATAGTTTCCTTATCGGGGCTGTCTTCAACGCGGAAGCGAGCGTAGCTGTAGATTTTGGGCTTTAGGGGAGCTTTGATCGTCAGGCTATTGTAGGTCAGCGGTAAATAGTGGTCATCGTGGGCCAGGAAGTTTTTGGCAATGCCGGCAGCGCGATCCAGCAACGCCGGGTGAAAAACCATTTCTTCAAAGTCGCGGTGGAAAGCATCCGGCATGTGCAGTTCAATCAGCACTTCGTTCACGCCCAAATGCACCCGTTGTACGCTGTGCCAACGGGGACCGAGGTCTTCTTCGCGCTCTTCTGCCGGCAAAATCAATTCCCGCACGTTGCATTTCCGGCGGATAGCGGCGATGTCATATTTACGTAAAGGGCCGGCAGGGCGCAAACGCACGCGACCGGCGGTAAAGACACGCTCGCTGCTGCTGGCAGCGCCCTTGCCAGCCTCATCGCCGCGGATAGAGAAGGCGTATTCCCCTTCCCGTTTTTCCAGGAGCAGGCGCACCTCGCGTACCTCGCGGTCGCGCACGCGCAGCGGGGCCAGGAACAACGCTTCACGAAACTCCACGAAATAGTCCCGCGGGTGTACGTCCAGGGCGGCGCGCACCATTTCAAAGTAGGCGACGCCGGGAATAACAGGATGGCCCAAGATGCGATGCCCATCCAACACCCAATGTTTGTCTACGCTGTAGTCGGTGGCGAACAACTGCCACGCATCTGTCTCTTGCAGACATCGTTCCAGCAAGGGATGGTTGATCGGGCGGGCGGAAGGCTGGGGCGACGCAGCCCCATTCACCGCCGACGCACCCGGCGTCGGTCGTTGTCCGGGGGGCACAGCCATGCCCACTTCATCCCAGGCGCCCCAGTTAATGGACGTTATAAACTGGCCTGTCTGGGCATGTTGATAGCGGGCAAAGGCATCCATGAAGGCGTTGGCGGCGGTGTAATCCACCTGGCCAAGACGACCAATGATGGAAGTGAGGGAGGAACAAAGCACGAAGAAGTCGAGGGGCTGCCCTTGCAAAGCCTTGTAAAGGGCGCGCGTGCCCTGCATTTTGGCGGCGAGGACATTCTCTATCACGTCCGTCGTCTTGAGCTGGATCAGGCCACCTGCCGGCACGCCGGCAGCATGGATGACACCCTGCACAGGCGATCCCCAGGCCGCCTGTACGTCCCGCAGCAACTGGCGCATTTCCGCTTCGTTGGTCACGTCGGCTTGGGCAATCCACACCTGGCTGCCCTGCGCCTCAATTTCTTGTAACTGGCGAATCTGGCGGACGGTGGGGTTGGTGCTGTCATGCTCGGCCAGCCAGGCGGGCCACCGGGCGCGGGGGGGAAAGGCGGAGCGCCCTGTTAAGACCAGGCGCACCGGCTTCTGGCGGGCGAATTGATGGGCAAAGGTGAGGCCCAGGCCGCCGAGACCACCGGTGATGAGGTAGATGCCGTCGGCCTTCAGGCTGGCGCGGCGGGTGGTCAGCGATTGTGGTTGGTAATGCTTGACCCAGCGGCGACCATGACGATAGGCGGTGAAAATGCCGGCATCCATCTGATCCGGTTCACGCAGCAAATGTGCCAGCAGGCGCTCCGCCTGCCAGGGCGCGGTCAGCGGCCAATCAATGTCAATGGAACGACAGCGCACCTGTTTGTATTCGCGGGGGATCACCAGACACGGCCCTACAAGTGTTGCTTTTTCCGGGTAACGCAAGTCGCCACCGACAACTTCTTGCATGTGGTTAGAGATTATCAGCAGTTGGATCGGGTTGTCCGACTGCCGGCGGCCAATGGCCTGAGCCAGGTACGTCAAGCTGTGGAGGCCCCGTTGCAACGTTTCCTGATCAGACAAGGCCTCGTCACTGACACTCCAGCCATGCCAGATGGTGTGCGGCATGGCGGCTTGCGTCGCCAACGCCGCCAGCAAGGCGTCGTAGTCTGGGGCGTGCCGCGGGCGAATTTCATATTCCGTGCGGGAAAGGGCGCGAAAAGCGGAGCCGGGGCGAACGAAAATGGGCTGCACGGACGCGGGCAACTGCCGCGGCAAGTGCCGCTCCCAGGCGGCGGCGAAAGCATCACGCTGGAGGAAGAAAAGCCAGTTGACCTTTTCCGCCGAAGACTGTCCAGAACGCGGTGACAGCGGCGCTTCTTGCCATAACGGGAGATAAAACCAGTCGGCCACGTCTGTTTTCTTCCGCAGCAAATCCTGGTATATCGTCTCGGAGATGCCGCCGCGGACATGGGGCAGGTCAACCCAGCAGCGTTGGCGCTCAAAGGGATAGGTAGGCAGAGGGAGGCGATGCCGGCATTCCCGGGCATACAAAGCGGCCCAATCCACCGACACCCCGGCCAGCCACAACTGCCCGATTGTGTTCAGCAAAAATCGTAGGGACGGATGCGGCTCTTGGGGGTGGGGTAGCGTGGCATACATGAACTGGTTCGGCTGCTTATCTGGATGCCAGCGGGCAATCGTACGCAGCGTGCGCCCTGGTCCGACTTCCAACAAAACAGCATCTGGATCGCGCAGCAGTTCGGTCAGGTTATCGGCAAACCGCACCGTCTGGCGAATGTGGCGCGCGTAGTAATCGGGATCCGTTGCATCGTCCGACGTGATCCAGCCGCCGGTAACGTTTGACAGATATGGGATTTGCGGCGGGCGCAACGTTATCTGGCCGACGGCGGCGCGGAAGGCATCCAGAATGGACTCCGTTGCCCGTGAGTGGAAAGCATGAGACGTATGCAGGCGGCGGCAGATGATCTTCTCGGCGCTCAACGCCGCTTCTAGCGCGTCTATCCGCGCCACAGGCCCGGAAAGAACGCATAAGGCCGGTCCATTGATAGCCGCCAGGTCCAGGCCATCTTTTAGATAAGGTTGCACGGCGGCTTCGGCCAGGGGTACGGACAACATGCTGCCCGGCGACAGCGATTGAATCAGGCGACCGCGCAAAGCGACCAGTTTCAGCGCGTCTGGCAGGGACATGACGCCAGCCAGGCAGGCGGCAACGTATTCGCCAATGCTGTGTCCGACCATTGCTTGCGGCTGTAACCCCCAAGATTGCCAGAGGCGGGCCAGCGCATATTCAATAACGAAGAGGGCAGGTTGGGCGTATTGGGTCTGTAGCAGTGCCTCGCTGGCCCATTCTTCCGCTTCCGGAGACGGATAAAGAAGCGCGCCTAAATCGACGTCTAGCAGGGGACGGAGCAGGGCCAGGCATTCATCCACGACCTGGCGGAAAACGCTCATTGAGGCGTTTTCATACAGTTCGCGCCCCATCTGGATGTGCTGCGCGCCCTGGCCGGGAAACATAAAGGTGACGCGGCGTTGTTCTGGTTCCTGCACATGAGAAAACACGCGGTCGGGGGCCAGTGTCCGCAGCATGTCGATAGCGTCGGCGGCGCTCTGCACCGCCACCATGCGGCGGTGGGTGAAGGCCTTGCGCCCCACCTGCAAGGTATAGGCCACATCCGCCAGATTGACCTGGGGATTTTGCTGCAAATACGCCGTCAGGTTGGCGGTGGCCCGTTCCAGAGCGGTCTCCGACTGCGCCGAGAGGAGCAGCAGTTTCCAGGGAAGACCGGTATCGGAGGGTGGGCGTGGGGGCGCTTCCTGCAACACCACATGGGCATTGGTTCCCCCCAGACCAAAGGCGCTGACGCCAGCGCGTCGGGGCGTATCCGCTGGCGTGTTCCAGGCGCGTCGTTCCGCGTTAACGAAAAAGGGCGTTTCGGCAAAGCGGATGAGGGGGTTCGGCTGTTGGAAGTGGAGGCTGGGGAGCAGCGTCTGCCGCTCCAGGCTGAGGGAGGTCTTGATCAGACCGGCGACGCCGGCAGCCGTGTCCAGGTGGCCGACGTTACCCTTAACGCCGCCTAGAGCGCAAAATTGTTTTTGGTCGCCGCTGCCGGCAGCCTCAAAAGCGCGGGAGAGAGCGGCCACTTCGATAGGATCGCCCATGGGGGTGGCGGTTCCGTGGGCCTCGACATAGCCGATGGTGTCCGCCGTGATCCCGGAGAGGGCGATGGCGGTTTCGATGACCTGGGCCTGATAGTCTACGCTGGGAGCGGTATAGCCCACTTTGATGTGGCCATCGTTGTTAATGGCGGAACCAAGAATGACGGCATAAATGTGATCGCCGGCTTCCAGGGCGTCTATATACCGTTTGAGGACGACAATGCCGGCGCCGCTGCCGGCAACGGTCCCCTGAGCCGCGGCATCAAATGGACGGCAATGACCATCCGGCGAACCAATGCCCTGCTCGTGATAGAGGTAGCCCGCGTTTTGTGGATGGCTGATGGTCACACCGCCAGCCAGGCACATATCCGACTGGTAGGTGAGTAAACTCTGGCAGGCCAGATGTACGGCCACCAGGGACGTGGAGCAGGCTGTCTGCACATTCACGGCCGGGCCATGTAGATTGAGCTTGTAAGCCACGCGAGTCGCCAGATGGTCATTCTTGTTGTGGATGAAGGCCTGGAAGGTCTTGATGGATCCCTGCAAATAACCGTTGGCAGCCAGGTTGTACATCAGATACGCATTGGCTCCGGCGCCGGCAAAGACGCCGATGGCGCCGGGGAATTCGTCGGGCACATAGCCCGCATTTTCCAATGCCTCCCAGGCGCACTCCAAGAAAAGGCGGTGTTGCGGGTCAGTAAGGGCCGCTTCACGCGGTGAAAAATCAAAGAAGGCGGCGTCAAATCGGTCAATATCCTTGAGGATGGCTTTAGCGCGGACATAGTGAGCAGCCTGACGTTCCTCAGGGTCAATGAGCGCATGTTCCAGCTCATCATCGCTGAAAAAGGTGACGCACTCCTGGCCATCGTATAGATTGCGCCAGAATTCAGCAATGTTCGCCGCCCGCGGGAAACGTCCGGCCATGCCGACAATGGCAATGGCTGTGGTGGGATCGGGAATAACCAATTTATCCATGTGTCTTTCTTTTTACAGTGATTTCTCACCGCCCTCGCTGTGTTCGTTTTTGCGCCAACTGTTGCTGCCGCCGCAGCGCCTCTTTTTGGCGGCTGGCGCGGTCCTGCACCTGGCTGCCGTGTCCGTCATCAGTGTCGCTGCCGGAGAGGTAGGTGGTCAGAGCCAGCACTGTGGCGTAGCGGTACATTTCCACCAGCGGAAATGATTTTTGAAAAGCGGCTTGCAGTTTGTCGTACACATTGACCAGCAGCAGCGAATGTCCACCCAGGTCAAAGAAGTTGTCGTTGATGCCTATCTTGTCCACGCCAAGGACGTCTTGCCAGATTTCAATGATGGTGCGTTCCACATCGTTGCGAGGAGCCACGTAGACGGCGGCGGCGACGGAGTGGGTGTGGGGCGCGGGCAATGCCTGGCGATCTACCTTGCCGGTTGGCGTGAGGGGGATATGCGGCAGGCGCAAGATGTAGCGCGGCAGCATGTATTCAGGCAGGCTGCGGCGCAAGAACTGGCGCAGTTCCTGGGTGAGTTCGGCGTCGTCGTTGCTGTGAGCGTCGCTATCAGCGACGACGTAAGCGACCAGATAATCATCTGACCCGGTAGTGTGCAACAAGGCCAGGGCATCGCGCACCTGGGGGTGGCGGCGCAGGGTGGATTCAATCTCGCCCATTTCAATACGCACGCCGTGCAGTTTGACCTGATGGTCGGTCCGTCCCATATAGAGCAAATGCCCGGCCGCGTCCCATTGTCCCAAATCGCCGGTGCGGTACAGACGGTCCCGCGGATCGGGGTGGAATGGGTTGGGAACAAATCGCTGCGCCGTCAGTTTGGGCTGTGCCAGATAACCACGGGCAACGCCAGCGCCGCCGATGTAGATTTCGCCAATGGCGCCGGTTGGTACCGGCTGCATGGTCTCATCAAGGAGGTAGACCTGAACGTTGGCCAGGGGGCGGCCTAGTGCCGGATGGTCAGGGACGTCGCGCACAGCGCAGGCGGTCGCGTTGACAGTGGCTTCGGTGGGGCCGTAGACGTTCACAAACCGGATTTGTTCGCTGCCGGCAAGTTGTATCCAGGTTTGGTCGTCAATGGCCTCGCCCCCAATGAGGACGAGGGCAGGGGCTGTTTGCGTGAGCAAGCCGGCGGAGAGGAGTTGCTTCAGCAGGGAAGGGGTGGTGTCCAGAACATCCAGTTGGTAGGTGTTCATGAGTTGAAGAAAGCGGGGCGGATTGATGCGCGCTTCTTCAGGAATGATGCAGATGGTGTGTCCATTGGCCAGTTGCACCCACTGTTTGACGGAACCGTCAAAGACGAAGGGGGCGTTGAGGCTGACACGTAGGGGTCTGTCGCCTAAGTGCCGCGTATAGGGCTTGTAGATGGCTTCGTCGAGGGCGGCTGCCAGGTTTGCCAGGGAAGCATGACAGATCATGGCGCCTTTGGGCCGCCCCGTGGAGCCGGATGTGTAGAGGACGTAAGCCAGGTCCCGAGGGGTGATAAGGGTTTCTGGATCGGTTACGGGAAGCTGGGAGAGTTTTTCCTGGTGAGCGTCCAGGGAGACAATCTGGCAAGATGCCGGCATGATGCCCGTCGCGGCGGCGTCCGCCAGCACCGCCGCCAGTTTTGCTTGCGTGACAACGATCTCCGCCTGCGCCTGAGACAGGATAAAGGCGGTGCGCTCCGGGGGGTATATGGGGTCCAGGGGCAAAAATGCGCCGCCCGCTTTCAAAATCCCGACGATGCCAACTATCAGGTCCAACGAGCGCAGCAGGCAAAGGCCGACAACTGTCGGGCCGACAACTGTCGGGCCAACAACTGTCGGGCCAACGCAACTGTCGGGGCGCACACCCAATGATTGCAGGTAGTGGGCCAATTGGTTGGCGCGCGCGTCCAATTCGGCATATGTCAGCGTTTGCTCCAGGTAACGCACGGCGGGCGCGTCCGGCTGCCGTCGCACCTGATGGGCAAACAGGTCCAGAAAGGTGTCGTTGGCACGAGGCCGGGTTGTATCGTTGAACGCTACGACCAGCCGCTGTCGTTCGGCGGGGCTGAGCAGCGGTAGCCGGGAGACAACGGCAGCCGGGTTGGCGGCGATGCCTTGCAGCAGGGTGGTCACCTGATCCGCCAGGAGCGCGGCATAGGCGGTATTGATGGTTTTGGGGTCAAGCCACAGAGTGAATTGGAGTGTGTCACCGCCCTGCGGCGGGTTGTGCTCTGGCCGGGCGATCAGTTTGAGTTGGAAGTGGCTGACCTGGCTGGCAAATGTGCGTGGGGTGAAGGTTATGCCGGCATATGTCTCCACCGTGGCACCTTCTTCCCAGGCAAACTGGTAAGGCAGCGGCGACAGGTCAGCGTAATCCTGCCAATCAAAGGCTTCGATGACGCGCTCATTGGTTAGAGCCAGTAGCCCGGCGAAGGGCGTTTCCGGCGTCCAGGTGGTGGTTAAGGGCAGATAACGCTCAAACAGCCCTAGCGCTTCGCCTAACCCCTCATAGCCGCGGCCATCGTAGGCCGTCCCCACGGCCATTTCCCATACCCCACTCAACCGCGCCAGCAAAAGCTGCCAGGCAGTCAGGAGAACGACGGGGAGCAACGTGTCATGGTCAGCGGCGATTTGCTCCAGATGGCGGGTCAATTCGACGGGAATAGTCCAGGTATGCGCCCGCGGGGCAAACGGACCGGCAGCTACGACAGCGGCCATAAAGGGCAGGCGATGCTGGGGAATGGTTTGTTTTTCCCAATAGGCGCGGCCACTGGCGGTGTCATCCGAGGCCAGCAGGTCATTGAAAATGGCGGCAACGTCGGCGTATTGGAAGGCGGCGGCAGTGGGCGGCTGGCCAGTGCGGCGGCGCTCGTAGTTGTGCCCCAAATAGGTGAGCATGTTGCGCAGGCTGACGGTATCAGCCAGAAGCGCCGGCAGCTTTAATGCCAGTGCGTATTCCTCCTCTCCCGAACAAAACAGCGTCGCTTGCAGCAGCGGCCCGGCGGCCCAATCCACTATCAAGGGCGCATCCAGGTGGAGACGGATCGCTTCCTCTTGCGCGGCTGCCGGCAAATCGGTGAGATCAACTTCCTGCCAGGCCGGAGAAGCGGCAGCAGCCACCGATTGTAGTGGCTGCGCGAGACCAGGCGGCACAGGAAAGGTGGTGCGGAGGATTTCAAATTCAGCGACCAGGTCGGCCAGGGCCAGACGGAGCGCGGTTGCATCCAACTTCCCGGTCAATGTCGCCAGGCAGGCAGCTCCAAAAATCGATTCGGTCTCTTCCTGCCACAGCCATATCTGCTTTTGTTGCGGCGAAAGACGAAACCCTTGTGTAGTTGGTGACAGCATAATTACCTCGTGTAGAGATGGGTATTGGCCGGCGCGGAACCCGCAAGTATCTGAATCAGACGCTTGCCAGGGACAGCCGCATAGGGCGACTTTTGCGCTTCTTCGTTGCCGTGAAGATTTATGACGATGGGAGGAGCAGGCCGTGATTTCAGGCCATGTCCTTTCAGGCAGCTATCAGCGACTATGAGGCATCAGCCCATTTGTATGGTTCAGCCATCCCCACCACGATTTTGCGTGGTCCCACAAACGGACTGCGCCCATGGGCGGTGAGTACGTTGTCTAGCAGCAAAATATCGCCTTTTTGCCAGGGGAATGAAACTGTTTCTTCATCGTATAAATGGCGCAGCATATCCAGCACATCCGGTTCAATAGGCGAACCGTCTCCATAATACGTGTTATTGGGCAGTTCTTCCTCGCGGAAAACCCGAAACAGCATCTGCTGCACGTCAGGGCGCAACGTGGAAACATGAAAGAATGTGGCGTGATTAAACCAGACCATGTCGCCCGTCCGCGGGTGGCGAATGATGGCGCGGCGTACCTGCCGGGTGCGCAGCCGGTCTCCCTCGTGCCATTCAAAAGTGATGTCGTTGGCCCGGCAATACGTTTCCACCACGGCTTTGTCCGTGGTCTGGAAAGTTTCTTGCCAGGAGAGGCCAAAGCCGCTGCCAAAGTTGCGGACGTACATATAACCTTTGTCCGCGAACTTCCGCCGGATGTCTTGGGGAATCCGCTGATACATGTTACGGCTACTGGCAATGGGTGTTTCCCCCCCTTTCTGAGCGGCGGTGACGCAGTAGAAAAGGATTCGTAAGGGGAAGGTCAGGTTATAGGACTGCTCGTTGTGCAGAAAAATGGATTCGCTAGGGGGATGGTCGGTGGATGTGTAAATGTTGCCGCTGACCTGGCTGCGGGGTGAGGAGCGTTCTTGATAGCGCAGCGCTCCATCAGAAATGGCGTCAATGAACTGCTCAAAGGCAGTGACCTCTGGCACGTCGAAACCACGAAAAAGGATGCCCCCATGCCGCCCCAGTTCTGTTTCGATCCAGGCGCGGTTTGTCTCCGCCCAGGCGTTCAGGTTAATGCCTTCCATGGTGGGTTGAACAAGCAAGGGCAGTGGCTGCTCGGCGTGCAGGCGTCCCGTGGTGACCAGATCGAGTGTGGACACGTCCAAAACCTGTCGCTGGATGGCAGGTAGTTTGCGAATAGAATTTTGCGGTTTCTTCAGCATGAGCCAGATTGTCTCCTTCAAGAATAATGGTGAGCGGCAAGTGGTAGAAAATTCGTGAAGATTCGGGTGCTGGGTGACAAATCAATCCTGACCGTCTGGGCGCCGCCGCGCCAGTTGGCTGAAGCGCGCGCGTTGGGCGTCTTTGAGCAAGCCGGCTGTCTCCCGCTGGCGGCGACGCTGGTATTGGCGCAATTGGCGGCGAATTTCGTCAAGGGTGATGTGGGGATTGCCGGCAGCGGACGTGCAAATAAGCAGATACATATCGGCAAGCTGCTGAATCGTGTTCCGCTGGAAGAGATCAACCTTATATCGCCAGGTCGCTTTTAAGTGATTCTCCTCGTGCGTTAACAATAAGGAAATGTCAAACGGGGCCGTGCCGCCATCTACCTCGATTACATTTAGCTGCAAATCTGGTAGGGCTAATGCCGGCATTGGCGCGTTTTCCAGCACGAACATCACCTGAAACAACGGGTTGTAACCTGCGTTCCGTTCCGGTTTCAGAATTTCCACCAGCTTATCAAAAGGCATATCCTGATGTTTGTACGCGCCTAGAGCTGTTTCGCGAACGCGCTGCACCAATTCCGCAAATGTGGGATTACCGGACAGGTCTGTACGCAGCACCAACTGGTTAACAAACAGCCCAATCACATCTGCCGTCTTATGCCAGTGACGGTTGGCAACATCCGTGCCCACCACAACGTCGTCCACCTCAGCAAAATGATGCAACAGAAGTTGCAGAGCAGCCAGCAGCACCATGTACAGCGTCGCGCCGGTCTGTCGCTCCAGGGACCGGATCTGACGCAGCGTTTCCTGAGGGATGAGGGTAGTATGTATCCGGCCGCGAAATGTCGGCGTGGACGGGCGCGGTTTGTCCGTGGGCAGCGCCAGCAGCGGCGGCACGCCCGCCAACTGCTCGCGCCAGTAAGCAACCAATGCCGCCAACACGTCATCTTGCAGCCAGCGCCGCTGCCAGTAAGCGTAATCAGCGTATTGCAGCGGCAGCGGGGGTAAAGTCGGGGAGGCGTCGCGGCAATAAGCCGTGTACAAGGCCACCAGTTCGCGCAGGAAGATACCCATTGACCAACCATCCGCGGCAATATGGTGCATGGTGAGCAACAGCACGTGATCGTCAGCAGCGCGGCGCAGCAGTTGCGCCCGCAGCAGACAGTCGCGGGTGATATCAAAAGGCTTTTGTGCTTCGGCCTGGGCTAACTCGTAGACAGGATCAACCGCCATCGTCGCCGGGACTTCACGCACGGGCAGCGTAAAGGGTTCTGGCGGTCCAATCACCTGGGCAGGTTCCCCCTGAATTGTGGGAAAGGTCGTACGCAGCGATTCGTGTCGCGTCACGATGGCCTCCAGGCTACGCCGCAGGGACTCCACCTGGATGCGCCCCCGCAGAGCGACGGCCACGGGGATGTTGTAGGCAGGGTTGCCCGGCTCCAGCCGATCCATGAACCACAACCGCTGCTGCGAGAAGGACAGGGGCATGGTCTGGACACGCGGCGCGGGCGACAGTGGGGGCGGCGTGAGCAGAGCGGCGGCTACGTCACCTGCCCGGTGTTGCTGTATCTCTTGCGCCAGATCGGTCAGCGTAGCTCCTTCCAGGAAACGGGTAAGAGAGAGCGTTACGCCCAGGTCGGTTTCCAGAACATTTTTGAACGCCACGGAGGTCAAGGAATCAATGCCCAAGGCATTCAATGGGGCATCGGGCGTTAAGGCGGCCGTGGGCAAATGTAGCAGGTTGCTGGCTTGTTCCCGCAAATAGGTGGTCAGCAGTGCGCTCTGGTCGGCGGGTGTGGCTGCTGACAGGAGGACGGCGCGGATGTTGCTGTGGCCGGTAGGCGCTCCGGACGCGCCGTCCTGGATGGCGGTCGTTTCCAGGACATCCAGGTAGAGGTGTTTGAGCTTATGGTCCAGAAATTTTTGCCGGCACAAATGGCGCTGAACCTTGCCACTGGAAGTCTTAGGAATCGTGCGTGGTTCTAACAGCACCACGGCGTGCAATTGTAGCTCATGCTTTACCGCCACTGCCTGGCGGATGATCCGCGCCAGCGCCGCCAGGTCCATACTTTCCTGGTGATTGACTTCCTGCACCACGACTACCTGTTCGTCCCCATCGTGGTCAACGGCAAACGCCGCGCTGCAGCCGGGTCGCAAAGCAGGGTGGCTGTCCTCTACTGAGGATTCAATATCCTGCGGGTAATGATTACGCCCGCGCACAATAATCAAGTCCTTTAACCGCCCGGTGACAAACAGTTCCCCCGCATATAGAAACCCCAGGTCGCCAGTGCGTAGAAACGGTCCCTCGCCTGTATCCGCCAAAAAAGCGCGGAACGTCTCAGTTGTTTTCTCCGGCTGATGCCAATACCCTTGCGCCACGCTGGGGCCAGACACCCAAATCTCACCCACTTCCTCAGGCAGGCAACGCTGCCTGGTGTGTGGATTGGCAATGACAATTTGCTGATCGGTCAGGGTTTGTCCGTTGCCCACTAGCAGGTAAGCGTGGTCAGCATCCTTGCTGGAAATGGGGATCGCCCGGCGCTGCCGCAATGCCGGCAGATCAATAGAATGCGTGACGGGAGGGGAGGCGGCATCGCCGCCAGAGACAATAAGTGTGGCTTCCGCCAATCCGTAACAGGGGTAAAAAGCGCGTGAGCGGAACCCCGCCGCCGCGAATTTTTCGGCAAAGCGATGGTGCGTTTCCGCGCGCACCGGCTCCGCGCCATTGAAGGCCACCCGCCAGCAGCTTAAGTCCAGGCTGTCCACCTGTTCGGGCGTTACTTTGCGGGCGCAGAGATCATAGGCGAAATTGGGACCGCCGCTGGTGGTGGCCTGATAACGAGAAATGGCCTGCACCCAGCGAAAAGGTCGCCGCAGAAAATCGAGAGGCGACATAAGGACAACGGGAAAGCCGCCATAAAAAGGTTCGAGAATGCCCCCGATCAAGCCCATGTCATGGTAGGGCGGCAGCCAGATAACGCCCACGCTCTCCTCATTCTGATCAAAACAACGATAAATGTGGGCGAGATTGTGCAGCAGATTGGCATGATTGAGCATCACGCCTTTGGGGGCAGCGGTGGAGCCAGAAGTGTATTGGAGGAAAGCCAGGGTGTCGCCGCTGATAGACGGCTCTTGCCAGTCGGCGGCAGCGAGATCCGCGGGCAGATTGTCGGTCGTGAGCCAGGGAATGCGCTGCCATTCCGGATTCTGGCCGATCCATAGGTCGGCAAGCATTTTAACCGGCGATGTCGTTAGAATGACTTCAATCTGGGCGTCAGCGATGATGGCTTGCAAACGGGGCAAGAGACGCGGGGATTGGGGAGGATATGCCGGCACGGCGACAACACCGGCGTAAACACATCCAAACCAGGCCGTTATGTACTCCAACTGGGGCGGATAAAGCAAGAGCGCACACTTGCCGGCCAACCCTAAACGTTGCAGCCACGCGGCTACAACGCGCGCCTGCTCGTCCAGTTGGGCATATGTCATGTGTCTTTCCTTACTCTCGCCATCCTCCAAAAAGGTATAGAGCCGCTGCTGGGGATGCCGTTCCACCCGCCAACGAGCCAGGTCAAGCAGAGTTGGCGCCGCCAAAGGAGACAACAATGGAGCCATATAGCCCTACCTCGCCCGATCTTTCAGTAGAAGATAAGGCGTGTCATTCAGTTGTATTGATCTTCCCAATTTGGGCGCGCCGATGCTCCAGTAAGGTGTGGAATCGCCAATCTGGCAGTTGGACGCCCGAGGTTCACTAATGGCTTGCAAATGTCTGGCTTATGACCAGACATTGGCTGTCTCTACCGCGATAAAACGATTGAGACGAGGCTATATGATAGACAAAGCGTCGTTATGTGTCAAACTGGCGTCGAAAAATGCAGCCATTCTCAATATTTAGACTAAATTAGCGTAGGGGGGGATGGCGTGGATTCCCCTGGTCCAGGCGAGTGGCCGCTTCTCCGCACCGTCTCATCCTTTGATGGCGCAAGTTGGTTGTGCGTTGTCTAGGGAGAGGGGGGAGTCTCCGTGGCTGTGGGTGGGGGCGTGTCCGTGGGGGCGGCAGTGGCGACGGGTGTGTCACTGGGCAAGGGTGCAGGCGTTTCCGTCGCGGCGGGGGGTGGCGTGGGGGTGTCCGTGCCGGCAATGGTGGCCTTCACCGTAGGCGTTACCGTAGGCGTCACCCCAGGCGTCACCGTAGGCGTGGACGAGGGCGTGACGGTGGACGTAGACGTGCTCGTGGGCGTGGGGGTTTCCGTTGGCGTCGGCGTATTGGTGGGCGTGGGCGTAGGGGTGGCGGTCGGTTCGAGAAGCTGCAAGCGGATGCGCGTCTCCAGGATAACGGGATCGTTGTCTGGCGTGTAGGGGTTGTCGGGGCCGGTGAGCAGCAGGCGGATGGTGATCGGGCCGCCGGGCAAGTCACCGGCATCCCAGCGTCCGAGCAGGCCGTTTTCCACCGGCGCGGGCTGCCAATCCTGGATCAGTCCCCAGCCGCCGGGATCGTGGCTGAGGCCAAATTCGAGGCGGTAGCCGGCCATATTGGGGCCGCGGGCGGTTCCCACAATGTCGAATACGCCGGTAACGTTGCTATCGGGCGCGGGTTGGGCGATGGAGAGGACGGGGCGGGGCGTGTCCGGGGCGCACTGCGCGGTGGGGGGGAAACGCAACGGGAGGGTGAGGCCGCGATTGGCGGCCCAGCGATGGCCTGTTTCCGTGTTTTCCACCCACGCCTGGGCCAGACGTTGTTCGCGGTCGCGCACGTTGTCCGCGCCGCTGACGAGCAAGGAGGCGAACGGAGCCTCGAACATGGATTCGGAACAATGTTCGTTGGCGATCTGGTTGGTCCAGAGGTCAATGGGCAGGATGCGGAGGAAGTCGTTGCCGGCATCAAGGGGGGGCTGGTCCTGGGCGAACAGTTCGCGCACGCGGTTGGGGCAGGCGGGACCGGGGAGGGTGCCAGAGTCGGCGCAGATTTCGGTTTCGAAAATGCCGGCACTCAACGCAAACCCCACGCGCTCCTTCCCCGCCAAATACGGCTGCATAAAATCGTGCCAGATAGGAGACGCCATGCGGTAGCCCGACTGCCCCTCACCCACCGGCTCATTGTTCGTGTTGCCCACCCACACCGCCGCCACCACCTCCGGCGTGTAGCCAATCGTCCAGCCATCACGCACATCCGCGCTGGTAGAGCCGGACGTGCCCGTTTTCGCGGCCACATCCTGTCCGGGGATCACCAGCAGATTGTTCAGGCCAAAAGAGGGCTGGCGCGCGCCATTGTCCGCGAGGATGTTGGTGAGCAGCGCCGTCTGTTCCGGGCGGGCCACCAGACTCTCCCGCGCATCGGCGGGCGCGTGCGCGAACAACACATCCCCGCTGCGATTCTCAATACGGCTGATGGTGTAGGGAGGCAGCCGATGGCCGCCATTTGCCAGCAGACTGAAACCGGCGGCCATCTCCAGCGGGCTGACCGCGCCGCCGCCAACGGCCAACGAAAGCCCCACATTGCGCGGCTGCCCGACTTCATCGCAGCCATCGTCGCGCAAGGATAGCCCAAACACCTGCGCGCGCTCCAGAAAAGGGCACACGCCCACGAATTCCAGCGCCTTGATCGCCGGAATGTTAAAAGAATTGCCCAACGCCTGGCGCAGTCGTACCGGTCCATGGAACTGGTTGTCGTAGTTCTTGGGCACGTAAGGCGGGTTGGCCCCATCGGGGAACTGCGTCTGCACATCCCAGATGAGGGTGGCGGGGGTCCAACCCTGTTCAAAGGCGGTGAGATAAACCAGCGGCTTGATGCTGGAGCCAGGCTGGCGCGGTTGCAGCGCCATGTTGACCTGCCCGCTGATAGCTTCGTCGTTGTAGTCGAGGCTGCCGACGAGGGCGATAATTGCGCCGGTGGTGGGGTCCAGCGCCACGAAGGCGGCGTTGTTGGCCCCGGCGGCGTTGACGTCGGCGCGGTGGCCGGCGAGGGTGGCTTCCGCCAGGTCTTGCGTTTGCGGATCGAGGGTGGTGAAGATGCGCAGCCCGCCGCGGTAAATGGCCTGGGAGCCAATCGTCTGCTCCAGTTCTTGCAGCACGGTGAAGGTGAAATGGGGGTGGGCGATGGTCACTTCCGGCGGCTGCATGTTGTAGACGACAATGTTGGATTCGTTGAGGGCTTCCTGAGCCGCCGCGGGCGTAATATAGCCATCCTTGACCATGAGGCCGAGGACTTCCGCCTGGCGACCCAGCGCCTTATCGGGCGCGGCGTAGGGGTCCCAGAGGGCGGGAGCCTGGGGCAGACCGGCGAGGAGGGAGGCTTCGGACAGGGTGAGGTCGGCGGCGGATTTGTGGAAGTAGGTCTGGGCGGCGGCTTCGATGCCGTAGGCGCGGTTGCCGTAGTTGATTTCGTTCAGGTAGAGTTCGAGGATGTCGTCTTTGCTGTAGGTGCGGTTTAGTTCGGCGGCGAGGACGATTTCCTTGACTTTGCGCGTGAAGGTGCGCTGGGTGCGTTCTTCTTCATCCAGGAGAAGGGCACGGGCCAACTGCTGCGTGATGGTGCTGGCCCCGGAGACGAATTCCCCTTCCTGGGTGGCCTGCCAGACGGCGCGGGCGATGCCGACGAGGTCGAAACCGGGGTTGGTGTAGAAGCGGCTGTCTTCGGTGGCGATGGTGGCGTTGATCAGGTCGGGGGCGATTTGGGCGATGGGGACGTAGGTGCGATTGCCGGCATTTGGGTCGGCCAACGAGTAGAGCAAATTCCCCGCCCGATCATAAATCCGCGCCGTCTCGAACGTGCTGGCCGCGCCGCGCAGTTCCGTTGGCGAAGGGAGCTGGCGCGCAATCGAAATGTAGCCAATGGCCAGCCCCATGACGCCCAGGCTGGCGCCAATGAGCAGGAGAAGCAGGCCAATCAGAAATACGCGCGGCAAGGTACGGCCCCAGTTCCGGCGTGGTTTGGGTTTGGGAATATCTGGCGGTTGCGGGCGCGCGGGCACGACCACGCGCGTGGTGGAGGACGGCGGCGGGGCTTGCCGCTGGGGCAGGCGTTGGCGCGCCGGCGTGGTGGGGTGGGTCTGGGGGGCGGGCGCGGGCGGCTGCGTGGGGAGGCTGGTGGGTTGGTCGGCGGCGGGGGGCGGCGGTTGTCCGGGGCGATGCCGGGGCGCATCCTGGTGGCGCACGATGAGGGTGGGGGCGGCGTCGGAAGGAGGAGATGCCGGCAAATCCAACTGTGTATGCTCAGGAAACGCCACGCGCGGCTGCACGCGGGTGGCGTTTTCGTCTATTTCGGGGGGATGAGGGGCGGGAGGCAGGTCGGCGGCAATGAGCGGAGGCGGCGCGGCGGCTGGCGGGCGCGCCGTCGGAGGCGGGGCAACTGTGCCCGTTTCCTCCTCGTCACGGGTCAGGGCGGGCGGAACCGCGCGCGCCGGCGTAACAGGCGACGTGCCGGCGCTTGCAGGGAGTTCAGTCTCCTCGCCACCGTCCGTCTCCTGGGCGGCCAGATTCATCAAGTCCAGCAGCGAGACTTCGCGCCGGCGTTTGGGCGCCGGCGTCTCTTCTGGGGTGGACTCTGGAGAACGGGTTTCGTCGTTCATGATTAACAATAAACAGCTAGACTCTGGCGTTTTTGGAGTGGAGGCTTCAGCCGGCCCACATATGGGGTCTGACCCGGCTAAAGCCTCGACGCCAATCACCCTATGTGGATTTCGCCAGACTCGAGTAAACAGTCAACGGGCAACGAGCGAACGTTTTCCGTTTTTTGTTCTCAGTTGACTGTTTCCCCGCTTTTGACGAGCATGACCCAACTGCCGCGCTGCACGACCTCGTCTTTGTGATTCACGATTTCCACTTTGAGGGTGATCGCGCCGCCGCCGAGCCGTCGCATCGCTTTGGTTTCCGTAATTTCCAGGCGGGCGTGGATGGTGTCGCCAATGAAGACGGGCAGGCTGAATTTCCAGCCGCTAATTTCGCGGAAGGCGATGACGGTTCCTTCGATGAAGCCACTTTGCACGGCCAGGCCGGTGGCGATGGACATGACGAGCAGGCCATGGGCCACGCGCTGCCCGAATCCGCCCTGGGCGGCGAAGTGGGCATCGGTGTGAATCTGGTTGTAGTCACCGGACATGCCGGCAAAATTCACAATATCCGTCTCCGTGACCGTACGACTGCTGGTGATAAAAACCTGCCCGACCTCGAATGACTCAAAAAAAAGTCCGCGGGGCTGATAAGTAGCTGCGCTCATCAAGTACTCCTTCGAAAATGTAGGGCGATTTTCCAAATCGCCCGCCCGATTTGGAAAATCGGGCTACAACGGCACACCATTTTCATTCATGGTGGTCGGCGACAGCCGGTGAAGTCTCCTACGAAAATAGTGAAAAGTGGATAGTGAAAAGTGGATAGAAACCCCGTTCGCCAACGACCATCAGATAGATCTGCCAGATAAATCTGCGTCATCTGCGCCATCTGTGATTATTTTCGTATCTCGTGGTGCGCCCCGCTCATGGGGAACGCCTCTGTAAATGATCTTCCCGGAAGCTTCGTCACGGATGATGCTCCTGGGCAAAAGCTTCCGGGAAGATGGTTGTTTACGTCAGCGCGGCCAGTTTTTCCGCTTCGTCGGCCACGGTGAGGGCGTCAATGAACTGGTCAATGTCCCCATCCATCACGCCCACCAGATTATAACTCGAATACCCAATACGGTGGTCCGTCACCCGGTTTTGCGGGTAATTGTAGGTGCGGATTTTCTCGCTGCGGTCGCCCGTACCTACCTGGGCGCGGCGGTCGGCGGCCACGGTGGCGTGCTGCGCCTCTTCCGCCGCCTCTTGCAGTCGCGCCTGGATGATGGCGATAGCCAGCCGCTTGTTTTGCGTCAGACTACGCTCCGTCTGCACTTTAACCATGATGCCCGTGGGGATATGCACCACGCGGGCGGCGGTGGCGTTCTTCTGCATGTGCTGGCCGCCTGGCCCCGACGAAAAGGTAGACGTGATCTCCAGTTCGCGCTCGTCAATGGTGATGTCCACGTCGTCAATTTCCGGCATCACGGCGACGGTAGCCGTGCTGGTGTGAATGCGCCCCTGCGATTCCGTGACGGGCACGCGCTGCACGCGATGCACGCCGCTTTCAAACTTGAGGCGGGAATAGGCCCCCTCCCCTTTGACGGAGAGGATGACTTCCTTGTAGCCGCCCACGCCGGTGCTGTTTTCGTCGATAATTTCCGGCTTCCAGTTGCGGCCTTCGGCATAACGGGCGTACATACGCAGCAAGTCGGCGGCGAAAATGCCGGCTTCGTCTCCACCGGCTCCGGCGCGAATTTCAATGAAGACGTTGCGTTTGTCGCGCGGGTCTTTGGGAACCAGCAGCGAACGCATCCGCACCTCCAGTTCTTCCTGTCGCCGCGCCAGTTGCGTCAATTCTTCTTGCAGAAAAGCCTGCATGGCCTCATCTTCTTCGATTTCCAGCAGATCTCTGGCGTCGCCAATGTCCTGGCGCACGGCGGCGTGTTCGCGGTAGGCCAGCACCAGCGGTTCCATTTCGGCGCGTTCCTGCGCCAGATCGGTGAGGCGGTTGTAGTCGGCGATAACCGCCGGGTTGGTCATGGTCAGTTCGATCTCTTCAAAGCGAGAGACAACTTTAGCAATTTGGTCAAGCATGTTGAATTCTTTTTGTATGCGTCAAATGAGGATGGCAATGGCGGATCTCATCTGCCCGCGCCGGATTTGCGCGACTGCCACTCTGAACAAGCCCACCAACCAATACAAAAGGCCGCGATACAACGGAGCGCCAAAGGCGCGGGTCAGATGCAGCGTGTGTCAGCCGCCCACTTGATTCCCGCATTGGCCTTAGCCGTAGGCTGACTAGGGTTGGATTGACTCAAATGTTTCATGATACTGCTCGGCCAGTTCCTTCGGCATACTGACGCCGGTTTGGAAGAGCAAGTTATCGCGCACGTACACGTAGCTGCCGAAAACACTACTAAATCCTTCGTAATAGTCCTGCACCATTTTCAAGTCACTTTTATTTTCAAATGCAAAAACCCGAAGGCCGTGGTCGGCGGCTATGGACGGAATCACACATCGCTTCGCATCTACAAACGTTTTGGGCAAGGGTGAATCATCAGTTTTTGACACAGGTTGTGGATTCTCGCATTCTAGGCCAGCGTCTCTAAATGCTTACATAGCCTGGTCCACTGTTAGGTTTGGTTGGCCCCCGCTGTTACAAGAGACTAACACAACAACCAACATCAATAACATAATCCAACGTTTCATCATAGATCCGCTTTTACTCCTTCATGAAACATAATGCACAAAAATTCGTGACTGGGGGCCGTTTTGGGCGCGTCTGCGCCAAAAACGGCCCCCAAAAAGTGGGTGTCATCCCCGCCTGCGACGGGGATGACACCCTCCATGGTTAAATGCAGTGCGACCATTAGTGGCTGTCCGCAATTAAATTAGCGGAAATGCGCGGACAACGGCTATCCGTGATAGCGGCTATCCGTGATAGCGGCTATCTATGATAGCGGCTATCTATGATAGCGGCTATCTATGATAGCTTGGCAGTAACCGTCCGTAAAAGTGCAAATTTATTTTTGGACGGTCATCAACAAAGGATCGGTGTGTCTGGCTCTTGTCTTGGCTTTTGGGGACGAGACCATCCCGATAAATTGAGATGCCGCGGTGAACAGTCATAGCTGATGTCATGCGGTCACCAGTTCCGTAACTGCCAACAGTCTCTCTCCCATAGCGGCCTCTGCTTGTTTCAGGTCGTATGCGGCTTGCAGATTGAGCCAGTATTGCGGAGATTGACCAAATGCTCGCCCAAAGCGCAGGGCCAACTCCGCGGTCACTGGTCGTGAATGGTTGATGATGTGTGAAACCCGCATCGGTGAGACGTCTATGGCACGCGCGAACTGCGCCTGAGAGATCGCCAACTCTTCCAATATCTCGGCCAAAAACTCGCCAGGATGAATCGGTGGCAGACCATTGTCTATCATGGATACCTCGGTCTAGTGGTAGTCAACTATCTCTACATCAAAAGCATCGCCATCTTCAAATCGAAAACAGACGCGCCATTGGTCATTGATTCGAACACTCCATTGCCCGTTGCGGTCGTGACTGAGTGCTTCCAGCCGGTTCGAGGGAGGCAACCGCACATCTTGAACCCGTATGGCGGCGTTCAGTTGCGTAAGCCGGATAGCTGCGCGTCTATGGATGTCGGGTGGGAAATGACGCGATTTTCCAGTCGCATAAAATCGTGCTGTTTTACGATCCGCAAATGTTCGAATCATGCTTGGATTGTAAACAGCTTGTTTACGATTGTCAATAAACGCCTAAAGAAAGGGGACGCAGCGCCGAGGCGACGCCCTTGTCCCTGATGGTTGATTATAGCGAGGGACATGGGCGTGTCAATCCTGCCCAACGCGGTCCGCGTCACCATTTCTTATTGCGCGCGCTTTCCTTTATAATGGGGCGGCCCTGCTTGGCAATGGGCGATTCTCTTTTTCCCACAAGTTGCGTACAACAAAGGAGATGAACCATGCAACGAATTAGAAAGCCGCAATGGTTGTGGTTGGTTGTGGTGGTGGCGGTGATTGCCGGCATTGCCCTGCACACCTCCACTCCCGCCACCGCCGACCCCAGCCTGAAAGGCTACGCGGCCAACATCGACAGCTTTATCCTGGACCAACTGGCGACACAGCCGCGCACCGACGTCTTCGTCAAAATGACGGCCAACGCCGACCTCTCCGCCGCCGCGGCCATCACCGACCGCGTGCAGCGGCTAAACACCGTCCACGACACCCTCACGGCGCTGGCCGCGGACAGTCAGGCGGACCTGCTGCGCTGGCTGGACGGCCAGGGCGCGCGCTACCAATCCTTCTGGATCAACAACAGCGTCCTCGTTTATGACGCCGACCTGGCGCTGGTGCAGGCGCTGGCGGCGCGCCCCGATGTAGACTATGTGCGCGGTAGCCATCTTGTGGAAATGATCTGGCCCGTGACGCAGGAACCCGCCCCGGATACGGCGGAGGCCGTGGAATGGGGCGTACAAAAGATTCGCGCCAACCTGGTGTGGCCCACGGGCAACACCGGGCAGGGCGTGGTCGTTGCCAGCATTGACTCCGGGACCCGCTACACGCACAATGCCCTGGTCAATCAATATCGCGGCAATAACGGCAATGGCACGTTCACGCACGACTACAACTGGTACGACCCCAGCTTCACCTACGCCGTGCCGACCGACCCGTTGGGGCACGGCACGCATACGATGGGCACGATGGTGGGCGACGATGGGGGCAGCAACCAGATTGGCGTGGCCCCCGGCGCGAAGTGGATGACGGCAGGGCTGGGAACGGTTCCCACCGATCCGGAGTTGATTGCCGCGGCGCAGTGGATGCTCTGCCCCACGCGGGTGGATGGCTCTGATCCGAACTGCGCCATGGCGCCGCATGTGATCAACAACTCCTGGGGCGGCGGCGGCGGCGACCCCTGGTATCAATCCTACGTGAATGCGTGGTTGGGGGCGGGCATCATCCCCGTCTTCTCCATTGGCAATTCCGGCTCCTCCTGCAACACGGCCGGCTCGCCTGGCGACTATAGCAACGTCTTCGGCATTGGGGCTACCACCAGCAGCGACGTGCTGGCTTCCTTCAGCAGTAAAGGTCCGGGACAGTTCCGCCAGCTCAAGCCAGATTTCGTGGCGCCGGGCAACAGCGTGCGTTCGTCCGTGAACAGCAACGATAATGCCTACGCCGTGTACTCTGGCACATCCATGGCCGCGCCGCATATGGTGGGCACGATTGCCCTCCTGCTTTCGGAACAGCCGAGCCTGACGATGGGGCAAATTTACGCGATTCTGGCCTATACGGCGCAGCGTAACCTGGGCGCACCTCCCGGCCCGGATACTTGCCTGCGTCCCTACAACCAGTATCCTAATCCCATTCATGGGTTTGGGCAGATTGATGCGTTTGCCGCCGTTGACCTGATTAACGGGCCGTAGAGTAGAAAGACTGGAGCAGTCTTGGAAACTGCTCCAGTCTTTCACCTTACTGAACTCTGGCGGTTTTGGAGTCGAGGCTTCAGCCGGTCCACATATGGGGGTTGACCCGGCTAAAGCCTCGATTCCGATCACCCTATGTGGAATTCGCCAAACTCCAGCACCTTATTCCGGTGTGTTGGCGCGCTGTTGGATGAATTCCCACACCAGCGCCCAGACTTCGGGGTGGGCGGGGTCCTGGGGGCGCATGAGTTCGTGGCCGGCCTGGGGAAAGTGGTGGTGATGTTTGTCGCGTGCCGGCATTTCCGCGAAAATCGCCGCACCAGAACCAGAACTAACCGCAATATCGTGCCCCCCATCCAAAATCAGCGCCGGCGTTGTCACCCGCGGCCACAACGTCCGGCCTAATCGCACTATCTTGCGCATCTCATCCAGGCCAGACGTAGGCATGCGTGTCGCCCGGCGCAAAAACGCTTCCGCGTTCGGCGCGTCGAAGTCAAACGTGGGGTCGAAATCCAGCACGCGCTCACGCACCAACTTCTGCATACTGTGGCTCTTGTGCGGATAGAGCCAGGGAACCAGGTAGCGAATGAAGGGGACAAGGTTGAGCCGCCTGTCCGGCGTGTCGTAAATGGGGGCCAGCAAGATGAAGCCGCGCACGTCGGGGTTGCGCGGCAGCAGATTAGCGGCGAGGACGTTGCCCATGGAGTGCCCCATGAGGAATATCTGGTCGCACGTCTGGCGCAGGGTGGACAGGGCTTCGGTGGCCTCGGCGATCCAGGCGCGGCGGGAGACGCGGTGGAATTTGTCGGGCCAGTGGCCGTGGCCGGGCAGAAGGGGGCAGTGCATGGTGATGCCGCGCCCGTGTAGGAATTCGGCCAGGGGGCGGGAGCTGTACGGGCTACCCATGAAGCCATGCAGCATGAGGACGCCGACGGAAGATGCCGGCATCATATACGGCAAACGCTCAGGCGGAACGTCGTAATCAGGTTGAAAAGGCATAGTCGTTAAAGAAAAGTGGCATGTTCCAGATGTTGTTACCGCCATGATACCGTTTTTGCGGCGAAAATTCCAACTTCCTCTCCCACCTCCTTCAATGGTCCGATAGTCCTCTTTACAGCCAGCCCGCCGCCGCGTACCCTTCTTTCAGGGCGACAGCAAACAGGAGACATTCCCACGAGGTCTGCATGCGCACATACCGTCGTTCTCTCCCCTTTGCCCTACTCTTGTTGGGCTTATTTGCCGTGTTTATCCCCCTGCTCCCCTTGCGCCCCGCCGCGCGCGCGGCGGACGACCTGCCCCCCATCATTTTTGTGGCCCGCGCCCATCTCGCCACCCCGGACGACATCTTTGGCGACGAAGTGGGTCCGGCGGGGCAGTTTGGCACGGGTCTGACGAAGTACGCGCCGGGCAGCCGCCTGGTGCGGCGGAATGCGGATGGGTCGTTGTTTGTCTACGAGACGCCCGGCCTGGTGGACGTGCAGTCGCCCGATGTCAGTTTTGACGCGCAGCGCATTCTCTTTGCCGGCGCCAAGACGCTGAACCCGGACCATCCCGAATATGGCTGGCGGCTGTATGAGATCAACGTGGATGGCAGCGGGTTCCATCAGCTTACCTTCGCCGACCGCGACATCACGATTCCCAACGCCGCCGATTTTGGCAATCTGGAAACGTACTACCATTACAACGACCTTTTTCCCGCGTATCTGGCGGATGGGCGCATTGTTTTTGCTTCGTCCCGTTACCCCACGCGCGCCCATTACGATGAGCGGGCTTCGTATAATCTGTATGTGATGAATGGGGATGGCTCCGGTTTGCACCGGATCACGACGGAGCGGGCGGGGCTGCTGCATCCGACGCCGCTGCCGGATGGGCGTATCCTGGCGACGCGGTGGTGGAATCAGTTTAATCAGCCGGCAAATGCCGGCATCTACAACCGCATCGACAACGCCAACCACGACCAACTCCTGCCCGACGGAACCCTCATCTATGCCAACCCCGACGCCACCTTCAACCCCGCCACCGGTATGCTCCCCGGCGGCACGGAAATCCGCGAAGCCCCCAACACCTGGCATCTCATGGTCCTCAACCCCGATGGCGCCGAACTCCGCCGCTTTGTTTGGACGCCTCGCTACTGGTGGTCTCTGACGGACGATGCCGGCATCTACGATACCTACGCCGCCACCCAACCCGCCCCCCTCCTCCACAACAACCACCTCTACATCGCCTACACCGCCCAAACCGACAGCTCCATGGTCCACACCACCCTAAAAACCGGCATCCGCATCGGCCAGCCCGAAGTAAGCATGATGGCCGCCAACACCACCCCCGCTATCGCCGGCCTCGACTACGACAAAGCCTGGGGCGACGGCGACGAATCCGGCCCTTACGCCCTCCACCCCTGGGGCCTGCCCGATGGCCGCATCCTCTACGCCCAGTCCCGCGAAGACAACAGCCTACCCCATTCCGGAACCTACCAGGAAGGCTTCCACTTCTACGACCTGCAAGGCTCCAACCTGCGCTATGAACTGTACTGGATGAACCTGGACGGCAGCGCGCAAACACCCGTCTGGGTTGACCTTGCCGGCATCGGCCTGCCCACCGCCGACGTCATGGATGCCAAACCCATCTCCCCCCGCGTCGGCTGGACCTCCCTGCCCGACGCCTACGCGGACGCGCCCAGCGACGACCCCCTCTGGGGCAATCTGCCAAACGACCTGCCGCAATACGCCTTCAGCCAGCGCGGCCGCGCCGACATCCTCACCGCCACCATCCACAACCCCAATGTTTATGCCAACGCCCCCCTGGACCTCCCCTACGTGAACAACTCGCCCCCGCCCGGCAGCGTCGCCTATGCTCAAGTGTGGGTAGACGCCAACCAGTTCACGGGCGCATACTGCTATCCGGGCGAAAATGGTTGGCCCGACTGGCCGCAGCCGTGCGACAACTTCCGCCAGGATAACCAGGTTCGCGCCGTCCTCTGGACACAAGTCTCCGTTGATGCCCACGGCGCGTTTACGGCCACCGTCCCGGCGGACACCATGGGCTTCATCGTCCTGCGCGACGTGTTCGGCCGCGCCATCACCGGTTGGAACCGTGGCTACGTTTCCATCGCCCAGGGCAGCGCCTACGCCCGCCCCGGCGAAGTCGTCACCTGCACCGGCTGCCACATGGGACACGTCAGTGGCTCCCTGGATACCAATCTGGCGGAGGCCAAAGCGGGATGGACCAACGTCGCGCCCTATGCCGAGGCCAGCGCCAGCAGTATCTATGATGACTCGTTCCTGCCGGCAAATATCAATGATCGTCGTGGTTGGGTTCCCGCCGCCACGGGCGCCGAACCGTTCCAGGATGATAGCAATGGCTGGATTTCCGCTTCAGGGCATCCCTTTGGCGAATGGGTGGAGCTGAACTGGCCGCGGGACATGCTGATTCAGCGCATCCGTCTGGTGGGGCCACCGCCCAGCGGGGGCGATTGGGATGGTTTTGGTCAGCCGGTGGAGGATGGCGACTACTATGTGCGCGCGGGCCTGTTGGAACTTTCGCTGGATGGTCAGATCGTTGCCAGCGTCAACGTAGGCCGCGTACACGCCCTCAGCGACGGCGGCACAACCATCACCCTCCCCCAACCCCTCATCGCCGACCACCTCCGCTTCAAAATCCAGAGCGTCCACGGCCGCTGGTGGTGGGAAAACGTCGCCGCCCTCAACGAAATCGAAGTCATCGGCCGCGCCGCCACCCCCACCTCCGCCACCCTCCAACACGTCTACCTCTCCTTCCTCCGTCGCTAAAGATTACGCAGATTACGCAGATTTTTTATCTGCGAAGTCTGCGTAATCTTTGATGATTTTCTTGCCTTCTGCACAAGAATTCCACTGATAAAGTACTAACCGCTCCCAGATTACAAAAATCTGCGAGATTCTTGCAATCTTCCGCTGCGCGGCCACGCTACCCTGTCCCGTCCCAGGCCAGGGCCAAAATGCGCTATAATGTTAGCAGAGCCGCACATAATAAGCGGCGACGCTTGCAGGCACGCCCACCGCCATACGAAAGCCCCCTCGACGTCCTCTGGCGACTGCGAACGTCCCCTTCGCCCTGGTCGCCGGAGGTATCCCATGCCCGTCACCAAAAAACTGGCCGACTTGATCACCTGGACACGCATTTTGTTCTCCCTCCTGGTAATCTGGTTGGGTTTATGGCAAGGCGCGGCCGCGCTCCCTACCGTAGCCTGGCTGCTGCTCATTGACTGGACGGGCGACATTGCTGATGGCCTATTGGCCCGTCGTCACGCCCTTGACCGCCAGACCTGGATTGGCGTCCACGACCTACAAGTAGACATATTTTTCGCCGCCGGACTACTGACCTACCTGGCCGCCGCCGGCTACATCCCTCCCATTTATGCCACCATTTACGTCCTCTGTTGGCTGCTCGTCTTCTGGCGCTGGGGTTTGCAACGATCACTAGGCATGTTGTGCCAGGCCCCCGTCTACCTCACCTTCGTCTTCATCGTCATGCGTCACGCGCAGCCGTGGGGCTGGGGCATCCTCATCTGGCTCCTCCTCGTCGTCCTCCTCACCTGGCCCCGCTTCCCGCAACAGGTCGTGCCCGAATTCCTGCAAGGAATGAGAGATGCCTGGGAAAAAGGGCGTCAGCGCTTCTCATAACGCGCCTCCCACGATATAACCATCTCCGACATCACGTACAAAGAGCGCGTACCCTCATGACACGGCAGTAAAAATCAAGCTAAATTCGTGAAAACTTGCGCCGTTCGTATCCAGAAAAGCCATTCGCGCTTGCTCTCATTCTAAACCCTACACCTGAATGGAGACCCGCTTGTCCACAGATTCACCCCTTCTCGTACCTACCCTCTCGCCGCTGCCCACATCCCCCTGGCTCAACCGACTACAATCTATCGCCCGTCTGGGCAAAAAATGGCCCGGAGCTGACAGACTGCGCCACATTTATCACCGTATTCTTGCCGTGGCTTCCCCCACGGAACAGATGCTCTTTCAGCCCCATCCGCCCCGCTCCGCTCCCCCATCATCGGCGGCATTGACCGTGATGACGGCCAACTTGTGGCACGATTGGCCGCGCCAGCGGCAGTTACGGTCCCGCCTGGAAGCATTTGCCGCCCTCGTGGAGCGGGAGCAGGTAGACGTCCTTTTGCTGCAAGAAGTCTCGCGCACGCCCAAATTGCGCGTAGATGAATGGCTGGCGCAGCGGCTGGGCATGGCCTACGCCTACGCCCGCGCCAATGGGCACGAACCCACCCTGGGCTTTGAGGAAGGGCTGGCCGTCCTCAGCCGTTACCCCTTGACAGCACCCCGGCTGCGCCAGCTACAACCGGAGCCGCTCCCGTTTGTGCGGCGGCTGGCCCTGGGCGCGACCGTACGCACCCATTGGGGCGAAATGCCCGTCTTCTCCACCCACCTGGCTCTGGAACGGCGGCAAAACAGCGCCCAACTCGACGATCTACGCGGCTGGATCGGAGACGACCCCGCCCTCGTTGGCGGCGACTTCAATGCCCACGAGACAGCGCGCCAGATCAAGCGCGCCAGCAGCCAATGGCTAGACCTCTTCCGCTGCGTTCACCCCCACGCCGACGCCACCACCCACGACGGCCTCTGGGGCCGCCGGCGTCGTCGCCTCGATTACCTCTTCTGGCAACCCGGCTGCGCCGCCTGGCAAATCCTGGAAGCCCGCCACCTACACCCCCCCGACGCCCCCCACTCCGACCACCACGCCGTCCTCGCCCGCCTGCGCTGCGGCGCATAAAGTAGACAATACGCTGGGCGAGTGTGGTAAAATAGGCGGACTATGCCGATTCGTGTGTTGTCTGAGCAGCTTGCGTCGCAAATTGCCGCCGGTGAGGTGGTGGAACGCCCCGCCTCGGTGGTGAAGGAGTTGGTGGAGAACGCCCTGGACGCGGGAGCGACGACCATTAACGTGGACGTGCGCGCGGGGGGGCGGAAGCTGATTCAAGTGGCGGACGACGGCGCGGGCATCCCCGCCGCCGACATGCAAACGGCCTTCAAGCGGCACGCCACCTCCAAGCTGCAATCGGTTGAGGATTTGAACCACATTCGCACGCTGGGTTTTCGCGGCGAGGCGTTGGCGGCGATTTCGGCGGTGAGCCAGGCGACGATGGTCACGCGGGCCGCGGGGGAGGCGGCGGGCGTGCGGCTGGTGCTGGAAGGGGGACACCCGGCCGGACGCGAGACGGTGGGCGCGCCGCAAGGCACGGTGATCGCCGTGGAGAACCTGTTTTACAACGTTCCCGCCCGCCTCAAGTTCCTGAAGAGCATCGCCAGCGAGCGCCGCCTGATTGACGAGTTCGTCACCCGCTACGCGCTAGCGTATCCGCAAGTGCGCTTCCGCCTCACGCACGATGGGCGCGTCACCTTTCAGAGCAGCGGCAGCGGCAGTCTGCGGGACGTGCTGGTAGCGGTCTATGGCCCGGAAACGGCGCGCGACCTGCTGGAAATTCACGGGACTCCGGCGATGCCATCCGAAGATGACGACGACACGGACTCCCCCTTTTCCGCGAACCCAGACACCCCGCCGTCCGGCCACGCCATCACTGTGTCTGGTTTTGCGGGACCGCCCAGCCTGCACCGCGCCAATCGGGGGCAGATCACGCTGTTCGTCAACGGGCGCTGGATCAAGGACAGTTCGCTCACTTACGCCATCATCCAGGCGTACCACACGCTGCTGCCCGTGGGGCGCTATCCCATTGCCGTCGTTTTTATTAGTCTGCCCTACGACATGGTGGACGTGAATGTGCATCCGGCGAAGACGGAGGTGCGTTTCCGCCAGGCGAACGCCGTTTTTGGCGCGGTGCAACGAGCGGTGCGGGAGACAATCGTGGCGGATGCGCCCGTGCGCGGGTTCACGCAGGTGCGCCCGGAGGGGGTGTTCCGCTGGGAAGGGTCGATGGACCGCCCTTCGTTTGCGCGCCAGGGGGACGAGGATTGGGGAACGGGGGCCGCCGACCTGCGCAGTCAGCTCAGTCTGACTTTTCCTCGCACCGCGCCCGCCGCGCCTTTTTTGCCGCGCAACGATGCGGAGCATGATCATGCGCCGGCTTATTTTCCTGACGAGAACAGTGCTGACCTGGGCGGGGAACGCCTGCCGATTATGCGCGTAGTGGGGCAGGTGGGCGCGGCCTACATTGTGACGGAAGGGCCGGAGGGGATGTTTTTGCTGGACCAGCACGCGGCGCACGAGCGTATTTTGTACGAGCAGTTTATGGCGGAGTGGGGCCAGAATGGGGTGGCGGCGCAAGGGTTGGTGGCGGGGGCGGCGGTGCATGTGACACCGGCACAGGCGGCGCTGCTGGAAGAGCAGTTGGAGCGGCTGGCGGGGTTGGGTTTTGTGGTGGAGCCGTTTGGTCCGAATAGCTTTGTGGTGCGGAGCGTGCCGGCAATTCTCGCGCACCAGGACCCCAGCAAAGCCCTCCTGGCCGTCGTTGACGAACTGGAAGAAGACGAAACCCGCTCCCCCCTACAAGGCCAGATCGAAGCCCGCATCATCCGCCGCGTCTGCAAAACCGCCGCCGTCAAAGCCGGCCAACCCCTCTCCGTTGCGGAAATGCAAGCCATGATCCAGCAGCTAGAACTGTGCCGCAACCCGCACACCTGCCCCCATGGGCGGCCCACCCTCATCCACATCTCCCTGGCACAGTTAGCACGCGGCTTCAACCGCACCTGAGAGGCAAATTGAGCGAGCAGCCGGGCCTGGCAGGAGACACAGCGGCGGCGGGAGGCGCGACAAAAGGCCGCGTCCATCACTGGCTGTTGTGGGGTGGTCTGCCCTTCCTGGTGGCCCTCCTTCTGTACGCGCCTACGCTGCGCCTGCCCCTGATTTACGACACCCTGCTGCACATACGCATCAGCAAAGGGCTGACCCTGGCCTCCGTCTGGCTGCCCACGGAGGCGTTTGGCTTCTATCGCCCGCTCACTTTTTTCCCCTTGCTGCTAATCAAGCGTGTATTCGGCCATTATCCCGCCTGGCTGCTGCACGGCCTCAATGTGTTCCAACACGCCCTGAATGGGCTGCTGCTGGCGTGGTTGTCCTGGCGGCTGTGGCGGAAGACGCTGTGGGCGGGTCTTTCTGGGCTGCTGCTGGTGCTGTTTCCCTTTTCCTACCAGGCCGTGGCCGTCTATGGCCATAATGTACACCCCACCACGGCGGGGTTGATTCTTCTGGGACTGCACGCTTATTTGCGTTTTTTGCCGGCATCGTCGCGGCGTCGCATTTTCTGGGCGGGGTTAACGGGGCTATTTTTCCTGCTCGCGCTCTTGAGCCACGAATCGGGCATTCTCTTTGGTCCGCTGGCGGCACTGCTGGCCTGGCAGGAAGGTACGGGGGGGCGGCGGCGCTGGCTGCGTTTGCCGGCAAGCGCCTGGGGCTTGACGGCAGCGGGTGCGATCTACGCCCTGGGCTACCAACTGCTGCCGATCACGCGGGCGCCACAGGCGGCGGAAGGCATGGCAGGGGGACTCGGCCTCAAGCTGCTTTATCTGTTGCAAGCGTTTGCTTATCCCTTTACCTGGTTTGCCCACGTCTGGCCCACTCTGCCGGCAACCAGCCTTATCCTGGCCGGCGCGGGTCTGACTTTGTTGCTGGCGCTGTGGGCGGCGCGGACACCGCGCTACCGTTGGCCGCTGCTGCTGGGGGGCGGCTGGTGGCTGCTGGCATCCCTTGTGGTGGCGCTGCCGTTGCCATCCGACTACTTGTTGAATGGGCCACGCCTGCTGTATTTGAGCAGCGTGGGGCTGGCGTTGCTATGGCCGGTGCTGCTACAGCCGATGGGGGATTGGCCGGCAAGGCGAAGTTGGGGGCGGCTGGCGTGGGGAACAATGGTATTGTTTATTCTGGTCAGCGGAGGGGCATTTGTACGCGGGCGGCTGGTGGCGTATGCCAATCTGACCAGCCCGCTGGCGGTGGCGCGGGCGGCATTGGCCGAGGGGGGACCGACGGAAGGCGTGCTGTGGGTGAATTTGCCGGCATGGATCGCCCCCACGCACAATGTTTATCCGCTAGGCGCAGAATTTGTGTCTATGTTGGGGCCGTATCTGTTCGTGGAGGAGTGGACGGAGGAAAACGGGTTGGGGCAGCGCCCGGAGTGGGCGGTGGAAGTGCCGGACTTGCTCACGAGTCCGGGGTATGGATATGGGGTGCAGGCGCAGTCGTCGTTGGCGGAGGTGGCGGGTCATTGGGGGCAGGGGACGTTGGTGTTGATTTCGCGCTACGATGCGGCGGGGGTGCGTACGGAGGCGGCGGGACGCATTGTGCCACGGCAGGCGGGGGCGCCGGTAGCGTATCTGGGGCCGTATGTGTTGATGGCGGCGGCGGCGCAAACGTGCGCGGGAGAGGTGCGGGCGATGTTGCGTTGGCAAACGGGAGAGGGAGGGGGAATGCCGGCATCGACATCCCTTTTCGTGCAGGCGTTAGACGCGGCGGGGCGGCTGGTGGCGCAGGCGGATGGTCCCCCGCTGGGGCTGCGCCCCGATCTGCTGCCTTTGGGGCGTGCGTGGCAGGCGCAGGAAGTGCGCCGCATGGCCGCCGCGGACGCGACTGACCTGCTGGTTGGCGTTTATGACTTCGCCAGTGGGCAGCGATACCCCGGCACGACGCCAGATGGGGCGTCGCTGCCTGATAACGCGCTGCGGCTGCCGATACGGCCTTGCGCGGGTGGGGAGTAGGCGGGGAACTCATGGTGGTGTGGTATGGTTATGTGGTGGGAGGGGGAGATGCCGGCATTTTCCCCACAAAATCGCGCAACGTCTCCGCCGTAAACGTCTGGCGCAGCAACTGACGCAAAACATCCGGCTGAGAAAGCGCCTTTACCTGCTCCGCCACCTGATCAGGCAGCGGGCCAAAACGCAATTGCAGCATTTCCAGAATATTCTCTTGCAGAGTCTGGACACGCCCCCGCTCCAGACCCCGCTCCAGACCGCGCTCCAGACCCCGCTCAAGGCCCTGTTCAATGCCTTGCTCAATACCCTTTTCAAAGCCCTGCTCAACCCCCTGTTTAATCCAATAATCCGCTACCGTTTGCATAATCTCACTTCCTTTCTCATCAAATGCTGCCTGAACAACGGCAACCATCTCTTCGGGAGCCAGGTAGGTGTAGGTTCGACTAATATAATACAACACCGTCCCCAGATACTCCAGTGCTGTTTCCGTTTCCGCCAGGTCGGCGAACAACGCAAGGATTTCCGCCAATCGCTCGCGCAGCAGCGGTGTGAAGATGTATTTCAGTATCAGAAGCCCAATTTGGAGATGGGCCATGCCCCGAATTTCCTCATCGCTGAAGACGGACAAGTCCTTCAATTCATATTGGAACGCGGGCCAATAGGGACGGAGAATTTCAGGTCCCGTAAACAGTCCCGCGAAATCGCGCGAAATCTGCCACCGCTCTCGCCCATGATAGACCACGATGGGCACGATTGGGCGCAGCGGATTGCCGGCACGCACGTCACGTTCCCAAATCCGCACAAGGTAGCGCAGTAGTTGAAATGGCGTTTGCGCATCAACATAACTCTTATGTTCCAGCAGCAAATAGATGTAGGCGCTGCTGTCGTCTACAAGTGCAACCTGGTACAAGAGATCCGCGAATTGTTCTTGCAGTTCCGCGTCGATGAAACTGCCTGATTGCAGGGCCAGGGTGTCCAGGTGGAGAGATTGAACGACGCGCTCCGGCAAGTAGTGGGCGAAGAAATCGCGCGCCACATCGAGGCGAGAAAACGTTTCTTTGAAAAATCGGTCGTGGGGATTGGTTAGCTCCGTCATGGAGACGGATTATACCTGATTGGCGGCGATGGGCGGAGCCGGGCCACGGCGGAGTTCGTAGGCGGCAATGCCAAAAGCGACGGCGACGTTGAGGGAGCGTTTTTGGCCTTGCATGGGGATGGTGAGGATGCGTTCGCAGAGGGCGAGCAGTTCGAGATCGACGCCGGTTAGTTCGCTGCCGGCAATTAACACAATAGGGCGGCTGTCGGTGACGGCAGGGAGGAACAAGGATACCGCGTGGGGATGATCCCCTTCCAGCGCCCACAGCCGACAACCGGCCTCTCGCAGAGCACGCGCGGCGCGCAAGCTGTTGGCGTGGTAGGTCCAGGGAATGACGTTTTCCGCACCGAGGGCGGTTTTGCGCATTTTGGGATGATCGGGGGTGGGCGTAATGCCGGCAAGATGCACATGCGACACCCCCGCGCCATCCGCAATACGAAACACCGACCCCACGTTAAACACACTGCGCACATTGTCCAACAGCGCCAACACCGTCGGGCCGGGCAACTTCACCGGCGCACCCTCCGCCTCCTGGTGCAGCCACCGCTCATGCGCCAGCCGCGTCCCGCCGCCGCAGCGGGGGCAAACATCAGCCGGCATTTCCCGCGCCAACACCGGGTAGCGGAACAAACAGTTTTCATTTTCACACTCGCGTATCTGCATCAGCATAAGGGTTTTGGGCGGCTATGTGAGCGTCCAGAATTTAGTTGCCCCCCAGATTGGTTCCTTTTGGAGAATGAACCAATCTGACGGTAATATCGGCCTATTGTGCAGCGACGCGACATTTTATACCATCTGTATCCAGCAGGGTAATGTAATGAAGCAATAGCGTAAATTCCACGCCTTTTGCCTTCAGGAAGGTAGCTGCTAAGCCAGATTGGATCAATTTTCTCTGGTGAAAGGCCATTGAGCGCGTGAAATGGGTCCAATCTCCAGAGCGCGTTAGTAGTTACTCAGGAAGAGAGATATGACAACGCATTCTGGTTTCATCAGCCGACGCGAACTGTTACAAATGGGGGGCGCTGCCGTCGTTGCCGGCACGATGCCGGCAAAATCCGGCATTATCCAGACAGAACAGAAGCGCACGGGCATAAATGCCGGCATTCCCCCCCTCCCCCCGCTAGAAATCATCACCCTCAACCGCATCGCCTTCGGTCCCCGTCCCGGCGACCTGGACGCCTTCCGCGCGTTGGGCAACACCCCCGCCGAACAATTCCAGGCCTACATCGAACAACAACTCAACCCAGACACCATTGACGACAGCGAACTAGAAGACAAACTCAACGCCGCCGGCTTCATCAACCTGAACAAACCCCTGCAACAACTCTGGTACGAACTCGTCGTCAACGGAGGCGACCGCAACCTGGCCGCGGAAGAAATGGAGCGAGCCACCTACATGCGCGCCCTCTACAGTCGGCGGCAACTGGCCGAAGTCCTGGCCGATTTCTGGCACAATCACTTCTCCGTCTATGGCTTCGACTACGCCATCAAACCCGTCATCATTCACTACGACCGCGACGTCATCCGCGCCCACATGCTGGGCAACTTCCGCGCCATGTTGGAAGCCGTCGCCAAAAGCCCGGCCATGCTCTACTTCCTGGACAATCGCGTCAACCAGGTGGCCGGCCCCAACGAAAACTACGCCCGCGAACTGTTTGAACTGCACACATTGGGTGCGGAAAACTATCTTGGCGTGATGCCGCAACAAGACGTGCCGCGCGACGAAGACGGCCGGCCCGTTGGCTACGTAGACAACGACATCTACGAGGCCACCCGCTGCTTCACCGGATGGCGCATCAACGATAGCGGCCTGGACAATACCGGTCTATTCGTCTACTACGCGCCCTGGCACGACCGCTTCCAGAAATACGTCCTGGGCGTCTATGTCCCGCCGGACCAGGCAGACCAGGAAGATGGGCGCGGCGTGCTAAACCTGGTGGCCGCCCATCCGGGCACGGCGCGCTATCTTGCGCGGAAGTTGTGTCGTCGTTTGATCAGCGACGATCCCCCCGATGATGTCGTGGCCGCCGCCGCCGCCACCTTTTCCGCCAATCTGGATGCGCCAGATCAACTCAAACAAGTCGTGCGTACCATCTTGCTCTCCGACGCCTTCCAGAATACGTGGGGAGAAAAGATCAAGCGTCCTTTTGAGTTTGTCATCAGCGGTTTGCGGGCAATGGGGGTCGATCTTTTGCTGACGACGGACAGCAACAGCGACACTTTTGTGAGCACGTACAAGTACATGGGCCAACCGTTGTTTCAATGGCCGGCGCCGGATGGCTATCCTGATCGCAAAGAGGCGTGGAACGGCTCTTCCTCCACGCTCCAGCGGTGGCGCATGGCGAACTGGTTGATTGACTGGAAGATTGATGACACCTATGTTTTGGACGTGTTGGGCCAGACGCCGCCCGCCGTGCGGTCGCCCAATGCGCTGGCCGATTACTGGCTGGAACGTTTGTTGGGGCGGCCGGCGGATGGGGATGAGCGCGACCATATCGTTTCTTTTATGGCGCAGGGGCGTAACCCGGATTTTGATCTGCCGCTGGATGAGGAAACGACGATTCAGGATCGTTTGCGGGCGATGGTTGGCCTCATTATGCAGATACCTTCCTTCCAATGGCGGTGACGCTCTGATTGGGCGCAAGCGCCACGAGTACAATGGAGTTGGACTGTGACCAGGATAAGTCGACGTGGTTTTTTGGTGGGATGCTCGGCGGCAATTGCGGCGATGGCCGGCGCGCGGCTAAATTTCATCGCCTTTGGCCGCCCCGAGGGAGAGGTCAATCAAGACATTTTGCTGTATGTGTTTTTGCGTGGTGGCTATGATGGGCTGAATTTGATGATGCCTATTGCCGGCACGGATCGGGCCTATTATGAAGCAGCGCGACCGTCGATCAAAGTGCCGGCAAACGAAGCCCTCATGCTCAACAGTCAATTTGGCCTGCATCCCTCCTTTGCCCCCATCTACGAGCTATTCCAGGCCAACCACGTCGCCTTCATCCACGCTGCCGGCCTGACAACGGACACACGCAGCCACTTCGACGCACAGCAGTTTATTGAATTGGGAACGCCGGGGAGCAAGGCGACGACGACGGGCTGGCTGACGCGCCACCTGCAAAGCGCACCCAATCTGCCGGAGGGCGTGCTGATGCCGTCTCTGGCGGCCAGCGATCTGACGCCCATCTCGTTGCAAGGCGACTTTGGCGCGGCGGTGATCAACAGCGTGAGTAACTTTAGCTACAATCGCGGTCCTTCCACCTGGCGCAATGCGCAGCGGGTGGCTCTGCGCGCCATGTACACGGGAAATAGCTGGCTGCATCATGCCGGCATTCAAACCCTGGACACCCTCGACATCGTTGAAGCCGCCGACCCCGGCAATTACGAACCCGCCAACGGCGCCGTCTACCCCGGCGGCAACTTCGGCAACCAGCTCAAAATCATCGCCCAAATGATCAAACTGCAAATGGGGCTGCGTGTGGCCGCCATCGACCTGGGCGGCTGGGACACACACGACAGCCAGGGAGACGGCAGTGGCGGCTACTTCTCCTCCCTCTTGAGCGAACTGGCAACCGGCCTCAACGCCTTCTACATTGACATGGACGGCGCGGGGAACCAAAACTACACGCAGCGACTAACCATCGTCGTGATGAGCGAGTTTGGCCGCCGCCTGCGCGAAAACGCCAATCGGGGCACCGATCATGGTCATGGTTCCCTCATGTTCGCCCTCGGCGGCAACGTCAACGGCGGCGTCTATGGCGACTGGCCGGGGCTGCGTAACGATCAGTTGTATGACGGCGCCGACCTGGCCGTGACCACCGATTACCGCCGCATCCTCAGCGAAATCCTGATTCGTCGCCTGGGCAATCCCTATCTGGGCACGGTGTTCCCCGGCTACACGGGCTATGCACCGCTGGACATCGTACAGGGAGAAGATTTACCTCCCATCGTTCCCACCCCCACGCCCACGCCCCCCCCACCGGCACAAACGCAAAACGCTTACTTGCCCTTTGTGCAGCGTTGACCAAACACGCCACACCCCGTATCATCACTTGGTCGGCTGACATTCAAAGCGCACATGCCGGCACAAACGACCACGTGCATGATGAATCCCCAAACAAAACCCTTCCCCCGCTGGCCGCACGCCGCGCTCTTATTGATTCTGCTCGTTGGCGCGGGATTCCGCATGGCCGGTTCCCGCGTTTCTCCTCCCGGCCTCTCCCACGACGAAGTCGCCAACTGGCTCATCGACCGCCGCATTTTGGCGGGCGAACACGCCGTTTATTTCACGCAGGCTTACGGCCACGAGGCGGGCTTTCACTATTTGCAGGCGGGATCGATAACCGTACTAGGAGATAATGCGCTGGCGCTGCGCCTGCCGGCATTTTTCGCGGGACTGCTGCTCGTGGCCGTTACATTCACCCTGCTGCGCCACCTGTTTGGGTGGGAAGTCGCGCTGCCGGCAGCCGCGCTGCTGGCGGTGCTGTTCTGGCCCGTTTTCTTCAGCCGCCAGGGGCTACGCGCCATCACGCTGCCCGTCGTCTCCGGCCTTTCCGCCTATTTTTGGTGGCGCGGATGGTCGAGTGGGAAGTGGTTGTGGTGGGGAAATGCCGGCATTCTCGCCGGACTCTCCCTCTACACCTACATGGCCGCCCGCGCCGTCCCCATCTTCTACGCCCTCTACCTCCTCTACCTCCTCCTCTTCCACCGCGCCCAACTCAAAACACGCTGGCGACAAATCGCCCTCTTCCTGGGCCTGATGCTCCTCGTCGCCCTGCCGCTCACCCTCTTCCTCCTGCGCACCCCCAGCGCCGAATTCCGCATCAGCGAGATTGACGCCCCCTTACGCGCCCTCCGCGCCGGCGATTTTCGCCCCATTCTGGATAACGCCCTCAAGTTTCTAGGCATGTTTGGCCTGGCCGGCGACCCCCTCTGGCGGCAAAACGTAGCCGGCATGCCCGTCTTCGATCCCCTCACCGCAACCCTATTCTACGCGGGTTTGGCCCTCTCTTTATGGCATTGGCGTGATACGCGCCACGCCTTTGTACTTCTATGGCTATTTGCTGGCGCGCTCCCCAGCATAGTCACAATAGATGCCCCCAGTTTCATCCGTATAGGCAATAGTTTGCCCGTTGTCGTCCTTTTCCCCGCGCTGTTTATGCACAGTTCAGCCCACTTATCCACAGTTTTCCCCAAGTTATCCACAGATCGAGGAAAAAAAGCCCTTTCGATTGCCCGCAATGCCCTATGGGTTTTGCTGCTTCTATTGCATATAGATCGCACCGCCGGGGCGCTCTTTTCCACCTGGCCGACGCAAGAAGAAGTGCAATTTGTGTGGCAGGCAGGGTTGACGGAGGCCGCCAGAACCCTGGACGAAACAGCCACCAACGGTCCCGTAGCCGTCGGCGGCTGGTCGCCGGAGACAATGGACCCGCCCACCATGCGGCTCTCCCTGCCGCGGCGAGACTTGCGGCTGGTCTACTTCTATCCTGGCCGCACGCTGATCCTGCCCGCGCCACAGCCCGGACAAACAGTGCGCGTCATCCGCCCCACCGTACTGCCGCTGGACGCGGCCATCGAGAGCCGCCTGACCGCGTGGGGCGCGCCCGCGCAGCCAGACGGCGCGTTCACCCTGTACGAACTGCCCCACCTCCCCGCCGTGCAACCGCAACAGCGCCTGGATGCCACTTTCGGCGACCAGCTACATCTACTCGGCTATGACTGGCTGCCAGGAAGTGCGGGCAGCCTGGATTTGCTCACCTACTGGCAGGTGCAGTCCCCTAACGCCGGCGCGCGCCGCCTCTTTCTGCACGCGCTGGCGGCCAATGGCGACCCGCTGGCGCAAGATGACGGGCTGGATGCCCCCGCCGAATTCTGGCGGGCAGGAGACTTGCTGCTGTTCCACCACCATCTCGACAGCGTCGAACAGGCCGCCATGCTGCAATTAGGCGTCTACGAACCGCCCGATGGGCCGCGCCTGCTGCTGCCGGACGGATTGGACTACGTTACTATTCCGCTGCCATGAGAGAATGGCAAACATTTGCGAAAAAGGCGTCTTGTATGTCACAATTAGCTCCTCCGAAAATGTAGGGCGATTTTCCAAATCGCCCGCCCGATTTTCCAAATCGGGCTACGATGGCACATCATTTTCATTCATGGTGGTCGGCGGCAGCCGGTGAAGTCTCCTGTGTAAATAAAGAAAGGCAATCCCGCGATCCCATCCAGACGCATCGCTGCCAGAGGATTGCCAGTCCTGCTGACTTGCCGTACGGTGATCGACACTACCGACATAATTTCCTTCAGGCCTGCGCCGTTGCAAGAGTCTGGCCATGCGTGATTTCTATGCTGACCCAAACGGGAACACGCCTGTTGCGCCCCCTTATGCCCCATTATGAAAAACATTATGACGGATACGGAAAACCCGCCCGAACGACAGATTTCTCCCACTATCGGTGAACGTCTGCTACCACTTTTGCAGCGCCTGCCGCTGGAGTGGGCCCCGCCCGCCGAGGTCATCTTGATCGGCACGTCCATGCTCGTTGGCCTGGGAACCGGGCTGGGGGCGGTGATATTCATTAAACTACTGGCCCAGATTAACCATCTGGCGCAGTGGACACAAACGCAGCTAGGGGACGTGACCGGGCTGCTGGTGGTGATGGTTGCGGCCGGCCTGGTCGTGGGGTTCATCGTGGATAGGTGGGCGCGGGAGGCAAAGGGGCATGGCGTGCCGGAGGTGATGGAGGCGGTGGCGCTGCGCGATGGGCGCATTCGTCCGCGCGTGGCGGTGATCAAGGTACTGGCTTCTTCGATCACGATTGGCGCGGGCGGTTCGGCGGGGCGCGAGGGACCCATTGTGCAGGTGGGGTCGGCGTTGGGCTCGACACTGGCGCAGGTGCTCCATTTTTCCGACGAGCGCATTCGCACGCTGGTGGCCTGCGGCGCGGCGGCGGGTATCTCCGCCACGTTTAACGCACCAATTGCCGGCTCTATTTTTGCTCTGGAGATTATTCTGGGGCGTTTTACGGTGCGTTATTTTGGCGCGGTGGTGATCAGCGCGGTGTCCGCCAGCGTGATCAGCCGTTTTTTCTTGTCGAATCAGCCTGCTTTTATTGTGCCGGCATATCCCCTCAACCACCTCGCCGAAATCCCCCTCTACATCATCCTGGGCATCCTCGCCGCCTTCGTCGCCGTCCTCTTCATCCGCTTCCTCTACGCCGCCGAAGAAATCTTCGACAAATGGCGCATCCCCCTGACCTTCAAAGCCGGCCTGGGCATGCTCCTCACCGCCTTCGTCGCCCTCCTCCTCCCCGGACGGGACGTACTCGGTCCCGGCCTGCACCTGATCGGCGAAGCCATCGCCGAAGATTTCAACCTGCCCCTGACCCTGATGGTCGTGCTGCTGGGAACCAAGCTGCTGGCGACCACCTTCACCCTCGGTTCGGGCAACTCCGGCGGCGTCTTTGCCCCCAGCCTCTACATGGGCGCGATTCTGGGCGGCATTGTGGGCACAATCGGGCACGCCCTCTGGCCGGACATCGTCGCCAATCCGGGCGCGTATGCCATTGTGGGCATGGCCGCCGTCTTTTCTGGAGCAGCCCGCGCTCCCATCACCGCCGTCCTCATCGTCTTTGAGATGTCCGGGGACTATAAACTCATTCTGCCGTTGATGATGGCCACCGTGCTTTCCACGCTGCTGGCGGAGCACCTGTTCACCGAATCCATCTACACGCTGAAGCTAAAACTACGCGGTATTCGTCTCACCAGCGGCCGGGACGAGGACGTGCTGCGCGGCGTGCAGGTGAAAGAGGTGATGACGTGCCAGATTGACACGGTTTCGCCGGACACAACGCTGGCCACCCTCGCTCGCCTGCTGGACCGCACGCACATCCACGGTTTGCCCGTGGTCACGACGGAAAATCGACTGTGGGGCGTGGTTACGGTTTCCGACCTGGACAAAGCGATCCAGAGTAACCGGCCGCTGAGCGCGAACGTGTCGGAAATCGCCACGCCCTATCCGCGGCTGCTGCTGGCGTATCCTGATGAGTCCATCGGGCATGCCCTGGAGCGCATGAGCGTCCGCGGCCTGGGGCGAATGCCCGTGGTGGCCCGCGAGGACCCGTACCAGCTTTTGGGACTGGTGCGCCGCGCGGACATCATCCGCGCCTATAAATTGGGGCTAAACCGGCGCGCGGAGAAACAGTACCGGACGCAGCAGGCGGCGCTGCAAAACCTGGATGGACTGGAGTTCCTGGATGTGGTTTTGGGGCCGGATGACCCGGTGGTGGGGCGAATGTTGCGGGATTTCGCGGGGGCGCTGCCGGCAGAATGCGTCCTGGTGTCGATTCGGCGGGATGGGCAGTTGCTGATCCCTCATGGGAATACGGTGTTTCTGGCAGGGGATAAAATTACGGCTTTCGTGCGCCCGGAAGATGCCGGCATTCTCCACAACTGCCTGCATCTGAAAACTGATGATTAGCCGTTCACCCACTCACCAATTGGCTATTATTTTTCCCCTTCCTGCTCTCGCTTCTTCTCCAGCAGGCGCGCCGCCAACGAACCGCCGCTAGCCGGCGCACGCGGCGGGGCCGGCTCTGGCGGCGGCTCGCCGGCATCCTGGCGCGGCGTTGGCGGCAAGATGATTCCCGGCGGCGGGGAGATCGTTTCCGGCGGCGGCGGCTCTCCCGTGGGCTGCGTGCCGGCGCGCTCTTTCGCCTGGAACAGGCGCGCCACCTGTTCGCTGCGCTGTGGCCTGGGCGCGGCTTGCGGCCAGTAGCGGCCCACCGTGGCCGCCCAGGCGCGGGCCACGTCTCGGCGCGTGATCACCAGGCGGCGCGCGGCAATATCGAAAGGCAACAGCACGACCGCCGCCAGCAGCAGCCAGGGCCAGATGGGACGCACGGCCAGGTCGCTGGGCAGGTCGTGGCTAAACACGATTGCCGGGTCTTCGCCGGCGTCCCGCCCATTGGTGAGGGCGGCGACTTCTTGCAGCAGGGCGGGGTTGGCTTCGACCTGGCGATATTCGGGGGAGTAGCCCAGCACCCAACCGGATGTCTGCCCAATGTTGGTGGCTTCGTCGGCGCTGATGCCGGCAACACGCACAAAATACGCCCCCTCTTCTGCCGGCACAAACGCCCCCTCATACCGCCCCGGAGCCACCTGCGGCAGCGTTACCGTCTGCGTGCGGCCATCCGGCGCAACCACATTCGCCGTCATCCCCAGGTTATCCAGAAACGCCCCGCCGCTGTCCCGCGCATCCACCAACAGCCGCGCCGACTCTCCAGCCAGCGTCACCACCGTCTCCACGTTGCTCTCCCGATCCTGCGAGATCGTCCAGCGCACCACCTGCGCCCAAAACGTGGGAAAACCCTCCCAGCGCACCCAATCCACGCCCCAGCGCCCCGTCGCGTCCGACGTCCAGGCCACCGACCGCCCCAGTCCGTACTGCCAACTTGCCAGCAGCGGGTCCCCCATGTGCGTCTCCAGGATCACCTGCGCCGCGCCTTTGGCGCTGGTTCCCACATAGCCGTACAGCGGCGGCACAGCGGCAATGCCCTGCAAGATCGGGCTGCGCGTCACCAGCGTGGGGAAAAAACGTTCCTCAATCAGGTAGCTGCGCTGGATAGACGTCGTTTCCTGCGTGAAAATCTGCGGCAAATTGGCGGCGCGGTCGGTAAAATGGAACCGTCCATTTCCCCGCTGCGCCATGTCTTGCAGCCAGGGCACGTCAGTCCCGTTGCCAATGCTCACGAACGAGATCGTTGTCCCCCCTGCCGTGAGCGCGTCCAGCAGTTCCGGCACGCCCTCTTTCTGCTCCGAATCGCCGCCATCGGCCAGGACGATCACGTGCTTGACCTGGTTGCTGCTGCTGGCGAGGGCCTGCGCCGCTGCTTCCAGGCCGGTGCGCACGTAGATGCCGCCACCCCCCGCGCCGATCTGACGGATGCGGGCGATGATGCTCTCTTTGTCCGCGGCGGAGACGGGGCCGATGGGGTTATCGGGCCGCGTGTCCGTGGGAATAATGGTGATGTCGTCGAAGTCGTTGAGAAGCTGCACCACGCGGGCCGCGCCTTCCGCCGCCAGTTGAATTTTGGTCACGCCCCCTTCGGGCGCGCCCATGCTGCCGGAGCGGTCGATGACGATGACCATGCTCACGGAAGGGAACCGCTCCTGGTCTTTGATTTGCATCTCCAGGGGCAGGGTCTCTTCCAGAGGCGTACGGAAGTAGCCGCCCATGCCGTAGCTGCTGGGGCCGCCGACGGTCACCAATCCGCCGCCCAGGTCGCGCACGTAGGTTTGCAGCGCCTCCATTTTGCGCGGCGATAGCTCTTTGGCATTCACGTCCACGAGGATGATGCTGGCATAGTTGCTCAGTTCGCCCAGGGCGGCGGGCAGTTCGGCGGGGGTGGCGCGGTCCACGAGCAGGCCTGCCGCTTCCAGTGCCAGTTGTAGTTGGGGGGATTCGTCGGGGATGGGGCTGCCGTCGTCCGCCTGACCGGCAGCGGCGGCAACGAGGAGGACGCGCGGCGGTCCCACGATTTCGGTGAAGGCGGCGAGCTGGTTGTTCTGGTAGTAGGTGTCCTGGGTGGGGACGATCTGGGCGGTGTAGCGGGCGAATTCCTGGGCGGTGGCTTGCAGACGGATGCTGTAGTTGTTGATGCCGGCACGCAGTTCGACGGGCTGCTCCGAGATGATGCTGCCGTTTGCCAGGATGCGGATAGATGCCGGCATATTCCCCGTACTCTCCACCGTCACCGTCAGACGAAACCCCTCCCCCGCCACCACCCGCGTCGGCGCGTTCACGCCCGTGATCATCACCTCAGGCACATCCCCCGGGCGCGTCAACGGAACCACGTCAATCTGCACCCCCGTCGTTGCCGCCACCCGCGCCGCCGCCGCCGTGTCCCCATTCGTGGCCGCGCCATCGCTCAAAATCACCATGCGCCGCGCCGCGCCCGCCGGAAACAGCGCCAGCCCCAAGCGGATCGCCTCCGCCAGGTCCGTATGCAAACTTCGCGGCACGGACGAAACCGGGGCCAACTCCGCCAGCCCGCTCATGGGGCGTTCCACCAGCGCATTCGCTCCAAAAACCACCACCGCCGCCTGATCGTTGCTCTTCATGCCCGCAATCGCCTGGCGCACATAGGCTTCCGCCTGTGCCTGCTGCTCTGGCGAAATGGAGTCGGAGGCGTCCACCAGAAAAACCACCGCCAGTTCATCGGCGGCGCGTACGGTTTGCGCCCCGGCCAGGGAAAGCGTCAGCAGCGACACGATCAAGAGGCGCAGTCCCAGGCTCACGGGCGCGCGCCAGTCGCGGCGTCCTGCCGCGCGCGTCCGCCCCAACCAGAAGAAGTAAGGGAGCGTGAGCAGCAAAAGCAATGCAACGGGCGTGGCGAATCGCATGATGGTAGTTTACAACAGTTGACGAGCAACGGAAAACGTTACGACAATGGGTGTTATGTTGGGGGTGTCCGATTTGGAAAATCGGACTACAGAGGGGAGTGGCCGATTTGGGGAAGCGGCGGATGGAGGGGGGGCGATTTTCTACAGTTTCCCGGAGGGTGGGAGAGAATAGATAATGGGCAAGTAAGAGGAAAAGGTGCTGCCGCTGCCGTATTCGCTGACGGCGGTGATGCGCCCGCCGTGGCTGAGGATGATGAAGCGGGTGATGGGGAGGCCCATTTGCAGGTCGTTGCCGCTGACCCTGGTGACGCGCGGCGCGGTCGTCCGTTGGAAGCCTTCCCAGAGGTCGTCCAGCCGGTCGGGGGGAATGCCCACGCCGGTGTCACTGATGTGCAGGGCGATCTCGTTGGTTTCCAGCGCGCAATGGAGGTTGACCTGCCCGCCAATACGGTTGAATTTGATGGCATTGTGCAGTAGGCCGCGCACGGCCTCCGCCAATCGCTGGCGGTCGCCATAAATGGGCGGGAGCGCGGTGGCGATCTCGGTCGTGACCTGAACGCGCCGCCCCGCGGCCATGGGTGTGAGGGCATTCACGACGTCGCGCAGCACCTGATCAAACTGCACGGGCGCAAACTGAAAGTCCATCAGGCGTTCCAGGCGAACTTTGGCGCCGATGAGGCCATCCAGTGTGTGGCGTAGTTCGTTGACCTGTCGCTGCGTGGCAGCCATGTCCTCATCGGGGAACTGCTCCTGCCGCTGTCGCAGGCTCTGGTCAATTTGCTGTAGGGGTTGGCGCAGTGTCTCCGGCTGAATCAGATCGAAAAATTGGCGTTGCAATGCCTGCCACTGCGCCTGGTAGCGGCCGGTGTGGGCGGCGGCGTGGTGCTGCGCGAAGGCGTGATAGGCGAGTTGGTAGAGGCTGGCCTGGGTGAGCGCTTGCTGTAGTAGTGGCGCCACCTGGCTGGCAAGTGTTTGCAAGCTGAGGTAGTCGAAACGGTCGTAGGGGCGGCGACTGTCTTTGGCGGCCAGGGCCAGCAGTCCAACCAGGCGGGAGCCGGCGTGCAAGGGCATGTACAGGTGGCGCTGGAGTTCCCGAATAAGTTGGCGTTCTTCCGGGTCCATGCCGGCAAATGCGCCGACGGTGTCGATGTCGTATTGCACGATGGGGGCGGCTTGTTGGCGTAGATGCTGGACAAACGGGTTGTCGGCGAGGAGAGTGAGGGAGGGGATGGTTTGCGCGTCGGAGGCGACCAGGGGGCGCAGCAGCAGACGCCCGCCGGGTCCATCCGCGCAGGTGTAGAGCCAGACGTCTTTGGTTTGCACGGTTGTTTGCACAGCGTACAGTAGCCAGCGACCCAGCGCCGGGGGATCGAAGAGCGCGCCGCTGAGGTCGTCCGTGGCGGCGAGGGGCGGGGAATGGTCGTTGAGGAGGGGATGGAACCAGCGCCGCCGCATTTGCTGCACCAGGCGCAGCCCCAGCAAAATGAGGAGGGCAAACAGGCCGGCGGTCAGCAGTTGACCGCGCAGGGAGAGGCTGCCGACCTGCTGGCTGAGGAACCAGAGACCGAGGAGGGCGATGATGAAGATAACGGCGGCGTCGATGAGAAGGGCGACGATCTGGCGGCCGCTGAGGCGGATTTCTGGCAGGGGGGTGTGGGTCAGGGTGAGGGTTCCGAGGAGGGCGGCGAGGAGCCAGATGAGTGCGCCGAGTTGGGGCAGCCCGGGTTGGCCGGGGAGGCGGGCGCAGGCGGGGAGGAGGGCGAGGAGGAAGAGGGTGAGGGCGAGGAGCCAGTAGGTGATCTGGGTGCGAGATTGGGATTGGGGCAGGTGGCGGGCGAAGCGGAGGTTGATAAGCCAGGCGGAAAATGCCGGCACAAGCCCGCTCAACACCCACACTCCCGCCCACATATCGAAATGTCGCCAATAGTAGCCGCCGCTGCCCCAGCGAAAGAAGATCGTGGATAGATGGTACGACCAGATGGCCGGGTCCAGGCCGACGGCGGCCAGCCAGAGCGCGCCGCTGGCGATGATCAACCACAACCGGCCGCGCCAGGGCGTTTCCAGCAGCGCCAGCGTCGTCAGCAGCAGTCCCAAACCGGATAGGCTCAGGGCATACGCGCCTACGACGCGCCAGGTGAAGGCCGCCGTTAGCGGAAGGGTGGCCCCGCCAAAATAACTGAGCAAAGTGCTGCTCCAGAAGGCGGACAGAACCAGGGTCAGCGCCCACGGCCGTGCGGCGGGTCGGCGCGTACGCGCGGTGGCGCGCCGCCCATACAGGAGGAGCGCGACGAAAGCGGCGGGGATGATGGACAGGAGGAGGAACTGCTGCGTCAGATTCATGAGCGGACCGGCATGACGACGATTTAGATATGAGCGGAATTATACCTGATACGCCTGTTTTCGGTTGGCGTGGCCGGCGACGAAATCAGCCCGTTGGTCCCAATGGGTTCCGCGCCGGTTCGCGTCCGCGTTTTCTGGCAAATCACGGTCCGGGGGACTATACTGGCGTGGCGTTGTTGCGGGGGGGATGAATGGGCGAGGTGTGGTGATGCGTGCCGGCATAATCTCCCACAACTCGCCACATCTGGTCAGGACTGACGATGAAATAAAGTACGGAATTGCATCGTCAGGTTGCAGGAACGGGAAGGAAACAACTTCGTTGTCTTGTTTAAGTTCCGTCCCTTAGAATAATTCAGGTACTATGCACCACCATCTTCCCGGAAGCTATTTTGATGCTAAATGACGCGAATAACAAGACCCTTTGGGTCTGAAATTGTGCTTCCGGGGTAACTGCTAAGCCAGATTGGACCAATTTTCTCTGGTGAAATTGGTCCAATCTCCAGAGAGCGTTAGTAGTTACCTTCCGGGAAGGTCTGTCGGACCATGTACCCCGGAGGCTGAACAGTTACGAATTCGGAGGCAATAATGGGGTTCTTGAAACGGCTTTTTGGCGGCGACGACAAAAAAGAAGCAGCGCAAGGGGATACGCAAGGCATCTACCTGTATGCTCGCTGCGACAACTGCGGCGCGATTGTGCGCGTGCGCGCGGACAAGCAGTACGATTTGCAGCAGGCGGACAACGGCTACCAATGGCACAAAACGATTGTGGACAGCCGCTGTTTTCGCCGTATGCAGACGGTTGTCACCTTCAATCGCCAGTACGAAGTGGTGAGCGCGGAAATCGGCGGCGGCCAATACGTGACGGAAGCGGACTATCTGGCGTGGCTACATCCACCCGTCCCCGCCGTCGCGGATGAGGATGAAGGCGAACCTGATGGAGAAGAATGAATCCACGAGGGGATGGTGGGGAGCTATCTGGCCGTATGGGTTGATCGTGGCGACGTTTGTGGCGGACCGTCTGGCGAAAAGGTGGATGGCGGATTTTTTCGCCGCACACGGCGATACGCGCCTGAATGCGTGGGTGACGCTGCGGGAGACGTATAATCGGGGGGTGGCGTTTGGCTGGTTTCCGGGGGTGGGCGTGGTCGTGGGCTGGTTGTCGGTGCTGGTGCTGGCGGCGGCACTGTTTTATTTGTGGCGCACGCCGCGGGCGCTCTGGGTGGAGCGGTTGGGATTGGCGCTGTTTGTGGGTGGGGCTGCCGGCAATTTATGGGACCGCATCACCACGGGAGAGGTCCTCGACTTCGTGCAACTGCGCTTGCGCGTGGGCATTTTTAACGTGGCCGACGTGTGCATCAACCTGGGCGTGATTGTGCTGCTGCTGGGGATGCTATGGGAGCAGATCAAGGAAACCCGGCGGCGAAAAACAGAGGGGGGACAAGCCGCAGAAAATTGAAGCGTCCCCCATGAGCGGGGCGCACCACGATGGCTACCAATTAACCGTCCGAATACAACTTCACCCTTTTTACGGACCGTTACTGACAAGCTATCATGGACAGCCGCTGTCCGCGCATTTCCGCTAACTTAATTGCGGACAGCCACCAACTACCAACCGTCCACTATTTTCGCAGGAGGGAGAGCGTCAAGAGCAGCGCGGCTACGCCCCAGAACGCGGTCCCCAGCCCTGTCTCCCCACTAACGTAAAGCACCGTCCCGGAAATGAGCACCGCCATGCTCACCAGTCCCCAATTCAGTTGATTCACCTGCCGTTCCAGCCGATCCAGGCGGCGCGTGGTCTGGGGGTCGGGCAGAGAGCGGATACGCAGTTTGCCACTTTCGGCGGCTTCCAGCAGGCGGCGCGCCCGCGCGGGTATTGCCAACAGGCTGCGCAGTTCGCTGCCCACCTGCTCCAACGAGAATTCGCCGATCCCTTGCGTTTGCGCCACTTCTAGCGCGAATTTCTCGAACTGATACCAGGGATTGATGTTGGGATTGAGCAGGGAGGCCAGGCCGGAAATCATACCGACGGCTCGCCCCAGGTAGACAAAGTCTTGCGGGACCTGGAAGGGGAGTTCAAACAGGATGTCGCGGAATTCCAGGCTCAGTTCCCGCACTTCCGCGGGGTCGGGGCGGGCCATTTCCAACAGATTGCGCCCCCAGATGCGCGCCAGCAGCACCTTTTGCGCTTCCTCAATTCGTTCCAGGTCCGCTCCGGGCAGGAAGAAGCCCATGTCGGCGTAGGCCTGGGTCAGCGCATGGGCATCCTGTTGGGCGACGCTGAGGAGGACCTTCTGCAGGTTCCGGCTCAGTGATTCCTTGATGCGCCCCATCATGCCAAAATCAACGAAGACGATGGCAAAGGGGTATGGGTTGTCGTCGGTTGGGGGCAGTGGCTGCACGAAGAGGTTGCCGGGATGAGGGTCGGCGTGGAAGAAGCCTTCGATGAAGAATTGGCGGAAGTAGAGTTCCAGCAGGCGGTCGGCGATGTGGGCGGTGTCGATGCCGGCATCGCGCATAGCTTCCGTCTCCGTGATTTTGATACCTTCCATGCGTTCCAGCGTGAGGACGCGGGAGGTGGCGTGCTGCCAGTAGACGGCGGGGACGCGCACATCGGGCTGGTCGGCGAACAGGAGGGCGAAGCGTTCGGCGTTGCCGGCTTCGGCGTGGTAGTCGAGTTCTTCCCAGAGGGTGCGCGCGAATTCGTCGAGTAATGCCGGCACATTCGCTCGTCGTCGAATAGGTTTGTAGCGCATCACCCAGCGGGCCACCACCCGCAGGGCGGACAGATCGGTGCGCACCACCTCCTCAATGTGCGGGCGCTGCACCTTGATCACCACGGGCGCACCGCGGGGGGGTGTTTGCCCATTGGGGTGTGCGGCGCCGTTCGCGGGCAGGAGCCAGGCGGCGTGCGCCTGCCCCAGGGAAGCGGCGGCCAGGGGGGTGGGATCGATGTAGGCGAAGCGGCGAGAAAGGTCCCCCAGTTCTGCTTGCAACACGTCCTGGATGGCGGTGGCAGGCACGGGGGCGACTTCGTCTTGCAGGCCGGCCAGTTCTTCGGTGACTTCGGGAGGGAGGACGTCTACGCGGGCGCTGAGGAATTGTCCCAGTTTGATGAGGACGCCGCCCATATCCACGGCCAGTTCGCGGAAGCGGCGAGAGAGGTGGCGGTGGCGTTGGGGGCGGTTGGCGCGCAGGCGGGTTTTGAGGAGGGGCAGGCGGACGGCGAGGAGGTCGAGGAGGATGATGTGGAGGAGAATGCCGGCAAAAAACGTCAGAATCCGACGATAACGACGGCGGTCAATGCGGTCCGGTATTTGCGGGGGCGTCGTGCGTTCGCTCATAAATCACCCCCTGTAGTGTACTCGCAAATAGCGAAACTGGCTTGTCCGGCCAACGATGAACGGCCATTCCCATTTTGCCAGGTTTCGTGTCGGGGCGGAACAGACGGGGCATCATTAGGATAGCGACCGGCCTCTTGTATTCCGCCTTTCTCGCCCCCTGGCGTCGCAAAAGGGGGCGACAACGCGGAGAAGCGGCTGGCTGCCCGGACAAGAGGAATCCGCGTCGTCCCCCCTACGCCAGGTGGCCCCAAAATGATGGATTTTGCTACCCGACAAACCTTCCTGGAAGCTCGCTCTCGGGCCAGCGCCGTCTCATAATCAGCTTCCAGGAAGACATGGAAATCCATCACCTTGTGGTTGACAAGACACTAGGCGGAGATGGGCACTTCGTAATCGGGCGACTGGTGGCGGAAATAGGTGTCGTAGAGATCGGCGTAGTGACCGCCCAGGCGCATGAGTTGGTCGTGCGTGCCTTCCTCAATGATTTCGCCCTGACGCAGCACGATAATGCGGTCGGCGTTTTCGATGGTGGAGAGGCGATGAGCGATGATGACGGCCGTGCGCTGGCGCAAGATCACCTCCAGGCTCTCCTGAATTTGCGCTTCCGCCAGGGGGTCTACGCTGGCGGTGGCCTCGTCCAGGATGATGATGGCCGGGTCTTGCAGCATGACGCGCGCCAGGGCCACCAACTGCCGCTGCCCCATGGAGAGGGCGCGCCCTTCTTCGCCGACTTCCGTTTCCAGACCCTGGGGCAGCGCCCGCAGCCAATCGCCCCAGCCGATTTGTTGGGCCACGGTCAGCACTTCTTCGTCACTGGCGTCTGGTCGTCCATAGCGGATGTTGTCGCGGATTGTGCCGGCAAACAAAAACGGCGTCTGCGGCACAACACCCAACTGGCGGCGATAGTCCCGCAAGTCAAATGTGCGGATGTCACGCCCGTCAATCAGCAATTGACCGCCCTGGAACTCATAGAAACGGGCCACCAATTTGCCCAGGCTAGACTTGCCCGCGCCCGTGTGCCCCACCAGGGCCACCGTTTCTCCCGCGCCAATCGTCAGGTTGAAGCCGGAAAGGACCGGCTCCCGCGGCGCGTAGTGAAAATCCACGTCCATGAAGGCGATCTGGCCGCGCAGCGGCGGCACGGGTTGGTTGTCCGTTTGCACCACGCGCGGTTCAGCGTCGATGAGGGCAAAGACGCGCTCGCTGGCGGAAAGCCCTTGTTGAAACTGACTCCAGAAGGAGGCGATGCTGGTGAGGGGAAACCAGAAGAGGTTGACGGCTTCGACGAAGAGGAACCACTCGCCGGCGGAAACGACGCCGTTGAGGACGCTTTGGCCGCCGAGGTAGACGATGATGGTCGTGCCTGTGCCGGCAATCAGCACCAACACCGGAAAGATGGCCGAAAACGTCATCCCCTGGCGCAAAGAAACGCCATAAGACTGTTGATTGATGCCCGTAAACGCATCGTAGATGTTTTGCTCCTGGCGGAAATTCTTGGCCACGGCAATGCCCGTCACCGTTTCCTGCACGTTGCTGTTCACGTTAGCCAGCGCCCGCTGCGCCCGCAGCGTCGTCTGGCGGGCGATGTGGCGGAAACTGAGCGCGGCGACGATCACCAGGGGCGAAATCGCCAGCGCCAACAGGGTCAGGCGCACGTTGAGCGACAGCAGCACGGCGACCACAATCACCACAATCAGCAACTCGCTCATCAGGTTCAGCGTCAACGTGACCACGGAAGCGAATGCCTGTGTGTCCGAAGTGACGCGGCTGACGATTTTGCCTGAGGAAAACTCGTCGTAAAACGACATATCCCGCGCCACCACGGCGGCGAAGGCGTCCTGGCGCAGTTTGAGGACGATGTTGCCCACCACGCGCGCGGTGTGCCACTGGCGCAGGTAGTTGAACAGCCAGGAGAGCGCGCCAAACAGGAGGAAAGCGAGCAGGAGCCAGCGCGTGCGGCTCAGATCGGCCCCGGCATCCAACGTGTCAATCATGCGCCCGATGAGGATGGGCAGCGCCGTCGTCATCACCGCATTGAGGAAGATGACGCCGGCCACGCCCAGCATCACGCGCCGATGGGGTCCAAAGTAAGCGACAATGCGCCGCAGCAGTTCGCGGTCGTTGTACGAACGATCATACCCTTCGGCATCAAGGCCATCCATGATAAAGCCCATTGATTACTCCTCTGACAAAAAGACGCGGACGAGCGCGGAACAACGCGGATCGAGCTGAAAATGTGTCATTCGTTTGCGGCAGGCGTGGGCACGTGGGGGGCCGCCTGCTTCCAGTGGTGACGGAGAAAGATGCGGCGATAGAGTTGCGAGGTGCGCAGCAGTTCCTCGTGCGTGCCCTGCGCGGCGACCTGCCCCTGCTCTAATACCAGCACCAGATCGGCGCGGCGAATCTGCGAGAGACGGTGCGTGATCAGCAGGGTGGTGCGCCCTTGCAGCACGCGGTTGATGGCCGTCTGGATTTTGTCTTCGGTGGCGCTGTCTATGGCGCTGGTGGCGTCGTCCAGGATGAGGATGCGCGGGTCGGTGAGCAGGGCGCGGGCAATGGCCAGTCGCTGCCGCTGCCCGCCGGAGAGGGTGACGCCGCGCTCGCCGATAACGGTGTCGTAGCCATCCGGGAAACTGGTGATGAAGTCGTGCGCCTGCGCTTCGCGGGCGGCGGTTTCGATGTGCGCCGGGTCGGCTTTGGGACCGAGGCCAAAGCCGATGTTTTCGGCGATGGAGCGGGAAAAGAGGAAGATGTCTTGTTCGATGGCGGAGATTTGGGAGCGGAGCGCGTCCAACCGCCAATCGCGCACGTCTACGCCGTCGATGGTGATCCGTCCCTCGGTGACGTCGTAGGTGCGGTTGACGAGTTTGGTGAGGGTGCTTTTGCCGGCACCGGTTTGCCCGACGATGGCGATGGTTTGGCCGGGGGCGGCGCGGAAGGAGATGTTTTGCAGCACGGGCCGCTCGCCATAACCAAATGTGACGTTGTCGAAGGCCAGTTCGCCGCGCATGGGGGCGCTGTGTCCCGCTTCGTTTTCGTCTAGTTCCGTTTCCTGTTTCATGAGGAAGAGGATGCGGTCGGCGCCGGCCAGCCCCAACTGTACGAGGGAGAAAGTGAAGATGGAGATGAAGGTGGGGAAGCGGAGGGAGAACATGAGGCCGATGAAGGTGACAAGTTGACCGATGTTGATGAGGCCGCGGGAGAGGAGGGAAAGGCCATGCAGGAGGGCGGCGGAGAGGGCGAAACCGAGGAGGAGGGGGGGCAGGTAACGGGCTTGTATCTGGCCTTCCTTGATGAAGTAGTCGCGGAATGTGCCGGCATTTTCCGTAAACTTCTCCATCTCTTGCTCTTCTTGGGCGGTGGATTTGACCACTTCAATGCCGGCAATTGCCTCCGCCAACCCCGCATTCATCACCCCATACCGGTAGCGCATCTGCCCCGCAACCGGATTCAACTGGTTCATGTACCGCTTCAACGCTGCGTAGAACACCACCACATACAGTGCCGGAACCAGCAGCAACGCCAACCGCACGGACGCGATAAAGGCCAGAGGCATCACCAGGCCCATTGTCGAGTCCAAAATCAGGTAAATGCCCGGCGCGATCATTCCGTTAAGCTGGCGCACATCATCCGTGGCCCGCGCCATCACATCCCCCACGCGCTGGCGATTGTGGAACGTCTGGCTCTTTCCCAACAGGCTCAAGTACAACTCATCCCGTGTGTCCCGCTCCAATCGGTTGCCCAGCACCTCGCTGGACCAACTGCCCGCCAGGTCGGTCAGCCCGCGCCCGACGACAATCAGCAACAGCGTGCCAACGACGCGCAGCAGGGCGGACACGTCCGCGCCCTGCGCCAGGACGACGTTGAAGGCGTTCCCGACCTGCACTCGAATAGACGCATTCAGGAAATTGGCCGCGGCTATCGTGACGACAAAGCTGATCAGAAACAGCTTGTAGCGACCCAGGTGAGACAGTACCCAACGCACGGGGCCGGACTGGTTGTAGGTGTATTCATTGGCGATACGAAACTCACGTTTACTGTTCAAACGTTTTCTCCCATGCGACTGTATTCTGCGGGTGACTCTACGCGCCCGATTTTAGCACATGCGGTCTAGTTGTGGTATACAGTGGTGGGCGTTGGCGGAGAAAATGCCGGCACAAAATCCCAAAACGTAGGCATTATTCAGCCTCAGGGGTATGTGTACCAAGAGATCTTCCCGAGAGGTAACGGCAAGGGCGCATCCGTTAATAAAGGCTTCGCTCGGGAATTGACGGATGCGCGGGAAGGGTTCTTATGCAAATGACCATTTTCAGCAGTCACCTGAAATCAAGCTTCCGCGAAGCGTGTGTTGGTATAATATGCTCAGATGGCAAAAAAAGACCTTCCCCCGTTTGGGGAGAAGGTCTTTTTTATTTCAGGCGCCAGACGCACTGACGGCTATTGATTGTGCAACGTGAGCGTGTATGCTACCAGGTCGGTGATGTCCTTTGCCGACAGCTCGTTAGCGTAGTTCTGATACATCACGCCCGGCGAGAAGCCCTCTACCACGAAGGCATCTGGCTCGGTGATGGACTGGCGAATGTACTGCTCGGCGGTCATGCCCGGCACGCGCGATGCGGCCCGGTCCGCCAGGTCGGCCTGCGACGGTCCCACGATGACGACACCCGGTTCCAGCGAGTGGCAAGTGATGCAGCCGGGGGCACTGGCGGCGCCGATGGTGGGGGATGCGAACAGTTCTTCGCCATGCTTGGCATCGCCGATGGAGCTGTCGGTGGAAGTGCCGGCATCATCCGCATCGCCACCTCCGCACGCCACCAGCCCTATGGCCAGCACGAGCATCAGAATGAGAAACAATTTGCGCATAGTGTAAACCTCCATGAGACGACGATGCAGCCACACGTGTTAGACCGCGCCGGGCGGCCTCCGCGTCGGCTGCATCATCTCTATTGTACGGAATCTCGCGCACGCAAGCGTCGAGGGTTCCGCCTGAATGTGAATTACCAGAGCTTGAATCCGGGCGAGGTCAGCGCCACGTCCCGAATCAACTGATACAGTACAGGCCCATATGCTACCAGAATCAGGGCCACCGTGCCCACTAACCACGGCTTCCAGGAATCGAGCCACAAAGGCGCGGGCGTGGCATCCAGCGGTTCGGCCACGGGCATTTCAATCGGTTTTTCCAGCTTGCGCCCGGCAAAAACGGTACCCAGCACATTGGCGTAAACGAGCAGCCCGCTGACGGACAGGAACATAGCACCGATGAACGCTTCCGTGAGGAACGGGGCCCACTCTGGCTGCAAATAGGGCGCCACGCCCAACATGCTGCGTCGCGGCACGCCAAAGATGAGGCCAATGGTGTGCAAACCATTGCTCATCAGGATCATGCCGATAAACCAGGTCCACGCCTGCCACAAACCCGCCCTGCGGCTCCACAACTGCCTGCCGGAGAGCTTCGGCACCAGCCAATACAGGATGCCAAAGAAGGAGAGCGTCACCGCCGACCCCAGGGTCAGATGGAAGTGTCCCGGAACCCACATGGTGTTGTGGACGGCCAGGTTCACGTTGTACGAAGCATTGATCAGGCCGCCAATGCCACCAAAGACGAACAGAATCATCGCCAGGTTTTGCGCGGTATAGGAAGGATCACCCCACGGCAGTTTGCGAATCCAGCCAATCAAGCCCTTGCCACCGCGGGCGCGCCCACCCAATTCTAGCGAAGCAACCACGGTGAAGGCGGTGATCATGCTGGGAATAAACAGGGAAAAGGTGAGAACGGCGTGTATTGCCTTCCAACCGGCGGGAACGCCTGGGTCAGTATATTGGTGATGAAGCCCCACGGGTACGGAGAGGGCCAGGAAGAGCCAGAAGACGAGGCGGGCCAGGGAGTCGCTGAAGAGTTTGCCGCCGGCTTGTTTGGGTAGCATACCGTACCAGGAGACGTATGCCGGCAACAACCAGAAATAAACCAGCGGATGCCCAAAAAACCAAAAGAACGTGCGCGACAACTGTGGGTCAATCCCTTCGACCCACCCCAGCGACCACGGCAGAATCAGGAACAGAATCTCCGCGGCCACGCCCAGCGTCGCAAGCTGCCACATCACCATCGTAATCAGCGAGGCCAGCGCAATAAACGGCGTGCGCGCGCCCTTATTCTGCTTACGCCATTCTCCATAGGTAAAATAGAGACCATACCCCACCATCCAGGAGCCAACGACGACCAGAGTCAACCCCAGGTAGAAAAAGGTGTCCGCCTTCAGCGGGGGGTAAAACGTATACAGAACGGAAGCCTTATTCCCCAACAGAGGGACCGCCGCCATTACCAGCCCTAATGCCATTACGATCAAAGCCGCTACATTCAATTTGGGGTAGCGCAGTTCCCGATTCAGGCTGCGCGTAACCGCAAAAACAAAAAAGCCGGTGATAAAAAATGTCGTCCAGACCAGGGCGTTCAAAACACCATGGAGCGTCAGACCCTGATAGTAGCTTTTGATGCCCACGTCACTCAGAGCCGGATACAGATTGATGCCAACATGCTCCGCCTTTTGCAAGGGACCAAACGCACCGCCAACAAACAATGCTGCCAGGGCGATGCCGATGTGCCACGAAGTTAGCTTATTTTCAGTCTTAAATGTCATTGTGGATCCTCCTAATTACTGCAGACGATGCCAGTCCGTTCATCGTCGCGTCTATTGCCTATCCTTCGACGATGAGTTGCCCAAACATCGACTGATGGCCCACACCACAATATTCGTGGCAAATGAAAGGATACGTGCCTGGTTTGTCAAAGGTCGTCGTCAGTTTGGAGACTTGCCCCGGCAATACCATCATATTGATGTTTGTCCCTTCCAGTTTGAAACCATGCTGTACATCACGGCTGGTGAGATAAAACGTCACCGTCGAGCCTACGGGAACTCGTATCTCTTTGGGCGAATAAGACCATGCCTGCGCCAGGATGTAGGCTTCGTATTTCCCTGGAGCCAGTTCGCGCAAGCCCGGTTCGCCAAATGGCGAGTTGCCCGGCGTTGCCACCACGCGCGGGTCTACACGTTGTTCCGGCGCGGGCACTTGAATGCCATAGGCAACACTGCTGGTGGCTACGGCGGCGGCAAAAACAACCAACAACAAGGAACTGAGAATGATCCAAAATTTCTCGTAACGATTTACGTGCATGTTACTTCCCTCCTCAAATCGTTGAACAGATCGCTGTGGCGCGACCTATTGCGTTGTGCCATTGGTGACGACGTGGAGATACGCATTGCCCCAAAGCACAATAATAAAGAATAGGAACAGGGCCAACAGGACCATCGTGCCCTGTGGCGCATCATACTCGCCTTCAAACAACTTCCTTAACCATTTCATAGCAGTCTCCTGATTAGACATGGGCCAGTTATCTGTGGATGGTGATGGTGGCGGACTACTGACCACAGCGAAACTGACGGGTTGAAAAAATGAAACGCCAATGGCGATTTTAACGCAGCAGGCGACGCACGTCGGCGGCAATTTCCTCCGCGCTCATGTCGAAGAGAAAGATGAGGCGTAAATAACCGTCCTTGTCGATCGCGGCTACGGTAGCCGTGTGGTCTACAAGATACCCTGTAGCGGCCGTGCCGGGTTGTTTCTCAAAGAAGATGCCATAGTCCGTGGCGACAGCGCTGGTTTGATCCAGCGTGCCACTCAAGCCGACAAACGTGGGGTCGAAGCTGCGCACGTAGTCGGCCAGGCGCGTGGGCGTGTCCCGTTCCGGGTCTACTGTGATCATGACTACCTGGACATCATCGGCACGCCGCCCTAACTGTTGGCGCACTTCCTTGAGCACGGATAGCGTGGCCGGGCAGGCATCGGGGCAGAAGGTGTAGCCAAAATAGAGCAGAACGACCTTGCCACGAAAATCATTCAAGCTGACGGGTTGCTCGTCGGGCCCCATGAGGGTGAAGTTGACGGCCTGTTGTGGTGATTGCAGCACAACACCGTGAAAGGGCTGCGTGCCGAACAGGCTGCCGGTGAGGAGGAAGCGGATAAGAAAGAAGAGCAGCAGGCCACCAAGCAGTCCGATAATAGCCAGAAGCCAGATGGGGGTTGTGCCGGCATTTTTCCCGACGACCGAAGTTGATTCCGAATCCATATCAGATTACGCTCACCGTCGTTAACGGGGATAACAAAGGAAAAGGTGGGCAGCCTCATAAGCAGCGCGATTGGCCCCCTTGCTCTTGTTGGCCTCCTGCGCCACCAGCCCTACATCGCGCAAGACGCGGTCCACTTCGGGCGTGGCCGTGCGATACTCCGCCCGCAAAATGCCCGTCCCATCGACCAACATAAAAGCGGGGTCAAACGTAAACGTCCCATCATCGCGGGCGTCATAAAAGACGCTAAACCCACCGCCAATCATCCATTTCAACCGATCTGGCGCGCCCGTGAGAAAATGCCAGTTTTCATCCTCTCCTCGTAGCCGCGCCGCATATTCGCGCAGACGTTCAGGCGTGTCCCGCCGGGGATCAAAAGAGACCGTCACCAACGTTACCGGAATACCCCCCGTATCCACCTCCCCCAACCGCGCCTGCACGCCCTGCATCACGGCGTCGGTATCCGGGCAGGGCGACACACAGTTCGTGTAAGTGAAGTTATACACGGCAATTTGCCCGCGCAAATCTTCGCTGGTAAATCGCTGGCCGGTTTCATCTTGTAGCGAGAAACCCGGAGCGAGTCCAATACGCGGCAACACCAAGATCGGGCGGAAGGTGGCAAAAGCCAGCGAGCCAATGACGAACAGACCGATTAGCGCATAGACGACCCAAAGGAAACGGCGGGAAGCCGGGCGTACGGGGTCTGGTTGGTGATCCGCATCAAGCGGGTAGTCAGCAATACTCATCTTTACCGAAGTGACCAGTTAACAAGAGGGCAGGGGTAGATTTGTTTGTTTGCATTCCAATCAACAGCCATGCCGTGGTTGCAGACAAACAAGACTGCTCAGTTGATAGCTTGCCGCAAAGAACGGTTGAGTTGGAAGCGTGTAAGGAGAACACCACAAGCCTGTGGGACAACAGGAACGTATGGTAGTATAAACAGGTTTCCCTTTTGATGACAAATGTCATAAATATTCAAGACATTTATCACTTCCATTTGCCATGATGGGAACCAGAAATGCCACTAATGACCTATTGCGCCTTAAGAAAACAACCTGGTATCGCCTGGGTTATTTCGGGTTCTTGCCTGGCACACCACACGTTTGCGGCGCAAAACCCAGGTTTTCATCCAAGCGCATCCGTCAATTCCCGAGCGTAGCCTTTATTAACGGATGCGCCCTTAGTCTTCGTAACCACCTGGCTTCTGGTCGTCTTCATGAAGGTCAGGCGTGTGAGGAATCTGGTACAGTTCTACGAGCACGCCCCCCGTGCTTTTAGGATGAACAAAAGCATATTTCCGTCCATCTGGATTGGTGCGCGGCGTTTCGTTGAGGAGTCGAACACCTTTATCACGAAGAATGCTCATCGTCTCCTCGATATGGGCTACCTCCAGGCAGATGTGATGAATGCCCGGCCCCCGTTTTCGCAGAAATTTCCCTACGCCGTTGTTTTCGTCCAGAGGTTGCAGCAGTTCGATTTCGGTGTTGCCTGCCGGCAAAAATGCCACATCAACACCCTCTTCCGGTACGTGCGCCACATGGTCCAGGGAAAGCCCCAGCGCGTCAACCCAGAAACGTTGCCCGGCTTCCAGGTCTGGCACAACGATAGCGACGTGATTAATCCCTATGATTGTCACGAGTAAGCTCCTTCGAAAATAATCTTCCCGGGTAACTACTAAGCCAGATTGGACCAATTTGCTCTGGTGAAAATCGCCATTGAACGCGTGAAATTGGTCCAATCTCCAGAGAGCGTTAGTAGTTACCTAAATGACTCGAATGATGAGACGCTCTGGGTCGGAAATCGAGCCTCCGGGAAGATGTATTGGACCACGTACCCCTGAGGCTGATTCGTTTCCATTCATCAGAGTTGGCGCAGCCGGTGAAACCTTCCTGTCTCATCCGCGCTATGCCCTTTCCGGACGGGGTAATCGCCACGACAACCCCAAACGTCCCCTACATTTTAGGCGTTTCGCCCGGTTTGTTCAACGGCGATCTCGCCTTCGCGGTAGCACATCGTGCTTGACCTCCCATACGGCCAATGATACAATTCCCTCCGTTGCCCTCATCGTCTAGGGGACCAGGACGTAGCCCTTTCAAGGCTAAAACCGGGGTTCGAATCCCCGTGAGGGCATGATTTCAAAAGCGCCGCGATTGCGGCGCTTTTTGCTTAAAACCGGCCTTTGCCATTGGCCGTCCGAATCATGGATGTCCGTCAACGTGTATCGCTTTTGTGCTGTCGAGAAGCCATTGGACATTGGAGGAGAATAAATCATGAACGCAAAATGGACACAAGAGAACATCCCCGATCTGGCCGGAAAAGTCGTCGTTATCACAGGCGCGAACAGTGGCTTGGGGTTTGCGTGCGCCCGTATATTGGCCGCCAGGGGCGCGACTGTGGTGATGACGGCGCGCAATATAACCAAAGGCAACAAGGCTCAGGCTGATATTCTGCAAAACCAGCCCAATGCGTCTCTGGACTTGATGCAGCTTGATGTAGGGGATTTGCGTTCCGTTCACGCATTTGCGGCGGCGTTCAAGGCGAAGTTTGGTCGGCTTGATGTTCTCTTGAACAATGCCGGCATTATGGCAATCCCGCGCCAGGAAACAGTAGATGGTTTTGAAATGCAGTTCGGCGTCAATCACCTCGGTCATTTTGCCCTCACGGGCCTTCTGATAGACATAATCGTCAAGACGCCGCACGCGCGCATCCACAACGTCACCAGCAGCGCCAACTACACCGGAACAATGAATTTCGACGACTTGATGGGCGAAAAAGAATACAGCCGTTGGGCCGCCTATGGGCAAAGCAAGTTGGCGAATATTCTGTTTACCCTTGAACTGCAAGAACGACTGACCGCCGCCGGGTACGACACCATCGTGAATACATCCCATCCGGGCATGGTCATGGGCAATTTGCAGACAAACAGCGTCGCACAATCAAACACGAGAATGGAAGCCTGGCTCTACCGTCTGACAGAACCCCTTTTCGCCCAGGACATCAAGATGGGCGTGCTGCCCATGTTGTATGGGATGACGGCGGAGGACGCCAGAGGCGGCGTCTTCTACGGCCCCCGCTGGTTAAATGTGCGCGGGTATCCCGCCGAGAAAAAAGCCAATAAGGAAGCCTACGACGCAGCGACACGCCAGCGCCTCTGGCAAGTCTCAGAACGGTTGACAGGCGTCCACTACGGATAGTTGGCGCTTTTTTGCTATAATCGCCCCTGACGCGGTTGGAGAAGGAACCCGTTCTCACGATAGCCATTTCCGCGCCGCCTGACAACGATTACCTGGCGGCCACCCACTCAGGAGTTTCTCATGCGTATTGGCCTGATGCTCGGCTACGCTGCCGGCAAAATACAACTCCCCCTCGAACTCGCCCAGGAAGCGGACCGCCTGGGCGTCTACGCCGTCTGGACCGCCGAAGCCTACGGCTCCGACGCCATCACCCCCTTGACCTGGATTGGCGCGCACACACAACACGTCAAGTTGGGCACGGCCATCATGCAAATGCCCGGACGCACCCCCGCCAACGCCGCCATGACCGCCATGACCCTCAACCAACTATCCGGCGGGCGCTTTCTTATGGGCCTGGGCCTCTCCGGACCGCAAGTGGTCGAAGGTTGGCACGGCGTCAGCTACGCCCGCCCCCTCACCCGCACCCGCGAATACGTGGACATCTTGCGCCGCGTTTTCGCCCGCCAGGACCGCCTTACCTATGATGGCAAGCTATACCAGATACCCTACAACGGCCCCGACGCCACAGGACTGGGCAAACCGCTGAAAAGCACCCTGCAAGCCGACCCGAACATCCCCATTTACCTGGCCGCCATCGGCCCCCAAAACGTCGCCCTCACCGCCGAAATCGCCGATGGCTGGCTACCCATCTTCTTCTCCCCGCGCAAATACCACGAAATCTATGAGCCGGCCATCCAGGAAGGATTCGCCCGCGCCGGCGGAGAAAAAGGGTACGCCAATTTCGACATCGCCCCCACCGTCTCCGTCGTTATCGAAGACAACATAGACATCGCCTACAACATGCTCCGCCCTATGCTGGCCCTCTACATCGGCGGCATGGGCGCCAAAGGCAAGAACTTCTACAACGACCTGGCGGTGCGCTACGGATTTGCGGAGGCCGCGGCCAAAGTGCAAGACCTCTACCTCTCCGGGCGGCAGGGCGAAGCCATGATGGCTATTCCCCCGGCGTTGATTGACGAAGTAGCCCTCGTCGGACCGAAGGAGCGGGTCAAAGAACGACTTTCGCTCTGGCGGGAAAGCCCTATCACCACCATGAACCTGACCGTGTTCAACGTGGAAACGTTGCGCACGATGATGGAACTAATCAGTTAGATAATGGCTCGCAGGCGCGCGGATTGGCACGACCTGGCCCCCTACACGGGCTGCGGCGCAGATGAGGCGTTAGGAATGCTGCCGTTGGCGGTCGGTTGGCTGCGCGGCGGAATGCCCTTCGCCACCGGGGACGCGCCGCCCGCCTTTGCCGCGCGCCTGCTTGCATTTTGTCGGCCCGACCACACCGTCTGCGCCGCGCCCGCCGCCCGCCCCTGCCCCATCTGTCACCAAACCATCTCCCCCTACGGGGGGGCGGAAATTCGCGTCATTGGCGAGTTGGACATCTACGCCGCGCCCGACCTCCTCCATCACTACGTCACGACCCACCACTACCTGCCGCCCCCCGAATTCATCGCCGCCGTCATGGACGGCCCCGCTCCCACCAGCGCCGAACACAAAGCACTGCGTAAGGCCCTGATAAGTCTTGCCCGCGGCACCTGATCCGCCAGCGCAACGCTCCCCTGTCCGTTGGGTGGCCGGGGCATTTGTTGACGGGTCAGATTAGTCTAACGGGCTTTTGCCATCCCTGGTGAATACCAGCTTGGGAATGACCGGGGTATGATCCCGTGTCATGCCGAAGGCCGTAGCCTGAGGAATCCAGACGACGGTTATCGGCAAACACGGCCGGGATTTCTCGCCAGACTCGGAATGACGGGATGATGCGCCGTCAACAAGAACGCCGCGCACCCCTGGCCTTTTCCCTATCGCGTTCCCCCTCCTGTCATGCTACAATGAAACCATGACCATGTTTCCTCTGGATCAAACGTTGGCGCAGGAAGATCGCTGGCAGCAAAATCACCAACCCGTAGACACCACCGGGCGCGAGCAGGCATTCGCCGCCTTGATTGATGACCTGCTGCGGCAAAAACCACTCACGGGGCCGGCCTATCGCCGCGTGATGGGGCGACACGCCCGCCGTGGCTTGCCCTGGATGTCTAAGGACCAGTTGCTGCGCGTCTATCGGGACCTGTGCCAGGCAGGCGTGATGACGTGGCAGCCGGAAGCCATCACCCACCTGCAGATGAAGCCCACGCGCACCCAGGCTGGCGTGACCACCGTGACGGTGCTGACAAAACCGTATCCATGTCCGGGCAAGTGTATTTTCTGCCCGACTGATGTGCGTATGCCCAAGAGCTATTTGCCCGACGAGCCGGGAGCAATGCGCGCCGAGCGGCACGCTTTTGACCCCTTCGCGCAAACGGCGGCTCGCCTGGAGGCACTGCGCAACATCGGCCACCCCACGCAGAAAATTGAGCTGCTCATTCTGGGCGGCACATGGTCCAGCTATCGCCGCGATTATCAGGAATGGTTTGTGAAGCGCTGCCTGGACGCGCTGAACGGACAGGAAGCAGAGAGCCTGACGCAGGCACAACAACTGAACGCGCGTGGGCGCTGCCGCAACGTGGGGCTGGTGGTGGAGACGCGCCCCGACCACATTAACGTGGAGGAACTGCGCTGGTTCCGTTTCCTGGGCGTGACGAAGGTGCAAATCGGTATTCAGAGCCTGGACGACCGCATTCTGGCATTGAACCAGCGCGGACACGATGTGGCCACGACGCGGCGGGCAATTCGGCTGCTGCGCCTGGCGGGCTACAAGATTCACGCCCACTGGATGCCCAATTTGCTGGGGGCGACCCCTGACAGTGATATTGCGGACTTTGCGCGGCTGTGGGACGACCCCGCGATTCGCCCGGACGAGTTGAAGATTTACCCTTGTATGCTGGTGGAGAATGCGGAGCTATACGCCCACTGGCAACGGGGGGAGTATGAACCATACAGCGAGGAGGAGGCGTTGCGGGTGTTGGTAGCCTGTAAGCAACAGGTGCCGCGCTGGGTGCGGATCAATCGGGTGGTGCGGGACATTCCAACGACGAATGTTGTTGCCGGCATGAAGAAAGCCAACCTCCGTCAAATGGCGCAGCAGCAAATGAACCGAATGGGGCAGCCCTGCCAGTGTATTCGCTGCCGCGAAATCCGGCGCGAAAAAGTCACCGCCGCCGAATTGAGCCTGCGCGTAGACGGCTACGAAACAGACGCCACCACCGAACAATTCCTCAGCTTCGAGCGGGCCGACGGGCGTATTGCCGGCTTTTTGCGCCTCTCGCTGCCGCGCCCGGACGCGGAACCGCCCCTGCCGGAGCTGGTCGGCCATGCCATGATTCGGGAAGTCCACGTCTACGGACCGGCCTTGTTGTTGGGCGAATCGAGCCAGGGGGAGGCACAGCACATGGGTCTGGGGCGCGCCCTGGTGGAGACAGCGCGGGGGATGGCGCGCGCGCAAGGTTACAGCCATCTCGCCGTCATTAGCGCCATTGGCACGCGCCGCTACTATCAACGACTCGGTTTTTCTCTGGAAGGACTATACATGACCACCCTCTTGTAGCTCCGAATATCGTCAGTCGCCAGCCCTCAAGTCAATAAGAATGAAGGCTAAACATTTCGAACTGCTTATTGAGCTTTTCCAATCACTCGCCGAGGTCGCGTTGGAATATGACGCGGCGCTGGAGACCGCCGCACGGCAAGTGTCGCGCCTGATGGATGCAATCTGCATCGTGCGCCTGCTTTCCGACGATGGTCGTTTCCTGATCCCCGCGGCCGTGTATCACACGGACCCCCATCTGGTCGCGGAGATGCGCGAATCGCTGGCGCGGACCAACCAAACTCCTGAAGAGGGCTTTCCGGGGCAGGTGTTCATGAGTGGGCAGCCGCTGCTCCTCCCCTTTTTTGTTCCAGATCCAATACGCGCCGAGCGGGAGCGATTCTATCGTGGATTTAACAGTCTGTTGATTGTGCCGCTGCGTTTGCAGGAAGAGATAGTGGGCACGTTGGCCGTGGTGCGCCGCCAGGAGTCTCCGCCGTTCATGGAGGAGGACCAGACGCTGCTGCAAGAGGTGGCGAACCGCATTTCTCTGATTATTGCCAACGCCCGCCTGCATACGCAGTTGCAGGAGCAGTTGTCGGAACGTATTCGCACGGAGGAGGCGCTGCGGCGGAGCGAACAGCAGTATCGGGCGCTGTTGTGGGACGCGCAGTGGCGGGCGCGGGAGAACCGGCTTCTGGATAAGGTGCGGATGGCGTTGGCGGGGGAGTTGGATCTGCCGGCACTCTTCCGCAAAATCGTCGAAGTCACCGCGGATACGTTCGGCTACACCCTGGTCAGCCTCTACTGGCTGGAGGACAAGACACTGGTGCTGCAACATCAGGTCGGCTATCCTCAAGTGCTGTCGCGGATTTCGTTGTACACAGGCGTGATGGGGCGAGCGGTGCGCACCAGGCAACCCATTTTCGTTCGAGACGTACGCGAGGAACCGGCATTTTTGCACGCTTTTGCCGGCATTCAATCCGAAATCTGCGTCCCTCTCTTTGACGAAGGGCAAGCCGTCGGCGTCTTTAACATCGAATGCACCGACGCCATCACCCTCACCGAAGCGGACTTGCACTTGATGGGCACCCTGGCCGCGCACCTCAACCAGGCTATCACGCGCGCCCGCCTCTACACCGAAGTCCGCCGCAACGAAGAGCGATACCGCTCCGTGGTAGACAACGCGCAGGAGGTCATCTGCCAGTTGGACGCCGCCGGTCGCTATCTTTTCCTCAATGCCGCCTGGTCACGGATGACGGGGTACACTGTGGCCGAAAGTCTGGGACGTTCCCGCCTCATGTATATCCACCCGGAAGACCGGTCATCTAGTGCGGCGTTGTGGCAAAAACTGCTCAACCGGGAGCAGATATGCGTGCAGTATGAATGCCGCTACCAGACGAAGGAAGGCCTGGCGCGTTGGAACATGGTCAGCCTGCAAACAGTATGGAAAGCGGATGGGGAACTGCGGTACGTTGCCGGCATGTTATACGACTTCACCGACCGCAAACTGGCCGAACAAGCCCTGCACGAAAGCGAAGAACGCTTCCGCACCCTTGTCGAACACGCCCCCGAAGCCATCCTCCTCTACGACGTAGACCAGGGGCACTTCGTCGCCGTCAACGAAAACGCGGCAAAACTGTTTGGCTACCCGCGCGCCGCCCTGCTCACCATGAGCCCACTGGATATCAGCGCGGCGCGGCAGCCCGACGGCGACAATGTGGCGGAGATGATCACCGGGCACATCAACCAGGTAGCAGCTGGCGAGATGCCCGCGTTTGAGTGGTTTTTCCGCCGTGGTGATGGTCAGGAAATATGGTGCGAAGTACGGTTGGTGCAATTGCCCGCCGCCGGGCGCAATTTGCTGCGCGCCAGCGTGATCGATATTTCCCTGCGCAAACAAGAAGAAGAAGCCCGGCAGCAGCGGCAGCGATTGGAAAGCCTGGGCCTGCTGGCCGGCGGTATCGCGCATGATTTCAACAATCTGCTCACGGGCATCCTGGGACAATCGTCGCTGGCGTTGGCGCGGCTGGACCCTACCCACGCCGCCGCCGCGCACATCAATAAGGTGGTCAAATCGGCGGAACGGGCGGCTGATCTCACGCGGCAATTGTTGGCGTATGCCGGCAAAGGCGAATTTGTGCGCGAATATATCAACCTGAACACCTTCGTCCGTGAGAACGAAGACCTCCTGCACGCCTTCCTCCCCCCCGGGGCGCTGTTAGAACTGCAACTGGCCGAAGACCTCCCCACCATCGAAGCCGACCGCGGCCAGATCCAGCAGATCCTCATGAACCTGGTCATCAACGCCGGCGAATCCGTCGCCAACGGCAAAGGGCGCATTACCATCCGCACCAGCAAAGATACAGTCGCCTGGTCGCCCCATCGCCCACCGCAAGAACTTCACAGCCGACTGGCTCCCGGAGAGTACGTCTGCCTCAGCATTGAGGACAACGGCGCGGGCATGGATCAGGAAACGCTGCGACGGGCGTTCGATCCCTTCTTCTCCACCAAAGCGCAAGGGCGCGGACTGGGCCTATCCGCTATTTTGGGCATCCTGCGCACCCACAATGGTCATATTCACGTTGCCAGCAAGCCCGGCGAAGGCAGCACATTCTGGGTTTTCTTCCCGGCACAGGTACAAAAGGCTCAGGTTTCCGAGACAGGAGGCGGGTATTTAATGGTGAAGACGGATCTTGTGTTGGTTATTGATGACGAGGAGCCTGTGCGCGAAGCCGTCACGGACGTGCTGGCGCTGGCCGACGTGGAAACTATCAGCGCCGCCAATGGGCCACTGGGCATTGACCTGTATCGTCAACGCCAGACGGAAATCAGCCTGGTGTTGCTGGATCTGAAAATGCCCGTGATGAGCGGCGAGGAAACGCTGCGGGGCCTGAAGGCGATCAATCCCGACGTGAAAGTGGTCCTTTCCTCCGGCTACAACGAGACGGAGGTAACGCGCCAGTTTGCCGGGCTGGGGGTGACGGGTTTTCTGCAAAAACCGTACGACATTCAAGGGCTGCTGGAGACGGTGCGGAAAGCGCTGGAGGAGCACAAATGAAGGTTTTTTCCGTGGCGGAGATGGTCGCGGCGGAAAAGGCGGCGGACGTGGCGGGTGTCTCTTATGAGCGGATGATGGAAAATGCCGGCAAAGCCGTCGCCGACGCCATCCAACAAAAAACCAACGTCGCCGGCCTGCACGTCACCATCCTCGTTGGCCCCGGCAACAACGGGGGGGATGGCCTCGTGGCCGCCCGCTACCTGGCCCAGGCCGGCGCGGACGTTGTTTGCTACCTCAGCCGCGCGCGCGATGCCGGCAGCGACGCCAACTACGCCCAACTTCAACAAATAGGTCTGCTCACCCTCGTCGCCGACCTCGACCAACGCTACCGCGTCCTGCGCCACCGCCTCCATATCACCGACATCCTCGTGGACGCCCTCCTGGGCACGGGCGTCTCCCGCCCCATCGGCGGCGACCTGGCCCACCTGCTGCGCCAGGTTCAGGTGGCCCTGCAAGAGCACATCCACAACCTGGCCCAAACACACCAGCCCCCCCTCCTGCCCATCACCCACATCCCGCCGCCGCCGCCGCGCCCTCTCGTCGTCGCCGTGGACTGCCCCAGCGGCCTCAACTGCGACAGCGGCGCGCTCGATCCCCTGGCCATCCCCGCCGATCTCACCATCACCTTCGCCGGACCCAAGCGCGGACACTTCATTTTTCCCGGCGCGGCAGCCTGCGGCGAGATCGTTGTCGCCGACATCGGCATCAGCGCCGACCTGGAACCGGTACTGGCCGCCCCCCTCACCCTGATGACGGCGGCGGAGGCGCGCGCCCTGCTGCCGCCACGCCCCCCGGACGGGCACAAAGGCACATTCGGCACGGCCATCATCTGCGCCGGACAGGCGCGGTATTGGGGCGCGCCCGTCCTGGCCGGACTGGCCGCCCTCCGCGGCGGTGCGGGGCTGGTTGCCCTCGGCGTGCCCCAGGCGATTCGCGCCGCCGTTGCCACTCAGCTTCCCGAAGCCACCTATCTCCCGCTGCCGGAGCGAACCACGTTGGGCGCGGATGCGGCACGCCTGCTGGCGCGGGACGGCGTCTGGAAAGGGCGGGCCGCGCTGCTGCTAGGACCGGGATTGGGGAAAGCCGAGGCGTTTGTGTCCGCGCTGCTGGATACCCCCGACCTGCCGCCGTTGGTAATCGACGCGGATGGTTTGAACATGCTGGCGCAAATGCCTGACTGGCCCAATCGCGTGCCGCCGGGCAACATCCTCACACCGCATCCGGGGGAACTGGCGCGGTTGTTGGGGGTTTCGCTGCCGGCATTGCTGGCGCAAGATCGCGTGACCGTGACCCGGGAAGCGGCCACCCGCTGGGGGCAAGTAGTGGTACACAAAGGGGCGTACACGGTCATCGCGGCCCCCGATGGGCGCGTGGCGCTGCTCCCGTTTGCCCATGCGGCTTTGTCGATAGGGGGGAGTGGAGATGTGCTTGCCGGCATTATCGCCGCCCTACGCGCCCAAGACCTACCCGCATTCGATGCCGCCCGACTCGGCGGCTATCTGCACGGCGCGGCTGCCCTCCGCGCCGCCCCCGGCCCCGCCGGCCTGCTCACACGCGAAATTGCCCACCACGTTCCCCGCGTCATCGCCGCATTACGTGTAGAGTAATAACTTCTTCGAAAATAATCTTCCCGGAAGCTTCGTCACGGATAATGGCCCTGGAGAGCAGCTTCCGGGAAGATGTTCTCATGTGACAGTGGGCGGTGGGTAGTGGTCAGTTGACAGTTGGTGACCGTCTATAAACAACTTCCCGTTTTTAAGATTGGTCCAATCTTGAAGATTGGACCAATCTCAGTAAGTTAATTTTGGACGATTACTTGGTGGAAGCGTCGCCCGTCAACCGCGCTATTTTCATTCATTGGTGGTGCGCGGCGGCGCGTGCTGTCTCCTCGGAAAAGACCGGGTAGGGCGAGTTTTCAACTTGCCTGAAAGAGAATTGACGATTAATAAGCCGGCAGTTGGCGATGCCGGCAGCGTACCCGTTTGCGAACAAAACAAGAATCCGCGTCATCCGCGCAATCCGTGACTATTTTCGCCCATAATGACGCGCCTCAGCTTATGGTTTTCCTTTGCGGACAATCTTTCATATGCGGACCCCCGTCTCATTTACAACTTTTTTGTGAAATAATTTGCAAAGCGTTTTACCCTACCCTATAATCTCGAAGCAACCTCTGCAATTATAACTGTTTGTCTTTGCGTTCCACAAGCTCTCCGCTTTCTGTATGACACGATACAGCCTGATCGGAACGCGCGATTCACACCCTGATGGAGGAAAAAGTGAAAAAAGTATTCTTTCTGCTAATGGCTGCGCTTTTGCTTGCCGTTCCCGCGGCGTTTGCTCAGGAACAGGAAGCAGGCGCACCGGACGTCGTTGTAACGCTGACGCCCGATCTGCCCAGCGGGCAGCTTGTGGGTACGCCCATCAATTGGGCCATCGGCGTTGATGACCAGGATCCTTACCTGTATCGCCTTACCGTAGGTCGTCAGGGCGAGAGTATGCGCATTCTCTTCGACTACACCCCGGACAACTTGTTGACCTGGGCACCGATTGATGATGGTCTGTATATTGTCCAGGCCAGCGCGAAGAACCGCAATACAGGTCAGGTCACGTCCACCTCGCTCGTCTACCTTGTTTCACCGCGCGCGCCGCTGTCTCCCACCGTTTCTCCTTCAACCAACAATCTGGTGGCTCTCTACAGCGCGCCCAAATGCCCGGCCGGCTATTCCATGCGCGTTGTCTTCATTGAATTCCAAACGTCGCGCCCCTCTTCCACGGACAAGAAACCGTGCGACGACGTTCACACGATGAACTTCTACGTCGGCGGGATGCACGAGAATGCCCTCTATTTCATGCTGCACCAGACTTTCAACGCGCAGGGCAATCCTGTTTCCACCGGTCCGCTGAAGTTCTTTGTTGCCGGCACGGTCCCCGTAACCAAGACCTTCGCCTACCCCTACATCCCCCCGAACGCGCAGACCAGCTACGCCGAAAACCTCGTCCTTGTCACACCCATCCTCGGTACGGATGTCGTCCCGGCTTACCCCCAGGCCAAAGACTTGCTTGGGCGTACTGTCTGGTACTACGCGCATGACCTTAACGAAGCGCAACTCTTCTACCCCGTTCCCGGCGGCACCTTCCTCATCCGCCACGACCGCGGCGACCTGGAAGGCCAGATCATGCGCGAAGTGGACCTGGCGGGCAACATCGTGCGTGAGACCACTGTCGAATCCATTAACGACCAGTTGGCGGCCATGGGGCACACCGATTACTTCTCCTCTTTCCATCACGAAGCCCGCAAGATGGCCAATGGCTACTACGCCCTGCTGGGGTCCAACGAACGCATCCTCGTGGACGTGCAAGGCCCCGGCCCCGTGGACGTTGTCGGCGATTACATCATCATTCTGGACCAGGATTGGCAAGTTGTGTGGGCCTGGAACGCTTTTGATCACCTGGATCAATACCGTGCGGCCGTCTTGGGCGAAACATGCACCCATCAGTCACCCGGCTGTCCGCCCGTCTTGCTGGATGTCATCGCCAATGACTGGACACATTCCAATTCCATCTCCTACACGCCGGATGGCAATCTCATCCTCTCCATGCGTCACCAGGACTGGGTGATCAAAATCAACTACGCCAATGGCACAGGCGACGGCAGCGTTATCTGGCGTCTGGGACCCGATGGCGACTTCACCATCAACGATCCAGACCCGTATCCCTGGAATTCGCACCAGCACGACGCAAACTACGTAACCAACAACCGCATTGTCATCTTTGACAACGGCAACACGCGCTGCGGCGCCGTTCCGACGGAGTGCTACAGCCGCGGTCAGGTCTTTGAAATCGACGAGAACGCGATGACGGCCTCTCTGGTGCTCAATGCCAACCTGGGCAACTATTCCTTCGCCGTCGGCAGCGCGCAGAAGTTGTCCAATGGCAACTACCACTTCAATTCCGGCATTCAGCCTCTTGGCGAGTATCTGCTCAGCACCGCGCAAGATGTGTCGCCCGACGGCACGACCAACTACAGCTTGCTGCTGGAACTGGGCGCGTATCGCTCCTGGCGTATGGTGAACCTGTACTCCAAGCCTGGTGGCCCGCCGATCACCGACTTGATTAATCCGCTGGACTATGCCGGCAAATAAGCCTGTTTTGGTGTGACGCGCCGCAAGCGGGTTACACCTGAATACTTCTCACGGAGACTCCGCCCAGATCATGCACGTGATCGGGGCGGAGTTTTTTTTGCCGGCAGCGCAAGAAACCATCAATCTGGCTGTGCGCGCTGCTGGCGCACACAGCCGTACGAAAGCCACTTCCTCGCCTGTACCTGGGGACAGGTAAGGAAGCCGTTCTATTGGCCGGTGAGGAAACTCGTCCCCCGATCAATGTGGGTGAGCCGCCCTGATCCTAGAATGAAGCATAAGAAAACCGAAAACCCAGGCGGCAGGCAACAAGTTCTGTGAGATAGAAACAGTCACAGATGGCGCCGATCACGCAAATGCCGATTTCATCCGCGTCCTTTTCTCAGGACAGGCTCGTGAGTTGCTGACACTTTCTGCGCGCATCCACTGTCGCCTGTCATGCTTCATTCGAGGTGAATATCATGATACGGACAAATGGGACACGAACAGCCTTGATCACGGGGGCGTCGCGGGGACTGGGATTGGCGCTGGCGCGCGCATTGGCGTTGGAGGGGTGGCAGTTGGTGATTGACGCCCGCGGCGCGATGGCCCTGAAGCAGGCGCAAGCGGAGCTGAGCGAATGGACAACGGTGGTGGCACGGGCGGGAGACGTGGCTGACGCGGCGCATCGGGCGGATCTGGCGCGGGCGGCGGCGGATTTGGGGGGGCTGGATGTGGTGGTGAACAATGCCGGCATTCTCGGCCCCACCCCCCAACCCGCCCTCCTCAACTACCCCCTGGAAACCCTCCTCCACCTCTACCACGTCAACGTCATCGCCCCACTGGGCATCCTGCAAGCCGTCCGCCACACCCTCAAACCCCACGCCCGCATTATCAACGTCACCAGCGACGCCGCCGTGGAAGCCTACCCCGGTTGGGGCGGCTACGGCAGTGGCAAAGCCGCCCTGGACCAACTCTCCCACATCCTGGCCGCCGAAAATCCCCACTGGCGCGTCTACTGGGTCGATCCGGGCGACATGCGCACCACCATGCACCAGGAAGCCTTCCCCGGCGAAGACATCAGCGACCGCCCGCTGCCCGAAGCCAGCGTGCCCGGTTTCCGCCGCCTCCTCGACGGCGATTGGCCCAGTGGTCGCTATGTCGCCCGCGAAGTGGCGCAAAGGGAGGTGTCCTGATGCTGCCCACCATGACATTTGCGCCCGCCACAGCCCCGCCGCCCGCGCGCCTCACGGGATCGCTGGCGTTTGACCTTCCGGCGGAACTGGAAGCAGGAACCCCGCCCGAAGCCCGCGGCCTCGCCCGCGACGAAGTGCGTCTGCTGGTTTCCTATTTTCCGCGCCGCGAACAGGTGTCCGCGACCGACCGCATCCAACACAGCCAGTTCCGTGACCTGCCCGGCTTCCTGCGTGCGGGCGACCTCCTGATCATCAACACCAGCGGCACACTCAATGCCGCCCTGCCCGCGCGCCGCGCCGACAACACAACCGTGCGGCTGCATCTTTCCAACCGTCTGGACACGGATACATGGGTGGTAGAGCCGCGCCAACCGGGAGACAAAGGAACGCTGCCTCTCTTCACGGCCAGCGCCGGCGAATGCCTGACGCTGCCGGCAGGGGGCAGCGCCACGCTGCTCGCGCCCTACAGTGAGCATTCGGAGCATGTCCGTTTGTGGCGGGCGCGGCTGGATTTGCCGGCACGCATTGGCCGCTACCTCCAACAACATGGCAGCCCTATCCGCTACAACTACGTGCCCCAGGGGTGGCCGGGCAGCTACTACCAGACAGTTTACGCCACGCGCATGGGCAGCGCGGAGATGCCTTCCGCCGGCCGCGCCTTCACGCCGACGTTGATGACGCGGCTGGTGGCGCGGGGCGTCCTCTTCGCGCCGCTGCTGCTGCACACGGGGGTAGCCAGCCTGGAGGCGGACGAACCCCCTTACCCGGAATACTTCGAGGTGCCGCCGGCTTCGGCGCGGCTGGTGAATTTTGCGCGGGAAAATGGGGGGCGGATAATTGCCGTGGGCACGACGGCGGTACGGGCGCTGGAGAGTGTGGCAGATGGTGATGGTCGGGTAAATGCCGGCAGCGGTTGGACCGACCTCATCATCACCCCAGACCGCGGCCTGCGCGTCGTCAACGGCATGCTCACCGGATTCCACGAACCCCGCGCCACGCACCTGGCCATGCTGCAAACGCTGGCCGGGCTGCCCCATCTGCGCCAATGCTACGCCGCCGCCCTGCGCGAAAAATATCTCTGGCATGAATTCGGCGACTTGCACTTGTTGCTGCCGGCATGATACAAATGATGCACTGCGCCGCCTTTCCGTCCAAGGAAGAAAAGCAAATGGCTCATCCGGTCCCAAAGCAATTGAGGGCATTCTCATCGTCGTTCATCCGCTAACATGAATAAACATCCCCGTTCTCATCCACATCAATCGGTGGAACAAGGCCTTGTCCATTCGCAATGATGACGCCGCTCGAATTCTTCCTACGAGGGGCGGGACTGGGGCTGACGGCGGCGGGCGCGCCCGGACCGCTGCAAGCGTTCCTCGTCTCCGAATCGCTGGCGGGTGGCTGGCGGCGCGGGCTACCCGTCATCCTGGCCCCCCTCATCTCCGACGCGCCCATCATCCTGGTGATGACGTTTCTGCTTGACCAACTCCCGGCGGCCATCACACGGGGGTTGAGCGTGGTCGGCGGATTGTTCGTGCTCTATCTGGCCTGGGGCGTCTGGCGGCAACTACGGGAGCCAACCGCCGCGACGCCCGCCCCTGAAGCGCGTGTATCCAGTCTGCGCCGCGCCGTGGTCATGAATCTGCTCAGTCCAGGACCTTACCTTTTTTGGGGATTGGTGAACGGGCCGCTGCTGCTGGTCGCCTGGCGGCAGTCCGCCGCGCACGCCACGCTTTTCTTGTTGGGCTTCTACGGGATTTTCCTGGCGGGTATGGCCGTGATGGTGGGGGTTTTTCATCAGGCGCGGCGGTTGGGGTGGCGCGTGCGGCGGGGATTGATGTTTGTGAGTATGGTGGTGTTGGTGGTTTTTGCCGGCATTCTCCTCCGCGACGGCCTCTTTGGCGCATAAACCACGCCCTCAAACAAAAAGCCCAACCCTCTGGTTGGGCTTTCGCAACCACATCCAACGAAACCGTCGCTACATCAGCAACGGCAACGGCAACCAGGCAGCCGCCTGGCCACCCGTCGCCTGCAAGAGCAGCATCCCCGTAATCCCCAGCAGCGCCAGGGCCACAATCAACTTCACCACATCGTAAGCCAACACTTCCCGTGGCACACGTTCATTATCCATATCAATCACACCACCTTGCTTGCGTGTTACGGCTAACTCTCTCGTGGGCTGAGCCTGTCGACGCCCATCCCGCCTGCCACAAGCTCAGGCAGCGGGCCTGGTCGTTACGTCCACATCCTCAAATAGCCTACAGGACACCGACGTTTGGGGCGTGGCGACTTCAGCCGACCCACTTAGGATTAACTTTGGACTTTCCAATACACAAGAACCCTTCAAGCGCATCCGTCAATTCCCGAGAGAAGCCTTCATTAACGGATGCGCCCTTAACGCAAATGGCAGTTACAGCGGCTGCGCGGCGTCTCTGGCGCTGCGTCCGCCTTTGAGATTATCCTGCAGGCGACGCAACGCCTCCCAATCCCCCGCGGCGGCCAGCGTCGCCTGCTCCGGCCAACTGCCCGGATCCGCCAGTTGGAAACGAGGGCCGCCTTCAGCCAGGATGCCCTGCAAGTGACCGACTTCCGCCTGCGCCAGTTGGGCAAAAGTCATAATTCCCGCCTGATTCAGCAATCCCGCGATTTTCGGACCCACGCCTTCAATTTTCGTCAGATTGTCGGGCGGGGGTGGTGCAGCGGCGTCGTTCTCCGCTTCCGCGACAACATTCCGCGTCGCATCTGTTGCGGTTGTCTCCATTGCCGCCAGCTTTTGCGCCAGAGTGCTGACCTCCGCCTGCGCCGCCTGCAGTTCCGCCCGCAGCGTGGCAATCGTTTCGTCGGCTTCGCCCAGGCGCGCCGTCAACTGAGCCACGTCCGCTTCATTGGCCTGCAAATGTTCGCGGCATTCCGCCAACTGCGCCACAGCGGTTTCCCCCGCGGCCTGCGCCCCGGCAAGCTGTTCCTTCAAGATATTCAATTCGTTTGTCGTGCTGGTCAGGCTGGCCCTGGCTGCTTCCATTTCACGCTCGGCAGCTTTGGTCGTGCGCAAGCTCTCCTGGAAACGGGCATCCATATCGCGCATCTCCGCGCGCGCCGCGTCCAGTTCCGCCGCTGTTTGCCCATGCTGCCGTCGCCAATAAAATAGGTCTATGACCCATTCAACAATGAAGCCAACAAAAGCGCCGAAAAAAAAGCTGACCCAATTCATGTGACCCTCCTTCAAGTATGGTTATCAGTTGATGGTGCGCCCCGCCCGGTTGATGCCTCGTGGCACAAAGGCAATTGTTAGAAATATCAGGAGAATTAGTAACGACGAACGCTCTCTGAAAATTGGTCCAATCTGGCTTAACAGTTAGGAGAATTATATGACAATAACGGGTATTGATCACGCGCAAATCACAATTCCGCGCGGCGCGGAAGCGCAAGGCCGTCAATTTTATGTACACTTGTTGGGGTTGCCGGAAGTGGAAAAGCCCGCTTCGCTGCAAGGGCGGGGTGGGTTTTGGGTGCGGCTGGGGGCGCAGGAGTTGCATGTAGGCGTGGAAGACGGCGTGGATCGCTGGCGCACGAAGGCGCACGTGGCGTTGGCGGTCACGGACCTGGCGGAGTGGCGACGTCGGCTGGCGGAGGCGAACGTGACCGTGGAAACATCGATTCCTATCCCCGCCGCCGACCGCTTTGAAATCCGCGACCCTTTTGGCAACCGCCTGGAGTTTATCCAGCGGCACGCAGATAGAGGAGAGTGAGTAGCGTCAACTTGCCGCCATTCTCATTCTAAAGTCTCCACTCCGCTCTCTATTTAGGCCAAGACCCCGCGAGTTCCCAAAGAGCCATGGAGAATTGCGGGGCGACTTGTCCGCTATTTGCTTTTTGTGTTGGACGGTGGCGATGTGCGGGAAACTGACGCTTGACAAGTGCCCGCTATTTGTTATCATTCTTGTTAGACAAATATCTAATATATGGTCCTCCTCCTCCAATGAGAATCGCTCGGAGAGCGCGGCGCTCTATCCGGGTGCTGTTTCCATATCTTTCTATCCCAAAGGAGCATAAAACAATGGCTGAAAACAGTTTTCTTGAATTCCAACGCCTCATTCACGCGCCAACAGAACAAGTTTATCGCGCCTTCACCAGCGCCAATGCCTGGCAAGAGTGGCTCTGCGACGTTGCCGAAGCCGCACCGGTTGTCCAGGGACGCCTCTATTGGTTTTGGCAGCAGCAACAGTATTACGCCTGCGGCCATTACGTGAGTCTGGGGCCAAATGAGCATGTCACTTTTGTGTGGCAAGGCATGGGCGATCCTTTTGTGACACAGGTGCATGTTGTTTTTATGCCGGCACAATCCGGTACGCAACTAACCCTGACCCATAGCGGCATCCCCGCGGACGAAGCAGGCGCGCGCCTGCGCCAGGCCATCCGCGAAGGCTGGGAAACCGGCCTGGAAAACCTGCAATCCGTGCTGGAAACGGGCATCGACCTGCGCGTAGCCCGTCTACCCTTCATGGGCATCATGCCTGCCGCGCCAAATACGCCAGAACTGGCGCAAAGCCTGGGCATCCCGGTGAGTTATGGTCTTCAGATCAACGGCGCCGTTGCCGGCACAGGCGCGGACGCCGCCGGTCTGCAAAGAGGCGACATGCTCGTAGAAATGGCCGGGGCAAAATTGGAGACCTTCCAATCGCTGGCCCCCATCTTGCGCCAGAAGCAAGCGGGGGACAACGTCCCCCTCACATTTTATCGCGGCGCGGAAAAGCACACCATTATGTTAACACTATCGGCGCGCCCCAGTCCAGATGTACCGGATACAGCCCCGGCGTTGGCGGCGCGGCTGACGGAGATGTACGCACAGTTGGATGCAGAACTGGAAGCCATGCTGCAAGGCATTAGTGAGGAACTCGCGAATCGCTCTCCCACCGCAGAGGAATGGAGCATCAAACAAGTGCTGGCTCACCTGCTTTGTGGCGAGCGAGACTTGCAGAACTGGATTACGTGCGAAGTTGTTGATACGGCTCGTGCCGGCTTCGCCAGCAATGATCCGGTCCGTTTGAACGCGGCGATTGCCACGCATGGCTCAGTCCATGCATTGTTAGCGGCGCTAAAGGTGGCGGAGTCGGAGACGGTAGCCCTGGTAGCGGGGCTGCCCGACGCCTTCGTCGCTCGCAAGAGCGCGTATTTGCGCATCGGCCAGGGGGTTTTGTTTACGCCCCTGCACAACCATGACCACATGGAGCAGATCCGGGCCATCATGGCGGCGGCTCCGGCCTGATCCCCTTTTCCGCGAAGAAGCCTGTGAGACATACGACAGGCTTCTTCATTTGCTTCACGCCATCCAGAGGTGCGACGCACTTGTGAACGCCAGTATCATAATGATGCAGCACCATGTAAAAGGGCGTCGCACCTGTATTGACACAAATGATTATGGTCATCATTCGCATTTCAGGGTAAACTGAGTCACCATGACAAACCTCTCCTGGGATATTGGTACTGCTTACGATTTTTTTGTTAGCCTCCACGTCCTCTATCATCCCGAGGATTACGGACTGCGCCGCGCCTGGGCCGCGGGCGTCCGGTCGCGTTTGCCCACGGCGGAACGGGAAGCGCTGGGAGAAATCCTGGAAATCATGTTTCCTCCGGTCTCCTGGATTTACGAATTGCCGGCTCCGAAGGACAGCGCCACTCTCCTCACGCATCTGGCGCGGCTTCCGGCTGCCGAGCGTTTGCCAAGTTTGGTTCTGGGCGAGCATGTGCCGGCAGCTATCACCGAACGCCTCCAGGACATCGCCAGCCGGGGAAGTTGGAACGACGACGACCAGCAGTACCTGCAGGAATTCCTGAAACAGTACGAAGAACGCGCGCCAAAACGGAAAACGGTCCATCGTGCTCTGGAACTGTGGTCACAGTGTGAGCGCGTCGGCGAACAGCTTCTCGACGGCCTGAAAATGTTCCACGCCGTGTTCTTCGCCGAAGAGGAAACACGCATTCAACCCGTCCTCCGCGACGCTGTCGTCCGCTCCCAGAAAATGGCCTCGCGTCTTCCCCTGTCCGAACTGCTGGACGAACTGGCCCACGGAGTCAGTTTCAGCCAGGCCCCCGAAACAGAAGAACTCATTCTTATCCCCTCCTTCTGGATTTCACCCCTGGTAGCTCTGGTTCCATACTCAAAAAAACAACGCCTGTTCCTCTTTGGCGCCCGTCCGGACAGCGTCTCCTTGATTCCCGGCGAAGTCGTCCCGGACATGCTTTACAATGCATTAAAGGCATTGGCCGACCCCACCCGCCTGCGCATCCTGCGCTACCTCAACGCCGCCCCCATGACGCCCGCGGACCTGGCGCGGCGGCTGCGGTTGCGCCCCCCCACAGTAACACATCACCTGCGATCCCTACGCGTTGCCGGCATGATCCGCCTGACTATCGACGCCAATAACCGCCGCCTCTATGCGCCGCGTCAAGAAACCATCACGGGGATCTATAAGACGCTGCAAGCATTTCTGGAAAGCAATGAAGAATAGGTGGGGAACATGGACGAGCGCGGATGGACACGAAGAAAATGAGAATCCACGGTGCCGGCATGATTTGTCGTCGGTTGGCTGTCAATTCTCGATATTTCGGGGGAAACGCAGCCTGAGCTTGTCGAAGGCCGTTGGTTTCGGCAGGCTCAACCAACGTTACCACCCTTTTTTGAGAAGATACGGTTGGCTCCTGACATAAAACACCATCGGCGTGTGGAGATTTTTCTGGGGTTATTTCTATCTGCTTTGCAAAAAGGCTCTTTTGCCTATTATAATTATCTAGTAGCTACTAACGCTCTCTGGTGAAATAGGTCCAATCTGGCTTAGCAGTTACATTGTCCGTAAGAAAGTTGCCCCAGTGCATCTGCGCACGGGGCCGCGCCGCAGGCGCAGAACGATCTGCTAACAGGGAGACAGCGGATCATTTTGCCGGGTTTTATCGCAAAAGGGCAAAACCGTAGGCGTACGGCACGGAAAATCCATCGCCTACCCGCAATCGCCATACTGACGCCTGTTTAACCCTTCGGGGTTGTAGCGTTAACATGGGACCTTTCCACAGACAGGAATCCTTCCAGCGCGTTCGTCCAATTCCGAATCTTTTCACGAATGCGCCCTTCTCAGCCAGGCCTGCTAGTAACCAAGAGGCTTAAAGCAAATGCACCCCCCTACCCAACAGACGGTCTTGATTATTGATGATGATGAACTGGTGACTCGCTTGTTGCAGCGAGCGCTGAAAACATATGGCTATCATTCAATGACGGCGCGCAGCGGCACAGAGGGATTGCAGTTAGCCCGCCGCCATCGCCCTGATCTGTTCATTCTGGATATTGTCATGACGGGGACGGATGGGTACCAGGTATGCCGGCAAATTCGCAGCGACCCCCTCCTCCTCAACATACCCGTCCTCTTCCTCACCGCCCGCGGTAAAGACGAAGACAAAATTGAGGGCTTCCGTGCCGGCGCGGATGATTACCTGGCAAAACCCTTCAACATGGAAGAGCTGCAACTGCGCGTCCAGGCCATTCTGCGCCGCACCACCCCTATCCTGAACCACGCCCCCGCCACCATCAACAACCTCGTCGTCGGTGACGTCAGCCTGGATTGTCGCAGCTTCATCGTCACCACGCCCGTCGGCTCCGCCCAACTCACCAACGTCCAATTCGACCTCCTTTACCATCTCATGAGCAACGCGGGCCGCATCTTCACCAGCCAGCAACTTCTGCAAGATGTATGGGACTATCCGCGCGATACAGGCAGTCCCGAACTCGTGCGCGCCCACATCAAAAACTTACGCGAGAAAGTGGAACCGGAACCCAGCAATCCCATCTATATTCTCACCGTTCAGGGTCACGGCTATACATTTCAGGGATCATAACGTTGTTCCTCCAACCCGGACTGGCGCTCATCCCCAATCCTAACAAAACGCGCATTCTGGTTGTAGATGATGAGCCAGATATTGCCCAATCGCTGCATGACTACCTGGTAACCCAAACCAATTACCAGGTATCCATTGCCTACGATGGCGCCGCCGCCAGACGCGCCCTCCTCGCTGCCTGCGAAGGGCCCGCCGCGCCCTTTGACCTGGTGCTGCTGGATATGCGTATGCCCGAGCTAAGCGGCGGCGAACTACTGCGCTGGATCAGGCAGCACGCCGCATTGCAATACACCCGCGTGATCATCCTCACCGCCACCACCAGCACCGATGAGCGCGTTGAGGCGCTGTCCGCGGGAGCGGACGACTACATCACCAAGCCGTATCATCACCAGGAACTGCTGGCGCGCGTGAACACGATTCTGCGATCCCACCGACTGGAAAAACAGTTGCAGCACCAGAGTCGCCAGTTGGCGCTGCTCAATGAGGCAAGTACGGTGCTGACCTCGCTGCGCGATCCTAAGCTGGTGTTTGAGGCCACGGTTGAAGGCGCGCGCCAGATACTGGACGTGGAACTCGCGGCTATTTTTCTGTTTCACGAACGGCAGGGGATGCTGTTTTGCCGGCAAATTACCACCAATCACGCCCCTTACGCCTTTCCTCCCGTGGTTGCCAGCCAGGGCATCGTCGGGCACGTCTTCACGCAGCAGCAAATCGTCTGTCTCAACAACCCTTCCACCGATCCACGCTTCGCCCTCACAGACGCCCCTCGCGGATTCCCGGTGCGTACCCTCCTGGCGGCCCCCTTGCATGTGCGCCGCCGCGGTGTTGGCGTGCTGCTGGCCCTGAACAAGAACCACGGCGACTTCACCGACGTAGATACGGCTCTCTTCACCGCGCTTTCCAGCGCCGTGGGGCGGGCGGTGGAGAATGCCTGGTTGTTCCAAAGCGTGCGCCAACAGCAGCAAGCCCTGCTCAAGGGACGCGACCGCCTACAAGCCGTGATCGACGGTATTCTGCACCCTATCTACACGGTTGATGAACAGTGGCGCATCACCGCCGTCAACAGAAGCACCCTCAATGAACACAATGCGCCCGCCGTCGCCCTGGTCAACCAGGTTTGCTACCGGGCTTTTTTCCAACTTGACACCCCTTGCGCGGGTTGTGCCGTAGCGGAAACGCTGCGCCACAAAACCACGTCCGGCTGGGTCGTGCGTGTCTTTGATGACCTGCGGATGCCGCGCGAGTGGGAGGTGAATGCCTACCCCATCCCCGGACCGCAGACGGAATCCGCCCAGGCCGTTGTCATCTGGCAAGATGTCACCGAGAAAAAGCGGTTGGAATTCTCTTTGGCGCAGGCGGACAAACTGGCGGCGATTGGCCAGTTGGCCGCGGGTATCACACACGAGATCAATAACCCCCTGGCCGTGATTACGGCCGGCTCCGCCATGCTTAGAATGAGCGTTCCTGAGGAGGACGACCGATACGAACTGGTGGATCTGCTGGTGCAGGCGAGCGAACGCGCCAACAAAGTCGTGCGTGGGCTGCTTGATTTTGCCCGCCAGGAGGAATATCTTTTCGCGCCGACGGATATTAATGAATCCCTGCGACAGGCGCTAAACCTCGTTTCCTATCAATTACAGACGGCCCACATCCACGTTACCATGCAGTTAACCCCAGGGCTACCTTCCGCTTTTGCCAGCGCCGATCATTTGAAAACGGTGTGGATCAACTTGTTTATCAATGCGCGCGATGCACTGCAAGAGCAAGAGGGAGAGCGGCAACTGGACGTCATAACCCGCCTGGATGATTCCGGGCAGAAATTGCAGGTGGTGGTGTGTGATAATGGTGTCGGGATGACGCAAACGCAGCGGGAACGCATTTTTGAGCCATTTTATACAACCAAAGCTCCGGGGAAAGGGACGGGTCTGGGGCTTTCCACGAGCCATCGCATTGTTGAACAACACGGCGGGACTATCGAAGTCATCAGTAATGCCGGCAACGGGACAACTTTTGTGGTGCGCCTGCCTATCAGCGTCGGGGCAACAGATTAAGTGGCTGTTCGCAATTAAGCTAGTGGAATTGTGCGAACAGCTTGTCAGTAACCGTCCGATGAAAACGTGAAGTTGTTTTCGGACGGTTACTAAGGACTGATGACGGAATAAGGCACGAACCAGCATCGTTAGCCTTCCGTAACTATTCACGTCTCCGAGAGATTGGACCAATTTTGTAGACATTAACAGGATTTAACCAGAGCAAATGGGTCCAATCTGGGCAGATGACCTGTATAGTCACAGCCTTTCTTCGTCAGGTTGCTATTGCCGATCTCCATTCTTTCTGTATAACAATAAGGGATCGACCAGGCCATTGGGTCTGGTTGTATCCTTTTTTATTGATGGGACGCATTTTCGATGCTGAGACCCTCTGTAGGAGTGCGCAGTTCGACAAGCCGCGAGGATGACGATGACACAACTGGCGCCACAACAGGTAACGATTGGGGATGTCCTGCGCCTGGCTTTGCCATTAAGTACGACGGTGATCAACGGTCACGATTTTCGGCAGCAGCCGGTTAACTGGGCGGCGACGCTGGTGAGTTGGGAGGAACTATCCCAGCAGGTAAGAGGGGGCGATCTGGCAATTTTGCCGGCATCTCTCCTCTCCACCTCCACGCCTGCCGGCATTCTCCAGGGTGTGCGCGAGTTGATTGCATTGGAAATTGCCGGCATCCTCACCTTTGCTCCCCTACCCGACACAACCACGGAAGAGGCGCGCGCACATGATCTGCCGATATTGATTGTGCCGGCACAAAACACCCTCCGCGACATCCTGCAAAACGTCATCTCCCTCCTGCTTGACCGCCAGAAACAAACCAGCGAACGCGGCATGCAACTCTACCGTCGCCTCGCCGAAATGTCCCGCGAAGGACAAGGCCTGGCCGCCATGTCCGAAGTCATGTCCCAACTCACCGGCAAAATCATCGTCGTCCAGGACAAACGCCTGGAAACCCAGGCCATCAGCCGCCCCCTCAGCCTCCTCGTTGACGAAACCCAACTCCTGCGCTGGCTCAACCAGCGCGACAACCTGCCACCGATCCTGCGCAATCGCAAAGCCGTCACCAAAGTCGCTCAAAGCTACTGGCAGCAACTTCTGCCCATCGAAACCGAAGGCCACGGCATGGCGCGCCTCGTCAGCCCCATCATTTCCGGCGACCGCGCCCGCGGCTACGTCTCCGTCATCGGCCTGGCGGACGAACTGGACATGCTCGACACTCTCACCGTCGAACATGGAGCTGCCGCCTGCGCGCTGGAAATGGCGAAAGCCAAAGCGATCAGCGAGGCAAAAAAAGCCCTGCGCGGCGACTTTCTCGAAGGGCTGCTGGCAGGCACACTCCCCCAAAAAGAAATCGAACGCCTCGAATCCCGCCTCGACCACGACACCAAGCAACTCCACGCCATCCTCACCTTCACCTGGAACAGTCCCAACGCACCCTCCCTCCGCCGCCTCACCACAACCATCAACTGGCTCCTCACCACGCACAAACGCCCCGCGCTATTACACGTCTACAGTGAAGACCACGTCTGCGTCTTCCAGGCCCTGAAAAGTAGCGACGGCGAAAACATGAACACCGTCAAGGAGCTGGAAAAACGTGTGCGCGAACAACTAGAAGCGGAATTTCCCGAAGCACAACTGGTTACGGGCATCAGCGGACCTGCCGCCAGCCTGGCCGAATGGCCCACCGTCTATGAAGAGGCCGTCCAGGCCATGCGCCTCGGCCAGCGCCTGCACCTCAACCGACTGGTAGATTTCCACAGCCTGGGAATTTTCCAGCTTCTGGGCCAGATCGAAGACATCCCCACCGTGCGCGCCTTTTGCACCCACGTCATCGGCCCCCTGGTCCAATACGACGAAGAACATCGTAGCAGTCTGGTGCAAACAATGGACGCCTACTTCGCCCATCACGGCAACATCACCCAAACCGCCGAATCCCTCTTCATCCACCGCAACACCCTCCTCTACCGGCTGGACCGCATCCAGGAATTGACGGGGCAAAATCTAAACCAGGCCGATATGCGTCTGGCCATGCACCTCGCCCTCAAGCTATGGCAATTGCGCCCCGAAGCTCACGGAATCCACCCCAATCTGCCACTCTGAGACAGGAAAAACATTCACTTGGTAGCTTCGCGCCCATCCCTCCCTTCTGGATAGCCACTTGTAACCTTTGTACAAAGAATGTTCTCACAAGTTCGGGCAATTTGTCTCTATGATTCGCGCGCCGGTTTGCCTATACTATTAGCAAGCCTCCAATGATATGCGCGGCTTAATTGGGAAGTGTGGGATACTCAAAGGGCTAGCAGTCTGTGACACCCGTCATAGGCTGCTTTTCCTTTTGCGTAGGTTTTGTAAAAACAGGTTCGCAACTCGCCCCCGCCAACCTGACGGCCACGACAACCACCCGCGCCATACTTGTACACATTTCACGAAGAAACAGCGCCCATTTTCTGATGACTTGACCGTAGAATTTGGCTCGCGCCTCCCATATACTTAGCTATGAGCCTCCAAACAGTGCGCGGCTCAATTGGGAAGTGTGGGATACTCGAAGGGATAGCAGCCTGAGACCTCGTCTCGGGCTGTTGTCTTTTGGAACGCCATCGCCACTGATTACCCAACACAAACCCTTCCTGGAAGGTCACGCCGGGTTCTGGCCCGAAACTACCTACAGGCTCAGCCCTCGAGAGGGTTAGCTGTTACCTGGAAGGCATAAATGGCTTGTATGCCGCTTTGTATAAATCGGGCCGCTGGGACGAAGCTGGCTCTCAATCAGATGAATCGCCTCAACCGGAACCGGCAGCGGTTCCAATGCCTGCCCCCACGGAAGCCGCCCCACCTGCCCCGCCTCCCCTTTCACGCGCCCCAACGTCAGATGAGGGTGAAATGGCTTATCTTCCGGCGGCCATCCTCCGGCCACCAAATCCTGTTCTAGCGCCCGCTGCAAAACCACCGCCGGGCCTGAATCCTCCAAACTGACCCAGATGACACGTGGGCGGCGCGAATTGGGAAAACAGCCGAGTTCACCCAGCCTCATGGTAAAAGCAGGCGTATTCACCGCGACGCGATCCAACGCGGCGGCCAGCGCCACCACTTTTCCCACTTCCACCTCCCCCAAGAAACGCAGCGTCAGATGTATCAACGCCGGTTGCACCCAGCGCACCGCGCGCGGCGGAAGCTGCGCCGCCAGCGATTGGCAGGCAACCCCCAACTGACGCCGCACAGCCTCAGGAAGCGTAATGGCGATAAAGGCGCGTATCGTTTTCACCGACCGCCCCCCTGGGTTTGCACCACGCTGCCCCGCGCATCCACGGGCAGCACCCAGGTGCGCGCCTTCAGGCCGGCAGCGGCAAAGGCATCCGCCGCCAGGTGCGCGATTTCCACGTAATTATCGGGGGCAATCGCCAGCAGCGAAGGGCCGGCGCCGCTGAGGGCAACCGCCGCGCCCGCCCCCTGCACGGCGGCAAATGCCTCCGCCATGCCCGGAATCATGGGCAGGCGATAGGGCTGGTGTAGTCTGTCTTGCATCGCCAGACGCAAAGCGGCAATGTCACCCGATTGCAGGGCGCGAATGAGCAGGGCCAGCCGGCTGGCGTTGAAGATGGCATCCTGGCGCGAAATATGCGCAGGCAAGACCGAACGCGCCGTACTGGTGGGAAAATCAAATTCCGGCAAAACGACGATGACGAGGAACGCGGGGATGTCGATGCGCTCCACGTACAGTTCGCCCGCTTCCTGCACGATCAGAGTCAGGCCACCCAGCATCGCCGGTGTGATGTTGTCCGGGTGGCCTTCGATCCTCGTCGCCAGGCGCAATATCTCCGGCTGGTTGGGGGGCGCGGGCAAAAACGCTCCCGCGGCCATGATGCCGCCGAGAACAGCGGCGGCGCTGCTGCCCAGGCCACTGCTCACGGGAATGCGATTGACCTGGTGAATATGCAAGCCAGGAACAGGAACGTCGGCTTCGCTAAACAGGCGGGCGGCGGCCCGGTAGACGAGGTTCCGCTCGTCGCGGGGAATAGTAGCAGCCCCTTCTCCCTCGACCGTGATTCTCAATCCGCCACCCTGCCGTGTAAACGTCACCTGATTGTATAGGCCAAGCGCAAGCCCCAGGCAATCAAAGCCGGGTCCCAGATTAGCACTGGTGGCGGGAATGGTCACGGTTACCTGTTTCATAGAAATAGAGCGGACGGTTTCCGCCCGAGCTAGACGAATTCTCATCTATGCGTAGCATTGTTGGACGGTCATGCACGGAAGACGCGCATCCCACTGCCACGGATTTATTGGGTTAGTCTCAGAAGCGTAGCGTGCTGTACCCATGCAGCTTCCTGGCAACAATCCAGAAGGAGATTGTATCGTATGGATAGTCCAGCCCGCAAACGGAATTTTGCGTGCGGCGGGGAGGCAGAACGGTATACAATACCTGTCCACGGCTGGTTGGCATGAAGGCAACAGTCAACAATCAACGGGAAACAGGCCGCGGTTAACGAATTGGCTACACTTCACGCTCTGCTATGATGAACCACATCACGATTATGTACACCTCGGCGCTGGCGCATGTGCCCGCGCCAAACGAACGCCGCCTGGCCGTCCATCTGCATCCGGCGGCGGAACGCGCGGTACGCCACGGGCATCCCTGGGTATTTGACCAGAGTATTCGGCAAGTCAGCTTCGTCGGTGAAGCGGGGGACCTGGCCGTGATTTTTGATCGCAAACGGCGCTTTCTGGCAATCGGACTGTACGATCCGGCTTCGCCGCTGCGCGTGCGCGTGCTGCAAGCAGGGCAATCCGCGCCGATTGACGGTGACTGGTTTGCGCGGCGCGTGGCGGCGGCCATTGCCCACCGCGCCCCGCTCGCCTCTGCGCAAACAACGGGCTACCGCCTGATTCATGGCGAAAACGATGGCCTACCCGGCCTGGTGGTGGATCGTTATGCGCAGACGCTGGTGTTGAAGCTATACGCGGCGGGTTGGGTGCGCCATCTGCGGGTGGTCATTCCCGCGTTGTTGGCGCATTTTCCGCGGACGCGGGTGGTGTTGCGTCTCAGCCGTGCCGTGCAGGCGCAGTCGGCGGCTCTTTTTGGCCTGCAAGACGGACAGGTTTTGCACGGCCAGGCGGATGTGGGCGAGGTGGTTTTCCGCGAAAATGGGTTGCTTTTTGCCGCGGATGTGCGCCAGGGGCATAAGACGGGCTTTTATTTGGACCAACGGGAGAACCGTGCCCGCGTGGAGGCGCTGGCGGCGGGGCGGGATGTGCTGAATGTGTTTGCATACACGGGGGGATTTTCGCTGTATGCGGCGCGTGGGGGGGCGCGGCGGGTGGTGAGCGTGGACCTGAATCCATTGGCGCTGGCGGGGGCGGAGGCGAATTTTGCCCGTAATCAGGATACGCTGACCGTGGCGCGGGCGCGGCATGAGATGCTGGTGGGGGATGCGTTTGCGGTCTTGGGGGAATTGGGGGCGGCAGGTCGTGTCTTTGACATGGTGATATTGGACCCGCCGGCATTCGCGCAGCGGCAGGCGGATGTGGCGGGGGCGCTGGCCGCTTACCGTCGTCTGGCGCAGTTGGGGGCTGCTTTGTTGCCGGCATCTGGCATTTTGGTGAGCGCTTCTTGTTCCAGCCGTGTGCCGGCATCTGCCTTTTGGGCGGCCGTTGACGAAGGCGCCTCCCTGGCCGGCAAACGACTACAAGAAGTTGATCGTACCACCCATCCCCTCGATCATCCCATCAGCTTCCCTGAAGGCGCGTACCTCAAATGCCTCTTCGCGCGCGCTGTTTAGATTGGTTCATTCTCCAGGAATGAACCAATCTTGACACTAACACTAAATGCCGGCAACCAACCGCCACACCTGCGCCACCAGAAACGTCACCACAAAGCCAATCAGCAACGGCAGCAGCGCGGCCACGGCCGTCCATTTGGCGCTGCCCGTCTCCTTGTAAATCGTGTAAATCGTGGTGCTGCATGGGTTGTGCAGCAGGCTGAACAGCATCAGGTTCACGGCCGTGAGCAGTGTCCACCCGCCGGCCTGGAGAAGATTCATCATGCCGGCATTCGACTGCATATCAAACATCACCCCCGCCCCCGCGCCCAGATTTTGCGCCCCCGTCACCAACACCGTGAGCATCAACACCGTGGGGATGACAATCTCATTGGCCGGAATCGCCACCACATAGGCCAGCAAAATGACGCCATTCAGGCCGAGTAGCACGCCAACCGGATTCAGCGCGTTAATGACATATTCCGCCAGACTGACGCTACCAATGTGGATGTTGGCAACCAGCCAGATCACGGCCCCGGCGGGCATGGCGAAGACAATGGCCCGCCACAAAACGTAGATAGTGCGGTCAATAAAGGACGTATAGATGGTCTGCCAGATGCGCGGTGGGCGGTAGGGGGGTAGTTCCAGGCTAAAGGTGGAGACTTCTCCTTGCAACATGGTGCGCGACAACGCCCAGGAGACGCCGAAGGTGAAGAGAACGCCCAGCATAGCGATGCCGACGACGGCCAATGCGGAAATGAACCCCGCGAGATATGCCGGCACTAATCCGCCAATAAACAACGTCGCAATCAAAATCTGCGTCGGCCAGCGTCCATTACACAGCGCGAAATTATTCGTGATAATGGCAATCAATCGCTCTCGCGGGCTATCAATCACCCGCGTCGCCACCACCCCCGCCGCATTACAACCAAACCCCATCATCATGCTCAACGACTGCTTACCGTGCGCCCCCGCCTTTTTGAAAACATTGTCCAGATTAAACGCCACACGCGGCAAATAACCAAAATCCTCCAGCAGCGTAAACAGCGGGAAGAAAATCGCCATCGGCGGCAGCATCACGCTCACCACCCAGGCCGTCGCCAGGTACATGCCATCAATCAGCAAGCCACTCAGCCACCAGGGTAGTCCCACCAGCGCCGCGCCCTCTTTCAACCAGGGATGAACCGTGTCGATCAGAATCTTGGAGAGGAAATTGGAAGGCACGTTCGCGCCGGAAATAGTCAGCCAAAAAACCAGCGTGAACAGCGCAATCATCATAGGGAAACCCCAACGACGACTGGTCACCAGTCGGTCTATCGTCCGATCCAGGTCGAAACGGGGGCGGCTGTCCGGGCGGGTGACGGCGGCATCGGCGATTTCCGTGGCCTCGGTGTAGATAGCTTCCATCAACTGCTCGTGGAACGTGTTGCCAATCTGCCAGCGCCACTGCTCCGCCGTGTTCAAAATGTCGTTCGGAATCAGGGTGGATTGGTTATTCATACAGCCACCTCCAGGGGAATGCTCAGGTCAGGATTGGCTGTCTCCGGCGCGCTGCGAGTCAGGTCGCCCAACTCGCCCCGCCGCACGGCGTCCGCGATGCGCTCGTCCCCGTCCAGCAGGCGCAGCGCCACCCAACGCGCATTGGGCAGGCCCGGAAAAGCGATTTCGATTTTTTCCACCAGTTCGTTGAGCGCCCGTTTCAACTGCGGCGGCTGCTTTTGGATACGACGCGGACGGCAAATGGTTTTCCCGGAAGCCACTTCGTCGATCATTTGCAGCAGCAGCGGCAGCCCTTCGCCCTGGCGCGCGGCAGTCGGCACGACCGGCACGCCCAGGTCACGCGCCAGTTTGCGCTCGTCCACCTGCAAATGGTGGCGTCGCGCTTCGTCAATCAGGTTCAGGCAAACGACGACACGGTCGGTGATCTCCAGGATTTGCAGCACCAGGTTCAGGTTGCGCTCCAGGCGCGTGGCATCCACGACGATGATGGTCACATCCGGCTGCCCAAAGAGGATGAAATCGCGCGCCACTTCTTCGTCCAGGCTGGTGGAGAGGAGGGAATATGTCCCCGGCAAGTCCACGATTTTGTATCGCTTGTCAGCGTAGATGAAGCCGCCCTCGGCGCGGGTGACGGTCTTGCCCGGCCAGTTGCCTGTATGCTGGCGCAGCCCGGTAAGGGCATTAAAAACGGTGCTTTTGCCCGTATTGGGATTGCCCGCCAGGGCCACCACATAATCCCACTCATCCATGTTCACACCCAGCTTGCGCAGGTTGGCGGCGTGATGGACGGGGCAGGTGGCGCAGGCATCAGAAACAGGGGGGGAATAGGGTTGGTTCATAAGGTTTCCTGCATGATTGTTCGTTGGTGGTTGGCCGTTGATGGTTGGTCGTCGTCGCCCGTTGATTCGCGGGTGATGCGGATGCGGTCCGCCTGCTCGCGGCGCAGGGCAATGAGGGTGTCGCGGATGCGGAAGGCAATGGGGTCACCGCTGGGGCTACGCATTTCCGCGTGAATGACCGTGCCTGGAAGAATGCCCAGGTCCATGAAGCGCCGGCGCTCGTTGCCACGGCAAGCAGGCGTGAGACCGAGGACGATGGCGCTTTCCCCTGGCTCCAGGTTCGAGAGGCGTTCGCCCACGCTCCCTTCCACGGCGGAGGGCCGCGGCAGGGGCACAACGGAGATGTTGGCAGCCACGATGGGCGCTAGAAGGTGCTCGTCGCCATCACACCAAAAGCGCACGCGCTGCCCCGTGGATTCCAGCAGGCGGATTTCCATGCCGGGGTGAATATCTTCGGCGACGAGTTGGGCATACACGGTGTCCGGTTCATCTTCCAGGTGGACGATGCGGGCGGGCGTATCCACGTCCAGCGAGGTCAATGGCACGCCCCCGTGCGGCACAAACGCGCCGCTGGCCGAAGGAATAGGGTCGCCATGCGGGTCGTGCGTGGGGTTGCCCAGGCGCAATGCCAGCGCGTCCACGTCCGCCGGCGTCAGGTAATGCTCCTGCTGTTCGGCGCGGTCGTGCCACTCCGGTTCGGCGAAGCCTGTCTGGTCCGCCAGGTAGCGTTCATAGAGGCGGTGGGCGCGGATAATGTGCAGCGCGTACTGCTGCCCGCGCGCGGTCAGGTGGACCGTATCCCCGGCCATCGTCACCAACTGGTGCGCGACCATGTCGCCCAGCAGGTCCGTGACCGCGCTGCCGCTTATTTGCAATGCGCCCGCCACGCTTTCCACGGTAGCCAGGCGTTGATGCTGTTGATAACGATACAAGTGCTTGAGCGCATCTTCGTGCAACACACGGGTGGTCAGGCGACGCATCTGTTGCCAGCGCCAGAACTGACCCCACCGCGGCCAAAAGAGGATGGCGCTGACACCAATCAGCGCCAGAAAAACCAGTAGTGATAATCCGGGATCAGGCATACACGCACCTCACTTTCAATATACCTAAATTATAATTTAGATTTCCCATATCGCCAAATGGTAAACGGAATCCACGCAAAAGTCAACCGCGAACATGAGGTGGCGACGAGATGGGTTCAATCTCCGAGATTGAACCCATCTGCCCCAACCTCCACTGGCGGTCAGATGACAAAAGTTTGCCAAACTTTTGTCATCTCGCGCCTGCATTTCCCGCTTCCTGCGCTATAATCTCCCCATGACAGCACCAGAGCCTTCCCCTCCTGATCCGAAACCCACCCTTGCCACCCTCACTGAGGCTTTTGCCAAACTCCCTCCCTTGCTCAGCTACGGCGGCCTGATTCTGGTCGCAGCCATCATAGTTGCCAGGGTAACTGGCAAACTGCCCGACATTTTGCTGGCGATTCCCGCCGTTGCCCTCGTCGCCTTCATCCTGTACGCGGTCCTCAACAACCGACATGAACTGGATAAGGAAAGGCTGCAAGCCCAACGCGAGGCGGATCAGCGTACACACGAGGCCGAGTTACGAAAACTGGAGGTGGAACTGGAACGATTTAAGTTGCAGCAAACGGGCGAACTGGAAAGGGAGCGGCTGAAGCAGGAGACAGACCTGGAAAGAGCAAAGCGGGAAGCGCCCAAGCCGCCGCCAGATGCCGCTCCTACGGTGGCTACCTGGCCTGACAGCTACTACACCTACGTGTGGCAAAAATGCGCCCAACTGCACATGACCAGTATAGACCCCAAGGCGCAAGAGTTAGGCGCGTCTATCTTGAATTTGCACAGCGTTTTTACCGAATTGGACGTGCCATCCCTGGAGCGAGAGATGGCGTCGCGCGCTTTCCGCGACCAACGCGACGTAGAACGCCAGGGGCGTGAACCATCCCTGGCCGCGCTCAGCCGGGCCGAGAATCAGAAGCTGGTGCTGCTGGGGCAGCCCGGCTCCGGCAAATCTACGCTGGTCAAGTACCTGGCCCTTTGCCTCAGCGGGGCTGGTTTGCAGGACGCGGAAACGAACCTGGAAAGCCTGATTGAGCGCGGGTGGCGACTGCCGGCCTTGCTGCCCATCCTGGTGGTTCTGCGCGACTACGCCGCCAAAGGCCTGCCACAGAAACAAAGCCTGTGGACCTACATCACGACCAGCCTGAACAACGCGGGGCTGGCAGGCTGCGCGCAGGCGCTCTCCGAAAACCTGAAACAGCAGGGGGGAATTCTCTTGCTGGACGGGCTGGACGAAGTGCCCGAAGCGCAGCAGCGGCGCGAACAACTGCGGGACGCCATTCTCCAGTTTGCGCGCGAATTCAGCCGCGTGCGCATGGTGGTCACCTCGCGCCCCTACGCCTACCAGAACCCGGCCTGGCATCTCCCGGGCTTCAGCCAGACCTCGCTGCTGGATTTCACCCCGGAGCAGATCGAGAGCTACATTGACCGCTGGTATGCCGTGGCCGGGCCGCTGGACCCCAACCTGGGTCAGGAACAGGCGCGAAGGTACGCTAACCAGTTGAAAGAACAGGTGAAACGGAACTCCAACCTGCAAGAACTGGCCCCGCGACCGCTGCTGCTGGCCCTGATGGTGTCGCTGCATCGCTGGCGCGGCGGCGGCATGCTGCCGGAACGGCGCGAGCAGTTGTACGACCACAGCGTCAACCTGCTGCTGGACTTGTGGCAGCGTCCCAAGCTGATCCTGGATGAGAAGGGGCGTCCGCACGGGCAGGAAACAAATGCGCTCACGGAACTGGGCATTGATACGCTGGCGCTGCGCCGCGCTTTGAGCCAACTGGCTTATGAAGTCCACCGCGACCAGCCCGAAGAAGCTGCCGCAGCCACCGCCGACATCCCGCATGAAAAGCTGGTCGCGGCCCTGCGCCAGGCGGTTCCCAAAGAAAAACGAGACGCTATTCCCTACCAGAAAATAGCCGATTACGTGCGGGATCGGGCGGGTTTGCTGGAAGATCGGGGAGAGGGCGTCTATGGCTTTCCGCATCGCACTTTTCAGGAATACCTGGCGGCCATGTACCTGTTGGATCAAGAGGATTTCCCCGGCAACATCGCCGCCCTGGCGCGCCAGGACCCGGCGCGTTGGCGCGAGGCCGCTCTACTCGCCGGCAACTCAGCCCCGACAGCGTCTCAATGGACGTTGGTGGATCACCTTTATGAGCGGGAGGATGCGCCCCAGGAGGCGCAGCCGGTCGCCGAGGCGCAGTGGTGGGGCGTCTACCTGGCGGGGCAGGTGCTGCATGACTCGGATTTGCTGAAAAAGGAAACGAAGATTTACCGCCGCTCCCTGGACCAGGTCCAGGAGTGGCACAAAGCGATCTTGACGCGGGGGGCATTGCCGCCGCGCGACCGGGCCAGGGCTGGCGATATCCTGGCGGAATTGGGGGATGACCGGCCAGGGGTGTTGACGTGCGACGAAATGCGCTTTTGCTACGTGCCGGCAGGTCCCTTCTGGATGGCGGACAGCGAACAAAGCAGCGAGGGACGCTGGCTGGACATCCTGGACAAACCGTACTGGCTGGCGCAATACCCTGTCACCGTAGCCCAGTTCCAGGAGTTCGTTGCCGACAGCGACTACAGTTCGGCGGATAGGGACTCTCTGCGCGGTAGCGCAAATCGCCCGGTGGTTTGGGTCAACTGGTACGACGCCCTGGCCTTTTGCGACTGGCTGCAGCGGCGCTGGCAGCCTCACCTGCCCCCTGGCTACCGCGTCACCCTGCCCAACGAAGCGGAGTGGGAGAAGGGGGCCCGCGGCGGACGGCACATCCCCGCTGCGCCGCGCGTGACGACCATAGGCGGCCTGGGGGCGGTCCTGGACGCGCCGCCGCCCCTGGTCCCCAATGCGCGGGATGGCCGCGACCTCAGCCTGCGGGAATATCCCTGGGGAGACGCGCCCACGCGGGCAGAGATCGCGGCGGGTCTTTTCCGCGCCAACGATGAAGCGGCAGGGATAGGCAACACGACGGCGGTGGGCAGTTTCCCTGCCGGGGCCAGCCCGGTGGGCTGCCTGGATTTAAGCGGCAACGTGTGGGAATGGACGCGCAGTTTTTACGGCAAACTGCGTCCCTACCGCCTGTCGCCGGAATATGAAACGACCGATCCGCGCAACCGGAAAGACATGTTTATATGTGGCGGTGCGTATTATGTCAACTACACCGGCTGCTCCGCCCGCTACTGGCTCGCCCCGCTCAACCACTTCAACGACAACTCCGGGTTTCGGGTGGCAGTTTCCCCATTTGTCTCTGATCGCTGATCCCTCTGGACTCTGGTCCCTCTGAACCTCTGTTCTCTGGGGGGGCTTTGCCCCCCAGACCCCCCAGCGGATCGAATTTTTTTAGGGTGCGCCGTCGCCTGCTTCAACTCGGCGTTGCGGTTTGGGAATAATCTTTTCGCCGAGAAGCTTTTTCCGCAGTCCCAGGGTGTTGCCATAGCGCGCGTGATTCGTCCACCCGCGCACGGACGCCGTCACCGCGTCCAGCGAGATTTCCCCCTGCTCGTACTGTCGCAGCAGCCGCCCCAGCCGCCGCCGGTACTGTACCCCCTTGCGCCGCTTCAGCCGCCGTCTCTCCGGAAAAACCTGGAAGCCCAAAAAAGGAATCCCTTCCGTGACCGGGCGCGGCTGTGCGCCCGGGTGAATGGTCAGGCGATAACGCGCCAACTCCTCTTCCACTGCCGCCTTCCATTCCCACAGGTGGTCCTTCTCGTGGGCAAACAGCAGCACATCATCCACAAAACGCACATACCCTTTACAACGCAGGCGGCGCTTCACAAAATGGTCAAATGGATTCAGGTACACGTTGGCCCAAAACTGGCTCGTCAGGTTGCCAATGGGCAGCCCCCGGGGGCGCAGCGGCGCCAGCAAATCGTCCCCCGCGAAATAAACCATCTCGTACTGCTCATTGAGAACGCCCTCCCCGCTGCCGAGGATTTCGTCAATCAACCATAACACGTCGGGGTCGGTGAGCTTGCGGCGCAGAATGCGGCGCAGAATGGCGTGGTCAATAGAGGGAAAGAACTGGCGCAAGTCGCATTGCAGCACGTAGGGGAAACGGCGGGCAAACTGCTGCGCCCGGTCCAGGGCGCGGTGCGTGCCCTTGCCCACACGGTTGGCGTAAGAATCGTAGATGAACGCGCGCTCAAAAATCGGTTCGATAACGTTACACAAGGCGTGATGCACCACACGGTCCCGAAACGGCGCCGCGCTGATCAGCCGCCGCTTCGGTTCGTGGATGAAAAAGCTGTTGTAGCGGCCCGGAGTGTAAGTGCGAGCGCGCAGCTCTTGCTGCAAGTCGTGCAGGTTGTCTTCCAGGCGATATTCAAAGGCGGCCACATCGCCCCGCCCCCGTTTGCGGCGACTGGCCTGCTGGTAAGCCTGGAGCAAGTTATCCCAACTACAGAGGGCGTGAAACAAGGTGGCTTTGGGGGAACTCGTGGGGTCATCTCCTGATAGGGGGGCGGAGAGGAGATTCTGTCGCAACCGTTCCGGCTAAAGCCTCCACTCCCGCTTAAATTCTGCAACCGTTCCGGCTAAAGCCTCCACTCCCGCTTAAATTCTGCTAAAGCCTCTACTCCCGCTTAAATTCTGCTAAAGCCTCCACTCCCGCTTAAATTCTGCAGAGCCAACACGGTTTGTGAAAAGTGGCCGCGTCTCAGGGACGAACCGGGGAGACGCGGCCCGTTGTTATTTGCCCGGCCCGCGGCTGACGCTTTGGGCGCGGCCAGGACAAAACCCCGCCATTTCTCACCTCGGCCCGGAAGGCGTACCCGCCAGGCAATTCCGGTTGGGACACAACCTGCAGGAGAAGTGTGGAAACTGCCACCCGAAACCCGTTGTTGTCGTTGAAGTTGTTGTGCGGGTCGTTCCTGTTGCGGGCGGAGCAGCCGTTATGGGTTTTGCCCCCAACATCAGCCGGTGTGAGCGGCTGGAGGTTGCACTTCCTGACTGGACACTGGCGTTTTTGGAGTGGAGGCTTCAGCCGGCCCACATATGGCGGTTTGATCCGGCTAAAGTCTCGACTCCGACCACCATATGTGGTTTTCGCCAGACTCCAGCTCCTGATCAATAATGTATGGTGAAGTGACGCCGTTACCTGCCAGTTTTCTTTTTCCATCCGCCAAGTAAGCGCCCGATTTCCGTCATCATCGCTGCCGCATGTTCGTATTGGCCTGGCGTGAGCCACTTCCAGCGATATGCCAGACGCAGATACAGCCGCACTTTGGATAAGGCTTCATCTGCTTCCTGCAGTTTTTGCAGCCGGGCGTTGCCCTGCTGCCAATTTGCTTCTTCGAGTCGTTCTCGCAGATCAAATGCGGCCTCCAACAGTCGCTGTGTAAACGTGTGCCGATGGGCGCGCGGGAAGTGATTCGTTTGCGGCAACAGCCAGGTCAGGAAATCAAAAGTGCGCGTAAAAATCGGCATTTCCTGATGCGAAGTAGACATCTTTGATGAGGTATGAGGTATGAGGGGCAAGACTCGCTTGCCTCTCATACCTTGCAAACGCCTAATAGCCTAACACTTGCACGACCGAGCGGACCGCTTCGGCGGAGTGGTCGAGCATGGCGCGTTCCGTTTCGTTCAGGTCCATTTCGATGATGTGTTCCACGCCCCGGCGACCGAGAACGGCGGGCAGACCGATGAAGAGGTCATGGTAGCCGTATTCGCCCTGGGTGTAGATGGCGGAGGGGATGACGCGCTTTTTGTCTTTGAGGATGGATTCGACCATGATGGCGGCGCCGGCGGCGGGGGCGTAGTAGCCGCTGTAGCCGAGCAGGCCGACGATTTCGCCGCCCCCTTTGGCGGTGCGTTGGATGATGGCGTCCAGTTTTTCCGGGGAGATGAGTTCGGTGACGGGAATGCCGGCGACCGACGTATGTCGGGGCAGCGGAACCATCGTGTCCCCGTGCCCGCCGAGGACGATGCCGTGTACATCTTCCACGCTCACGCCCAGTTCCATGGCAATGAAGGTCTTGTAGCGCGCCGTATCCAGCGCCCCCGCCTGGCCGATGATGCGTTCGCGCGGGAAGCCGGTGATCTCCTTGATCACGTGGCACATGGCGTCCAGTGGGTTGGTGACAACGATAACGATACTGTCCGGGGCGTACTTCTTGATGTTTTCGGAGACGACCGTCATCACGTCCTGGTTGATCTTCACCAGTTCATCGCGGCTGGGGAATTTGCCGGTGACGGGGTCCTTCTTGCGCGGCACGCCGGCGGTGACGACGACCACGTCCGCGCCTTCGATGATGCTTACGTCGCTGCTGCCGGTGATGCGGGAATCAAAGCCGATGGCCGGTCCTGCTTCGTAGAGGTCGAGGGCTTTGCCGGCAGCCACCTGCCCAAAAATGTCGAACATGACGATGTCGCCGACTTCCTTGTTCGCCAGCCAGTGGCCCGTTGTAGCGCCGACGTTGCCCGCGCCATAAAGTGCAATTTTGTTTAACATTGAGTGACTCCTTTGTAAATGGTGGTCAGTTGACAGTGGGTAGTGGTCAGTTGACAGTTGGGAGAAGCGCCGCCTGTCAACCGCGCTATTTTCGTTTGTTGGTGGTGTCGCGCAGTGGCGTGGTGACTCCTCTGTAAAAGATCTTCCCGGAAGCTTCATCACAGATGATAGTCCTGGGTAACAGCTTCCGGGAAGATGTTCTCAATGATCTTCCCGGAAGCTTCGTCACAGACGATAGTCCTGGGTAACAGCTTCCGGGAAGATGTTCTCAATGATCTTCCCGGAAGCTTCGTCACTGATGATAGTCCTAATCTTCCGGAAGATGTTCTCAATGATCTTCCCGGAAGCTTCATCACTGATGATAGTCCTGGGTAATAGCTTCCGGGAAGATGTTCTCAATGATCTTCCCGGAAGCTTCGTCACAGACGATAGTCCTGGGTAACAGCTTCCGGGAAGATGTTCTCAATGATCTTCCCGGAAGCTTCGTCACAGACGATAGTCCTGGGTAACAGCTTCCGGGAAGATGTTCTCATTATTCCTCAGTCTTCCATGAAGCGCTGGTCCAGTTCTTCCATGATCTGCGCCGCTTCTACGAGTTTGTCCAGCGGGTTTTGATCACCCACGAAGTAACGGTAATCTGCCGGCATTAAATCCAAAGCCTGCACCAGTTCACCAAACCGTTCCTTTAGCGACCGCTCGCTGACGGAAAAGGCCGCCGCCACCGCGCCCAGTTTAAGTTGCAGGAAATTCACCTTCACAATCGTGTAGGCCAGCGCCGCCGCCCACAACTCTGGCTTCGTCACGCGCAACGGCCGCCGCCCAATCGTGATGCGATACTCCAACCACATCTGGATCGCCTTGCCGGTGTACTGAATGGATAACTCCAACCGGCGCATGCCCTCAATGAGGGCGCTTTCCACGTCATCCAGCGCCGAGGAAAACAGGCGTTCGTAGCGGCTGGCGAGTTGGGCGTCCGTCTCCGTGCGCAGGTACTCGCCCAATGCCTGAATCGCCTCGTCGAAGCTGCTGGAACGGGCAAACGCGCGCGCCAGATTGAGGTGATATTCGGGATTATCCGGTTCAGCAGCCGTCGCTTTACGAAAAGCGGCTACCGCTTTCTCCAATTCCCAATCACCGTAAAATTGTAACCCGGTCTGATTATGCTTTTCACCCCTGGACATACTGTTCCTTTCACCTCAGCAGGACCTGATCGCCCACATTGCCATGCCGGGATGCCCGACGCATCTCCGATATGGTGACGGGGATAGTAAGCACACCCCCGGCGAGCGGGTGCGCGTCAAGCTGCGATACGGCATGCAGCGAACACTGGCGGAGTCAGCGCGCCACTGGTAGACCAATCGGCGCGGGAAACGCGCAAATCGGCGGTTGCGCGAAGCTGCGCAGTCGGGCAAGAAACCAAAGCGGAGAGATTGCCCGCATCTCTGGGGCAGGGTGGCGCGCCGGCGGTATATGAATTCTAACGAGGGGTTGCGTCTGATGTTTCCGCGAGCACGAGCGCGGGTTCTGCGTAAACAGTCCCGCTTTCACGGGCCATCATCTGTTGAAAGGCGGTGATGGCGACTTCCAACATGGTCTGGTCTGGTTCACGAGTGGTCAGCCGCTGCAAAGCCAGGTTGGGCTTTATGATGATGCGAATGAAGACGTTATCAAGATGTTTGGCGGAGAAACGGATGATCTCGTAAGCAATGCCGGCAACCACAGGCAGCAACAACAGGCGCGAGACAATACGCAGCGCCAGGTTCAACGGCGGGAAAAAACTGTACAAAAGAATGGAAACGATCACCACCGTCAACAAAAAAGCCGTACCACAGCGCGGATGCTCCAGCGGAAAACGGGCCACAGACTCCGGCGTGAGCGCCGCGCCTGCCTCATAAGCGTTAATCGTTTTATGCTCCGCCCCATGATACCCATACAAACGGCGAATGTCCGGCAGCAGGCCTATGCTCCAGATGTAGCCCACCAGGATTAACAGGCGGATGCCCCCTTCAATCAGGTTGCTGACAACCTGCGACTCGCGCAAATGCAGCCAGCCCTCAATGAGGCTCGCCAGGAAAACGGGCAAGACGAAAAACAGCCCGATGGCAAAAGCGAGGGAGATGGCGACCGTTCCGACCTGCACCGGCCCTTCAAACGCCTTGCCTTGCGGGTCCGCTTTTTCTTCTTCGGGCACGGCCACTTCCGCCGAAAACATGAGCGCCTTAATGCCCAGCCCCAGCGCATCCCACAACAGGGTCAGACCACGCGCAAAGGGGAGGCGCGCCATCTTGCTGCCATAGATGGCCTGGTTCAAAGGTTCGACGTGGGTGACTATCTCGCCATGAGGATTGCGTACGGAAACGGCCAGCGCCTGCGAACCGCGCATCATGACGCCTTCGATCACGGCCTGGCCACCATAATTGAAATTAAGCCCATCAGGTTCTTGCGACATAGGGGGGATTGTACTGAGTGGACAGGAGTGCGTCAAGCCGGGTATGGACCTGGGGAAAGGAAGCCAGAAAGACGCGGAAATGCGGATAAAACAGGGTTTCGTGCCATGCCCAATGCCATGCCATCGTGGGACGGCTCACTCCCATCTTTCCGAAAGCTGTTTCCATGCGAAATGCCGCTGCATTTTGAGACGCTTTTAGCCTGACATTGAGCTTCCGGGAAGGTTTGTTGGACCATGTACGCATAGGCTGTGTAGTCTTACCCATCGTGAACCTTTCAACTGGGTGGGCGATGATGGAATGCCTGGGGGTGTAGTCGCTGGACGGTGGCGAGGATTTCCTCCACTTGTTGGGCGTAAAAGCGGAATTGTTGCGGGTGGCCACAGACAGCCAGGAGCAGGCTGTCCGGTTCGTCGTGGAAGAATTGTTGCCGGCATCTTACTCGCCCTACGCCGGCCACATCCATCTCCAGCAAAAAACTGGTATGCGTTTTATCGTAATTGGGAACCTGCCGCCCGTCTACCAGTTCCACATCCGCCTCCGCCACCGTCGCCAGCGCCGCCTCCGCCGACAACCGGCTCAAAACAGGGCTGCGAATCACCACCAGCGTCACCGGCTCCGCCGCCAGATCAATGACGGCGGCGGGCGCGGCGGCGAATATGAGCGCCGCATTCGGGTCTTGCCGCCCCAGGGGATAGGTCAACGACAGCAACCCCTGCCGCCGCGCCAGCAAAGCGGCAAAAGCATCCGCCTGCGATGGATCTTCCTGGTCCAGCCACGTCCATCCCGGCGGCAGGTCCAGCGTGAGCGTGCGCCCATACGTGGTCACCCGCTGCCAGTCTGCCGGCATTCGCCCCCCGGCGGACACCTGCACCAACGGTTGTTTTCCGAGTTGATGCAGCAAAATGCCGGCCATAATCACGAGGAAAGCGGTCAAAGCAGCGTAAATCCAAAGCGCGGGAACCTGGGCGCGCGCGGGCGGGGCCGACAGCACCGTCGCATCCGCCGCCGCGGGAACGGGTTCCGCCAGTTGCCAGCCACACTGCCAGCAGGCAGTATCGCCGGAGAGCAAAGGTTGTTGACAATTGGGACAGCGTGTTTCCATTGTTGGCTGCTACCGACTCGTATTTCTGTCGTAACGACTAACGCTCTCTGGAGATTGGACCAATTTCGCGCGCTCCATGACCATTTTCACCAGAGAGAATTGGTCCAATCTGGCCTGGCAATTACTTTCTGTAAACCATTTTACACACAGATTGTATCAGACTTTCTTGAGGATGCCGGCACAACGGCCTATACTAAGGTCACGTTCTCCCTATGGTGCCGGTCTGGACGCACAAAGAGCAGGCTGGCTAATATTGACACTCAATTTACATTCCTCCTTTTTATCTGTCCCCCTGAAAAAGCCCTGCGCATCGCAGGGCTTTTTCGTCTGCGAGTGCCCGGCGCGCCATGATGTCCCATGCCTAGTACTGAGTTCCCATTGTTTATTGACGGACTCCGTCGGCGCGAGTAGACTTGCGCCATTCGATCACCAATCTCATTAGACGCAAAATCCGGCATGAGTTTCACCCATTTGGTTGTGGGCAGCATAATGTGTGACACCACCCCACGCCCTGACGCAAAGCGGACCCGAATGACCACAGCCGCGCGAACGCTGGCCCAATTCGGTCATTCGTGCCCAATAAACTGGCTCTACCGAGATTGACCATATTCGCGGCTGGCATCCAACATCACGCCAGCCACAGGCAAAACGCTGGGCTGGGAATCGCGGGGGAACCAGGATCAACGTGGATAAAGTCTATTTTGCCACCGACCGTCATCAAACGCGCACCTACCGCCATTGGGCCGAAGAACTCGGCTGCGGACTAGAGCTATACGCCTTCGCCGAACCGGACATCCTCGCCGGCGACTGGCGCACCGTCTTGCGTGAACATCAGCAAATTCTGGCGGGATTCACCGGCGGTCTGGGTCTCCACGGCGCGTTCTATGATATGGTCAGCGGCAGCCTCGACCCGGACATCGTCGCCCTCACGCGCAAACGGTATCTGCAAAACCTGTTTATCGCCGCCGAATTGGGCGCGTCTTCCGTCGTCTTTCACCTGAACTATATGGGCCTGCTGCGGTTCCCCAACTACCGTCCCGGCTGGCACCAGCGGCAGGTCGCCTTCTGGCGCAAGCTAGGCCAGCGCGCCGCCCACTATGGCATCACCGTGGTAATGGAAAATCTGTGGGAAGATGAACCCTCCCTGCTCACGGACATCCTGCGCGAAGTGGACAACCCATACGTGCGCGCCTGCCTTGACGTCTCCCATGCTACCCTCTTCTCCCACGTACCACTGACGGACTGGGTATCCGCGCTCTCCCCCTGGCTCTACAGTTGCCATCTGAATAACCACGACGGCCACATTGACCTGCACTGGTCTCTGGACAACGGCGTGATTAATTATCGAGAGGTGCTGCCACTCTTTCGCCAGATAACCCCGCCCCCTATCCTCACGCTAGAACTTTCAACCCCGGAGCGCATCGCCGCCAGTCTGCCGCTGCTGCACCTGCCCGGCACAAACCATCATGGCCCCATCAACGGATGATCCGCGACGCCCAAAAAACGCGGAGGAATCGTTGCCCCCGTTTCTCCTTACGCCCCCGCCTCCTGCCCCCCCCAGGCTGATCATCCGCCCCCTGCGGCCCGCCGACATCCGTCCCTTGCACGCCGCCTGCTATCCCGACCACCCTTTTCGCGCTTTCGACGAAGCGTGCCTCCGCGCGCTCGCCGCTTATACCCGGGGGCGCTGCTTCCCTCTCATCGCCACGGTTCAGGAGGCTATCGTAGGGCGTGGTCAGCTTCAGATTTATGCCAACGCCGCCGAAATCGCCGATCTGTTGGTTGCCCCAGCCTACCGCGACCAGGGCATCGGCACGGCTCTGATCGCCGTCCTCACGAACATCGCCCGCCACATGCGCCGGCCTCTCCTGGAGATTGGCGTGATGCCGGATAATGTCCGCGCCCTGGCCCTTTACCAGCGGTTGGGTTTCACTATCAGCCGGGAAATCCGACTGCCACAGACGGGCAAAACGGGTATCATATTGGAACGTTTGCTGGTTATTGATTCGTGAGTTCACTGAAAAAACCGGGTTTTTCGAGTGTCCGGCCGAAATTACCAGAGTGGTTCATGTGTAAAAACCCGGTTTTTGGCCTTTCGGCATTTTCCAGGAGTACCCATGACCATTCGCAGCGACGACGTCGCCTACGTCAAACAACAATACCAAAACGACGAAAACCTCAACGTCCGCATTCGCACGCACGCCCTGTACACCGTGCCCCAGGTAGACTTCACCGCCTGGGTCCTAGACAAAATCCCCTGGCACGGCACGGAGCGCGTCATCGATGTGGGCTGCGGCTCTGGCGGCTACGTCGCGGCGGCACGGCAGCGGTGCGGCCACTACATCGCCGCCGACCTCTCGCTGGGGATGCTCCGCGGACTGCCGGCCCCGCCCCCCGACCGCGTTAATCTGGACGCGCAACGCCTCCCGCTCGCCGGCCACGCCTTCGACGTGGTCCTCGCCAACCACATGCTCTATCATGTCCCCGACCGCGGCGCCGCCCTGGCGGAAATCGCCCGCGTCCTGCGGCCCACTGGCTGCCTGTTGGCCGTCACCAACAGCGCTCAATCCATGGCTGAATTGAATCACCTGCGCCAGGACGCCATCCGGCGTCTGGGGGGAACAGGACCGCAAACGATCTGGCAAAATGCCGGCAACGCCTTTGGCCTGGAAAACGGTACGCCTGCTTTGGTACGCCATTTCGCCCACGTCGAACGGTTTGATCTGCACGCCGCCTTCGTCTTCCCCCAACCCCAGCCCGTCATTGACTACCTGGCAACGACACGCGCACGAATTGAACAGATGCTGCCGTCAGGCGTCACCTGGGATGACCTGGTTGCAACCCTGACGCAAATACTGCGGCAACACATCGCCGAACATGGCGCGTTCCACGTCAGCAAATTGTCCGGCGTCTTTATTTGCCGGCAACCCCGCACCCCCTAATAGTCACGCCATGCCCCCTCCCGCCGATCCCGTAAACTGGCTGCGCGAGCGCCGTTCCATCCGCCGCTATCGCCCGGAGCCACTGCCCCCATCGCTGCTGGACCAACTGCTTAATGCCGGCATCTGGGCCCCCTCCGCGCACAACCGCCAGCCGTGGCGCTTCGCCGTCATCCAAAACGACGCCATCAAGCAGAAACTGGCCGCGGCCATGGGCCAGCGGCTGCGCGCCGACCTGGCCGCCGATGGCGTGCCCCCCGCCATCATTGAGCAGGACGCCGGTCGCTCCTACGAACGCATCACCGCTGCCCCCGCCCTCATCCTCCTTTGCCTCAGCCTCGTGGATATGGACAATTATCCTGACGAAGCGCGCCGCCGGCATGAATGGGTGATGGCCGTGCAAAGCACGGCCATGGCCGGGCAAAATCTGCTGCTGGCGGCGCACGCCCTCGGGTTGGGGGCGTGCTGGATGTGCGCGCCTCTTTTCTGCCCGGATGTGGTGCGCCTGGCGCTGGACCTGCCGGACGACTGGCAGCCGCAGGGCCTGATTACGCTGGGTTTCCCCGCCGAAAGCAAACGCAAAACCCGTCGCCCGCCGGCGGAGGTTGCACGCTATTATTAGACCCACATGGTGGCAGCTAGCCCGCCCGTGGGCCGCGCTTGCCAAAGCCCTTGTCAAAGCCCCTGTTGACGCCCACATGGCCTTCGGCAAGCTCAAGCAACGGGCCAGGTCGTTGCCTTCCGGGTAGGTTTGTTGGTACAGGTACGGCGGAACAGTAACGAACCCACTAAACGCCTATTTTTCCATTGCCCACCCTAGAAAACCTTGATATACTACATTCCTTGTGGATAAATCGGATTTATCGGATAAATGCGGCCGCTAACCCATTCGTGGGTTGATCTTTTCGAAGCCCGTGCCCATATTGCCTTCGGCAGGCTCAAAGAATGAACCAATCTTTGGGGGAACTAAAACGCGCGTATGCAGCTAAGCAAACTCAAACCCGACTTTCTCAGATACCTGGCGGAACACCCGGCCACCAACGGGGAAACGCTACCTACGTTGGCGGATATTGGCGCGGAAATGGGCGTGAGCGTAGGGAAACTGCGCGAGCAGCTTGAGTTCGCGCGCCATTTGGGGCTTATTTCGATTCGCCCGCGGGTGGGCATGAAGCGTGAACCGTTTGATTTTATGCCGGCAGTTCTCCCCAGCCTCCTCTACAGCATGGCCACGGGCGAAGCCAGTTTCATGCAGTTCAGCCAACTGCGCCAGACCCTGGAAGCCGCCATGTGGCCGGAAGCCGTCGTCAAACTCACACCCGCCGACAAAACACAGTTACGCGCCATCATCGACAACGCCTGGAGCAAACTGCGCGGCGAACCCGTCCATGTGCCCAATCGAGAACACCGCGACCTGCACATGACCATCTTCACCCATCTCGAAAACCCATTTGTGCGCGGCATCCTCAATGCCTATTGGGAAGCCTACGAAGCCAGCGAACTGACGCGGCTGGCGGACTACGGCTACTGGTTGCGCGTATGGGACTATCACGAGCGCATTGTGGATGCATTGTGCCGCGACGATTTTGACGAGGGCCTGGAACTATTGGTTGCCCACTTCAAACTCCTTCCCACCTTGTCTCTCCCCCCCGTCGTAACAACACCCCATTCCCCCACCCAGGAAACACCATGACCCTCCGCGAAGAACTCCAAACCGAACAAGTGCAACATCTCAATCTAACGGATTTCAGCCGCGTCACCAGCGATACCACAATAGGCGCGGCTATTGCCGGCATGCGCGCCGAACATCATCACACATGCCTCGTCCTGTCCGCAAACAAACTCGTAGGCATCGTGACGGAGCGAGACATCTTGCGCAAGGTCATCGGCGGCGACAACCTGCACCAGCTCGTGACCAGCATCATGACGCCTGACCCGATCACCGTCACGCCCGATTTCCCCGCCGCCGATGCGCTCTGGCTCATGGACCGCAAGGGCATTCGTAACCTGCCCGTCGTCGATGTCACGGGCAAAATTGTGGGCAATATGACGCACAAGTGCATTCTCGACTATCTGGCGGCGCGCTACCCGACCGTCGTCCTCAACCGCCCGCCCGCGCCCGACCTGGTCGCCAGCACGCCGGAAGGCGGCTGATCACGCCGCGCGCGCGACGCAGCGATACGCGCTTTTCGTCATTCGTCCTTTTCATGGAGACAAACCACAATGAGTGATTCCACACCGATTTTGGAACAGGTCGAATCTATCGTGATTCGCTTTGCGGGAGACTCCGGTGATGGTATGCAGCTAACCGGAACCCAGTTTACGAATACGTCCGCCGTCTTTGGCAATGACGTGAGCACCATGCCGGACTTCCCCGCCGAGATTCGCGCGCCTGCCGGCACTTTGCCCGGCGTCAGCGGCTTTCAAGTCCAATTTGCCAGCACCGATATTCTCACACCCGGCGACGCCCCCGCCATCCTCATCGCCATGAACCCCGCCGCACTAAAGAAAAATCTACCGGAACTGATTAGAGGCGGCACAATCGTGGTCAACACGGATGCCTTCACGCAACAAAATTTACGCAAGGCGGGGTATGAAACCAACCCGCTCGAAGACGGCTCCCTCAAAGGCTATCGCCTGCTCACCGTGCCGCTGACATCCCTGAACCGCGAAGCATTGAAGGATATTGAAGGCTTGTCCTCAAAAGAAAAGGACCGCAGCCAAAACTTCTTCGCGCTCGGCCTCACCTTCTGGATGTTTGATCGCCGACTGGGGACAACGGAATCCTGGCTACGCAAGAAATTCTCGGGACGCCCGGAAATCCTGGAAGGGAATCTGAAGGCGCTGCGCATGGGCTACTATTTTGGCGAGAACACGGAGATTTTCCGTCAGAGATACCAGGTACGGCCCGCGACTTTGCCGGCAGGAACCTATCGCAAAGTCACCGGTAACGAAGCCATCAGCCTGGGACTCGTCACCGCCGCGCGCAAAATGGGCAAGCCCCTCTTCTATGGCGGCTACCCCATCACGCCCGCCAGCGACATCCTGCACGCCCTCGCCCCGCTGCGCCACTTCGACGTGCGCACCTTCCAGGCGGAAGACGAAATCGCCGCCATGGGGTCCATCATTGGCGCGGCCTTTGGCGGCGCGCTCTCCGTCACCGCCACCAGCGGCCCCGGCATCGCCCTCAAGAGCGAAGCCATGAACCTGGCGATGATGCTGGAACTGCCCATGATCATCATTAACGTGCAGCGCGGCGGCCCCAGCACCGGCCTGCCCACCAAAACGGAGCAGGCCGATCTGCTGCAAGCGATGTTTGGCCGCAATGGCGAAAGCCCCATCCCCATCGTCGCCCCGCAAAGCCCCGCCGACTGCTTCGACATCGCCATCTGGGCGGCACGCATGGCCGTGCGCGCCATGTCCCCCGTCGTTATCCTCTCCGAAGGCTTCCTGGCGAACAGCTCTGAACCGTGGCGCATCCCGGACGCTGCCGGCATCCCCGAAATCCCCGTCACCCATCCGGCGGGACGCGGCAACGGCGACGCCCCCTTCCTGCCCTACCAACGCGACCCTGAAACATTGGCCCGCCCCTGGGCGCTGCCCGGCACGGAGGGGTTGGAACACCGCCTGGGTGGCCTGAGCAAAGCGCCACAAACGGGCAACGTCTCCTACGACCCGCGTCACCATGAGCAAATGATCACGGAACGCGCCGCCAAAGTGGAACGCCTGGCGGACTTCGTTCCGCCGCTGGAGGTGTTTGGACCGCGCCAGGGCAAATTGTTGTTTCTGAGCTGGGGCGGCACTTACGGCGCGGTGCGCTCCGCCATACGCCAGGCGCAAAAGCGCGGCCAATCCGTCGCCCACGCCCACCTGCGCTTCATTAACCCCTTCCCGCGCAACCTGCGCGCCGTCCTCAGCCGCTACGACACCGTCGTCGTGCCGGAACTCAACGCAGGTCAACTGGCCTTCTTGTTGCGCGGACGTTTCCTGATGGACGTGCAGTCGCTGCCCAAACTGCACGCCCGCCCCTTCACCGTGAGCGAGATCAGCGCCCGCATTGACGAGATATTGAGCTAGCGATCATCCGCAAGATGGAGTCCTGACATGACCACACAAGCAATTCCCCTCAACCTTTCGCGCAAAGATTTCGTCTCCGACCAGGAAGTTCGCTGGTGTCCCGGGTGTGGGGACTATTCGATTCTGGCGCAGGTACAAAAGGTGCTGCCGGAATTAAACGTCCCGCGAGAAAACATCGTCTTCATTTCCGGAATTGGCTGCTCCAGCCGCTTCCCGTATTACATGAATACCTACGGCATCCACAGCATCCACGGGCGCGCGCCCACGCTGGCAACCGGCCTGGCGATCAGCAATCCTGATCTGCGCGTTTTCGTGATCACCGGCGACGGCGATGGCCTCTCCATTGGCGGCAACCACCTGATTCACGCGCTGCGGCGCAACATCAATCTGAACATCCTCCTCTTCAACAACCGCATCTACGGCCTCACCAAAGGGCAATACTCGCCCACGTCCCGCCAGGGAGCCAAAACCAAGTCCTCTCCCATGGGGGCCATTGAGCAGCCCATCAACCCGATTGCCCTGGCGCTGGCTTCGGAAGCTACGTTTGTCGCCCGCACGCTGGACGCGCACACCGCACACCTGGGAGATACGCTGCTGGAAGCCGCCCTGCATCGAGGCTCGTCCTTTGTCGAGATTTATCAAAACTGCGTCATCTTCAACCCGACGGAGTGGGAAGGATGGACGGATCGCAAAGTGCGCGACGACCATCTGATCTACCTGGAACATGGGAAGCCGCTGGTATTTGGCAAGAACCGGGACAAAGGCATTATCCTTGAGGGTTTCCGCCCGAAAGTGGTGGAATTGGGCAACGGCTTTACGGAAGCGGACTTGCTGGTTCACGACGAGACCTCCAAAGAACTGGCCTATATCCTGGGCAGCATGGAACATCCCGAATTCCCCGTACCCCTGGGCGTTATTCGTCGCGTCCACAAGACCACCTATGGCGAAGGTCTGCGCCAGCAAATTGAGACGGCCACGGCGCAGCGCGGCGTGGGCGACCTGGACAAACTGTATCGCGCCGCCGATTCCTGGACGGTGGACGAACACGCGACTATTGAACCGAGCATCCAGGGACAATTAGCCGGCAACCTGGACGAAGCTTACGTGGACGAATTGGACCAGGAGCGACCGGAGCCAACAGCGGAGGAAGCGTGGTTGGCGACGGATGTATTGGCGAATCTTTCGCCCAAGCAGCCCATTATGGTGCAAGCGGGGACGTCGGTGGCAAATGCGGTGCAGATGATGAACACGCACCGGATTGGCTGCGTGGTGGTCACGGATGACAGCGGCGTTCTGTCGGGCATTCTCACGGAGTATGACATCTTGATGCGTGTTGCGGGGCAGGTAGAAGACCTGAGCAAAGCGCATGTAGACGATTACATGACGCGCAATCCATACACGTTGATGAACAACGCCCCTATCGCTGAGGCGATACACTTGATGTCCGATCATGGTTTCCGGCATCTCCCCATTGTGGACGAGCGCCGGCATCCCATCGGCATCATTTCCTTCCGCGATGTGGTCCACTATTTGAAAGGGAAACTAAATCTGGGGTCTCGGACCAAACCCTAAAGGTCTTGGGGACCTGTAGGGTTTACGTCGATAAGCTCAGCCCCCGAGAGGGTTAGCAGTTACGTATGATTTACCAAAGGAGTATATATGCTCAATGAAGCGCGGACAGCGCCAACTGAATCGGCAGCCATGGAGAGGTCTATTGTAAATGACTTCGCCATAAACGTTGCCACGACGAATGGAACAGGGAGCCAGACATCTAATCTGACGCTGCTGCGCGCCTTGTTCAAAATGGGCATTCCCGTGAATGGGAAGAATATCTTCCCGTCTAATATCCAGGGACTGCCGACCTGGTATCAGATTCGCGTGAGCGACAAGGGGTATGTGGCACGACGGGAAACGTCGGAGATTTTGGTAGCTTTCAATGAGGTGACGGCGTTGCAGGATTTGCAGGAAATGCCGGCACACAGCGTATGCATCTACAACGCCGACTGGCGCAATCCTCCTCAGCGAGACGACGTGACCATGTATGGCATCCCCGTGAACCAGTTCCTGCGCGCCGCCGGCGTGCGCGGGCGCATCCGCGACTACATGGCAAACATGGTGTACGTGGGCGCGGTTTCCTTCCTGCTGGGTATTGAACTGGACAGAATCGAAGAAGCGTTGGGCTATCTCTTTGGGCGGCGGCAGAAGTTGGTGGATAGCAACATGCAGATCGTGCGCCTGGCCTATGACTGGTCCGTGGAAAATCTGCGAAAGCAAGACCCCTATCGTGTCGAACCGATGGATGCCACGGCAGGCCAGATTCTGATCACGGGCAACGAAGCGGCGGCGCTGGGCGCGGTCTTCGGCGGCGTCTCCCTGGTCGCCTGGTACCCCATCACGCCCTCCACCAGCCTTGTGGACAGCCTCAACGACTACCTGCCCCGGCTGCGACGCAACCCGGAAACAGGCGAAAACAACTTCGTCGTCATCCAGGCGGAAGACGAACTGGCGGCCATTGGCATGGTCATTGGCGGCGGTTGGGCCGGCGCGCGCGCCATGACGGCCACCTCCGGGCCGGGCATTTCGCTCATGGCCGAGTTCGCCGGCCTCTCCTACTTCGCCGAAATCCCCGCCGTTATCTGGGACATCCAGCGCGTCGGCCCCAGCACGGGGTTGCCCACGCGCACCGGCCAGTGCGACACCCTGTTTGCCTACTACCTGGGGCACGGCGACACCAAGAACGTGTTGCTGCTGCCCGCCAGCGTCGGCGAATGCTTTGAGTTTGGCACCACGGCGCTGAACCTGGCGGACGAATTGCAAACGCTGGTGATGGTCCTGAGCGACCTGGACCTGGGCATGAACAACTGGATGACCGAGCCGTTCGCCTATCCCACCGAGCCGATTAAGCGGGGCAAGGTTTTGAGCGCGGAAGAGGTGGCGGCGAACGGATTTGCCCGCTATCGGGACCTGGATGGGGATGGCATTGCCTACCGCACCCTGCCGGGCAATGAAAACCCACTGGCGGCGTACTTCACCCGCGGCACGGGACATAATGATGCCGCCGTTTACAGTGAACGGCCCGACCATTGGCAGGCCAATATGGCCCGCCTGGCGCATAAATTCGATACGGCGCGCACGCTTGTGCCCGCGCCCATAACGGATACAACAGAAGGCGCGGAGATTGGCATTATCGGCTATGGCACAACCATGTACGCCATTGACGAAGCCCGCGACCGACTGGCGGCGGCGGGCGTACCCACGAGCTTCATGCGCCTGCGGGCACTGCCCATCAATGGGGATGTGCGCGATTTCGTGGCGCGGCATGAACGTGTCTACGTGGTAGAGCTAAACCGCGATGGACAAATGCACAATATTCTGACGACGGAAATGCCGGACATGGCCACAAAACTGGTGTCATTGGCGCATCTGGATGGAATGCCTTTGACGGCGCGTTGGGTGGTGGAAGCCATACAGGAAAAGGAGCAAGCATAATGGCGACGCAAACACAACGGGGGGCAAGAACGAATCTTTTGGGGTTGACCCAGGCGGATTATAAGGGGCGTCCTTCTACTCTGTGCGCGGGCTGTGGGCATGATTCCATTGCCAGCCAGATCACGGCTGTGGCGTATGAGTTGAACCTGCGCCAGAATGAGATCGTTAAGTTGAGCGGCATTGGCTGTTCCAGCAAGTCGCCCGCTTATTTCCTGGGCATGTCGCATGGTTTCAACGCGCTGCACGGGCGCATGCCGTCAGTGGCAACGGGGGCTTTACTGGCAAACCATACGCTACGCGGCATCGGCGTCAGCGGCGACGGGGACACGGGCAGCATCGGCATGGGGCAGTTTAAGCATTTGTGCCGCCGCAATGTGCGCCTGGTGTACATTGTGGAGAACAACGGGGTGTATGGGTTGACGAAGGGGCAGTTTTCGGCGACGGCGGATCAGGGTCAGACTTTGAAATATGCCGGCACAAACCCCTACCCCCCCATCGATCTCTGCGCCGAAGCCATCCAGGCCGGTTGTGGCTTCGTCGCCCGCTCCTTCTCCGGCGATCCCAAACAGGTGCGCGCCCTCCTCAGTGCCGCCCTGAACCATCGCGGCACCGCCGTGCTGGACATCATCAGCCCTTGCGTCACCTTCAACAACCACGACGAATCCACCAAGAGCTACAGCTACGGCAAAGAGCATGAAATCCAACTCCATGAACTGGACTTCGTGCCCCGGCAGGAAGAGATCATGATCGACGACTACGCCCCAGGCGAAGCCAAAGAGATCGCCCTCCATGACGGCTCCATGATCGTCCTGCGCAAATTGGAAGCGGACTACGATCCCACCGACCGGGCGCGGGCGCTGGCCCGCCTTTATCAAGCGGAGCAGAACCGCGAATTCATCACGGGCCTGGTTTACTTTGATGACAGCCGCCCCTCATTCGCGGAAGTGAGCGAATTGAACACGCACCCGCTGGCCCTGCTCCCCGACGACAAACTGCGTCCACCCGCGTCCGCTCTGACGCAAATCATGGACCAGATGCTTTGATTTCCCCTGAAGAAGGGTCCAATCGAGAAGATTGGACCCTTTTAACTTGAGTCTGGCGAATTCCACATAGGGTGAACGGAGTCGAGGCTTTAGCCGGGTCAACCGCCATGTGTGGACCGGCTGAAGCCTCCACTGCAAAAACGCCAGAGTCCCGCCTTTCAATACACCAGATCGCCGCGCAGAAAGGCGGCGGTTTGCGCCTGTGTCGGGCGCGCGAAAAAAGCCGACGTTTCCCCCACCTCGACCACTTCTCCCCGCAGCAGCAGCGCCGTGCGGTGCGCCACGCGCCGCGCCTGAAAGATGTTGTGCGTCACCAGGACCACGGTGATGCCGCGCGCGGCATTCTCCTCGCGCACAATCGTTTCAATCAGACCCACGTTGTACGGGTCCAGATTGGCGGTCGGTTCATCCAGCAGCAGCACGCGCGGCTGCATCACCAGCGCCCGCGCCAGTGCCACCCGCTGCGCTTCCCCGGCGGAGAGGCGGCGCGCGTGCTGGCGCGCCAGGTGTTGCAGTCCCAGTCGTTCTAACCAGCGATCCTGTTCCGCCTGGGGCAGTTTTTGTCCACGCAAAGAGAGTCCGTAGGCGATATTGCCGGCAACGCTGCGACTGAGCAACCCCGGACGCTGAAAAACCGTCGTCACCTGGCGGCGCAAGGACAACGGCGGCGGCCAGGAAACCGGCCTGTTCTCATAGCAGATCTCGCCGGCGGCGGGGGGTTCCAGAAAATTGAGCAGCCGCAGCAGCGTACTCTTGCCCGCCCCGCTGGGACCAATCACCGCCAGGATTTCGCCGCGCGCCACGGTGAGGCGGTCAATGCGCAGCACCTGGCGACCATCGTACTGCTGCCGCACGTCCGCCAGCGCGTAAAGAGGCTGGCTCATCGCCCCTTCCCCCACCACTGTAAATGAAAAAGCGCCAGGTTGGCGCAAAACGCCAACGACAGCAAGATAATGCCCAGCGCCAGCGCCAGGGCGAAATCCCCTTTGCGCGTCTCCAGCACGATAGCCGTGGTCAACACGCGCGTGCGACCGGCGATGTTGCCGCCGACCAGCATTACCGCGCCCACTTCGGAGATGATGCCGCCGAAGGCCGCCAGGACCGCCGCCAACACGCCCATGCGGGCTTCATGCAGCACGGCCCGCGCCAATTGCCAGCGCGTCGCACCCAGCGACACAATCTGCAAGCGCAACTCCATATCCACCCCCTGGAGCGCCGTCATCGTCAGCCCCACGACCAGGGGCAGGGCAAGGATGGTTTGCGCCATGATCATGGCCGCCGGCGTAAACAACCAGTCCAACCCGCCCAGCACGCCTTGATTGGAGAGCAGCAGGTAGACGAACAGGCCCACGACCACGGGGGGCAGCCCCATGCCTGTGTAGATGAGGGGTTGCAACAGGCCCAGGGCGGGGATGCGCGGGCTTAGCCCCAGGATCGTGCCCAGGGGCAGTCCGAAAAGCAGGGCAAAAAGCAAGGCCGTTCCCGTGACGCGCAAGGTGAGGAGGAGGACGGCGAAGAGTGCCGGATCGCCGGAAAGGAGGAGGCGCAGGGCTTCCTGGAAGGCGCGCAGCAGAGTATCCATGTCAAAAGCCGGAAATGTGCGTGGCTAACGGTTGCGCCACGGTTGTGAGTCAGGGTAGAAAAGGGGCTGCCCGAATTTGTCTACGCCAAAGTCGGCGATGATTTGCTGCGTTTCCACGGAGGTGAGCCAATCGGCGAAATCTTTGGCCAGCGCTTCGTTGATGCCGCCTTTGTCGGGGTTGACGAGGAGGACGCCGTAGGGGTTGAGGAGGGCGGGGTCGGCGTTGCCGGCAATTTGCGTGCCGCCGACCATAACGACCAGGTTGGGCAGATTGGCTTGCTGCGACAGGAACGTGCCTCGGTCCGTGAGGGTGTACGCGCCGACTTCGTTGGCGTAGGTGAGGGTTGCTCCCATGCCCTGGCCGAGGGAGGCGTACCAGTCGGCGTTGGGGTCGGGGGTGATGCCGGCATTCATCCACAAACTGATCTCTTTAATATGGGTTCCGCTGTCATCACCGCGTGAGGCAAAGGGGGCCTGGGCGGCGGCGATGTGGGCAAGGGCGGCGGCGGCCAGGGTTTCACCTTGAATGCCGGCAGGATCATCCGCCGGCCCGACCAACACAAAATCGTTGTACATTACATCAAAGCGAGCCGTTCCGTGCCCATCAGCCAGGAACTTGTCTTCGCGGGCGCGGGCATGGACCAGCAGCACGTCCGCGTCACCCGCTTCTCCTAGCGCCAATGCTTGTCCCGTGCCCACGGCGACCACATCCACGCGCGCGTTATATTCGGATTCAAATGCCGGCAATATCGCCCCCAGCAAACCCGAATCATCCGTACTCGTCGTCGTCGCCAGCCGCAGCACCTGTGGATCGGGCTGCCCACAGGCTGCTAGCAGGAAAACGAAAAGGAACAAAACACAAATACGAACCAGGCGGTGCATGGATTTTCTCCTTTAGTTGGTGGATGCGGGTCTTTCCAATGTTGGTGAAACGGGGGGTAGTTTAGCGGGGCGGCTGATGGTTGTCAAAACGGTTCACGACCACCTTCCCAGAAGCTGTCTGGCCGCGCAAGGACTTCAATGACGAGACGCTGGGGGCTTGAAATCGAGCTTCCGGGAAGGTTTGTTGGTACATGAGCAAATTCTCGTAACTGCTAAGTGGCTGTCCGCAATTAAATTAGCGGAAATGTGCGGACAGCTTGTCAGTAACCGTCCGTAAAAAGCGTGAAGTTACTTTTGGGCGGTTACTAAGGACTGACGATGAAATAAAGTACGGAATTGCCTCGTCAGTTTGAAGGAACGGTAAGGAAATGACATGGCCAGCTTCTTTAATTTCCGCTCCTAAAGAGATACCGCATCGTCTATTGACTTCTTTCGCCGGGCATGTTATATTGCTCATAACGCGGTGCGTCATAAGCTCTTGTTGCGCCGCGTGACAACTGAAGAAAGGCTGTCCACTATCGGTGGTCGCGGACTTGAAAACGACAATCAGGGCTGGTTCAGGCTCGACACTGGACTCTGCCAGGGACAAGGACCCATCCGGCGCATCGGTCGATCTAAGGCTTGTTCGGAATTTGAATGATCCTATTCCATACCGAAAAAGCCTCAAGCCAATCCAGAAAATCGCGCCTTTTCCGGATCGATATTTTCCTGGATTGGCCTAAATCCATTGACGGATGCACCCTTACGCGATCAATCGCATCGCTATCCTGGAGGTAATAATGATGACAAAGACAAACGGCGCAAAGCCACAAATGATCGAAGTTGTGGAAGAAAAAGAAAATATGGTTGTCAGCAGCACCCGCAAAATGGTGCTAGCGGGCCTGGGATTCATTTCTTGGGGGCAGGACACCCTGGATGAGTCGCAAGATTGGCTTGTGGAGTTTTTTAACAAACTGGTTGAGCGGGGCGAGTCGCTGGAGAAAGACGGGCGCAAAATGCTGGACGACCTGATGAAACAGCGTAAGAGCCAGGCGCGGGAGGCGACGGATAAAGCCGAAGCTGAGCTGGACAAACGGCTGGAAGAGTTGCTGACACGCATGAACGTGCCCACGCGCGAGGACATCAAGGAGTTGACGACGCGAGTCAATGCCCTCAACCGAAAGGTAGACGAACTGAGAAAGACAACTGCCTGATTGGGCACCGGCGCGGGGCTTGAGCCGTGTCAAGGCCGGCAAAAGTTCCTCAACAAGCCTTCCCGGAAGCGCGAAACAGCTTTTGGGGAAGGCGGCAGTCAGGGAGATGGCAACCCCATCTCCCTTTTTTGTATCAGGATGGCGTGGGCGTACTCTATCGGGCAGGGTATAGCCCAGGAGTCTTACGACGAGTCTTGATGGGCAGATGGCGAAGTTGTCTGGCTCGGCTATAATAACTTCCGTGAACCTGATGCCGGCATTAACGCAACAGGTCGCACGTCCGCAATAACCGCAGCGCAATGCACGGGCAGGAACAGATGTGTGCGTTTGCCGGCCCCCAGCGAGAACCTGACCACATTCATGCCCCGCACACTGATTTGCAGACCATTGTCCGCTACGGAGGGAATAATGGCCATCATCAAGCGTTACCCGAATCGCAAACTGTATGACACAGAGGCCAAGAAGTACATTACTCTGGATGGTATTGCCGAATTGATCCGTGATGGTCAGGAAGTTCAGGTCATGGATCACAGCACGGGGGAAGACCTGACAACGCTCACGCTCACCCAAATCATTTTTGAGCAAGAAAAAAAGAAAAGCGGCTTCCTGCCCCAGTCCGTATTGACGGGACTGGTGAAGGCGGGGGGAGATCGATTGAGTTCATTGCGCAGCGCCCTGGCCGCGCCGTTGGACCTGATTCGCCAGGTGGATGATGAAATTGAGCGCCGCATTCAGGCGTTGATCAAGAAGGGGGAGTTGGCGGAAGAGGAGGGACGCCGGCTGCGCGACAAATTGCTGGCGCAAACACGCCGCCTGCCCGACTTTCCCGCAACGGAGGAGCGCCTGGAGGAACTGCTAAGAATGCGTGGATTGCCCACGCAGCAAGATATTGCCAGCCTGGCAGGCCAGCTTGATGTGCTCACAAGCAAATTGGAGCACTTGAATCAACTGGTCATCCCCAACGAAGACGAGGAGAGAGAGCAGTCGCTATGATGAAGATTGCGGGGTCGAACAGCCGCACTTTTACCTTTCCCGCCGACATCCAGACGGCGATCAATTTCTATCGTGACCTCACCCGACTTGTAGATTTTCTCCCACACATCAATATGCACGAACCGCTAGGCGACGAAAAATTTCGTATGATCTACAGCGCAACGGAAATGGGGGCTTACGAAATCACGATTGTTTGTGACGTGCAGATGGTTGTGTCCGAGGATGAGGGCGTTATTCGTGTGGTGCCGGTTGATGGGTTCACGCCCGTCAAGGCCAAGGCATCTTTCAATTCCTCCCAGGTTCAGGGATATTATGCCAGCGAGTCGGTATTCGTTCCTGACGGGGCACGGCGGACGATAATTGAGTACACATTTGAACTGCTCGCCAATCTTCCTCGTCCCAAGGGATTGCGATTTATGCCGGCAGTCATGGTCGAGGGTATCGCGCAAAATATCACCCAATGGCGACTGCGCGAAATCGTAGATGGCTTTATCGAACGGTCAATTGCCGCCTTTCCCGCCTGGCAGGAGGCGCAGCGAAACGGGCATGCGCTTCGAGATTGATGTGAACATTCGGGCAACGCCGGATGTGGTATGGCAGTTCATTACCGATGCCCGGGCCATGGGGGGGTGCGTGGCGGGATTGGAGTCGCTAGACGTGGTAGAGCCAGGTCGTTTTCTGGCAACGTTGATCGTGCCCGTGGGGCAGGTGCGCCTGCCGTGCGCGGCGGAAGGTGCCTGGTTGGACCGGACCGCGCCGTGGCAAGCAGCACTGCAAGTGCGCGTGGCGGTGGGGCCACCAACGGCCATCCAGGGCGCGGAACATCAAATCGTGGCGCACAATCGGATGCATTTGGTGAATGGGACCGCGGGCGTAACCAGGATGCAATGGCGTATGGACGTACATTTGTGGGGAAATTATGCCGGCATTCCCCCTCACCTCCTCCATCCCATCATCCAAAAACAAAGCCTATCCTTCTTCACCTGCCTCAAACACCAGATCGAAAACCAGGCCATCCCCGCCAAACCACACCCCAACGTCTAAAAAACGCCCACCAGCCGTGGGCAAAACGCAGTCACCCCCGAAAAAAGTAGGGTATAATTCCGCCCTTGTTGTCCACCCTACGTCCGAGGTAAAACACTTATGGAAATCATCCAAACCGTTATCGAATTCATCTTGCACATCGACAAACACCTGAGCGTGATCATCAGCGACTACGGCACCTGGACCTACCTCATCCTCTTCGGCATCGTTTTCATGGAAACAGGTCTGGTCGTCACCCCCTTCTTGCCCGGGGACTCACTCCTGTTCGCGGCAGGCGCATTTGCCGCCCTCGGCTCCCTGCACATCACCTGGCTCATCCTTCTCCTCATCGCCGCGGCCATCATCGGCGACAGCGTAAACTACCAAATCGGCCATTACATTGGCATTCGCGCCTTCAGCGGCACGGTCCGTTTCCTCAAACCGGAATACCTGGAGCGCACGCGCCTGTTTTATGAAAAACACGGCGGCAAGGCCGTGGTCCTGGCCCGTTTCGTCCCCATCATTCGCACCTTTGCCCCCTTCGTCGCCGGCGTCGGAGCCATGCACTACGGGCGCTTCCTCGCCTTCAACATCGTCGGCGGCATCACCTGGGTCCTTCTTTTCACCCTGACCGGCTATTTCTTTGGCAACCTGCCCATTGTACGCGACAACTTTAGCCTGGTGATCATGGCCATCATCCTCATCTCACTCGTCCCCGTCGTTTACGAAGCCGTCAAAGCCCGCACCGGCGCGGAACATGCGTAACGCTTCACCCTGCCCGGATGCTGGTTGATTTTTGAAAACAAACGGGTAATCGCACACACGCTGCTCCTGTCTCTAGGGAAGGGGTAATAATGTACGAGGGGCGCTCCGCGCCTCCCACCCTCTCGAAATAGCCCCCTTCCCCCCGCGGGGGAAGGGGGTTGGTCTTGCTTAAACCGCCCGACGTGATTACCGAAGTTATTTCATAACGGCTAAGCCAGATTGGACCAATTTTCAAAAAGCGCGTAGTTACGCTATTTCTTAAAGTTCAAGTAGCTTCCTGGAAGGTTTTTCCCCTAGACAAAAACACCATAATCGTTTATACTGCCACCAACTGGTCAGACCTCTTACCAGAAGATGGTGTTATATGAATTGGCAACCAATACAACGACCGACGGAAGTCGCCGAATCCCGCCTGATCGCCGCGATTCTCACGGGCGAATTCCAGATGAATAGCAGTTTGCCCTCAGAACGCGATCTTGCCGCGCAGTTGGGCGTCACCCGCCCCACCTTGCGTGAAGCGTTGCAGCGATTGGCGCGGGATGGCTGGATCGACATTCAGCATGGCCGCTCCACGCGCGTACGCAACTACTGGGAAGAGGGCAACCTGGGCGTCCTGGAAGGGTTGGCGCGCCACCCGGAACACGCGCCCGCCGATTTCGTGCCCAATCTGCTGCAAGTGCGCCAACTGCTGGCCCCCACCTATGCGCGCCTGGCCGTGGCGCGGCGCGCCGCCGCTGTGTGCGCGCTGCTGGCGGACTATGCCAACCTGACGGACACACCCGACTATCTGGCAAAGGCGGACTGGGAACTGCACCGCCGCTTAACGATTTTGTCGGGCAACCCAATTTTTACGCTCATTTTGAATGGGTTTGGCGAGTTATATCAACAGATGGCCGTGGTGTATTTTAGTTTGCCGGCATCCCGCGAAAGCTCTCGCGCCTACTATGCCAGACTGCTGACCGCGGCCCAGGCCGGCGACGCCGCCGCCGCGGAACAGTACACCACCGCAGCCGTCACCGAGAGTTTGCAACTTTGGCGTCGGGCCATGTATAGCGCGGCGCTTCCGCCCACGGGAGGGAAAAGATGAAACGATGGAATGGTTGGGGAGATGAGATGGTTGTAATGGAAATGCCGGCATCCGCCGCCACCTATCTCGCCCAAAAAATCGGCCCCGGCACACCCTACCCCGACGCCGCATTCACCGACGTCGTCGCCCGCGTGCCCCCCACGCGCCTGCCCGCGCACCCCCTCATCACCACCGACCCCGCCGAGCGCGCCCGCCACGCCCGCGGCCAAAGCCTGCCCGACTGGATCGCCTTTCGCTCCGGCTACATCGACGCCTTCCCCGACGGCGTCGCCTACCCCACCAGCCGCGAAGACGTGCGCGCCCTACTCACCTTTGCCCAGGAACACCACATCAACCTCATCCCCTACGGCGGCGGAACCAGCGTCGTCGGGCACATTAACCCCCTGCCCAGCGACGTGCCCATCCTCACCATCAACCTCTCCCGCCTCAACGCCCTGCGGGAACTGGACGAAGAAAGCCGACTGGCAACCTTCGGCGCGGGCATCCTCGGCCCCGACCTGGAAGCCGCCCTGCACGCCCGTGGCTACACCCTCGGCCACTTCCCGCAATCGTTTGAATACGCCTCCCTCGGCGGCTGGGTCGCCACCCGCTCCAGCGGGCAGCAATCCTACTACTACGGGCGCATCGAAGAGTTATTCGCCGGCGCGCACCTGGAAACCCCTGTCGGGCCTCTGGACATCCATCCCCTGCCCGCCAGCGCCGCCGGACCCGATTTGCGCCACCTCATCCTCGGCAGCGAGGGCCGCCTGGGCATCATCACCGATGTGACCGTACGCATTCGCCCACTGCCCCAGACCGAGAGCTTCCACGCCGCTTTCTTCCGCGATTGGGAAACAGGCGTGGCCGCCGTGCGAGACATCGTGCAGGCCAAAGTCCCCCTCTCCATGCTCCGCCTCAGCGACGCGCAAGAGACAGAAGTCACCCTCACGCTGTCGGGCAAAGAGCAGCTTCTGCAATGGGCGGACCGCGGCCTCAACTTGCTCAGCTACGGCGACGAACGCTGCCTCCTCCTCTACGGCGTCACCGGAGACAGCCGCCTCACCGCCGCCGCGCTGCGCCGCGCCAACAGCCTCATCCGGCAGCACGGCGGCCTGCCCACGGGCCAGACCATCGGCAAAATCTGGGAACACAGCCGCTTCCGCAACCCCTATTTGCGTAATACCCTGTGGGAGCATGGCTACGCCGTGGACACTCTGGAGACGGCCGTACCCTGGTCCGCCGTCATGGACACCGCCGCCGCGCTTAAATCGGCCATCGCCGCCGCCAGCGCGGACGCGGAAGAACAGGTGCTGGTTTTCGCGCACCTCTCGCACGTCTACAACGATGGGGCCAGTATTTATGTCACCTATCTTTTCCGCCGTAATGCCGATCCGGCGCGGACGTTGGGGCATTGGCACGAAATGAAGCGGCGAGCCAGTCAGGAGATCGTGGCCCACCAGGGCACGATCAGCCATCAACATGGGGTGGGAATGGATCATGCGCCGTATTTGCCGGCAGAAAAAGGCCCCCTGGGCATGAGCGTTCTGGAAAATGTGCGCCGCCTCTTCGACCCGGAGGGCATGATGAATCCGGGCAAACTGCTGGCGGACGCGGAGGAAATATAGGTAACGCACACCTTCCCGGAAGGTGTATCGAGCTTCCACGAAAGCTGGGGCAGAAGGGAAAAGATTATGTGGAGCGGGGATTGGCGTGACACAGTTTGGGCGCAATTAGCGCATCCGTGGGATGTGGTCGTCATCGGTGGCGGGATTACGGGCGCGGGTATTTTCCGCGAGGCGGCGCGCGCGGGACTGCGCGTGCTGCTGGTGGAGGCGCGGGACTTTGCCTGCGGCACCTCCAGCCGCTCTTCCAAACTGGTGCATGGTGGCCTGCGCTACCTGAAAAACGCGCAGCTCAGGGTCACGGTGGAATCCGTGGGGGAGCGAGAACGGCTGCTGGAGGAAGGACGGGGTCTGGTGCAGCCTTTGGGCTTCCTCTACGTCCACTTCCACGGTGACAAAGTGCCGCCGTGGATGTTTGGCGCAGGGTTGGCTATCTATGACCTGCTGGGGCTGAAATGGGGACACAAACGGTATGATAACGAGGGCATTCTGCATCTGGCCCCTCATCTGACCACGGAGAATCTGGCGGGCGGCTTCCGCTATTTCGACGCGCAAACGGATGATGCGCGCCTGGTGCTGCGCGTTATTCGTGAAGGCGTGGCGGATGGGGGCGTCGCCCTCAACTACGCGCCGGTGACGGGGCTGCCGCGGCGGCGGGATGGGCAGGTTTGTGGCGTGAGGTTGCGCGATGCGTCGCCGGCGGGCGGCGGGCGTGACGCGGAAGTGCAGGCCCACGTGGTGATCAATGCCACGGGGGCCTGGGCGGATGGACTGCGGCGGCAAATTGGCGGCGACGAACGGTTGCGCCAACTGCGCGGCAGCCACCTGGTTTTCTCCGCGCGGCGGTTTCCGTTGACGCGCGCGATCAGTTTCGCTCATCCCACGGACCAGCGCCCCGTGTTTGCCATTCCCTGGGAAGGGGTAACGTTGTTTGGCACGACGGACGTGGACCACGATGCGCCCAATCTGCACGATCCGGGTATGAGCAGCGCGGAGATGGATTATTTGTTTACGGGGCTGACGGCTGCGTTCCCGGCATTGGCGTTGGCGGAGGAGGATGTCGTGAGTACGTTTGCCGGCATTCGTCCCGTCATCGACACCGGCAAAGCGGACCCCTCCAAAGAATCCCGCGAACACGTTCTCTGGCGCGAAGATGGGTTGCTCACCGTGGCCGGCGGCAAGCTGACCACCTTCCGCGTGATGGCGCATGATGCCCTGAACCAGGTGCGGCGGGAACTGCCGGGCAAACCGGCGTTTCGGGAGCGGGACCGCGTGCTGGATGAACCCGCCGATCCAGGGTCGTTGGCGGATGGTTTGCAGCCGGGGATGAAGTTGCGATTGGCGGGGCGATATGGTCGGGATATGCCGGCATTACTCGCCGCCGCCGCCCCCCATGAACTCACCTTCATCGCCGACAGCATCAACCTCTGGGCCGAACTGCGTTGGGCCGCCCGCGCCGAAGGCGTCGTCCACCTGGAAGATCTGCTGCTGCGGCGTGTGCGTCTGGGACTGCTGCTGCCGCGCGGTGGCCTCGACTGCCTCCACGAGATTCGGGCCATCGCCCAACCGGAACTTGGCTGGGACGACGACCGCTGGGAACAAGAAGAAGCCGCTTATCGCCAGTTATGCCGGCAACGGTACAACCTGCCAACCTGACCACGCAACTCCCGGCGCGCCGCAGCGTAAAAGTCAATATCCGTCAGACACCGCTATGAATTGTAGCGCCAGTCCGCAGGGTTCGTGCAAAATCAACTTGGGACTATCCGACAAGCAAGACCCCTTCCAGCGCATTCGTCATTTCCAATCTAAAATACGGATGCGGCCTAAACGGTATGCTCGATTTTGCTTGCAGCCAGGTTTGCAACGCCCTAATCCCCTACTTGCTGCAACTGTCCCCGAATATCGCCAAAAAATGTTTGTGCGGCAGTGTGCAAGTTAAAGTAAAGCTCCCCTTCTCGCGCTATCATCTCCATGCCGGCAATCGTCTTCACCTTGTCCGTCGGCAGCGTCGGAACAATGGGGCATCCATCCGTCAGCGCCCCCACGACACCTGTGGCATGTTCCGTAACCGCCTCAATATCCTTATTGGTCAATTCTAAAGTCAGAACATTGTCAGCCCAATACTCATTGATATTCCCCGCCAGGGCAAAATTGATGAGAATCGGCCCCAACTGTCCCGGCTTGCCGCAATGGATATGGAACATCACAATGTCCTCGGGATTGACATTTTCGATAGCGATGTGAACATATGCTCTGCTCAAGTCTTTGGTAAAAGAGAGAACGCCGTGACCACGGGATGGGCGCTCGTCGCGGAGGACGGATGGCTGAGTCGATTTGAAGATGTCGGGAACCGTTTCGGGGGTATCCTCTTCCTCCCCTCCTTCTTGATGAGGCGTGAGAAAGGCTTCAAATACCGAACCAATCTCTTGCCCTCTGCTTGGGTCGAGTTCGATGGGGCTGGGCATATCGATTTCAGGCCGATGCCCATTACTGCTTGCCGTGTGGCTGCCCCCTCCATCTGAAACCGCGGGCGTGTCATTGTTGTCACAACCCATCAGAACGAGCAAAACCACCAACAAAGCAATAACAACGGTTCTGTTTCTTAAACGGCGCATCCTTCTTTTCCTCTTGATTTTTGTGACCTATGGGATTCCTTAAGACCTTTGATGGGTCTTAATTGTAGCCCACAATGTATCATAAGTACCATTTGGGGTCAAGAGAGTGTATAATGAAAGTGATGAATGAAAATGATCTACGCGTACAACGAACACGCCGCCTTCTACAAGAATCGCTGATCGCGCTGGCGAATAGTCAACCTTATCATGAGATCACCATTCGTGATATTACTCGTGAAGCACAGGTTGGGTACAAGACGTTTTTTCGCCATTATGAGAATAGAGAGGCGCTGTTGCAGTCGCTTGTTGACGACATCCTCGGTAGGGTGCAGTCGTTGCTGCTGCCGCCATCCGATGAAAGAGCAACACAACAAAACACGATGACCGTCTTAACATACATTGAAACACATGCGGAATTGTTCATGACGCTCCTGAACAGCCCCGCGTCCGATCATCTGCTGAGTGCCGCGGTAGCCATTGGCCTGGAAGATGGTCGGCAAACATTTCATTGCCCTCGTATTCCAGATGAGTTGATGGCGCATCACTTCGCCTCGACGATGATCAGCCTCATGCGCTGGTGGTTGGAATCGGGGATGATTTGCTCGAAAGAGGAGATGGCGGATTACATTCAGGCGTTATTGATCATCCCCATGAAGCAATTGAGCACATAACGAGAAAACGTTCCGGGTAGACTGAAGTGAACTATGCGAGCGGGGTAGAACTCTTCGTTTCGCGGAACTACTAACGCTCTCTGGAGATTGGACCAATTTTCTCTGGTGAAATTGGTCCAATCTGGCCTAGCAGTTACTCAACAAGATAAAATACTGCCTCATGAGTGAGTTGAATGGGATGTATCAAACGCCTGATCTAAATAGAAAATCTTTCGCTCGTACAAATTCCCAGACGATCCTTCAAAGGGTTTCTCTATTGAGGGAATTGGTTCCCTCCGTAAATACAATTGCGGAAATCTGCTGTGGTGATTGCACAAGGCAGTTTCAAGCGTACTCAAAATATCTGAATATGCAGACTTATCGAGGACTGGACATCGAAGCAAGTATTGTGGCCGCAAATCGGAAACAGGGGATTGCGTGTTATTGTGGAGATGCCCTGGATAAAGGCCTGTTGCGTAACTTCATTGAGGATGATGCCATTTTCTTTGGACCCCCTTTATCCGTCGCGTGTGATGGACACCAAATACGCCAGTTTAACGAAGTACAGCCACGCTATCATGACTTTGCCAGATTGTTGCTTGCTGAATTGAAGTATACAGGTATGTTCATCTGCATTTGCCCCAACACAACCACTATGGGAGATGTGGCAAGGTTACATCACCAGGTTAGGCATTGTAGAACAGACTTCAATCTACCGGTTATTCACTACTCGTATTCAACAGTAACCGGAAATGATGAACCAACCGAACTGCGTTTGAAGTACGTCGAGCTTTGGTTCTCAGATAAGCATGATGATTTGTGGGAAGTAAGAGAGAGCAAGCCACACACCATCTCAACATAGGGACGCCCGCTACCACGCTCCCCCCATATATTGACACGAGAGCGGAAATTTTGTAATATTTCCGCGTATTTTCTGGTCAGATCGCCTGAAATGACTGATTGGCGGCAGTCGGTGATCGTTGTTGTCGCGCCAGGAGGTGGTTGGTCATGTTCCCCATTTATTCCCCCCCATAAGCCGGTTGGCTGTCTGTTCCCCCATCCTTACTCGCAATTTGTCGTATGCTGCTTTGTTGGCGTGAAATGCCGGCACGGCATCCATCCCCGGGTGCGCCGCGCTTTGCCGCGTCATCTCTCTTTGGCAAGGAAAACCCATGTTTAGCTCTCTGCTCCCCTGGCTCGCTTTTCTATTCGTCCTCCTACTCGCCGCGCTCGTCTTCGTGAAACAGATCGTCGGTCTGGTCGTCGTCAAAGAAGACGAAGTCGGCATCGTCATTCGTAAATTTGGCCGTGGTTTGCCGGCAGGCCAGCTCGTCGCCCTGAATCGGGAAGCCGGCTACCAGGCGAACACCCTCCCCCCTGGCTGGCACTTCGGCTACTTCCCCTGGATGTTCCGCGTCGTCAAACAGCCCGTCATCATCGTCCCCGCCGGGCAAATTGGTCTGGTCATCGCTGCCGACGGCGCAGCCATTCCCCCGCAGCGCATTTTGGGCAAAAATGTGCCCTGTGGCAACTTCCAGGACGCCCGCGCCTTTTTGCAGAACGGCGGCGAAAAAGGGCGACAATTAGGCCTTCTCACCGCCGGAACCTACCGCATCAACACAGCCCTCTTCACCGTCATCACCGCCGCCACCGCCGAAGCCTACGGTATGGACCCGCGGCAGCTTCTCGTCTACGAAGTGCATCCCGACCGCGTGGGCATCGTCACCACCATGGACGGCGAACCCATCGAAGAAGGCGAGATCGCCGGCCCCATCATCTACGACCACAACAACTTCCAGGACGCGCAAGCCTTCCTCGACAAAGGCGGGCGGCGTGGCTTGCAGGAACAGGTACTCCTCTCCGGCTCCTGGAACTTGAACCCCTGGTTTGTGCAAGTAGAGCAGGCCCCCATGACGGAAATCCCCATCGGTCACGTGGGCATCGTCATCTCCTTCGTGGGCAAGGAACACCTGGACGTCAGCGGCGAATCCTTCAAGCATGGCAATCTGGTCGATCCGGGGCACAAGGGCGTCTGGATCACGCCCCTCTATCCGGGCAAGCACCCGCTCAACACGCGCGTCATGCGTGTGGAACTGGTCCCCACCACCAACATCGTCCTCAACTGGGCCTCGCGCACGGAGGCGCACGCCTATGACGCCAAGCTATCGCCGATTACGGTACGCTCCAAGGACGGCTTCGCCTTCAACCTGGATGTGGCCCAGATCATCCACATTGGCGCGCCGGATGCGCCCAAGGTCATCTCCCGCGTGGGTTCCGTGCAGAACCTGGTCGATCACGTTTTGCAGCCCATTGTGGGCAACTACTTCCGCAACTCTGCGCAGGAGTACACGGTGCTGGACTTCCTCAGCGCCCGCAGCCAGCGGCAGGTAGAGGCGGCCAAGCACATTCGGGACGCGATCCGCGCCTATGATGTGCAAGCCATTGACACCCTGATCGGCGACATCACGCCGCCGGCGGAGTTGATGTTGACGCAGACGGACCGCAAGATCGCCGAGGAGCAGCGCAAGACGTATGAAGTGCAGCGCGAGGCGCAGGCGCAGCGGCAGTCGCTGGTGCGGGAAACGGCCATGGCCGACATTCAGCGGGACATGGTGAGTTCGGAGCAGGGCGTGACGATTGCCGATCTGCAAAGCCAGGCACGCATCAAGCAGGCGCAGGGTGAGGCAGAAGCCACCCGCTTGCAGGCGCTGGGCGAAGCGGAAGCGGTGCGCACTATCGGTAATGCGCGGGCGCAGGCATACCAGGCCGGCGTGCAGGCGCTGGGCGCGCAGGGGTACACTTTGTTGCAACTGATGCAGGTGGTCGGCGACCGCCAGGTGCGGATTGTGCCGGATGTGGCCGTCAGTGGCGGCAGCGGTGGCGCGGGGATGATGGATGCCTTGTTGGGCATGTTCATTCAGCAGCAGGCCGCGGGCAAGTCGCTCGCCCCGGAAACTAACGGGCACGAAGCGGGCTAGTTGGCTCCATCACGATCAGGCGCGGCGCATTTCTGGCAAGTGCACCGCGCCTTTCCGTTTCCTTGCCGGGTCAATCGGCCCAGCCGAGGCTGATGCGCCCGCGTTCGATTTCCACTTGTAGGATGGTGACGTCAATGATGTCGCCGACGCCGGGTGGCTCGCGGCGCGGCCACTGACCGCGGTGCAGCAGGCCATCTTGTTTGACGCCAATATCGACGAATGCGCCAAAGTCCACGACGTTGCGCACGGTGCCTTGCAGCCGCATGCCCTGGCGCAAATCTTCCAGGGAGAGGACGTCGCGGCGCAGCAGGGGGGCGGGCAGGTCGGCGCGGGGGTCGCGGCCCGGGCGGATCAGTTGTTCCAGGATGTCGGTGAGGGTGGGAATGCCGGCATTTAACTCCTCCGCCAACACCCCAACCTGAGACCGCTCCTGCCATCCCGCCAGCGCCGCTTCCCGCTCCGCCAGTGACGCCGTCGGCGTCAAGCCCACCCGCGCCAACACCCCCGCCGCCAACGCATAACTCTCCGGGTGGATGGCGCTGGCATCCAGCGGATTATCCCCCTGGCGCACGCGCAAAAAGCCCGCCGCCTGCTCAAACGCCTTTGGTCCCAGGCCGGATACCTGGGTCAGTTCCTCCCGGCCGACGAAAGGACCCTGCTCATCCCGATGCATCACAATCTTTTGCGCCAGTTTCGGACCAATGCCGGCAACATACCGCAGCAGCGCGGGAGAAGCCGTGTTCACATCCACCCCCACCTGATTCACCACACTCTCCACCACCCCATCCAGCGCCTCCGCCAACTGCTTCTGATTCACATCATGCTGATAGAGACCAATGCCAATGGCGCGTGGCTCAATCTTAACCAATTCCGCCAGGGGGTCTTGCACGCGGCGGGCAATGGACACCGCCCCACGCATACTCACGTCCATTTCCGGCAGCTCTGCGCGCGCCAGTTCGCTGGCGCTGTAGACGCTGGCTCCCGCCTCGTTCACCATCAGGTACTGCGCCTCCCCCACCTGTCCCCCCTGGATCAGATCCGCCACCAACTGCTCCGTTTCGCGGGAAGCTGTGCCATTGCCGATGGCAAAAAGGGTGACGTCGTGCCGGCGTGCCAGATGGGCGACCGTTCTGGCGGCGACCTCCTGCTGCCGCTGGGGCGGGTGAGGATAGATGGTGGTCGTCTCCAGCACCTTGCCCGTGGGGTCCACGATAGCCGCTTTGCAGCCGGTGCGGTAGCCGGGGTCAATGCCCATGACGGTTTGCCCGGCCAGGGGAGGTTGCATGAGCAATTTGCGCAGGTTGACGGCAAAGACGTGGATGGCGTGGGCTTCGGCTTGTTCGGTGAGGGTGCGGCGGATGTCTCGTTCAATTGCCGGCAACAACAAACGTTTCGCGGCATCCTCGGCGGCCAGTGCAAGCTGCTCCGCCAGCGGAGAACGGGGATGTGGACGAAAATGGGCATCAAGCGCGCCGCGCCAATCCCGTTCCGGCACATCAATGCGCACGCGCAGCACCTTTTCCCGCTCGCCACGATTGAGCGCCAACACCTGATGCGGACGCAGGCGGCTCAGCGAAACCTGAAAGTCATAATAAATCTGGAAAACCTGTTTCTCGTCGGCGGCCTGAGGTGACACACTGCTGCCGAGACTGCCCCAACGCAGCGCCTTCTCCCGCGCCTGCTGGCGCACGCCGGCGTGATCGCCAATCGCCTCCGCCACAATGTCGCGCGCGCCCGCCCAAGCCTCATCCGCGGTGGCGATCGTTTCGTTCAAAAAGGGAGCCGCCAGCCTGTCCAGGCTCTCTTGCGAACGGGGCTGCGCCAGGATAAGGTCGGCGAGGGGCTGCAGGCCCTGCTCGCGGGCCACGGTCGCGCGCGTGCGTCGCTTCGGCTTGTACGGCTGGTAGAGGTCTTCCAGTTCGGTGAGGGTGGTGGCGGCGTGTAGCTGGCGCGCCAGTTCGGGGGTGATCTGTCCCTGGGCGGTGATGCTGTCCAGGATGGTCTGGCGTCGTTTTTCCAGGGCGCGCAGGCTGTCCAGCAAGCGGCTGATCTGGCGCAGTTGTTCGTCGTCCAGGCCGCCGGTGGCTTCTTTACGATAACGGGCGATGAAGGGGAGGGTATTGCCGGCATCCAGCAACCCCACCGCCGCTTCTACTTGAAATAAACGGACATTCGTTTGGGCAGCGACAGTTTGTAAATTCATGCCGCTGTTTTACCTCAGATCACGTCAGCGCGAAAGCCCTCCTCCCCATTCTCCTCCCCATTGGGTCCATACGCATATAACGGCTTCTCGTTAATCAGACAGCGCACCGCCGTCACGTTTGCCAGCGCCAACACCTGGTGCAAAATGCGCACCAGCAGACGCGGGCTGCTCAACGCCACTTCAAAAACCAGATGCCGCATTCGCCCCTCGTGGGGCATCGCAAAATACTCAATGTTGATCTGTTCCGCCAGCATCAGGTCAGTGATTTCGTTCAGCAGCCCCATGCGGTCATGGGCATCAACTTCCATCGCCACCACGCGCACATCGCAGGCGGAAGCGTCCGCCCAGTTCAACTTCAGCGTGCGCGCGCCGCGCGGATCGCCCGGCAGTTTGACGCAACTCACACGATGCACTGTCACCCGCCCATCGACACGCAAATACCCCATGATGCGCGTCCCCGGCTCCGGGCGGCAGGCGCGGCACAGGCGCAACTCATGCCCATCCGCATGGGCAATGCGGTAGCTATCGCCATTGCTTCTCACGACCTCACTGCCCACGCGCATGGAAGGCCATACATCCCACATCGCTTCCGCTACGCGCGTCGCTAGATCTGTCGGCAGCATTTCCGCCCGCCCCAGGTCTCGGTAGAGTGTTTCTGGCGTAGGCAGGCCCATCAACTGAGCCGCCTGTTCGTGCGGCATTGTTTGGAAGCCCAGCATCTTTAGCTCTTCGTTGAGCAGCCGCTTTCCTTCGACCATGACGGCCGTTGCCGGCAGACGACGGAACGAGCGCCTGATGCGTGCCTTGGCGCGGCTGGTCGTCACGTAACCCAAATCCTCATCCAGCCACATTCGCTGCGCCCCCTGCCCCCGCTTCATTTCAATCCGCACCTGCGCGCCATTGGGCAGGGAGCGATTGAGGGGGAACGGCTTTCCGTCCACGTAGGCGGCATAGGTCTGATTACCCACTTCCGTGTGAATGGCATAGGCAAAATCAACGGGCGTGGCTCCCTTGCTCAGTTCTTTCAATTCCCCTTGCGGCGTGTAGACGCGAATCTGGTCTTGCAGCACATTGTCCACCACGCCCTGCACGCCAAAACCGAGATCGTGCGGCTCCAGATTGATATTTTCCTTGATATTGTCCAGGAAAGCATCCACACGGCGGGACGAACTGGCGGACCACAGCGGAGAGCCTTTGTATAGCCAGCGGGCCAGTACGCCAATTTCCGAGGTCTTGTCCATTTCGATGGTACGCAGCCTGATTTTCAGGTGCTGCCCGCTTTCGTGTACAACGGTTGTGTGCAGGGAGCGGTAGAGGTTTTCGCGCGGCACGGCCACGTAATCATCAAACTGATGCGGCACGGGAGGCCACATCTGGTGCAGGCAGCCCATAGCCGTGTAACAGTCGAGATCGTTGTCCAGTAGAACGACAAGGCGCAGGGCGTTGTCAATATCCTCGTAGCTGCCTCTATTCGCTTTCAGATCGCGATAAATGGAATAAACCTGGCGCGGGCTGTAGACAACATCCAACACAGGCATCTGCTTTTCCACCAGGCGTTCCATAATCTGCCCCACGATTTCGGGGAAGATTGCCTGATGCGCGCGTGCTAGATGCTCCAGACGGCGGGCAATCTGGGCATGGGCGCTGTTGTCTAGCACCTGCAAGGAGAGCGATTCCAGCTCGTTTTTGACATGCCACATGCCCAGACGATTGGCCATGGGCGCATAAACGGCGAGGGTCTCCTCCGCTTTTTGCCGCTGTTTGTGTGGCGGCATGGCGCGAATGGTGCGCATATTGTGCAGGCGGTCGAAGATTTTGATCAGCACGACGCGCACGTCGGCGGTGGTGTGGTCGAACAGCTTATGCAGGCTGGCTTCCTGAACCTGCTGGTTGGTGAGGTCTCTGCCGCGGGCGGCTTCGCCCTGGAATACGCCGGCGGTCACGTCTTTCAATTTGGTGACGCCGTCTACGAGGCGACTGACTTCGGGACCAAACGCCGCTTCGATTTCTTCTACGCTAACACGGGTGTCTTCGGCCACGTCGTGCAGAAGAGCGGCGACGAGAGCAGAAGCATCCAGGCGAAAGTCGGCCAGGTAGTAGGCAACGGTGAGGGGGTGGGTAAAGAAAAGTTCACCCGATTTGCGTTTGGCGTCACCATGCTCCTGGCGCGCCAAAGCAAACCCGCGTCGCACGATTTCTCGGTCGGTGAGGTTGAGATAGGAATCCACGAGGTCGAAGAACTGTTTGCCATCCGCGGGGATGGTCAAAAGCCTCTTCTCCGTTGCGGCGCCATTTTCGGGCGGGTGGTCAAGTACAAGATGAGGTAGCATGAAAATGCCTCACCGCTTTGGTGCGTTTGCTCAGGCGCGATACATACGTCCGACAACGTGCGAGAAAGGTCACACGTCTGCGACTTGCGCCGGATTATTCCATGAACGGCTATTTTACACCCATGACGCGCTGCGGCACAAGTGTTTGTGGAAATTTCGTGGGCGAGGGAGCGGCTACCCGGGTTTAAAATCAGTGGGTGGTGAATTGTGGGCGGATTTGGGGGTTGTGGATAGTCGGTTGTTGGGGAGAATCAATCCGCGAGTAATCCTTTCTTGTAATCCACGAAGCGGTAGCCGGTACCGCGTTCGGTAAGGATATAGCCGGGGTTGGCGGGGTCTTCTTCGATTTTTTTGCGCAGGTAGTTGATGTACAGGCGCAGATAGTGGGTTTCATCGCGGTATTCGTACCCCCACACTTTTTGCAGGAGCGTTTCGTGGGGGACAACCCAGCCCGCATTCTGGATCAGGTGGCTGAGGAGGCGATATTCCGTGGGGCGGAGGTCAATACGTTCGCCGGCGACGATGACCTGGTGCCGGTTGAAGTCCACGGAGAGGCGGTCGTCTATGCGCAGGACGGTGCGCGGCGGCGGCGCGGGCCAACTGGCGCGACGCAGGACGGCGTTGACGCGGCTGTTCAGCTCGCGCGGGCTGAATGGCTTGGTCACGTAATCGTCGGCGCCGAGTTCCAGACCGTGGATGCGGTCTTCTTCGTCTTCTTTGACGGTGAGGAGAATGACGGGGACGGTGGAGATTTCGCGCAGGAGGCGGAGGGTTTCAAAGCCATCTAGTTCGGGCATCATCACGTCCATGATGATCAGGTCGGGGACGTGTTGGCGGGTTTGTTCCAGGGCTTCCAGGCCGTTGCTGGCTTCGATGACCTGGTAGCCTTCCAGTTCCAGGTTCATGCGGATGAAGCGGATCATGCGTCGTTCGTCGTCAACGACGAGGATGAGGCGGGGAACGGTGGGTTCCAGGGATTCGGGGATTTGTTCAACCATGATTATTCGCGGACAAAGCCGATGATTTCTTCAGCGCCTGCTGCCGGCATTACCTGCACAAAATTGATCCGATGCCAGGGAATGAGCATAGTGGCGACCTCTTCTTCCAGGTAATGCAAGTCTTTGCCATCGCGGCGGCGGGGGTTGCGCAGCGCAATGTACTGCGCGCGCACGTCGGGCATTTCTTCCAGGTCCGCGGCAATGGGTTCTTCGTTTACAATATGAACGAGTACAGCAATACTCATGAGGGTATCCTATCAATGCCGGCATTTTCCGGCAAATAACCAAACCGTGACCGGCTGATAAAGAGCGGCCAACCACCAAAGAGACAGCCGTCAATTAATGAAAACGTGCGCCAGCAAATGTCCAAAACGCACTTCATCCCCCGACTGCAACAGATACGGCTCTTCCGCCCGCAGGCGGAAGTTGTTCAGCAACGTCCCATTGGTGCTGTTCAAATCCGACAACACCGCTCCCTGCGTCGTCAGCAAAATCCTGGCGTGCAGCCGCGAGACGCCAGACTGCGCCCCATCATCCACCGTCAGGTCTAATCCCGGCGTAATGCCCATGACTTCATCTTTGCGCCCTACCTCCACCTCATACACATTGGAGAGCGTCACACGCCGCCCACTGCTGGGGATAAAAAAAGTTATCGTCATCGGCAGGGCTGAGGGTTCCAGCGACTGTCCGGCCAGCGATGGCGGTGGTTGCCCCAGTTCTTGGGTAAAGGGAAGCACCCCGGTGCTCTGCTGCACCGGATTGAACAGCGACGCGCCACACTCGCCGCAAAACAGCGCACCCGTATGTTGCGCCACGCCACAATCCTGACACTTAATCATCGTCATTCAACATCAACGTTTTCGTGAGCAGGGCGCGCGTGCCAAACTTCAGCCGCTTGCGCCCTTCCAAAGAGAGCGTGCCCATGGTAGACAGCCGCTCCGTTTCTATCTGCGCCTGCGTCGCCATCTGCGTAAAACCGGATTCCAGCAGCCGCGTCGTCAGTCGCCGCATGCGCGTGACGGCCGTTTGCAACTGGCCGGCTTCAATCTCGTGCCAGGCGGTTTCATTCAGGCGATACAGGTTGAGCACGCGCACCGCTTCCACGACGGCGTCCGGAGGAAATACGTCCGCTTTCTGTCCACCGACGGGCAATGCCAACTTCTGGTGGAACGGTTGATTGACGGCCATTTCCGCCGGGATGTCGGCCACAAATGTGAGGGGGATCTCCAGTCTTGGTCCGCTTTGCGATTCGATCATCAACTCAAGCACAAAAACCAGCGGCGTACGCGCTTCTACAGATCCCAGATTGAGGTCTTGCTGCGGGTTGTCGGGCAGCGGTTGGGCAAATGGCTTGAATTTCAAGCCATATTGTATTCGCACGCCGGCGGGAAACTGGTCCGCTTTCAGCCGGAAGTTGTGTGCGTACACTTTGCCCAGGCTTTGTATGCGCTGCTGCAAAAGGGTGACAATCTGATCGGGCGTGTCGATGTAGGCACATTGACCGCCGGAGGGGGCAACGAGGCGGTCGAGAAACTGGTCGTTCCACTCGGAGCCGATGCCAAAGCCGCTGATGCCGATGTGGCTGGCGGCGGCTTGCTGGGCTAATTGCAGGCAGGCGTTTTCATCCCCGTATGTCTGACCATCCGTGAGGAGGATGATGTGATTCAGGTGATGGTCGAGGTCAGCCTTGCGCATTTCCTTGACGCAGGCGTTCAAACCCTGGTAAATCTCCGTGCCACCGAAGGCAACAATGGTGCGCAGGCGTGATAGCACGGGCGCTTTGTTGCGCACGTGGCTGGCGGGCAGTACCACTTCCGCCCGATCACTGAAGGCAACGACGGAGAGTACGTCGGCGGCGGAGAGCTTTTCCACCAGCAGCGCTGCCGCGGCTTTGACGCGCTCCAGCCGATCACCCTGCATGGAGGTGGAACGATCGATGACGAGGCCCACATTGAGCGGCAGGTGCGAGAGGCGATAATGTTCGGGCGCACTGACCTCAATGAGAAGATAGAGGAGCTGGGCCGACTCTTGGGCGCTGAGTGTCTCGCGGCTGGCTTGAATCGTGAAATTTAGCATCTTCTTTTTAATGCGGGCGTACGTGGCTGTCCGCAATTAAGTTAGCGGAAATGGGCGGACAGCGGCTATCCATGATGGCGGCTATCATGGATAGTGGGGCAGTAACCGTCCGTAAAAAGTGTGAAGTTAGTTTCGGACGGTTACTATGGTCATTGAGCGTGCGAACCTGGTTCAATCTCCAGCGAACAATTAATCTCTATCAGATTTCCATCGGGATCGCGGAAATGGGCGGTGCGGATACCCCAATCCGGGTGATCCGTCATGGGGGTGACGAGGGGGATGTTGTGTGCTTGTAAATGCCGGCATGCCGCCGCCACATCCTCCACCGCAAACACCAGGCAGACCCCATCCTGCGCCGCTGCCTGGGGTGGGAGGTGAGATGTACCCACCGTTTCGCTCATCTCGCGCCGGTCAAACAAAGCAATCGTCACGCCTCCTGTATCAAAATCCGCGTAGCCGTCGTTTTCCGTGCCAAATGAGGGCTGGAAACCGAGAACGTCCCGATAAAACAAGTAGCACGCCCTAAAGTCCTCTACCAACAATCGTGTAAATGTATACTGGTAGCGCATGGTGCGTTGTCTCCACAAATAGTAACCGTTTTGCCCACGACCTGGGGCACACGAGAACCGCCGACACGGCGAACCGGTCAGGCAAGCGAGAAAGAGACGAGAATGGCCGTAATGTTGTCGTGCCCACCACCGCGCAGCGCCAATTCCACGAGTCGGTCCACTTTAGCGTCTGGCGAAAGGGCCGCGTCTTCCAGGACGTCCGTGATGACGTCTTCGGCGACAAGCCCCCACAGGCCGTCGCTGCACAGCAACAACTGCCCAGATGCCGGCAGCGCCGAGGTAGACACATCCACTTCCAGTTCCCCCCCCTGACCAACGGCCCGGTAAAGCACGTTGCGTTGCGGATGCGTGGCCGCCTCTTCCGGCGTCAACTGCCCCGCATCTTGCAGCCGCTGGACGTAGGAATGATCCGTCGTCAGCAGTTTCAATGCGCGGTCGCGCAGCAAGTAGGCGCGGCTGTCGCCGACGTGCGCCAGGTAGAGACGCCGCCCCAGGATCACGGCTGCCGTCAGGGTCGTGCCCGTTTCCTTGAACGGGTCGGGATTGTGAATTTCCCGGTTGGCCGCCTGCACCGCTTCCAGCATGATTTCCTGCACCGGTTTCTGGTTAACGCCGTCCTTTTCGCGCAACAGGGGCAGATAGATTTGTTGCATCAGGTGCGCGGCCACGAGGCGGGAGACACGGCGACTGGCGTCGTGTCCGGCGAAATGGCCGCCCATACCATCGGCGACGATGTACATGGAAAAAGGGAGCAAGGGAGATTGGCCGCCTGTTTCGCCGACGAAGGTGAGGGCGGAGTCTTCGTTGCGGGGTCGCACCGCGCCGACATGGCAGCGTTGCACGGCGTGGATGCGGGGGGCGCGGGACGGCGGTGGCGCGGCCAGGGGGGTGGTGGCGGGGAGTTCTTCTGGCAGGGCAGGCAGGGGCGCGGAAATGGTTTGCTCATCTGCTGCCGGCATTGGCCCGGCGGCAGCGGGCACGGTGTCCGCGGCGCCGTCGCTGACGCCGGGCGTTGGCAAGGGATCGACGCCAGCGGCGTCTTCTTCTGTATATTTTTTGTTACCCATGAAAAGCCTGTTGATGATATTGCGCACGATACTGCCTTTCCGCCGCGACGCCCGGATGGGCGGTTCAAACGGGCAGCGCATAGAGATGGTGATCCGTGGAGCCGATGTAGAGAATGCCGGCAGCGATCCGCGGCGAAGAGATGACGTAGCCGCCTGTTTCAAACTGCCAGCGCAGTGCGCCTTTTTTCAGGGTCAAGCAGTAAACGCAACCATCCGTGGCGCCGAAATAGACCGCATCATTCCAAATGGCCGGGGAAGATGCGACCTGGCCTTCCGTCTTGAAAGCCCACAGCTTGCGTCCGGAGTAGATGTCAATGGCGTAGAGATGCCCATCGGCGGAGCCGACGTAGAGGACGCCATCGTGGACGACCGGAGAAGAGATAATAGGGCGGGTAGTGCGGAAGCGCCAGATAGGCCAGCCGGAGCTGGCATCCAGGGCGTAGATGGTGTGGTCGAGGGAACCGACAAAGACCATTTCCTCGGCGAGACAGGGTGTGGAAGTGACGGCTCTTTTGGCCTGAAACTGCCAGCGGATTTTGCCGGCAAGGTCCAGACTGTATACCGTCCCCGCTTCCGTGCCGTAGTAGATGTACTCGTCGCTGACGTGAGGGGAAGAGCGCACCGCGCCCTGGGAATCGAATTTCCAGGCGGCGCGCCCGCTGCTCACGTTCACGGCGTAGAGGTGATGGTCGTCGGAACCAAAAAAGACGTGTTCAAACCGCGCGGTGGGGGAGGAGTAGATGGGACCATTGGCGGTAAACTGCCAGTGGACGCGCCCGCTGGCGAGTTGCAGGCAGTAGAGATTTTTGTCCGCGGAGCCAATGAACACCGTGTCGCGGTAGGCGGCAGGCATGCCGGCAATGCCATCCGAGGTGGGGAACTTCCAGGCAAATGAGCCATCATCAAGCGACAGGGCATACAGGTTGTTGTCATAGGCCCCCACCAGTACGAGATTGTCGGCTACCAGAGGCGTGCCGCGAATTTCGTCTTCGCATTTGAACTGCCAGAGGGGACGGATGGCGGATGCCGGCATTTCCTCCCCCTCCACCCGCTTCACCGGCGTCGCCAGGCTGTCCGCCGTGCCCTGTGGCCTCGTCCGCGGCTCCATCAACCCCGCCAGAGCCGACTGCACCGCCATCGCATCCGCGAACCGGTCCTCCACGTTATACGAAAGGCAGCGCATAATAATCGCCTCAAACGGCTCCGTCACCGTCAGGTTGAGCGCCCGAATCGGCCGCTCGCTAAACGAAAACGGCACCTCCATGCGCGGATCCTGCTTTGTGAGCAAATGATGCAGTGTCGCCCCCAACGCATAAACGTCTCCCGCCGGGCTGGACTCACCGCGATACTGCTCCGGCGGTGAATACCCCTCCGTGCCCATCATGGTGTGCTTTTCATCCTGCTGGAACACTTTGGCGATGTTAAAATCAATTATGTGGATGCGGTCATGCACATCCAACATCAGGTTGGAGGGTTTCAAGTCTCGGAAAACGACCGGCCGCGGTTTGTGCCCGTGCAGGTAGGTCAGCACTTCACCAATCTGCCATGCCCACTTCAGCACGGTATCCTGGTCCAGCGGTTGCTCCGATTCCGCCAGGATCGCGTCTAAATCCTTACCGCGGATGAACTCCAACACCAGATAGCTGCGCTCCCCTTCCGTAAAATAGTCGTATACGTCCGGGATGGCGGGATGTTCCAACGTTGCCAGGATGCTTGCCTCGCGCTCAAAGGATTTGATGGTGATTTCGCGCAGGTGGGGGTCCGTGGTCAGGTTGACCATCTCCTTGATGGCGCAAAGACGGGTGACATTGGCGAAGCGCATGTCTCGCGCCTTATAAACGGAGCTAAATCCGCCCACGCCGAGCACGCCAATGATCTCGTAGCGTTCTTGCAGTACGTCTCCGGGTTTAAGCTGACTGTGACGCCCCTGTCGCGTCCGTCGCTCCAATAACCTGCTCTTCAGTTGCCTGGTTGTCAATCCACCCATGATATTATGCCGGCAAAGTGTCACTAATCACGTAGGTCCGCCTGGTTTCCTTAAGAACCAACCCTATCCACAAGCAAAACCTGGCAGGGCTTGTTTGAGAAAATGACTGGTCACGGTTGAATTATTATAAATTTTCTAACAAATCTAGCAATGGGCTGAAAGTCTCGCCTGCTCGCGTCCGCGCCTGCTTGCGCTATAATCCAGGCAAGCGCGCACGGCCACCGGCCAGGAGACTTCATGCGCGGCGGCGCACCACCATCAATGACAACATCTTCCCGGAAGCTGCTCCCCAGGGCTATCATCCGTGCATGAGCTTCCGGGAAGATTATTTTCATAGGAGACGTCCTTATGACGCCAGAACAGATCGAACTTGCCCTGGAACGCATCCTGCCACGGGTTGTAAAGCCCGGGCGGTACACGGGCGGCGAGTACAACCAGGTGGTGAAGGATTGGCTGAACGTTGACTACAAAGTCGCCCTGGCCTTTCCTGACATTTATGACCTGGGCATGTCCAACCTGGGGCTGATGATTCTGTACGACATCGTGAACAAGCACCGCAACCTGCTGGCGGAGCGGGTCTATTCGCCCTGGGTGGACATGGAAGCGATCATGCGCGAGACGCATCTGCCGTTGTTCTCGCTGGAGACAAAGCACGCCATCCGTGAATTCGACATGCTGGCGATCAGCCTGCCGTATGAGCAGCTTTTCACGAATGCGCTAAACCTGATGGATTTGGCGGGGATGCCCGTGCGTGCATCGGAGCGGGATGAGTCGTATCCATTGGTGATTGCCGGCGGACACGCCTGCTACAATCCGGAGCCGATGGCTCCGTTTGTTGACGTGTTTGTGATTGGCGAAGGGGAGGAAGCGATTTTGCGCCTGATCGCCACGATGCGGGCGGCGCGCCACCTGGATCGGGAGACGCAATTGCGGCATATTGCCGGCATTGAAGGCTGCTACGTCCCCCGTTTTTACGATGTGGCCTATCATGAAGATGGCACGATTGCGCGCATCACGCCCACGGTCCCCGAAGCGCCCCCGCGCGTGCTGAAGACGATTGTGCCCGTGATGCCGCCGCCGGTGACGGATTTTATTGTGCCGTTTATTGAAACGGTCCACAACCGGGCGCCCATTGAGATTATGCGTGGTTGTACCAGGGGGTGTCGTTTTTGTCATGCCGGCATGATCACCCGACCCGTGCGTGAACGCCCCGTAGACGAAATCCTCGACGCCATGGAAATCATCCTGGAAAAAACCGGTTACGAAGAAGTCGCCCTCCTCTCCCTCTCCTCCAGCGACTACACCCACGTCCTTGAACTCACCGAACGCATCAACGAGCGCTTCGGCCACCTGGGGCTAAACATCTCCCTCCCCTCCCTGCGCATCGAAACCGTCTCCACCCGGTTGATGGACAACCTCGGCGACAGCAAACGCGGCGGCTTCACCCTGGCCCCCGAAGCCGCCACCGAACGTATGCGCAACATCATCAACAAATACGTCACCCACGAGGAACTGCTGGAAACGGCCCGCGAAATCTACCGCCGCGACTGGCGCACCATCAAACTCTACTTCATGATCGGCCATCCGCACGAAACGTTGGAAGACGTGCAGGCCATCGTTGACCTCTGCAAAGCCGTCCTCGCCGAAGGGCGCAAAATCCACGGGCGCAAAGCCAGCCTCAACGTAGGTGTCAGCACTTTCATTCCCAAGCCCCACACCCCTTTCCAGTGGGAGCCGATGGACACCCTGGACCAAATTGAGGCCAAACTCGCGCTGCTGCGGCGCGAAATGCGTGAAACCGGCCTGCGACTGCGCTGGAACGACCCGCAAGAATCGCTGTTTGAAGGGTATCTCAGCCGGGGCGACCGCCGCGTGGCGGCAGCCGTCGAACGGGCATGGCGCAATGGCGCCGTCTTCGACGCCTGGATGGACCGCTTCAATCGGGAAGCGTGGGAAACCGCTTTTGCCGCCGAAGGGCTGGATAGGGCCTTCTACACCCACCGCAAACGGCGCATTGACGAGGTTTTCCCCTGGGAACACATCGACGTGGCAGTGACGCGCCGCTTTCTGACGCAGGATTACCTGATGAGCCACGAAGGAGAAACGCGCATCGACTGCCGCGACCAATGTTTTGCCTGCGGCATTTTGCCCCGTCTGAAAGATTTGCGCCGCGAAACAGCCCCGGAAGCGTGGGAATGTCCCCCCGTGACGAAAATCTCGCACCGGTTGCGCGTACACTCAACATAAGCAGAATAGTCATTCTTTCCTTCTTTACCGGACCGCCGCGTTGGCATATAATTCAGCAACCTATGGTAGACTTAACAATGTCGCATACCCCGCGCAGCATCACAATGGTCGTCTGGGGAATGGTTCTGTTTGGTTGCGGCAACATCTGGCGCGCAATCAGTCTGGCCCGACAGAGCCTGTTGCTCGTGACGGCAGGCGCAACGCTTTCTCCCACGGCTCGTCTGATTGGGTCAGTTGTTTGGACCGTTGTGTTTGCGGCGCAAGCGTTTCTACTGTGGCGGCGACGCCCTGTTGTCCGCCGCGCAATCCCGCCGGTTATTCTGCTTTATGGCGCTTATCAATTAGGATTGGTTGTCTTCTTTGTGGCGTCACCGGCGGCCAAAAATGGATGGCTGGCGCAGTTGGTATTCTACGCAAGCGCCAGCTTGCTTGCCTACTGGCTACTGAACCGCCGCGCCACGGCCCATTTCTGGCGCGTGACGAACAAAACTCCGTGGTAGCTCTTTGGTCCCTCGCTAAAAGCCTGCCGGATTTCTCCCGCGCAGGGGAATGTCTACCGAGGAAACCTGGCAGGTTCACGCGAATAGTGTCACCCCTGGAAGCAGTAGGAACGTGGTGTGCCCGTAGTGCATCGCACCTGCCCCAGTGGCGCAGGTGAGCAAGGGTACATTCCGCCGTGGGGTGAGTGTTGATGCTCTCATGGGTGGGTGGGGAGGTGTTGTAATTCCTGGCCGCGCGCTGAGCGACAACTGGCGTGGTTTCCTTAAAATGTTGTACCAGTAGCAGATCGGGTGTTGGGGTGACGCAGTGATTGCTTTGTGCGCGGGTCACGTTGGGTGACTTTGCCCAAAGATGGCTGTCCGTTTCGCGGTTTTGACCATGAAAGCCCGCTCAACTCTCGTTTAACTAAAATGCCGGCAGCAGATCCCCGGGCCGCCCATTTCAAGCCCGGCTGGAAGCCTGCCTTTTATTGAAGAGGAACGTATGGCAAACAAGAAGATCGAGCAACTACGCCAGATGCGTATCGAATCCACACAAGGCGGCGGGGCGGATCGCATTGAGCGCCATCGCAAAGCAGGGAAAATGACCGCGCACGAGCGAATAGACATCCTGCTGGATCGCGGCTCATTCCACGAAATCGACATGTTTGTTGTCCATCGCGAGCGCAATTTTGGCATGGACGACCAGCAAATCCCTGGCGATAGCGTTGTCACCGGTTGGGGAACCATTGACGGGCGACCCGTTTACGTCTTCAGTCAGGACTTCACCGTCTTTGGGGGCAGCCTCAGCGAAGTACACGCGGAAAAAGTCTGCAAAATCATGGAAATGGCCATGCGTAATGGCGCCCCCCTCATCGGCATCAACGACTCTGGTGGCGCGCGCATCCAGGAAGGCGTCGTTAGCCTGGGTGGCTATGCGGACATCTTCCTGCGCAATACCCTGGCCTCCGGCGTCATTCCCCAGATAAGCGCCATCATGGGACCCTGCGCCGGTGGCGCCGTCTATTCCCCCGCGCTCACCGACTACATTTTCATGGTCAAAAACAGCAGTTACATGTTCGTTACCGGTCCGAACGTGGTGAAGGCCGTCACGGGAGAAGACGTGACCTTTGAGACGCTGGGTGGCGCCATGACGCACAACGAGACCAGCGGCGTGGCCCACATGGCCGCGGAATCGGAAGCGGAGTGCCTGATCAAAATACGCGAACTGCTCAGTTATTTGCCGGCAAACAACGCCGAAGACCCGCCCTTTAAGCCCACAAAGGATGACGCGCTACGCACGGAAGCGGCGCTGGACACGCTCGTGCCCGACAACCCGAACAAGCCATACGACATCAAAGACGTGATCAACCTGATTGTGGATGATGGCGTCTTCTACGAAATCCACGAGCATTTTGCGCCGAACGTCGTGGTCGGTTTTGCCCGTCTCGGCGGCTTCAGCGTGGGCATCATTGCCAATCAGCCCATGGTCCTGGCAGGCGTGCTGGACATCAATGCCAGCGAGAAAGCGGCCCGGTTTGTGCGCTTTTGCGACGCATTCAACATCCCCTTGATCGTGTTTGAGGACGTGCCCGGCTTCATGCCTGGGGTGAACCAGGAACACGGCGGCATTATTCGCAGCGGGGCCAAACTGCTGTACGCCTTCTGCGAAGCCACTGTGCCCAAGATCACAGTGGTCACGCGCAAGGCTTATGGCGGCGCGTACTGCGTGATGAACAGCAAGCATATCCGTGCCGACCTCAATCTGGCCTGGCCCACGGCGGAAATTGCCGTGATGGGACCAGATGGCGCGGTGAACATTATTTTCCGCCGCGAATTGGAAAGCGCGGAAGACCCCGTGGCGCGCAAGGCGGAACTGGTGCAGGATTATCGTGATCGTTTTGCCGACCCGTACACAGCGGCCAAGCGCGGTTTCGTGGATGATGTCATTGAGCCAAGCGAGACGCGCCCCCGCCTGATTAACGCGCTGAATATGTTGCAGAATAAGCGGGACAGCAATCCGCCAAAGAAGCATGGCAACATCCCCTTGTAGGCTTGAGCCGGAAGAAGAAGTTATGTTAGCAGACACGCTAAACCCCAAAAGATTTAACAAACTGCTGATCGCCAATCGCGGCGAGATCGCCATGCGCATTGTACGCGGCTGCCACGAGTTGGGCATTGAGACGGTTGCGGTGTATTCGGATGCGGACCGCAACGCGCCACACGTGCGCCACGCGGACGAGGCTTACCACATCGGCCCTCCGCCGGCGCGTGAGAGTTACCTGGTCATTGAAAAGCTGCTGGATGTGGCCCGCCGCAGTGGGGCGCAGGCGATCCATCCGGGCTACGGGTTCCTGGCGGAACGAGCGGAGTTTGCGCAGGCTTGCCTGGATGCGGGACTGGTGTTTGTGGGTCCGCCGCCGAAGGCTATCGCCATGATGGGGGATAAGCAAGTGGCGCGGGCGACGGTGACGGCGGCGGGCGTGCCCGTGGTGCCGGGAACGAAGCCGGGGCTGACGGATGACGAACTGGTGGAAGCGGTTCGGGAGATTGGTCTGCCTGTTTTGGTGAAGGCGGCGGCGGGCGGCGGGGGCAAGGGGATGCGCCCGGTGTACAACATGGAGGATTTGCCGGCAGCGCTGGGGGCGGCGCGGCGGGAGGCGGAAGCGGCCTTTGGCGATGGACGCATTTACGTGGAAAAGATGATCATGGAGGGCCGCCATATCGAGTTCCAGGTGTTGGCGGACATGCACGGCAACGTGATTCATCTGGGCGAACGGGAGTGTTCGCTGCAACGGCGGCATCAGAAGTTAATTGAAGAGTCGCCATCGGTCTTTGTGAATGAGGATTTGCGGCAGCGGATGGGGGCAGTGGCAGTGGCGGCGGCGAAATCGGTGGGGTATGTGAATGCCGGCACGGTCGAATTCCTCGTCGATAAAGAACGCAACTTCTATTTCCTGGAAATGAACACCCGCTTGCAAGTTGAACACCCCATCACCGAACTCGTCACCGGTGTGGATATCGTGCAGGAAATGCTGCGTATCGCTCGTGGACGTCGCCTGCGCCTGACGCAAGAAGATGTGAAAATGCGCGGCTGGGCCATTGAGTGCCGCATTAACGCCGAGGACCCGTACAACAACTTCCTCCCCTCCACGGGCACTATCACCACCAGTCGCCTGCCTACCGGGCCTGGCGTGCGCATTGACACCGGCGTGTTCCCCGGCTACCATGTCACACCCTACTACGACTCCATGATCAGCAAATTGATCTGCTATGGCGAATCACGCGGCGACGCCATTTTGCGGATGCGGCGGGCGCTGGAGGAGTATCGCATCATGGGCGTCAAGACCAACATCCCCTTCCATCAGCACATGATGGACAGCCACCGCTTCCTCTTTGGCACATTTGACACCCGCTTTGTGGAAGAGCGCTTCAGCATGGACGATCGGGAGGCGGACAAACATCTGGAAGCGGCCATCGTGGCGACGCTGATGGCGCACCAGCAGGGTCAGCAAGCGAGCCAGGTGGTGGCACATAATGGCAGCAGTACGAACCAATGGAAGCTACAGGGGCGTATGCAGCAATTGCGCCGCTACTAGTGCCGATATTCATCTTTCTGGAAGCGGACAAGGCTTCCAGGAAGGTCCGAAGCAGGCAACTACTGCCGCTCTCTGAAAATTGGTCCAATCTGGCTTAGCAGTTGCTGAAGAAGGCAGGCTATCAGATTCTCAACACGCGAGCATTGAATCGATGAAATACGTAACGATAGTTGGCGATAAGACTTTCAACATTGAAGTGGAACAGGCAGACCGCCTCATTATCGACGGGGAACCGTACCAGATTGACTTTCAGACGTTGGGCGAAGGGGGTCTGTTATCGTTGTTGGTGAATAACCATTCCGTGGAGGCGGCTATTGAACAACGAGAAGAGGCCTGGGAGGTTCTCATCCGGGGTGAATTGTATTCGGTCCAGGTGCAGGATGAACGGCTGTTGTTGTTGAATCAGGTGCAGGGAAAGACGGGCGGCGTCAAAGGGGAAATGACGGTGAAGTCTCCCATGCCGGGGATCATTGTGCGCGTGCCTGTGGCCGTGGGAGACACGGTGCAGAAAGGGGCCGCCGTGATTATCCTGGAGTCGATGAAAATGGAGAATGAGTTGAAGTCGCCGCGCGCCGGAAAGGTGAAGCGGGTTTTTGTGGAAAACGGGATGAGCGTGGAAAAAGACCAGCCGTTGGTGGTCGTGGGTGATCCCGATGAGGCGCAAGAGGATTGAGTATGGTCGAAAGCCCCCATCATCTGGAGGTGGAGGTCAAATTTCTGCTGCGGGATTTGCCGGCATTTCGCGCGCGTTTGATAGATGCCGGCATTCACCCACACCGCCCCCGCATCTACGAACACAACATCCGCTTTGACAACCCCTGGGACGGCCTCGCCCGCCACGGACGCCTGCTGCGCCTGCGCCAGGACAGCCGCGCTCGCCTCACTTACAAAGGCATCCCCCCTCAGGCCATCTCCTCCGAAGCCAAAATCCGCGAAGAACTAGAAATCGAAATCAGCGACCTGCCCACCACCTCCCTCATCTTGCAGCGCCTCGGCTTCTTCCCCCGCCAGATATACGAAAAATACCGCGAAACCTTTATCAGTCATGGCGTGGAGATCGTCCTCGACGAAATGCCCTTTGGCAACTTCGTGGAGCTGGAAGGAGAAGAAGCCGCCCTCAAACCCCTGGCCGCGGACCTGGGGCTTGATTGGGAAAAGCGCATCCTGGAAAACTACCTCGTGATCATGCTGCGCCTGCAAACAGAATACAACCTGCCCTTCGACGACCTCACCTTCGCCAACTTTGCCGGGCTGGACATCTCCGCTGCTGCCCTCTTCGTCCCTACCTGACGCCCCCATCCGTCATAAACGCGCATCGCTTCCCCCACCCGGAACGGGCGGCGGTGCGCGTGTTTTTGTTCATCCCACACCCAATTCCCTGGAGAATGACGATATGCTAGAGAAAGCACAACGCATAGCCGGCGAACTGATCCGTATTCGCCGCGACATTCATCAACACCCTGAGCTGAGCTTTCAGGAGTTCCGCACCGCCGCCCTGGTGGCGGACACCCTGCGCGAAATTGGTTTGCAGCCGCGCACCGGTGTGGGCCGCACTGGCGTGGTCGCGGAAATCGGCAGCGGCGACGGGCCTGTTATTGGCATTCGCGCGGACATGGATGCCCTGCCCATTTTGGAAAAAACGGGCCGACCCTATTCGTCCCAAAATGCCGGCGTGATGCACGCCTGCGGCCACGACGCCCACACGGCCATTTTGCTGGGCGTGGCCCATTTGCTCAAACAAAGCCAGGCGGAGGAGATGGATAAGTGGCGGGGCACGGTGCGCTTTCTCTTTCAACCGTCCGAAGAAGCGTTCGACGAGGATGGCGTCAGCGGAGCCACAGCCATGATCGCCGATGATGCCCTGGACGGATTGGACGCGGTGATTGCCCTGCATGTGGCCTCGGATCGGCCTGCCGGCCTCTGTTTCTTCCACGATGAGTACAGCCTGGCCGCGGTTGATTCGTTCCGCGCCTGGGTGCGCGGCGATGGAGGGCATGGCGCTTACCCGCACAATGGTTCTGATCCGATTCATATGTTGGGGTCGATTTTGCCGGCACTCTACGCCATCCCCTCCCGCCTCATCAACCCCCTGCGCCCCTGCGTCGTCAGCCTCGGCCACATCGAAGGCGGCTCCACCACCAACGTCATCCCCAACGAAGTCCTGCTCGAAGGCACCATCCGCTCCCACCACGACGATGTGCGCCAAAAGCTCTGGGCGGAAGTAGAAAACGCCCTCCGCCTCAGCACCCTCATGGGGGGGGCCTACGAGTTAAAAATTAACAAAGGCTACCCCGCCCTCTACAACGCGCCTCAAGTCAACGACTGGATGCGCCAGACAGCCCTTGATCTGGTCGGCGAAGACGACGTAACGGACATGGAATTTGGCATGGGCGCGGAAGATTTCGCCTATATGGCCCAGGCCGCCCAAGGCGCCATGTTCATGCTCGGCGCAGCCACACCGGATGGAGTCGTCCGCCATCACCATACGGACGTTTTCGACATCGACGAGAGCGTCATTCCCGTTGGTGCTGCCGTCCTCGCCGAAACCGCCCGCCGCTTTGTTACGGGGCAGTTGCCGTAAACACGCGCCACCACCTTCCCGGAAGCTGCTTTAACGCGAAATGGCTTGAGTCCGAGCTTCCGGGAAGGTTTCACAACCACCTTCCCGGAAGCTGTTTTAACGCGAAATGGCTTGAGTCCGAGCTTCCGGGAAGGTTTCACAACCACCTTCCCGGAAGCTGTTTTAACGCGAAGTGGCTTGAGCCACGAGCTTCCGGGAAGGTTTCACGAGGTCGTTACCACCTGTGAATCTGGTCACGCTCACCGAAATCACACACCAATACAGCGAACGAGTGCTGCTGCAACAGGCCGGCCTGCTCATCAACAGCGGTGACCGGATTGGGTTGATTGGCATCAATGGAAGTGGAAAGACGACACTGCTGCGCTTGATTGCCGGCATTGAATCCCCCAACCAGGGTAGCATCACCGTCTGGGGCGGGGTGCGCGTGCGCTACCTGTCCCAGGACCCACCCCTCGACGACAGCCTCACCGTCCTGGAAACCCTCTTCGCCAGCGACATCCCCCACATTCGCGTCCTGCGCCAATACGAGCAGGCCAGCCGCGCCCTCCAGCAAACCCCCCTGGACGCCGACCTGCAATCCCGCCTGGCCCACCTCGGCGACGAAATGACCCGCCTGCGCGGCTGGGAAGCGGAAGCCAGCGCCAAGGCCATCCTCACCCGCCTGGGCATCACCGAATTCGACGCCCGCCTGGGCACGCTCAGCGGCGGCCAGCGCAAGCGCGTGGCCCTGGCACAGGTCCTCATTGATCCCGGCGACCTGCTGCTCCTGGACGAACCCACCAACCACATCGACGCGGACACCATTGACTGGCTGGAAGGCTTCCTACGCGACATGAACGCCGCCCTCCTCATGGTCACGCACGACCGCTACTTCCTCGACCGCGTCGCCAACCGCATCGTGGAGATCGACCGCCGCGAACTCATCAACTATCCGGGCAACTACAGCAGATACCTGGAACTACACCAACTGCGGCACGAGACGCTCACCACCCAGGAAGAGAAGCGGCAGGCGCAGTTGCGGCGCGAATTGGAATGGCTGCGGCGGGGGGCGCAGGCGCGCAGCACCAAGCAGAAAGCGCGCAAGCAGCGTATCGAGGAGCTGCAACGCCTCGACTACGACGCGGGCGAACAGCGTGTGGCGATGGCTTTGGGTGGGCGACGGCTGGGCAAAAAGGTGCTGCAAGCCCACGGCCTACGCAAATCGTTTGCGGATTTGTGCCTGTTCGCGGATGTGGATTTTGAGTTGGTCCCTGGGGATCGCATTGGCTTGATTGGGCCGAATGGTGCCGGCAAAAGCACCTTCCTGGACATCCTCGCGGGCGAAATCGCCCCGGACGGCGGCGTGCTGGACTGGGGCGAAACGGTGCGTATCGGCTACTACGATCAGCACAGCCGCCACCTCCCCCGTGATCTCCGCGTCATTGATTACATCAACGAAGTAGCCCCCCTTATCCAGACCAACGATGGGGAGCGCGTGGAAGCGGCGCAAATGCTGGACTGGTTCCTCTTTCCCCGTCCGCAGCAGCGGGCCATCATTGATGCCCTCAGCGGCGGTGAAAAGCGGCGGCTGTATCTGTTAGGCGTGTTGGCTCGGCGTCCCAATGTCCTGCTGCTGGACGAACCAACGAACGATCTGGACATTCAGACGTTGCAAGTGCTGGAGCAGTTTTTGGACAACTTCCAGGGCTGCCTCATTGTGGTCAGCCACGATCGTTATTTCCTGGATCGCACGGTGGATTTCCTGGCAACGTTCGCCGATGGGGGGATGAGTACGCGCTATCCCGCTCCTTTTGCCGCGTATCAACGCGCCCGCGCTGCCGGCACGCTCCCCCCGGAACCTGCGCCCGTCAGGGGGGAAACACCGACGCGCTCCAGGACGGAAAATGCCGGCAAAACCGGCCCCACGTGGAAGGAAAGACAGGAACTGGCCGCCCTGGAAGAACGCATCGCCACCCTGGAAGCGGAGCAAGCGCGGCTGCAAGCGGCCATCAACGCCAGCGGCAGTGACTATCAGCAATTGACGCAACTGGCCGGGAAATATGCCGGCATCGAAGCGGAACTAGAAACCGCTCTCGAACGCTGGTTGGAATTGACCGCGGCGTTCGACAATAACCAGGGGCCTTGAGCGCGTTAGGGGACCGACGCGAAACCGTCAAAGACGACGAGCGTGCCGGCGGAAGCAGGATTCTTGGTGCCCGTCGCCCGAATTTCGATACTGTGTGCGCCCGGCGGCAAGTCCGCGACGACAACCGACTGCTGGAATAGCCAGGTTGGACTGTATGTATCTACCGTCGCCTGGTAGACGTCATCCACGTACAGCGCTGCTTCGCCGCAAACAGGACAAAACGCCGATAACCAGACGACGCGATCGCCGGTGACATTAAATGTAATGCCGGCATTCGCCCGCGTGGCCATCCGCAGCGTACCGCCGCTCGCCTGAGGCAATTCCATGCCGCTCCAGGAACCGTAGATCACAGCCGGACTGTCGTCATCTACCACTCCCCCCCCGCTCCCAAAGCCATCCAGACGCACCTCACTGCCCGTCGCATGGGGATTGCCCAGGCCAGAAGCCAGCACCACAACCGTGTGCGGCGTTGGCGTTAATCCGGTGTAAGTCACCGCCTCCTGACAACCGGCAGTTGGCGCATACAGATCCAATATCCCCTGGAACTGCCCGTCAATCAGCGGGTAGGCCAATCCTTGATCAGGCCCGCGGCAGACGAGCAAAGTCACGTAGTTGGATGGTTGCGTTGCGCGATAGACAATCCATTGACCGGCAGCATCCGCCGCGCGGAAACCGCCACCAAATGCGTCCGCGTCTTCGCCGCCGCGCCAACCATCATATTGCACGGCATAGCCATCATCTTGAACGAGTTGCCAGGACGCACCCACCATGAACACAGGCGCGGCGCCCGGCAAGTCCCGATTATGCTCCCATAATTGCCAGACCGTGTCTCCCCAGGCAGCCAATTGTGCGAAGAAGGGGTCTGTCTGCGCAATGTATGCTTCCGGTTCCCCAGAAGGAGGCGGGTTCCACAACGTTAGATTACCCGTCCCGTTGATCTCGTCGCGCAAGAACGTCACGTACTCGCGGCTGGTTGTCTGGTAGTAGAGGTAAACCTCCACCCGGTCTGCTCCAGGCAAGGCGATGCCATAGTCACTCAAGGTAACGGCGTCATATCCACCCGCATATTCCGCCGCCGTGAAGTAATCCGGCGCCGAGGAACCCATCCATGCCGGATCCACCAGCCGCGCGGCAGCCTCATCAATCAGAAAGCCGCGCGGCGGAATACGATTATCTTTGTCGCGGTGTGTACTCAAAGCCACGTGGAACGTCTTTTCTTCCCCCGTAAGGTCACTGGACAGATGAACTTCGTAGACCAACGCATCTACGTAAAACTCATGTTCCGCCAGGGGCGGGCTATCCGGTGAATAGGCCGGCGGTAAACCCTTCAATGTCCCCACGGTTTCATCATAGGGGTTGACTTCCCAAAGCAACGCTTCGCCGACATAGGCCCTGATGTTCACGAACATGCGGCGACCTTCGGGAAAGCCGGACAACAGTTTGTGGCCGGTTTGATTTTGCAGCCGGAATGAAACCTCGCCACTCCCCGGCTCATAAAGGAAGTCCGTGATGCCGGCAGCATCGTGCAGATTTTGCTGCGCGCGCGCTACACCGGCCAACAATGCATCCGGGTCTAACCCCAGGCCGGCATTCAGATCAAGCGTCAGTAATTCTGGCCCCTGATTGAGCAAAGCATCATTGACGCTGTCGTAATTGGGTGAACCGGGCACTGTGCTGGCCAATATGGCTGGCACCCACATATTGCCACCCGTCAGGTCGTGCTGAGGAACGCCACTCTGTGGGTGCTCAACACTTTCTACCGGGCGTAAGACAGCGCCATTCTTGTCAGCCCCCTTGCCGGGCATGTCCCGCAGGTGGCAATCCTGACAAGAGGCAATGACATCGCCGGGATGCGACGTATCGAAGATTTCCGGCGCAAACGGCCCCACACCTGGCGCGCCCCCCGCCTGCCCATAAGCGGAAAGCATGAACTCAGAGAAGGTGCGTTCCACGTGATAGTAGCTGTAAGCGGGCACTGTTTCGCTAGGCAACGGCTCTTGTGGGTTGGCGTTGAGGTTGAGCAGAACTGGATTGGAGACATCGTGGCAGGTGCTGCAAAAGTACTTGCTCTTGTGATAACGACTGTAAAGCATACCATGATTGGCCTCGGCATCAGCAAACGAGGCGCGTCTCAAGTTCTGATCGCTAACAAAGTACTGTCCGCCGCCATTTTCGATGTAGCCGGCCGGCGGCTGGTTGTTGACAAAAAATGATTGTCCGTTGAACAGGGTGATGTGGGCTGCTTCCACGCTATCCTGGAGATAGGTTTCCCATGCCGCGGCGCTGGATGGCATGTCGCTGGCGTCGGTTTCATCCCAATAGCCGGACCAGTCATCGCCTTCACGAGTGCCGGCATAAGTCGTATCAAAAAACGGATCGTACATCCGATGGCAAAATGTGCATTGCACAGCATCGAAATCCGCGTCGCTCAACAGCGACCCGTTAGTAGGATCGGACCGTCCGCCCAGCCATCCAATTGGCGTGTGGCAGCGCAGGCAAATGTCCGTGGCATTAGGTCCGCCCACAGCCCACACGGCGTCTTGCGCCGCGACGGTGGTAGCAGGCCAAAACAAAAAGTCGCGCAAGGCTTGCGCCATCATCGAACCTGACCAATTGCGCCACGGTTCGACGACCGGATCGTAATCACCATGACAATTGTAGCATTGGTCTGAATTTGGCAGATACACGTTCTGTTCCGGCTGCGTGCCTGGCATACGAACCAGGGGATCTTCGCTTACGGGAACCGGCTCCCAGGCATAGGTCACAGCCGTGGCAGTCAGGCCGAGTAACAACAACAAGAAGACAAAGGCTTTCTTCGCACTCATGAGGGGACCTCCCAGCTAGCGCCCGGTTCAAACGAGCAGGAGAAATAACTTGACGGGGGGACAACGGTGGAAAGCACATTTCCCATATTCTCGCACCGTAAAGGATGAGGAATGGCTGTGCAACTGACGGATGTCATGATTTTCCCATGACATTTGAGAGGATTAGAGTACACGGCATGGCAGCGGTTACTTGTAACTACTAACGCGCTCTGGAGATTGGACCAATTTGACCTGGCGGTTAGGGTTACTTTCCATTGGGACTGAACTTATTCCCGGTGCGTGACGTTTGTCAGGCGGGGGCGTGGCATTTGGCGTTGCCTCATTTTCCCACTCTCTACTACAATAGCCTCGATAATTCTTGCGCCGTGCGTTCTTCGCGCCGGGCGCGCCACGGCGCCAACGCACCTGAAGGATAAGATGATGACGTTAGAAGAGCAGAAACAGCAGTGGGAGCAGGAAACTTTGCAGCCGGTGTTACGGCGTTTCCCTGAGCGGAAAGAGTCGTTTGAGACACGTGCCGGCATTTCCGTCAACCGCCTTTACCTCCCCCCCGACCCCGACCCCGACTACGCCGACAAACTTGGCTTTCCCGGTGAATACCCCTTCACCCGCGGCGTCCAACCCACCATGTACCGCGGGCGATTCTGGACCATGCGCCAGTATGCCGGCTTCGGCACCGCCGCCGAATCCAACGAACGCTACAAATACCTCCTCAGCCGCGGCCAGATGGGCCTCTCCGTCGCTTTCGACCTGCCCACGCAAATCGGCTACGACGCCGACGACCCCATGGCCATGGGGGAAGTGGGCAAAGTGGGCGTGAGCATTTCCAGCTTGCAGGACATGTGTACGCTGCTGGACGGCATTCCCCTGGACAGGGTGAGCATTAGCATGACGATTAACGCGCCTGCCGGCATTCTCCTGGCCATGGTCCTGGCCGTGGCGCGGCAACAAGGCGTCCCCTTCACCAAACTACGCGGCACCATCCAAAACGACATCCTCAAGGAGTACCTGGCGCGCGGAACCTACATCTTCCCCCCGCGCCCCTCCATGCGCCTGATCACCGACATCTTCGACTACTGCGCCCGCGAAGTCCCCCGCTGGAACACCATTTCCGTCTCCGGCTACCACATCCGCGAAGCCGGCAGCACCGCCGCGCAAGAGGTCGCCTTCACCCTCGGCGACGGCATCGCCTACGTGCAGGCCGCCCTCGATGCCGGCCTGGATGTGGATGACTTCGCCGACCAGATTTCCTTCTTCTTCAACGTCCACAACAACTTCCTGGAGGAAGTCGCCAAGTTCCGCGCCGCCCGCCGCCTCTGGGCCAAAATCATGCGCCACCGCTTTGGGGCCAAAAATCCCAAAAGCTGGCAGTTACGCTTCCACACGCAAACGGCCGGCAGCACGCTCACGGCGCAGCAGCCGGAAAACAACATCGTCCGCGTCACCACGCAGGCGCTGGCCGCCGTTCTGGGCGGCACGCAAAGCCTGCACACCAACAGCATGGATGAGGCCCTGGGGTTGCCCACGGAGCAGGCGGTGCGCGTGGCCCTGCGCACGCAGCAGATCATCGCCAACGAAAGCGGCGCCGCCGACACGGTGGACCCACTGGCCGGTTCTTATTTCATTGAATATCTCACGGATGAGTTGGAGAATCGGGCGGCGGCGTATTTGCGCGACATTGACGAGATGGGAGGGATGCTAACGGCGATTGAGTCCGGCTACGCCCATCACGAAATCGAAGACGCGGCTTATCAGTTTCAGCGGGATATGGAATGCCGGCAAGAAATCGTCGTCGGCGTCAATGAATTCGTGGAAGCGGAAACGCACACGCCACAAATCCTGCGCATCGACCCCGCCGTGGAAGCCGAACAGCGGGCGCGTCTGGCCCAGTTGCGCGCCAGCCGCGACCAGGAGCGCGTCACCGCCCTCCGCGCCGACCTGCGCGCCGCCGCCGAATCCGACCAAAACCTGATGCCCCACTTCCTCGCCTGCGTGGAAAACAACGTCACCCTGGGCGAAATCTGCCACACCCTACGCGACCTGTGGGGAGAATACCGGCCCAATCAGTAACCCAAAAACCGGGTTTTTCCAAAAAACCCGGTTTTTCCCGGTTTCAAAAAACCCGGTTTTTCCGGTTTTTCCCGCCTACAGATCAACCGCGTCCACCACCCCCACGATCACGGCGCGCACGGGCGCAACCTTGCGCCCCAAAATCTGGCGCGCGCCATTCCCCTCATCCAGCACCAAAACGCGATCCCCCACCCCCGCCTGCACCACATCCACGCAAATATCATACTCCCCCGTGGGCTGTCCATCCAGCCCCAGGCGGTCCACCAGTAACAGCTTGCGCCCAAAAAAGGCCTCATGCTTAATCGTCGCCACCACCGTGCCTGTCACTTCGCCAATGTACATTCTTCTCCACTCAAAGTAGTGTGCCGTCAAGCATAAAACGATGGAAACGCGCCGTAGGACAAGACGCTGTCTTGTCCGGTCAATTCAGCGAATTGACCCATGGTTTCCCATCAAAATACCCTTGACATGATAGTAGTACACTTCAATTGAAAGATGATTTCCTTCCGTAACCCGTTAACACTTCGTGCCTGATTGAGGAGATGAACACAATTAAAGCGCAGATTTGACCAAATAACCGTTAGTAGTTACACGGGCGGTTACTAAGCGGAAACTTGGCTTCTGTAAGTTCGTTGAAAATGTCACGTCCTCTTCTTGTGATTTTGCCCGATATAACTCTTTTCCAACATGTAAATCGCCGTGCGTTTTGTTGCCTATGAAACGCATTGTAAAGATGTTACTGAGGGTCGTTACGATGAGATCGGGGTGCTTGCTAATCAACAATTTAAGGCGGTTAGTGAAGTCCTTACTGGACTCTGGCGTTTTTGGGAGTGGAGGCTTCAGCCGGCCCACATATGGGGTTTGACCCGGCTAAAGCCTCGACTCCGATCACCATATGTGGATTTCGCCAGACTCGAGGTCCTTATATGGATTGTGGTGGCTGCTCACTATATTTCTTCGTCTCCTTTCCAACTCTACTCATATTTAACCCCCATTGGATTCAAATACTCGCCGCGCAACATTATTCAAAATGTGGGAGGAATGGCTATTTTTCTATGAGGAACAAAAACTCGCGGTTAGGGGTTTCAATATCTCGTAGCCACTCATGTGTCCATTTCATACCGGTCATGACGTTGCTTTTGTAATCAATTTCCAGGACTTGAAGCAGTTTGCCATTACGGGAAATGACATTATTAAGCTCTTCAGCAGTAGCCCGTCCTCCCGAACTATACGACAGGATTATCCAGCGTGCCTGGATATGACGAATGAGTCTTTCGATTGCGCTGACCGCAATGTATTTTCCTTGCTCGTCCTGACGGAATTCCTCGAAGATAGACGCAGAAACTTTGTCAGAGGAGTCTTTCCGCCGCTTCGCTTTTCCGAACAATTCCGGCTCATCAAACAGACATACACTTGTCCAAATATGGTAATACGAAGCGTAACGCACCCGTGAAGGAGGCATTTTGTCATTATTTGAACCATAGGGTGGGTCAAGATAGGCAATATCCACGGCAATATACGGCAGCAACTCGAATACATCTTTGCGAAAGACTTGGTGTTCGCAAGGCGTTGAGAAAATTGCCGGCACTTTGAGCAGCAAGTTGTTATACGAACGCGGAGACCAATCCCGGAGATAGGATACAAAATGCCCGAGCGTATTGTCCACCTGATCTAGCGCCAACATCAAGCTGGAAAGTGCAACTGCTTTGTCTATAACATCAAGGTTAAGCGCCTCTATTTCTTGTCGAATACCATCGAGTTTCCGTGTATTATGAATTTGCCAGGGTTTCTTCAGCCCGTCTTGCTGCAAAGCACGCCCGCCATTCGCAAAACCCCCATAGTGCTGTGTAAACCATCCATCAATGGGAGCCACCGCATTCAAATGATCAATCAACGGCTGGTAATCCTCGGGCTTTTTTTTGCTGCATAAGTAGGCATAGCCAAACATTTCGGACCAGACAGCGATGTCATTGCAAACAACCTGGTACCCAAGTTTTGCGAATGCCTGCGAAACACGTGTTGTTCCTGAAAACGCATCTAGTAAGGTTCTGGCTTCAACCTGCCTGGCAAGTTGCAGAATATGTGGGATGAGTTTCAATTTCGATCCAGCATACTTGATACCCTCGGTAGGTATATCCGGCGCGAAATCTTCAAACAAGGCGGGTTGGTACATCGCTTTTCCCCGAAGATTGGTTCATTCCCGGTAATTGCTAAGCCAGATTGGACCAATTTTTTCCGGTGAAAATGGCCATTGAGCACGTGGAATTGGTCCAATCTCCAGAGAGCTTTAGTATTACCATTCCGGGAGAATGAACCAATCTGAAAACTGGTTTCCGCCTTCCGCCCCCTACCGTTGCGCCAACATGACATCGTCCACGATGCCCACGATGGCGTGGTCCACGGGGACGAAGGTGATGGGCAGGGCCTGGGCGGCTTCGCGGCTGCCGACGATAAAGACAAGTTCGTCGGGGCCGGCCTGGGCGGTGGCGTCGGCGGCCACCACCGGCTCGCCCGTGGGCTGGCGCTGTTTGTTGAGGGGTTGAACGATGAGGAATTTGATGCCGCGCAGCCCGTCGTACTGCTGCGTGGCGACCACGGTTCCAATGACGCGCGCGAGTTGCATAGTCAGGCCTGGTTCCAGTCGAAATGGCCGCCGAAGCGGCCGAGATGGACGTTGGGGCGCATGTCGGGGTGGAGTTGGGAGATGACGACCTGGCGCAGCAGGTGTGGTTGGGCGGCGGTGGCGGCGATCTCCACGGCGGCTTCTACGTCGGAGACGAGGCCGGTGAAGAAGACGAGGCCTTTGCCGCCAAGACCATCGGCCAGGCGGATTTGAATGAGGTCAACTTCGGCGCCTTTGATGCCGGCATCTCCCGCCCCAATCGCCGCCGCTACCGCCACCGTTTCCACAATCCCCAACGCATCCCCTGCCGGCACCTGGCGTTGCCCACCCAGCGCCCGCACCACGTCGGGATGCACATTGGGCAAAAACACCTGGTCCCGCAGCGTCTCCCGCCCCATTTCTTGCCCTGCCTTCACTGCCTCCTCCACGGAAGCCACATCCCCCGTCACCAGCACGAGGTAATGGCCGGGCTGCACGGTTCCCGTCTGGATGGCGGCCACGGGCGCATGTTTGACCATCGCATCACCAGCGGCAATGCCGGCAGCAATACTACTAAACTCCAGAAGAGCCAGGGCGGGAAAATCCATAAAACGTCAGACGATCCGAAAAGAATCCACCAGCGTACAGCGGCGCAAGCGGCTAAAACTGCGCGGCCCCGTCAGCCCTTCGCCGGTGGGGCTGGCAATCGTAAACGAGCAGTACCCTTCGCCCCCATACCCCAGTCCCGCCAGGCAAGGCCCGTTCTTCACAAAAATGCTGCAATTGATCTCGCGCGCCATGCGGCTGAGGTTGTCCAGATTCTTCGAGTGCATCACGGCCGTGTGGCGGAAGCCATGTTCGGCGGCCACGGCCAGATCAATGGCCTCATCCGCGTTGGCGACGCGCACGACGGGCATAATGGGCATCATCTGCTCTGACCAGACGGCGGGATGGGTTTTGTCCACTTCGGCCACTATCTGGCGCACTTCGGGGCCGGCGCTGATGCCGATTTCCGCCAGCAGCACGGCGGCATTCTTGCCAATGAAGGCCTTGTTCATGTCCGCGTACTTGCCCGGACCGCGATCCGTGACGATGACGGCGCGCCAGAGGCGGTCAAACTGCCAGCGATTGAGGCGCACCGCCCCGTGGCGCGTCATGGCCTGGATCAGGTCGTCGCAGATGGCATCCACGGCGAGTGTTTCTTTTTCCGTGGTGCAGACGATGTTGTTGTCGAAGGAGCCACCAATGACGATGTCCCGCCCCGCCTGCTCAATATCCGCGGTTTCATCCACGACGACCGGGGGGTTGCCCGGCCCGGCGCAAACGGCGCGTTTGCCGCTGCGCATCGCGGCACGCACGACGGCGGCCCCGCCCGTGACCACCAGCAGGCGGATGCCGTTGTGCCCCATGAGGCCGGTGGCCGTCTCAATGGTCGGGTCGGCCACGGCGGTGAGGAGGTTGGCCGGTCCGCCCGCGCGCTGGATGGCCTGGTTGAGGATTTGCACGGTGCGGTTGGAGGCCCCTTTGGCGCTGGGATGGGCATTGAAGACGACGGCGTTGCCGGCGGAAATCATGCCAATCGCGTTACAAATCACCGTACTGGTGGGGTTCGTGCTGGGCGTGAGCGAGCCAATCACCCCGTAGGGCGCATACTCCGTAATCGTCAGGCCACCGTCGCCGCTCCACGCCTCCGTTTCCAGCGCCTCCGGTCCCTGCGCCTTGTCCGCGTTGAGGATGTTCTTCAGCACCTTATCCTCGACGCGCCCCATGCCGGTTTCGCTTTGGGCCATTTCCGCCAGCACGGTGGCATATTCCCGTCCCGCCTGGCGCATGTGCGCCACCATATCCTTGCGAATCGCCAACGGCATCCGGTTGAGGGCGCGGTAGGCGGCCTCGGCGGCGTTGACGGCTTCGTCCAGGGTGGCAAACAGGCCGTCATCGCCGCGCGGCATGGCGGCGGGAGGGACGCGGGATGGGGCTGGAGACGGGGCGGCAGGCGCGGCGGGTGTGGGCTGCCCCACTTCCCGCATCACGCGTTCAATGATGGCTTGAATCTGGCTGTCATCCATAGAACTCACCGGCATAATCGCTAATTGTTGAATGGTTAAATGGTTAACGGGGCCGGTCGCGGGCCAGCGTTGATCATTCAGGAATTCAATAATCAACTATTCCTTACGATATTTTTCCTGCCCGCTCACTTCCCACGTGTCCACAATCGCCATGATCACGGCGTCGCAGGGACGTTTGTCGGTGAAGCGGGTCTGGCGGGCGGAACTGCCCGTGGCCACCATGACGACTTCGCCCAGCCCCGCGCCCACGGCGTCGGCGGCGACGACGTAACCGCCGGTTTCTTCGCCGTCAATGGTGAGGCGGCGGACGACGAGGAATTTGAGGCCGTCGAGGGTGGCTTCTTTTTGCGTGGAAACGAGTGTGCCTACCACTTTGCCGAGAAACATGGTTGTTCCTTGTTGTAGGGGGTGGCGGGAAGAGGGTGGATGGGGAAAATGCCGGCACAGACCCAGACCAACGCGCCTGCGCCAGCAACCATGCCCTCTTTCCCGACGCCGGCGAAATCTTAATCCGCGGCGGCGTCCTGGCGGCCCAAAGGCAGCACGGCATCCACATTGACGTGCGGCCGCGGGATCACATGCACCGACACCACTTCGCCGACCTTCTCGGCTCCGCGCGTGCCCGCTTCCACCGCCGCCTTCACGGCGGCCACGTCACCGCGGACAATGGCCGTGACAAAGCCGCCGCCCGTCTTTTCGTAGCCAACCAGCTCCACGCGGGCGGCTTTCACCATGGCATCGGACGCCTCAACCATCGCGGCAAAACTCTTGCACTCGATCATGCCTAATGCTTCTGCCATACGTTCATCTCTCCTCAATCAGGTTTGTCATGTCAGCTCGCGTCGGCACATGCCGCGCGCGAAACTCTCTCATTCAGATTTACTGACGGCCATGCGGCCAGAAACGCTCTCAATGGCGTCAATGGCGGACTGATAGCCGGCCATGATGTCGCGCTCCTCCCCACCCAGATAGACACGGCCAAAGCTGCCGAAAGCGCGTACTTCCAAAATGTTCAACTCCGCCGCTTTTTCCGCCTCATTCGCGGCCAGGGCCGCATACGCCGCCGGCTGCACTTCCATGACGTAGAGCGTTTGCCCCGCCAGGATCATGTGGCCGTGCCGCATCCGGTTGATCAACTGCACCTGGTGCGGGTCAATGTTGCGGATAATCTGGCTGGAAACGACGCGTGGCTTCAGGCGGTCTTCTTCCTGCACGCCCAGAGCCTCCAGAATGGCCGCGCCCGCCGCACGCACCCGCGCCTGGCTGCTGGAATGGATTTCCAACAGGCCGTAGAGCCTTTCCACAATTTGCATCCCCGGATAAACGGACGTGGCTTTCAGGGCGATGTCGGTGATACGGTTGATTTCGATGCCGGGGGAGATTTCAATCCAGAGGGAGGCATCGCCGGGCAGGGGCAAAAAACCGCTGGCAACCGTGCCCAAAAAAGCGGCGTGCTGCGGCTGCAAACTATCCAGGAAAACGTAACTGCGTAGTTCGACGGACATAAACCATTCCTTACGGGTGTGCGAAGATGATTATTCAGTCTCTAGAGCCAAAGCCGTTCCTTCAAACGGACGATGCAATTCCGTGCTTTACTTCATCGTCAGTCCTTAGGGCGAGGGCGCGCCGGTGGTTTTGCCGGCTTTTCCCGCCGGTTTTTTGGTGAGAACGCGGGTGGGATGATTATGGCCGGCTTCGTGTTGATAAATCATGTAGCGCACGCCTACCATGAAGTCGGGGTCATATTCCAGGTTGTTACAAACATCGCAGACGTAAGCGGGCGTGCGGGGGACGAGCATCATGTGTCCGTCGAGCCAGCAGACGTAGGAGACGGCGGTGCGTTGGAGACGACCGAGATGACAATGAGGACAAACGTTCATAATGGAGCCTCTTTTCGACTCTATTGCGTGTCGTTCCGACATAGGGAAGACATGGCGAATGAGTTACCTAGTAATTCCCGCCGCTCGTACGCGCGGGGGAGCGGTCGGTGACGATTTTAATGCCGGCACTTGCCCCAATCCGGGTCGCGCCAGCCGCAATCATCGCCTCGGCATCGGCGAAGGTGCGCACGCCCCCCGCCGCTTTCACGCCCAGGTTCGGCCCCACCACGCGGCGCATCAACGCCACATCCGCCACCGTGGCGCCACCAGGACCAAAACCCGTAGACGTTTTTACAAAATCGGCCCCCGCCGTTTTCGCCAACTGCGAAGCAACAATCTTTTCTTCATCCGTGAGCAAGGCGGCTTCGATGATCACCTTCACCAGCGCGTTGTGGGCGTGCGCGGCACGAACCACCGCGGCCACATCCTCCATCACCGTGCGGTAATCCTGTGACTTTAGCGCGCCAATGTTGATCACCATGTCGATTTCCGTGGCCCCATCCCGAATCGCCTGCTGCGTTTCATAGGCCTTGACGACGGCGGGCGTGGCCCCCAGGGGGAAGCCAACCACGGTACAAACTTTTACGTCGGACTCTTTGAGGAGTTGGGATGCCAGGCGCACATGCGCGGGGTTGATGCACACCGAAGCGAAGTGGTAGGTGCGGGCTTCGTAGCAAAGCTGGGCGATTTCCGCCTGGCTGGCGTCCGGCTTGAGCAGCGTGTGGTCGATCATGCGGGCAATGTCGTCGCTTTGGGGGCGTGCGCCCAGCCCGGCGGACACGCGCGCCGCGCCCGCCCGCACGACCCGGTTCACTTTCTCCGCGCAGTTTTGCACACAGCGGCCATCGGTGCAGGTGCACTCGTCCACGCTGGCCGCGGGCTGCGTCTGGTTCAGGCGCAGCAGGACTTCGCGGGTGATTTCTTCGATGAGTTGATTGACTTTGCCGGCATCTAACGTCGTCATATGCTCTGGAAACGCCTATCTTTTGGCAAACCGCTGTTCAACAGCGCCAATTTTGTCCACGCGGCGCGCATGACGCCCGCCGCCGAATTCCGTTTGCAGCCACACCTGCACAATCTGCCGCGCCAGGTGGGGACCGATCAAACCCGCCCCCAATGTTAACACGTTTGCGTTATTGTGTTCGCGGCTGTTCAATGCCGTAGCCTGATCATAGCACATGGCCGCGCGCACACCGGGCACTTTATTGGCCGTCATGCAACTACCAATACCCGCGCCATCAATCATAATGCCGCGCCACGCCTGCCCGTCGGCCACCATGCGCGCCACCACGTAGGCGTAATCTGGATAATCCACGGAGGCGGTGCTGTCCGTGCCGCAGTCCACCACGACGCACCCCGCGGCGACGATGGTCTCTTTTAGCTGTTCTTTCAGTTCGTAGCCGCCATGATCTGCGCCGATAGCGACGATGCGTTTGCCGGCATCTGCCACAGGAACAGGCGGCATCATCTCCGCTTCCGCGTCCACGAACGTGATGTGCCGTTCCAGGGCTGCTTCCCGCGCTAATGGGGTGATGATGGTTTGTGCCGGCAAAACCTGTCGCGAATGAGCAGGCATCTGGCGCACATCGTCCGCATCCACGATTTGCCGCCGCGTCCCCGCCGCCTTCGTCGGCGACGACTGGCCCAATGTCCGTGATACCACTTCGCGCACCATCGCTTCAAGTTCTTCGCGTTTCACGCTCATAGGCTGCTACAATCACGGCTGCGGCCTGACTCCGCGTGTGAGACACAAGCGTCATGGCAGGCAGGATACAGGGGAGTTCTCTGGTTGAAATGGACGGGCGAAACTGGCACAAATGATAACAGCCGATGCTTTGGTGAAAAGCATCGGCTGCCTGGATTAACCTATAGGATGTGGATAATGGGGAACAAGACCCCAATCGGAGGGTCCCCAGTAGATGAGCCACGCCTTGCCCAGCACATCTCGCCTGGGCAAAAACGACCAACTGTGGGAATCGTGGGAGTTGTTGCGATTATCACCAAGAACAAAGAAGTTATCTGCCGGCACAATCCAACTGCCACTATAATTAGGTGGGGCTTTGATGTACGGTTCCTCCAGCGTCACACCATTCACCTTCACCTGCCCATCCCCAATCTCAATATGATCGCCAGGGATACCAATGATACGCTTAATGAAATCGCGGCTTTCGTCGTTGGGGAATTTGAGCACAATGATGTCACCACGCTGCGGCTCATCCAGATAGTAGCTCAACTTATTGATCAGCACATACTCCCCTTCGTGGAGCGTTGGCTCCATACTGTGCCCTTCAATACGAAACCGTCCTGTCACCGTGTTCACCATCCAAAAGATGAACAAAGTCAGGATAATGGTTTCCACTATCTCACGCGCAAGAAAATCGGGCCGCTGCGCCGGTATCTCTTGCGGCTCTGTTGCCACAACGGTGGGAGGCGTCACGACAGGTGACTGCTCATAAGACTCCGCCAACATTTGCCTCCATCTTACACACCATCTTTCAAAGTAACTGCGAACGCCCTCGTGGGCCTATCTTGTCAAAGCCCCTCTTGCCTGCGATAGATTCAAGCAACGGGTCAAGTAGTTTCCTTTCAAAGTCATCTATCCATGCAAACTGTTTCCCGATTATAGACGACGCCCAATACGCAGGCAACCAGACCTTCTGTCATGTTACCTGTTTCTCAGTTTACCGCCGCTGTCGCGCGGCGGGGAAAATCAGCTTTTAGCAACCATATTTGAGATTCGTCCAATCTCCATGCAGCATATGCGCCAGCAGCGTCCCCGGATAAAAGCCGCCGCGCCCAACGGCCAGCATGATCTGGGGACGCCAGGGAAAGACAGCGAGCGCCAGGGCTTTACAGATGGCGTGGAAATCCAGCCAGGAAACGGAGCAAAGGCCCTGGCGCGTGGCGTAGTTTTGTGGACGGTTCGTTCATTTGCTATGGGCCAGGCGTGAGTTCCGCCGTAGCGAGATTGTAGCGCCACTCCGCGCCATTAGCATCGAAAAGACGCAGATAGCCAGGCTCCGTCCAGAGCAGCGCGCCAAAGGTGGGGGAATCCGATTGCAACAGCAATTGCGGTTGCAGGTCCGCCATGTCCAGGCGCGTTACGGTGGACATGCCGGATAGGGGGCAGAACGACTCGATCCGCGCATAGGCCAACGACTGGCTGTCCGGCGACCAAACGATGGGACCAATTCCTGTCGCGCCAGCCTGCGCGATGCGCCCCACTTCCCCGGCGTCCACGTCCCAGATCACCAGGTCGCTCTTTTGCCAGGTAGCCAACCTTGTGCCACCAGGCGAAATCGGACCGCCACCCAGTTGGGTGCTCGCCTGATCAACGAGGTCGTAGCGCAAGATGGGGCGCTCCCAGTAGCCGCAGCCGTCCGGGCCGCCTTCGCGCGCGTCCGTGTAGTAGAGAAAGCGACCGTTCGGCGACCAAAACAGCACGTTCAGGCCATACGCGCCCAGGCCGCCACAGGATTGCAACTGCTCATCAATGCGTCGTTCGCTGCCGGTGGCAACTTCAACCAAGGAGAGGGTTTCATACGCCATCATGTCCCCTTCGTTTACCTGGACGCAGTTGTAGCGGGTGACGCGGGCTTGCCACTGTCCGTCAGGAGAAGGAGCCACACTGTACACGTCTGCCTGGCTCAGAGACATGATGGCGTCACGTTCATTTGCCGGCACTGCGGAAGTCGGCTCCATCGTAAAGGTAAAACTGTCCAGGAAGCGATCGTAGAGCGACCAATCTTCCTTATCCCCCGTATGCAGGATGACAATGCTATACAACTGCCCCGCGTGGGCAAAAGTAAACGTGTCAAACGCATACGACTGCGGGCTGCGATCCAGCCGTGTATGTACGGCCACCGTCCCCGCGATTTGCCTGTCCGCCAGGCGCGCGTTCACCAGGAGATTCTGGTCCGTGAGCCACTGCACCAGGTCCACGCCCTCCGGTGGGCGATAATCGTCCCGGTCACCAGGATGGTTGACCATGATCATGGGCCAATGCTCGTCATCCACCATCGGTCCGACAATCGTCAGCGTCCTGTTCGGATCATCGGCGAATTCAATGATGGCATCGGCGGGATAGTGGAAGGTATAGCCCAACGTATCATTGCGATATATCTTCCACCCATCTTCCGCCAATTCCGCCGTAGGCGTGGCGAGAGTTGCCCCTTCCGGCTGACATTCGCCACGGAAGTAGGCCCATTCGTCACACTCGCTGCCATCGGGAAAAACGCAAATACCCACCTGACCGCCGGCGGCGTCTTCACGGATGTCTACCTGCCCACCGTTTTCCTCGCAGAAGATGGAAGCAGGGTTCGCCATGTTCGGCGGCGTCAAGGATTCAGGCGGGACGGTTGCGCTTTGCGGTTGACATTCGCCGCGGTAGTAAGCCCATTCGTCACATTCGCTGCCATCGGGGAATACGCAAATACCCACCTGACCACCGGCGGCGTCTTCGCGGATGTCTATGGTGCCGCCATTTTCCTCACAGAAAACGGAAGCGGGGTTGGGCATATTGGGGGTATTGGTTTCTGGGGTGGAGGTGGCGGGAGCGGCAGGCTCCGCCCCGCACGAAGCGATGATTGCCGCCATGCCCAGGAACAAAAGGAAGGTAAACCAGATTCTGCGGGACATTTTGTCCTCCATTGTGCTGCTTTGTGCGGCGTGACACAAAGCCGATCCGCGCTCAAAGCACGAATTTTCATCTCACCCATTTCTTTGTGAGATGTTTCACAATGAAAGACGAGGAATGAGGGCCAATAGTTCCCGCGACGGTGACTGTTCGCGCTGCTTGAACCTTCCCAGAAGCGCAATCCAGGCCACTTCGCCTCAAAACAACTTCCGGGAAAGTGGCTACACCAGTTGACCCTCGGCTTCCGCCTGCGCCAGAATCTCCAGGATGGTGGCCGCCAGGGTGCGCGCCGCCTGCTCCGTCAGTTCGACGGCAACGCGCGCGCCCGGCCCCAGTGATTCGTTGACAAAATCAATGTTCAGCGCATGTTCCAGGGGAGCATTGAAGGGGTGATCATAAGAGACGTTGGCCTGACGCAGCGTAAACCAACCTTTTGCGCCTTTGCCGCTGCCATCCATTTCCACTTGTTTCACGATCATCGTACACATGGGCAATTCCTTTTGGGTAGGTAACGGCTAAGCCAGATTGGACCAATTTTCTCTGATGGAAATGGCCGTCGAGCGCGTGAATTTGGGCCAATCTCCAGAGAGCGTTAGTAGTTACTTTGGCGGTTATTTGCCACCGGCTGCCGGCTGTCAGTTACCGCGCAAATGTTTCTCCAGGAAGGCAAATATCTTCTCCCAGCCATCCATGGCCTGCGCCTGGCGGTACGCGGACCAGTTGTAGTAGAAGAACCCATGCCCCGCGCCTTCATACATGTGGAACTCATACGACTTGCCGTGCTTCTTGAGCGCCGCTTCGTGCGCGGCGACCTGCTCCGGGGTGGGGCTGCGGTCGTCCGCGCCAAATAGTCCCAGCAGAGGGCAGGACAGGTCCGCCGTGTAATCAACGGGGGCGACGGGGAAATTGGGCGTCAACTGCTCCGGGGTCATGACCACGCGCCCGCCCCAGCAATCAATGGCCGCGGCAAAGCCGGGCACACGGCAGGCGGCCAGGTAGGCGTGTCGCCCGCCGGAGCATGTGCCAAAAATGCCGATTTTGCCGCTGACGTAGGGCTGCGCTTGCAGGAAGGCCAGCGCCCCCGCCATGTCTCCCACGGCTTGCTCGTCGGGGACGCCGCCGGCGGCGCGCACTTTGGCGGCTACGTCTTCGGGCGTGCCATGCCCGGCGCGGTAGTAGAGGTTGGGGGAAAGCGCGGCGTAGCCGTGGTGGGCAAATTTGCGCGTCGCCTCCCGATACCATTCATCCCAGCCGGGCATGTGGTGGATGATGACCATGCCCGGAAAGGGGCCGGGACCCAATGGGCGGGCGAAATAGGCGTTGATGACGTCGCCGTTTGCACCGGGCATCGTCACGGTCTCCGCCAACATCCCTTCGTACATATCGGTCTCGTACATCATTGTCTCTCCTGGCATAATGCCTCATAAATTGCTTGAGAAATAGGAAACTGCATCCTGGCCGGCGGGTCCCAGAACTCGCCCAGGTGTCGGTTGCCCGTCTGCTGCTCATACATCAACGCCTGCACATACATATCCAGTTTATCTGCATCGTGGACGAGCCGCGCTTCCGTTGTTTCGTTGGCGTGCAGCTCCTCCCACAACCCCATCCACGTCTCCTGAAACGGCGCGCCCGCCAGAATCTCGTGCATGGCCCCTCGCTCCACCTCCGTTTTGATGCCTGGGGGCAGGAACTGCCAGGCGGGAGAAGGGATGTCCGTGGTCAGGCTTTCGGGGAGGTCATGGAGGATCGCGAGGGAGAGTAGACGCCCCAGGTCCACGGGTTCCGCGACGAGGTGGGCCAGGACGAGGGCGGTGAAGGCGGCGCCATAGCTGTGGGCGGCCACGTCTTCGGCGGTGGGCACGCCCCGCTGCACCCAACCGGTACGGGCGGTGCGTTTGAGTTGGTTGCCGTGGCGCAGGATGTGGAGGATGGGGTCAAGGTCCATGAGGATGGGCGTGAACGGTTACATGGCCTGGTTTTTTCTGTCTTGTAGGATGGTTTGGGCGGCGAGTTTGCCGGGGATGCCGGTGACGCCGCCGCCGGGGTGCGCGCCCGCGCCGCCGAAGTAGAGGCCGGGGATGGGGGTGCGGTAGCTGGCCCAACCGGGGATGGGGCGCATGAAGAGGAGTTGATCGAGGGACATTTGGCCGTGGTAAATGCCGGCATCCGCCAACCCAAACCGCTCCGCCAAATCACCCGGCGTCAGCACCTGCTCATGCACAATCCGCGCCACCAGGTCCGGCGCATACATTTGCAGCGTCTCCCGTACCGTCTGCGCCAACGCCTGCCGTGCCATCGTCCAATCCCCCTCGCGCAAACGATACGGCGCATACTTCACCAAAATGGACATCACATGATGCCCGGCGGGGGCCAGCGAGGGGTCGTGGAGCGTGGGAATACGAATATCCAGCGCCGGTTGTGGGCTGAACGCGCCATATTTGGCCGCATCGGCGGCACGTTCCAAATAATCCAACCCCGGACAAATGACAATGCGCCCGTTCAGGCGCGCCGTCTCCCCCGTCGGCAGCGCGGCGAAAGTGGGCAGCCCATCCAGCGCCAGGTTGACTTTGGCCGTGGTTCCGCGGAACTTGATGTTGTCCAGGGCGCGCGTAAAATTGGGGTCCAATTCGTAGGGATCAACGAGGTCCAGGAACGTGTGGCGCGGATTGGTGCTGGAGAGAACCACGGGCGCGGTGAAGGCGTCGCCATTTTCCAGGATGACGCCACTGGTGCGTCCGTCGTGGCGCATAATCCGGGCCACGCTGGCGTCGGTGCGCACCTGCCCGCCCGCGTATTCAATGATGCTGGTGAGGGCCGTGGCTAACTGGCCGATGCCGCCACGCACGTGCGCGGTTGCCGGAAGACCGTTGGCCCGATGCCCCAGATGGTGGTAAAGAAATTGGAGGGTGGTTCCGGCAGCGTAGGGGCCGTGGTTCGCGCCGGGCGTGCCGGCCATCCCCAACGCGCCGCGCACGGCTTCCGCCTCAAACCACAAATCCATGAACTCCACCAGGGCCATCGGCAGCGCCCGCAGTAGCTCATACATGCCCCGGTCGCCCAGCAGGCGGAACGCGCCGCCCACGCCCAACCAGCCCAGGACGTCATTATCTTCCAGCGCGGCCACGTTCGGGGGAGCCTGGTGGAAGACGCGCTCCAGGAAACCGACATAACGGTGCATGGCGGTGGCGTAGGCGGCGAATTGGGCCGCGTCATGCGCGGAGAAGTGGGCGATCTCGGCGGCGGAGCGGTGGGGGTCGCGCCAGAGGGTGAGCGCCCGACCATCGGGCTGCGGCGCAAAGATGACGGGGTCGGCGGGGCGCAGGTCCAGCCCTTGCATTTTCAGGAAGAGGTCGCGGGCGATGGTGGGGGAGAAAGTGCCGGCATCGTGCAACACCGAGTCCACCCAATATCCGGGTGCGAACTCCTCCGTCGCCGCTACGCCGCCAACAACCGGGCGGCGCTCCAGCACCAGCGTCTTCCAACCGGCGTGGGCCAGGTAGGCCGCCGCCGTCAATCCGTTGTGTCCCGCGCCAACCACGATGGCTTCATACTGATCGGACATAAATTGCTGCCTCAAATTGTTCTGGCGCTCCCCTACGCTTCACCGAAACCTCGCGGCCGCCGTCACATAGGGGAAGAGCCGCGCCCTACTTGCTCAATTTCGCGGCATGGCTATACTTATTTGCTAACAAAGCGTTAACGTGCATTTCCTACCCGCACTCATCAGCAACCCAATTCAATCAAGCCAGTCGCGCAAACCCACGGTAAATGATAGGCATAACTGTAACCTTGTTACCTATTCTCGGCAACGTCCGCCCACAACGGCTTCCCGCCCTACCCGCCTCTCATTTCCTGATCTTCCCTCACTTTCCGGTGCTTGCTGCCACACTACTCCGAATCGTTTTGGGTAACGTGCGCGATTTTCATGGAAAATGCCGGCAGCCGCATTTCGACCATTTCTAGTAACTACGAACGCTCTCCTGCCGCAACCCATCGTTGCGTTCTCCAACCAATGACATTGGCGGAAAAAGCCATCCCTACCAGGATACATCCCGCCGCGCAACAACCAACCAACAGCCGTCAATTATCTGACCCCATCCACGAAGGACTGACGATGAAATAGAGGACGGAATTGCATCGTCCGTTTGAAGGAACGGCAAGGAAACAACTTCACACTTATTACGGACGGTTACTGACAAGCTATCATGGATAGCCGCTACCCGCACATTTCCGCTAACTTAATTGCGGACAGCCACTAAACACTTTTCCCGAAGGAGGTGAAGGCCATCGACAATACCCTATCCAGACACGAACCTGCTCAACGGAACACCCTCATGGGCGCGGAGCGGCTCAAGTCTCAACCCATTACCAACATGACCCCAAGCTATTCAAAAGTCAGGAGAAGAAACATGAATGTGAAACGTCTATTTGCCATCTTCAGCATGGTCCTTTTTGCCCTTATGTTTGTTGCCTGCGGTGGCGGGGCCACGGAAACCGTGGAAGTCACCCGCGAAGTCACCCGCATCGTAGAAGTCCCCGCCGCTGGTGGCGAAGTGGCGCCGGCGCCGACCGGCGACACGCTCAAACTCGTCCTCGACCGCGGCGTTTTGAAGTGCGGCGGCAACAAATCCGTGCCCGGTTTTGGCTACCTCAACGAAGATGGAACCTACAGCGGTTTCGACATTGACTACTGCCACGTTGTCGCCGCGGCGGTTTTGGGCGATGCCAACGCCCTCGAAATTCGCCCCACAACGGCCACCGAGCGCTTCCCCCTGCTGCAAACGGGTGAAATTGACCTGTTGATCCGCAACACCACCTGGACCATCAGCCGCGACACCTCCCTCGGCCTCGACTTCGCCCCCACCACTTTCTATGATGGACAGGGCATGATGGTGCGCAAGGACCGCGGCATCACCGATCTGCAAGGACTGGACGGCGGCACGATCTGCGTCCAGGCGGGCACGACCACGGAAAAGAACCTGGCGGACGTCTTCCGCGCCCTGGACATTCAGTTTGAGCCTAAAGTCTTCCCCGATGCCGACACCACCCGCGAAGCCTATGACTCCGGCTCCTGCGATGGCTTCACCACCGACAAATCCGGCCTGGTTTCGCAGCAAATCCTGCTCAGCGACCCCACCGCGCACATCATCCTGGATGCCACCATGTCCAAAGAGCCGCTTGGCCCCGCCGTGCGTCACGGCGACAACAACTGGGGCGACATCGTGAACTGGAGCGTCTACTGCACCTTCGCCGCGGAAGAGTATGGTCTCACTTCCGCAAACGTGGATGCCGCCCTCGGTGGAGATGACCCCGTCATCCAAAACCTGCTCGGCGAATCTGGCGACCTGGGACAGGCGATGGGCCTGAATAACGACTTCTGCTACCAGATTATCAAGCAGGTGGGCAACTACGCGGAAATCTATGACCGCAACCTCGGCCCCGACACCCCCTTCAACCTGCCCCGTGGCCTGAACACGCTCTACACGGAAGGTGGCTTGATTTACGCGCCGCCATTCCGCTAATTCATTCAACTTGCCGGCACGATGCTCTGGTTCTCTGACCGGGCATCGCGCCCTGCTAACCCGCGCCGCTACCTGATCTCCGGGGCGGCGCGGGTTAGCGGCAGGGTGTGGCCGTCACCGCCCCGCCAAAAGGCCTTCATAGCGCCCCGCGTTGGCGCGGCAAGCCCTTTATTCCCCTCTCGTTGCCCGGGGAAAGCTCCGACTCTCCAGGCGCAATTCGTTTTATCCGCTCTCAATCGCAAAGCATGATGTAAGACCGATTGCTGCCTTATTTGCTTTCAGGGTTCGTTCAGGATTAACGCTGGACTTTCCAAGTAAACAAGAACCCTTCCCAGTGCGTTCGTCTATGCCCAATCTATGACGGATGCGTCCCCAGGTGGTGTCTATGGCTGACTTGAGTCCTAACCTCCCGTCGCAGAGCAGTTCCGATTCGATACCCTTCTGGCGCGATGGCCGGGTCCTCGGCGTTCTGGCGCAAATCGCATTCCTCATCTTGTTTGCGCTGTCCGCCGCCTATTTGTTAAATAACGTCTACGGCGGTTTGCAGCGCCTCGGCAAAGCGCAGTTTTTGTGTGACGATGGCAGCGAGCAGTTGCGCTGTTTTTTTGACTTCCTCAACCTGGAATCGCAGTTTGACATTGCGGAGTCCGTCGTGCCCTACTCGCCCGCGGACACGTATGCGCGGGCCGTCTGGGTCGGTTTCTTGAATACGATCAAGGTGTCTGGACTGGGCATAATTCTGGCGACCATTCTGGGGACATTCACGGGTATCGCTCGATTATCTTCCAACTGGCTGCTGAGTAATATCGCCAAGTGGTATATTGACCTGATGCGAAACACGCCACTGGTGTTGATTTTGCTTTTCCTGTATCTGGTCGTGCTGCTTAACGCGCTGCCACCGATTAATCAAGCGATTCAGCCATTGGGATTGCCTGTTTTTCTTAGCCAGCGGGGTATCAACTTCCCGAAAATCGTAGCGATGCCGTCTTTTTCCGTTTTCCTGGCGTTTGTGGTGCTGGCTATCATTCAGGCGCAGGTGCTTTCGGTGATTTTGGGGCGGCGGGAGGAGAAGACGGGCCAAGCATCTAACCGTACTGCCTGGGCGTTGGTTTCGCTGGTGGTGGTGATTGGCGCGGGGTGGATTGTTGCCGGCAATCAAGCGCGCGACGATCAGGCTCTCTTGGTCTCCCGCGGCCTGCGCGTGCGCGAATACAGCGACCTGGAAGCCTTGATTGTGGGCCGCCTGCCCATCAATCGCCTAAATGACATTTCCAAAGGGTTGGAGAATGGCACGTTGTCCCAAGAGCAGGTAGACGAGGCGGCGTTGCAGTTGTGTGCTTTGCGGGATTCACCCTCGGAGGTGAATCTGACGGCGCAACTGCGGGTGGATGGTATTCCGTATTCGACGCGGCGGTTTGCGCGCACGGACCAGGCGATTACGGCTTATGGGGAAGGGGAGTGCGAGGCGCTGGTTGCGCCCACGGCCATTATCGCGGCGGAACGGGATGTGTTGCCGGATGCGGCGACGCATCTGGTGGTTCCGGTGACGGAGCGCCCCATGCGTATTTCGCTGCCGCGGATTGAGGGGTTGAATTTTGTCGGTGGCGGCAAACTGACACCGGAGTTCGCGGCGGTGTTATTTGGGTTGACGATTTACACGGCGGCGTTTATTGCGGAGATTGTGCGTGCCGGCATTCTCTCCGTCTCCAAAGGGCAAAGTGAAGCAGCCCGCGCCCTCGGCCTTTCCGAATCCCAACGCCTGCGCCTCATCGTCCTGCCCCAGGCCCTGCGCGTCATCATCCCCCCGCTTACCAGCCAATACCTCAACCTCACCAAAAACTCCAGTCTGGCCCAATTTGTGGCCTTCCCCGAAATCTGGACCGTCAGCTTCACAACCATTAACCAGTCCGGGCGCGCCGTGCAAATCATCATCATTGTCATGGCAACCTACCTGACCATCAGCCTCTCAATTTCCGCCCTCCTTAACTGGTACAATCAGCGCATTGCCCTGGTGGAGAGATAAACATGGCCGCGATCTATCAGAACCTGCAACTCATCATGCGTAATCGCGTCCGTTTTGACTTCGGTCAATTCGTGCGCGAAAACGTTACCCGTACCTGGTGGTTGACGCTGTGGCTTATGGCACTTGCCGGCATCACCGTCTCCTTCGCCCTCAACCAACTCGCCGCGGCTCCCTGGCTCTCATCACTGATCCTGCTCATTTGGGCCGTCAGTGTCCTTTGGGCCATCGTCGGCGAGCTTACCCACCGCCATACCAGCATCTCCCTCTGGCTGAAAAACAACCTCTACAGCTCCATCAGCAACGCGCTTATCACCCTCGTTCTGACGCTGGCGATCCTGGCCGCGCTGCGCGGCCTCCTCGTCTATGCCCTCATCAACGCCAGCTTCAGCACCGACCCCCAGTTGGCGGCGCAACAGGCCAACGGCGGGGCTATCTGGGGAGCCGTCATTGACAACTTGCGCCTCCTCACCATCTTCCGCTTCCCCGAAGCATTGGACTGGCGCATCTACGCCACCATCGCCATGATCGCCGTACTCGGCGGCGCCAGCGTCTTCGTCTACCGCGACACCTTCACCGGCCCGAAGAATACGCGGCGTATCCTTACCTATCTGTGGCTGCTCTCCCCCGTTCTCAGCTACGTCTTCCTGCGCGGCGTCACCGAATCCGGCCCTTTGCAGCAAATTAACCCCGACCAGTTCTGGGGCGGTTTGCTCCTGACGATGATCCTCTCCATCTTTTCCATCGTCGTCTCTTTCCCCATTGGTCTGGTTCTGGCGTTGGGGCGGCGCAGCCAGATTCGTGGCATTCCCGCCTGGTTGACCTATGGCGTGGCCTTGCTCATCATGATCTGGGGATTGGTAGCCACCACACCCGGCAATCTGGCGGCGGCGCGCAGCGGGTTGGAGCGGCTGCTTGCTTACTGGCCCCTGCTCGTGCCCGTTGTTGCCTATCTCTTCCAGCGCTCGTTCCACGGCAACGTGGTGGCGGCCTTCAGCGTCGTCTACATTGAGGCCGTGCGCGGCGTGCCCCTGATCACCGTGTTGTTCATGGCTACCGTCATGTTCCCCTTGATCTTGCCCCCCGACCTCGAGATACTGAACACGTGGCGCGTCCTCGGCGGTTTCACCCTGTTTGCCGCTGCATATCTGGCGGAAAATGTGCGCGGTGGGCTGCAATCGCTGTCCAAGGGACAGTATGAGGCTGCTGATGCGTTGGGCTTGAGTACGTTTGACAAGTATCGCCTGGTGATTCTGCCGCAGGCGCTGCGGGCGGTGATTCCGGCCATCCTGGGGCAGTTCATTGGTTTGTTCAAGGATACGTCGCTGGTGCAGATTGTAGGACTGTTCGATATTTTGAATGTTGCCGGCACAATCACCTCCCAGACAAAATGGTTAGGCCGCCGCGCCGAACCCTACATCTTCATCGCCATCGTCTACTTCATCGGCAGCGCCGTCATGACTGCCTACAGCCGCCGCCTGGAAAAACGGCTGGGCGTAGGCCAAAGATAGTCAGAGCTTGAGGAGAAACGAGAATGACAACCTTAACCCATTCCGACGACATCATCGTAGTTCGCAACGTCAACAAGTGGTACGGTGACTACCATGCCCTGCGTAACGTCAGCCTCACCGTCAGGCGTGGCGAAGTCATCGTCATCATTGGCCCCTCCGGCTCTGGCAAATCCACCTTTATCCGCACCATCAACCGCCTGGAAGAGCATCAAGAAGGGGACATCATCGTGGACGGGATCACCCTCAGCCACGACATCCGCAATATCGCCGATATTCGCCGCGAAGTCGGCATGGTGTTCCAGCAGTTTAACCTGTTTCCTCACCTCACCGTTTTGGAAAACATCACTCTCGCGCCCATCCATGTGCGTAAGTGGTCCCGCGAGAAGGCGGAAGAAGTGGCTATGAAGTGGCTCAACCGCGTGGGCATTCCCGAACAGGCCAGCAAGTATCCGGGCCAGCTTTCCGGCGGGCAACAGCAGCGCGTGGCTATCGCTCGCACCCTGGCCATGGAGCCAAACATCCTGCTCTTTGATGAACCCACTTCCGCCCTGGACCCGGAGATGATCAAGGAGGTGCTGGATGTGATGCGCGACCTGGCGCGCGCAGGCTACACTATCCTGGCCGTAACGCACGAGATGGGCTTTGCCCGCGAAGTGGCCGAGCGCGTCATCTTTATGGATGCCGGCCAGATCGTTGAGCAAAATACCCCCGCCGAGTTCTTCAAGAACCCTACCCACGAACGAACCAAGCTTTTCCTCTCCCAAATTCTGCATCACTAAGTGGCTGTCCGCAATTAAGTTAGCGGAATTGTGCGGACAGCTTGTCAGTAGCCGTCCGATGAAAACGTGAAGTTGTTTTCGGACGGCTACTAAGTGGCTGTCCGCAATTAAGTTAGGGGAAATGTGCGGGCAGCTTGTCAGTAACCATCCGTAAAAGGCGTGAAGTTATTTTCGGACGGTTATAGATTGGACCAATTTCCAGAGAGCGTTAGTAGTTACGTTGTAGTATTAGTACATGGGCATCTGTGGCTCGACATCGCGCGCCCAGCGGAGAACACCGCCGTCGAGGTTCCAGAGTTTCTGGAAGCCGTGCTGCTGGAGTAGGTGAATGACGTCGGCGCTGCGGGCGCCGCTGCGACAGTAGACGACCATTTCCGCGGCGGTGTCCAGTTCACCCATGCGCTCCAGGACCTGCCCTTTGGGGATGAGGAATGCGCCCAGGTGGCGCAGGTTGACGATCTCCCATTCGTGCGGCTCGCGCACGTCGAGGATAACGGGGTTGTTGCCGGCATTTAGCCGCTGCTTAAGTTCCAGGGGCGTGAGTTGGGCAACACCATCCAGGTGTCCTTCGTGCGGGGCGTAGAGGCTGTGGTCATGTGCCGGCATTCCGCAAAACTGCTCATAATCAATCAACCTCGTTAGCGTCGGATTCTCGCCACAAATCGGGCAGTCCGGATTCTTGCGCACACGCACCTCCGTAAAACTGAGGCTGAGCGCATCGTATAGCATCAATCGGCCAATCAACGGCTCGCCAATGCCCAGAATCAGCTTCACCGCTTCCGTGGCCTGGATTGCCCCAATCGTCCCCGGCAGAATCCCCAGCACGCCCCCTTCGGCGCAACTTGGCACGAGGCCGGGCGGCGGCGGCTCCGGGAACAGGCAGCGATAGCACGGCCCCTCCTTAGCGTAAAAGACGGAAGCCTGCCCATCAAAGCGGAAAATGCTGCCGTAGACATTCGGTTTCCCCAACAGCACGCAGGCGTCATTAGTCAGGTAGCGGGTGGGGAAGTTGTCCGTGCCATCAACGATCACGTCGTAGGGCGCGAACAGTTGCAGGGCATTGGCGGAGGTGAGCGGCTCGTTGTATAGGTCAAGCCGCACGTAGGGATTGATGTCGCGGAGGCGGTCGGCGGCGCTGTCCAACTTGGCGCGCCCCACGTCTTTGGTCCCGTGGATGATCTGGCGCTGCAAATTGGAGGTATCCACCACGTCGTAATCCACCAGGCCAATGCGGCCAATGCCGGCAGCCGCCAGATACATCGCCAACGGGGAACCCAATCCACCCGCACCAATCAGCAGCACACTTGCCGCCTTCAACTTTTTTTGCCCCTTCATGCCCACCTCCGGCATGATCAGGTGGCGACTGTACCGCTTGATCTCCGCATGAGAGAGCGACACCTCCTGGCTGGTGGCGACAACATTATCAGGGAAAGTCATAAAATGTCCTCCAATTGACGACTCGGGTTGGTTCGTGGAGCCGGGCCAAAATTCACGTGGCGCACCTGCCGTGGCCGCGCCTTCAAGAGAATGAACCATTCTGAACATGCACCTCCGGCGATGGAGGGAATGATGATCAGGGTGTCATTTTCCGCCAACTGTGTTTGTAGCCCATCGAGGAAGCGCACGTCTTCCTGGTTGAGAAAGACGTTGACGAAGCTACGCAGGGCGTCACCGTTGAACAGGTGTTGGCGCAGGGCGGGAAATTGCTGCGTGAGGTTGTCCAGGGCTGTGCCAACGGTGCTGCCAGAGACGAAGACGGTGCTGTTGTTGCCGGCATATGGCCGCAGCGGTGTCGGAATACGAATGGTAGGCATACTAATAAACTCCTTCGATAATAATCTTCCCGGAAGCTTCGTCATGAAGGATGGCCCTGGGTAACAGCTTCCGAGAAGATGTTATCGTTGATGGTGGTGCTGCCTTGTTGAAGCACAATTTCCTCTTCGGTGAAGCCGGAGCGGTCCGGTAGAAGCTGCCAGGAACGGCTCAGAGTGGGCATGCCGGCATCCACCTGCGTGATCAAATAAGAGTAGCCAGACCAGGCCGCCCACGCCAGATCGCGCGGCGAGGCTACGGGCGGGCAGTCCGGATGGCTGTGGAACACGCCGATCACGTCCAGTCCCTGGTCTATCGCGGCCATTTCCGCCCGTAACATATCCACGCCGCTGATCAGGAAGCGCCGCGGTTTTTCTGCTTCCTCCGGCCACGTATTGGGTACAGGGAAAATCGCCACGGCCAGCCTATGCGCGCCCGTGGTCTCTCCCAGCAGCAGTCCGCAGCCTTCATCGGGATAGGAGGCCGCGCCATGCGCCTTAATCGCTTCGTACACGGTAGGGGAAAGTTTAAGCATTGCGTTACTCCTGCCAGAAACGGTCGCTAAGATACTTGAAGCCATTGTCGGGCAGGATCGTCACCACGACCCCCGCATCAAGCCGTCGCGCTGTTTCCACGGCCCCAACGACGGCGGCGGCGGCGGAGATACCCAGGAACAGCCCTTCACGGCGGGCCAGTTCGCGGGCCATGCGGTAGGCGGTTTCCGTGCGCACGACGGCGTCTACGTCGGCTGCGCCCGGATCGTAGATGCCGGGTTGGATGGCCGTGGGCATGTGCTTCAGCCCCTCCAATCCGTGGAAGGGACTGTCCGGCTGCAGGGAGATGCATTGAATGCGCGGGTTTAGTTCTTTCAGACGGCGCGATGTGCCCGTGAACGTGCCGCCCGTGCCCAGCGCGGCTACGAAATGGGTGATCCGCCCCTCCGTTTGTTCCCAAATTTCGTTGGCGGTGGTGAAGTAATGAGCCTGCCAGTTGGCGGGATTGTCGTATTGGTTGGCATAGTAGACGTGGGGGTCTCCCTGAGCTACCAGGTCGCGGGCGGCAACGATGGCTCCGTCGGACCCTTCCAGGGGATCGGTGAAGATGAGTTCGGCGCCATAGGCGCGCAGGATGGCGATGCGTTCGGGGCTGGCGTTGCCGGGCAGCGTGAGGCGAACGTGGTAGCCACGGGCCGCGCCGAGCATGGCGTAGGCGATGCCCATGTTGCCGGAGGTGGCGTCAAGGAGGGTCATGCCGGGGCGCAGCGCGCCCTGTTCTTCGGCGGCGCGGATGATGTTGAGGGCGGGGCGGTCTTTGATGGAGCCGCTGGGGTTGAACCATTCTGCTTTGGCGTAGAGGGTGACGTGGGGGGAGATGCCGGCATCTTCCGCCACACGACGTAGCCATAACAGAGGGGTATGACCTACCTGGTCTTCCAGGCGATTTCGCGGTTGACGGGGGGAGAAAAGCAGGGGAGCAGTGTTTTCCAATGTTCTAGTGAGCATTTTGCACGGTTATCCTGATGATTGGAGCAGACAAGGCAGCAAAAAACGGTGGCGGCCCGCAAAGGCCATGCACCCGATGAACGACTTGGGAAAGTCGCGAGGGTAGCAGCCACCGTCGTCTCTCGTTTTATCAGGAAAGTGCCGGCAAATACATCAACGCCGGTTGAAGACGAAGGCAGCTAACTCCCTCGCTTCATACACCTGCAATGGAACATGGATTAAACCTCAAGAAAATGATAAAAAGTTTATTGGGCAGGATGATAGCATGGAAGAAACAAATGTCAAGAAACTTTCCCGGAAGCTCAATTTCAGACCCAAAGCGTTTCATTACATGTCATTTTGCATCAAAACAGCTTCCGGGAAGATGGTGTTGAATAGTTGCTAGGCTCGTGCTTACGGTGTGATCATGCCGGCATTTTCGCCGCACCCCGTAGGAACGGAAATTAAACAAGACAACGAAGTTGTTTCCTCACCGTTCCTGCAAACTGACGAGGCAATTCCATACATGATTTCATCATCAGACCTTAACGTACATTTCACCCGCGAACGTAAAAAAAGCGTGAACATTTGCTTGAATACCCTTCGCCCTCGTGTTATGTTGGGTTAATCAGCGGAGTCTAATCTGCAAGTTAATCCCTGGGATGTATAAATCATAGGAAGGCTCTTCAGCCACTGCCCTCTGTCGGGCTTATTGACAGGTAGATTCGTCATGAAAACAGGTACGGTAAAGTGGTTTAGCCGTCTCAAAGGGTATGGTTTTATTCAACCAGATGAGGAAGGCGCGGAGGTGTTTGTTCATTATTCCGCCATTGAAGGAGATGGCTATCGGAATCTCTACGAGGGAGACAAAGTCAGCTTCGAAGTGATAGACCAGGGACGCGGCCCACAGGCGCGCAACGTCCGCGTACAGCAGGCAGCCTTCTGATCCGCACGGGTATCCGATTCAGGTGTAACGCAAGCCCAGGGTATTGCACGATAGAAACGCTGTTTGTCGGTGCGTCGCATGACGGGCATCCGAGTTGTTTCTACGCAAAACACGCTTTGGCCCAGATGATGTGCCCATTGCCGGGCGCGGCCCATTGCCGGGCGCGGCCCATTGCCGGGCGCGGCCCATTGCCGGGCGCGGCCCATCGCCGGGCGCGGGTCGGTCCGCGGAGCTTTCAAAATTTTCCGGCGGACTGATGCGTCCCAAGTTGGTTCAAATTCCTCAAAATGCCATCGTGGAGGTAGTACAAGATGAGCAACAAGACAGGTATTGTGAAGTGGTTTAATCGCCTGAAGGGGTATGGATTTATTGAGGACAAAGATTCTGGCGTCGATGTCTTCGTCCATTACAGCGCTATTGAGGGTGAAGGATACCGCAACTTGAATGAGGGCGATCTTGTCAATTACGATCAGATCGACCAGGGAAAAGGGCCGCAGGCCCGTAATGTGCGGAAGAAGCGCATTTTCTAGGTGGTATTCGCTCCCTGGGAACTTGGAAGAAGGGTAATGAGCGCTTCCTTACCTGGTTGATTACCACTCCCAGGTAACCGTCCGAAAATAACCTCACACTTTTTACGGATGGTTACTGACAAGCTGTTCGTACATTTCCCCTAACTTGATTGCGGACAGCCACTAAGGACTGACGATGAAATAAAGTACGGACTTGCCTCGTCAGTCTGCCGGAACGGTAACGGTAAGGATTTAATTCCGTTCCGAAGGGTTCGCCCGGAATTAACTTTGGACTTTCACATTCATAAGAACCCTTCAAGCGCATCCGTCAATTCCCGAGTGAAGCGTTTGTTAACGGATGCGCCCTCATGGCGATTGCCGCCAGGCAAGCGCCGATGAAGTTTGACAGCCAGCCGTGAGCAGCCTTTACTTGCCGTAAAGAACTGCCCCAAACCGAACAGTGATTTTACCGTGGCGCAGGGGTCCGGTTATGCCGGCATCCGTCATTCTTCCGCGCGGGTTGGTCATACCATTGACTGACCCGCACGGATTTGGCGTTCCCTGGCGCTGCGATAAAATCCCTGGTGATGAATGCGCAACTGGACGAGATCGCTGGCTCCGTGGAGCGGGTGACATATTACAACCCGGAGAATGGTTACTCCGTTATTCGCCTGCAACCAGATAGCCGCGGGATGCTGCCCTTCAAATATGCCAGTGGGCGGGATGCACTGATTACGGTTGTGGGCAACCTGCCGGAGGTCAATCCGGGAGAGTGGTTGAAATTGCAGGGGCGCTGGAGCCAACATCCCAAACACGGGCGGCAGTTTCAGGTTGAATTGTGCGAAAAAGCGATGCCGGCATCGCTCGAAGGCATCAAACGGTATCTCGGCTCCGGCCTCGTCCGCGGCATCGGCCCCGTCATGGCCGAACGCATCGTCAACACCTTCGGCGAACAAACCCTCGACGTCATCGACTACGAACCCACCCGCCTGCGCGAAGTCCTCGGCATCGGCAAAAAACGAGTCAGCGGCATCATCAAAGCCTGGGAAGAACAGCGGGCCATCAAAGACGTGATGCTCTTCCTCCAATCCCACAACGTCTCCACCGGCCTGGCCGTCAAGATTTACAAACGGTATGGCGACGAGGCCCTCCGCATTGTACAAAACACCCCGTACCAACTGGTGCAAGACATCCACGGCGTCGGCTTCAAGACCGCCGACAAACTGGCCCAGGCGCTAGGGCTGGCCGTCGACGACCCCGACCGCATCGAAGCCGGCATTGCCTACACCCTCAACCGCCTCGTCGAAGAAGGCCACGTCTATGTACCGCAACCCGAACTGGAACCGGAAGCCGCGCAAATCCTCGGCCTGGAAGTGAGTAAAGTCACCGCCGTCATCGAACAACTGGAAAGCGACGCCCTCATCAAGCGGGAAACCATCACCTACGCCATCAGCCAGCCGGAAGTGCCCGTCACCATCCGTGAGGAAACCGCCGTCTACCTCACCCCCTTCTACTACTCCGAAATTGGCGTCACCAACCGCATCCGTCGCATCGTAGACCACCCCACCAGCCGCCTCACCCCCCTCAAGAGCCGCCTGACCCCGCACACCTTCGCCCAATTGCGGCTGCAAACCGGCATCGAGCTGGCCTCACAGCAGCGCACGGCCATCCACACGGCCATCACCCACAAAGTCACCATCCTCACCGGCGGCCCCGGTACGGGCAAGACAACCACACTGCGCACCCTGCTGGATCTGCTGGACCAGGGCGGCTGCACCTACGCCCTCGCTGCGCCCACCGGTCGCGCCGCCAAAAGGCTCACGGAAACCACCGGACGCCCCGCCAAAACCATTCACCGCCTGCTGGAATTCCAACCCGGCGAAGGGTTCAGCCGCGACGAAGACAATCCGTTGCCCGTTGATATGGTGATTATTGACGAAACCTCCATGCTGGACCTGATCCTGGCCAACAGCCTGCTCAAAGCCGTGGCCATAGACAGCCACCTGCTGCTGGTAGGGGATGTGGATCAGCTCCCCTCCGTGGGCGCAGGCGACGTGCTGCGCGACCTGATCGCCTCCGATGTGCCCGCCGTCGTGCGGCTGCAGACCATCTTCCGCCAGGCCGCCGACAGCCTGATCATCCACAACGCACACCGCATCAACCAGGGCCTCATGCCCGTCGCCCGCCTCGACGGGAGTGCGGCGCAGGATTTTTTCCTCTTCATCAAGCAAGAACCGCATGAAGTGGCCGAATTGCTGGTGGACATTGTCCAAAATCGCGTTCCGCACAAGTTCGGGCTGGATTCACTGGATGATATACAGGTACTCAGCCCCATGTACAACGGCAGCGCAGGCGTCACCAACCTGAACCTGATGTTGCAGCAGGCGCTCAATCCACCGGGGCAGCGTAAACTGGAGCGGCGGCTGGGGGGGCGCGTCTTCCGCATGGGCGACAAAGTGATGCAGACGGTGAACAACTACGACAAGAACGTCTTCAACGGGGACATTGGTCGCATCACGGACATGGACCTGCTCATGCAAACGTTCACCGTCAACATTGATGGGATGCCGGTCGTATACGATTTTCTGGAGGCGGATGAGTTGGTACACGCCTTTGCCATCAGCGTACACAAAGCGCAAGGCTCTGAATACCCCTGCGTGGTCCTCCCCGTGGTGATGCAGCACTACATGATGTTGCAGCGCAACCTGTTCTACACTGCCGTGACGCGGGCACGGCGGCTGGTGATCCTGGTGGGGACGCGGCGCGCCATCAACGTCGCCATCAAGAATAACCGCGTCGCCGAACGGCACACCGCCCTGGACTGGCGGCTACGCGGCAAAACATAAAGCTCCGAGAGAATCCTAAGTGGCTGTCCGCAATTAAGTTAGCGGAAATGTGCGGACAGCGGCTATGATGGATAGCCGCTATCATGGATAGCCGCTGTCCTATAACGCTCTCTGGAGATAGGAACCATTTTACCAGAGGAAATTGGCCCAATCTGGCCGGGATGGTTCGTCAAATCTCTACAGGGGGCTTGGTTTCTCTGGGAAGGACTGCTTGGGCCAGGTCGTCGCGCTGCGATTGTTTGAGGGGGATGCCGAGGCGATAGGCAGCGGAGGCGAGGGCGTGGGAGGTGGCCGGACCGGTGAGCAGGAGCAGAAAAATCAAGGTCAGGCCGCGCCCCAAACTGAGCGGCGTCCAGATGATGGCCGCGATGAGCAGTAGCACAACCCCAAACACGCCCACTTTGCCGGTGGCGTGCAGCCGCGTATAGACGTCGGGCAGTCGCACGTAGCCGACGACGCCCACGATGGAGAAGAATGTACCGATGACGACGGCGAGAATAGCGGCGATTAAGGCAACGGTTTGCATCAGGTACGCCCTCCTAAAACATTTGCTCGTCGGCGACGTATTTCGCCAGGGCCACCGTGCCCACGAAGCCCAGCGCGGCCAACCCTAGCGCCACATCGACGAAAATGGGGCTTTGTTCGATCAGGGCCATCAACACGAGGATAGCCAGGGTGAGCGTACCCACGAGTTCCAGGCCGATAAGGCGGTCAATAACGTTTTCGCCGCGCCAGACGCGCCAGACGGCGGCGGCCAGCAGCGAGATGTGCAGGGCCAGCGCGGCGTAGAGTACGACGGTGAACAGGTCTTGCATGGCGCTCTCCAATGACGGGTCAGGCGGAAATCTTGCGCAGCAGGTCGCGGCGGAGACGTTGCGCGTCGGCGACGTATTCGTCGGCGTGGCTGATGTCGAGGCAGTGGGTGTACAGTGTGCCGGCATTATCCATCTCCACCACCAACTCCCCCGGCGTCAACGTAATCGCGTGCGCGCTCAACGCCGCCCCCATCTCCGTCTCACACTGCGCCGGAATAGCAATAATACCGGGCGCAATCGGCAAACGTGGGTCCAGCACAATCCGCGCCACCTGCACCCCACTGAAAACCAGGTCCCAGGCCAGCACCCAGACATACCGCGCCAGCGCCAGCAGCGCCGCCGGCAGTTGCCGCCAGGCAACGGCGCGCGCGCGCGGGCGCAGTAGCAGGCTCACGCCCCCGGCCAGCAACCCACCCACCACCAGATTCGCCGGTTCCAGGTTGGCGGTCACCGCCAGGTATAGCAGCCATAAAGGGATGATCAAACGTAACAGGTGCATCGTTTTGTCCTGTGGAGACGTTATGGACTGACGATGAAATAAAGTACAGAAGTGACTATACAGGTCATCTGCCCAGATTGGACCAATTTGCTCTGGTTGAATCTTGACTCTACTGAAAAAAGGTCAAAAACCGGGTTTTTACACATGAACCACTCTGGTAATTTTTGCCGGACAATCGAAAAACCCGGTTTTTTCAGTGAACGTACAGAATTGCATCGTCAGTTTTCAGGAACGGTAAGGAAACAACTTCGTTGTCTTATTTAATTCCCGTTCCTATGTGTGCGGAAGCTCGTCGGTTGATGCGCGGCGGGCGTGCTAACCGCCGAGAACGGCCTGAATATAAGCGGCGGGGTTGCCCAACCAGTGGCTGGTGTCCGTGGCCAGGCGCACCAGCGGGTCCGCCCAGATGCCCAGCGCCAGGGAGAGGGTGATGAGCAGGGCGGGGGCCAGCAGGCGGTCTCCTTGTTTCGTGGGCAGTTCCGCGACGGGTTTTTGCCACCAGATTTGCTGGAAGGCGCGTATGGTGTAGACAAGGGTGAGAATGCCGGCAACGCCTATCAAAGCCAGCGGGAAATAAGCAGCGGCGGCGATGCCGCCTCGGAACAAGAGGAGCTTGCTAACGAAGCCATTGGTAGGGGGAATGCCGGCAAGCGCCAATCCCCCCACGAAAAACAACACCCCCGCCAGCGGCGTCCGCTGCCCCACGCCCGTCACCACGCTGAATGCCGCCGACTTCACCGGCGCGCGGCTGGCGACCGCCCCCGCCAGCATCAACATACCCGCCTTAATCAGGCTGTGATTGAACGCAAACACCAACGCCGCCGCCAGCGCCAGCGGCGTGCCCCAGCCGATGCCCACCAGGATAAAGCCAACCTGCCCCAGCGTCGAATAAGCCAACATTCGCTTGGCGTTGTCCGTACGCAGGGCGGCCAGACCGCCATACACGACGCCGGCCACGCCCAGCGTAACCAGCAGTGCGCGCACGCCTGCTGCTTGCGCCACAAACAGCAGCGTCGTCATGCGCAGGAAGCCATAAACGCCCAGTTTGACCACCACCGAGGAGAGCATGGCGCTGACGGCGGTGGGGGAAACGGTGTGGAAATCCGGCTGCCAGAAGTGCATGGGAAAAACGGCGCTCTTGACCATGAAGGCGGCGGTGAGGAGGCCGATGGCGATGGGCAGCAGCGGCGCGGAGCCATCGGCGGCGACGCGCTGCGCCAGGTCGGCCATGTTCAGCGTGCCGTAGCCGACGTAGAGGCTGCCCACGGCCAGCAGCAGGAAAGCGGCGGCCAGCAAGCTGATCATGAAGTATTTGTAGGCGGCTTCTGGACCATAGCGGTCGTCGGAAATGGCCGTGAGGATGGTGCCGGAGATGACGAGCAGTTCGGCGAATACGAACAGATTGAACAGGTCGCCCGTGAGCATGGCGCCGGTGAGGCCGGTCGCCAGGGTGAGAAAGAGGGGATAGAAGGTGGGATACCGGGAGGCTTCGTCCACGGAGCCGAGGGCGTAGAGAACGCCCATGACGAGGACAAGCTGGCTCATGAGGACAAAGGTGAGGCCGAGGAGGTCGCCGACGAGGGTGATGCCGAAGGGGGCGGGCCAGCCACCCGCCTGCCAGACGGCGGGCGTGCCTGTTTGCCAGACGTGGCGCAGCAGCCAGAGGGTGACGGCGAGGGAGGCGAGCATGGTTCCCAGCGCCCCGTAGGCCTGGGCGCGCCGCCAGCGGCGCATGAGCAGGGCCAGGAGGGCGCCGCTGAACGGGATGAGAATGGGGAGGAGGATCAGGTGTGTGCGCATGGTAAGAGAAGGGGGATCAATGCCGCAGGTTGTTGATTTCGTCGACGTCGCTGGTGCGGTAGCGGGCGGAGATGATGTAGAGGAGGGCGAGGACGAAAGCTGTGCCGCCCATGCTGATGACGATGGCGGTGAGGATGAGGGCCTGGGGTAGGGGGTCGCTGGGAATGCCGCCGCCGTTGACGTAGGCGGGTTGGGTTCCCTGGGAAATGCCGGCACTCAACAAAAACAAGTTGATCGCGCTGGAGAGAATAATCAACCCCATCACGGCGCGGATTACGTTGCGGCGCAGCATCTGGAAAATGCCGGCAGCAAACAAAACACCAATGACCAGTGCGGTTAGTAGTTCCATGTGCGTCATGCCCCCTTTCGTGAATCGTGGTCTGTTTGTGGTTGTTCGTCCATGTGCGCCAGGTCGCGCGCGCTCTCGGCATCCTTGTGACCCGGATGGCCGAGCGTGTTGAGCATGTGCGTGGCCCCGCCGAGGACGGCCAGGCAGATGGCCACCTCCAGCAAAAAAGAGGAGCTAAAGTAGAAGCCGGCGGGCAGGGGGAGGCCAAGCATTTTGCCCAGGTCGAAATTACCCAGAAAATGGCCGGTGAGCAGGGCGGCCAGGCCGCCGGTGACGAGGGCGAGCAGGATGCCGCCGCCGATGAGGGGGAAGGCGCGCAGCCAGGGGAGGCGGCGACGGGTCTCCTCGTAGCCAAAAATGATGTACCAGAATCCGGCGGCGAGGCTGATGAGAATGCCGGCAGTAAATCCATCTCCCGGCTGATCATGCCCGTACATCATGTGCGTGGCGGCCAGGATGAGGGCCAGCGGCAGGGAGACGTTCCCCAGCAGCCGCAATAATGCCGATGGGTGCGCGCCGCCGATGCCGAATGCCGGCAATCGTCCCTCAGTCGGCGGCGGCAGTTCCATCACTTGCCGCCCCTCGTCGCCAAAACGGCGGGCCGCGTAGCGCAGCAGCGTGTAGATGCCCATCCCCGCCAGGGCAAACACCGTAATTTCGATCAGCGTATCCAGGGCGCGGAAATCCACCACAATCGCCCCCACGATGTCCTTTGCCCCCGTGAGCGGTTTGGCGTTGGCGATGTAGTAAGGGGAAACGGCGCTGACGCGGGGGCGCGTCAGCAGCGCGTTGAGGGTGATAAGGCTCACCAGCGCGCCGCCGCCGAGCGCCACCAGAGCATCCCGCACCAATCCGGCGCGGCTCTGGCGGAAGGTGAGGTCCTGGGCGCGGCGGCGTTGGGTGCGCGGCAGCCGTGTGAGCGCCAGCACGAGAATGACGGTGGTGAGGATGTCCACCACGATCTGCACCAGGGCCACGTCGGGCGCGGGTTCCAGGGCCATGAGGACGGCCACGCCGAAGCCGGAGACACCCAGCGCCAGGATGGCGAACAGGTCGCGGCGCAAGAAGACGCTGGCCAGGGCCGCGCCGACGACGGCGGCCAGGGCAAACAGGCGCAGCCCGGCCAGCACGCCCAGGCTGTCTAGCGTGGGGGGCTGGGTGGCGGGCCAGGTGGTCAGCACCTGCCCGCCACCCAGCCAGGCGACGATGGCCAGCATGGCGGCGATGATGACGGCCAGGTAGAAGCGCAGTCGCCCTTGCTGCAAACGAGCGGCGATCTCGCCCAAGCGGTCTAGCAGGCGCAGGGTGGCGTGGTAGAGGGTGTTGGCGGTGAGGGCAGGGAGCCAGCGCATTTGCCAGGCGCGGACGGCGTGGCGGCGGAGGAATAGTCCCGTGCCCAGGAGGATGGCGACGGCGGAGAGGGCGAGGGGGATGTTTAGGCCGGTCCAGAGGGCGAGGGAGACTTTAACTTTGTCGCCATAGGCGGTGGAGGCGGCGCGGGCGAGGAGGCTGGCCAGGGCGGCAGGTTCGGGGAGGATGCCGATGGCCAGGGAGAGAAATGCCGGCAACATGGGCACAATCACCATTCCCCACGGCACGGGCCGAATGGGAGGACGTGCGGCGGATGGCGCGTGGAAGAACGTATCCCACACCAACAGGCCCGCCTGCGCCAGCAGCAACGCGCCGGCGATGACGGCGGCCGCGGGGAAAACCCAGGCCAGTAGTGGCGGCAGTGAGGGATGGACCGCCGCCGCCAGCAGCGTTTCTTTCGCCAGAAAGCCGAACAGGGGGGGCAACCCGGCCAGGGAGAGCGCGGCCACGGTCGTCACCACAGCCACGGCGGGCATGGCGCGGGCCAGGCCACCGAGGCGTCGCGGATCGCGCGTGCCGGCATACTGGTCCACGATGCCCACGAGCAAAAAGAGGGCACTCTTGTACAGCGCGTGCGCCAGTACGCCAATCACCAGCGCCTTGAAGGCGATTTCCGTATCCTGGCCGATGAGGAGCATGAGGACGCCAAGCTGGCTGATGGTGGAATAGGCGAGCAGCGCCTTCAGGTCGTTTTGCTTCAGGCCGAGGTAAGCGCCCGTGAGCATGGTGAGCAGGCCAAAGAGGCTAAGGAGCCAGAACCAGGTTTCCGTGCCGCCGAGGACGGGGTTGAGGCGGGCCATGAGGTAAATGCCGGCTTTGACCATGGTGGCGGAGTGGAGGTAGGCGCTGGCGGGGGTGGGGGCGCTCATGGCGTCTGGCAGCCAGATGTGCGCGGGAACCTGGGCGCTCTTGGTGATGGCGGCGAAGGCGATCAGCCCCAGCATGACGGGGTAGAGGGGACTGGTGCGCAGGGCGTCGCCCTGGTTGAGGATGGTGGTGAGGTCGGTGCTGCCGGCATAGTGAGCCACGAACAGTAATCCCACCAGCAGGGCCACGCCACCCCCGCCGGTGATGAACAACGCCTTAAACGCCCCCCGCCGCGCCGCTTCATCCTTGTATTTGTAGGCCACCAGCAGGAAGGAGGTGACGCTGGTTCCCTCCCAGAAGATAAACAGGCTGAGTACGTCTCCCGCCAGCACCAGCCCCAGCATGGCCGTCATGAACAGGAGGATGTAGGTGAGAAAACGCCACGCGCCCCGGTCGGCGCGAAAATAGTGGCCGCTGTAGACGAGGACGAGGGCGCCGATGCCGGTGACGAGAAGGGCGAAGAGGCCGCTAAGTGCGTCCAGGCGCAGGCTCAGGTTGAGGTTGAGGGTGGGGAGCCAGGCAACGCTCCAGGTGAGGGCCACGCCATCCCCGAGGCGGACCAGCAATTGCAGCAGCAGCAGAAAAGCGGCCAGGGGGAACAGGGAGAGGCCGAAGCCGAGTCCCAGGGGGGGCAGGCGGCGGTTGAGTGGGGGCAGCGCGGCCAGGGCGGCCCCGCCGGCGGCGAAGATGATGAGCAATAGTGGCAAGAGGAGTGCGTTGTCTGCCATGAGGTTGAGAGAGGAGGGGGTATCGTGCCGGCATTCTCGCCACCACGATGCCGTTTGTACAAGTTTTGTCCTATTTTTATCAAGTTTTCGGGCTGATGTCAAGCATTTGCGCCCTGTCCGAGAAAATAGTGAGCAGCCACCGACGCGCCACACCGCCCACCGCCAACTAACGCAGCGCTCCTCACCACTATCCCACTATTGCCAGAAGTTGGCAAACCGTCTGCTTTTGATATAATGAGCGACATTCGGGGATTAGCGCAGCTTGGTAGCGCGCTTCGTTCGGGTCGAAGAGGTCGTGGGTTCAAATCCCGCATCCCCGACAAAAAAAGCCATCCTATCAAAGGGATGGCTTTTTTGTTGTCTAATGGGGTTACTCCTGGATGCTGACTGCGGCGGCTGTCAACTCTCAGACGGAGTAGATCCTCCCGCCATTTGCGTGATTTGCGGCGGCCTTCTGTTGAAACCCAATTGCAACTCAATTGACCGTGATTGCGGAGCCGCGGCTGCTTTTTTCCACCTGAATGCGAGTAGGGAAGGCGTCGCGCAGTTGGTCAATGTGGGTGATCACCAGGATGCAGGCGAAATCGCCCTGGATGGTGTTGATGGCCTCCACCAGCCGCTGCCGCCCTTGCGGATCCTGGCTGCCAAAACCCTCGTCAATAACCAGCGTTTGCAGCCGCGCGCCAGCCCGTTTCGCCAGCACGCGCGAAAGAGCCAGGCGAATGGCAAAATTGACGCGGAACTGCTCCCCGCCGGAAAAGTTCTCGTAAGGGCGTTCACCGGCATTATCTACGATGCGGATGTCCAGCGTTTCCGCCATTTCATCCCGGGTTTTTAGCTGGCGCTGTGTGTCAAACGTGACGCGCATCTGCCCGTCCGTGAGTCGCTCCAGCAGATCGTTGGCGCTGGTTTCGATTTCGGGCAGCGCCTGTTCAATCAGCAGCGCCTGCACCCCGTCCCGCCCACACGCTTTTTCCAGCAGTTTCAGCCGCTGAACGCGGTGCGTCAGGTCGGCGCGTTCCGTCATCAGGCGGCGCTGCTGTTGGCGCAAATCGGTGAGTACGTCCAACCGCTGCCGCGCCGCGCCCACGCGCTGGTGCGCGGCAACCGCGTCTTCGCGCAGGCGGAACAGGTCTTGCTCCACCTCGCGCACATCCTGGGCATGGGTCGTCATCTCCGCCAGTTGCGCCGCTGCCGCCTGGTGCTGCGTTTCCATCTCCGCCAACTGTGCGCGTTGCTCCACAAGCTGGTGCGCCAGGTCGGATAATGTGTCGGAAAGGGGCTTAACGGCGGCCTCCGCCTGTTTCAATTCCTGGAAGGCGGCGGGCGCGTCCGCCAGGGCGGCTCGTTCTCGCTGGGCGACGGCCTGCGCAGCGGGATCGTAGCCAACGGCGGCGGCTTCCGCATCCAGCGCCGCCAGAGCGGTTCGCTCTTCCAGGGCGAAATCTTCTGCCGCCAACTGCCGGCGCACTTGCGCCAATTCGGCCACGCCGGCGGTTTCCCACGCGGCGCTGGCGCGCGTGATTTCCGCCAGCCGCGCCTCGGCAGCGGAAATCGCCTGCTGGCAGGTAAGCCGCTCTTGTTCCGCTTTTGGCTTGTCCTGGATAGAAAGCGCCAGTTCGCCGACGCGGTGCTGCTGCGCTTGCCGGTCGGTATCGTCCGCCAATTCTGCCTGGAGTTGCGCCAGGCGCGGGGCGCTGTCGCTTTGCCATTCAGTGACGTGGGCCTCAATTTCGGCGAGGCGGGCTTCCGCCGCGGCCAGCCGTTGCTGCTGCGTGGGGTGTTCCCGCTCCAGGAATGGGCGCTGCTTGACGCTGGTTTCCCATTGCTTGATTTGTTGACCTAACTCACGCACGCGCGCCTGGTTTTGCCGGTAGCGATTGCCGGCATTTTCCCCCTCCGCCCGCAAATCGCTCAACACCGCCCGGCGATGCTCCGCTGTCAATGGCTGCCCACAAAGAGGACACTCGCTGCCGGCATCTTCCTCCAACCGCGTTATCCGTTCCTTCAACTTATCCATCTGCTCCTTCAGCGGCGGCTGCTCCGCTTGCAGCGTATCCCGCTCCGCCATCGCCCCCATCAACGCCTGCTGATCCGCATTCACCCGCGCCAACTTTTCCGTCAGGGTAGCAATCGCCGCCTGCGCATCCGTCCGATTTTGTGCGACGGCTTCCTGCTCCTTTTGCTCCCGCTCCAGCCGTCGCCACTGCGTTTGCAACTGCCCCACCTCTTGCTGCCGCAGCTTGCGCTCATGCTCCAGCGCCTGCAAACGCGCGCGGGCCTCGTGCCAGGCCGTTTCCTGCGCCGTCATCGCCTCCAGGCGCGCGGACAGGGCCGCCAACTGCTGCCGCCCGGCGCGCAGACGTTCCGTTACCTCCTCCTGCTCCTGGCGCATCGCCGCCACGCGCGCCGCCTCCGCCTCCAGGTGCGCCTGCCGCTGCTGCAAGCGACTTTGCGCCTGCGCGATTGCCAGTTCATGCGGGCGCTGGCGGTCGCGGATGCGGCGGAAAGCCGTTTCCTTGCCCTGCCACGTCTGCCAGGTCGCGTCCGCTCCCTGCCAGGCAGCATACCGCGCGGTGATGTTGTCGCCCTCATCCAACAACGCCTGGAAAGCGTCCAGTTCTTGCTGACGCCGCGCCTGCCCCGCCTCCGTCTGGGTCAGATTCTGGCGCGCGCGGGTGACGTTGTTCGCCAGCGTATGCACCGCCTGCCGTTGATGCTGCACGGCGGTTTCCACGCGGCGCAGTTGGGTCAGAAGTTGCTCCTTGTCCGCCAGCCGTTCGGAAATACGGCTTTCCTCTTCTTGCGCCACCGCCAGGATGGCGGCCCGCTCCGTTTCTTCGTCAAGCTCCTGGTCTATGTCCGTCATGCGCGCGTCAAGCAATTGCAATTGTCCTTCGGTTTCACGGCGGCGGACGGCGGCGGCCTCTTTGTATTGGTCCCACTGGTTGACGCCGATCAAGTCGGCCAGGATTTCCTTGCGCTTGTTGGCCGTCTTGGTGGTGAACTCGTCCGCCTTCCCTTGCAGCAGGAAGCTGGCGTTGATGAAGGTGTCGTAGTTCATTTTGAGCAGGTTTTCGATGGCCGCCTGGGTGTCGCGCACGCGGTTTTCGCTGAGGGATTTCCATTTGCCGCTTTCGGTGAGCAGTTGCAGGTCCAGGCGGGTGGATTTGCGCGTTTGTTTTTGACGTATGACGCGATACTGGTTGGTTTCCAGGGCAAAGGTATAACGGACTTCGGCGGCTTCCCCGTTGTAGGCGGCGAGGCGGTTGATGACGTCGTCGTCGCTTTTGCCGCGGCTTTGCCCAAACAAGGCCCAGGTGATGCCGTCCAGGATGCTGGATTTTCCGGCACCGTTGGCTCCGGCAATGCAGGCTGTGCGAATGCCGGCAAAATCCAGCACCACCGTGTCTCGATAAGAAAGAAAATTAGTCAGTTGCAGCGTTACGGGAATCATGGGCTTGTGCGGGAATCAAGTGGGGGGCAAGACGAGAATTTCGCGGGCGAGCGTCTGCATCGCCTCCGCTTCCGCCTCGTCCAGGCCGATAGAGAGCCAGTATTGGGCTAACAACTCTTCGGGCGTGAGGCTTTCCACGGCCACTGTATCGCCCAGGCGGGAACGATTTTCGGCGAATGTGCGCTTGACGATGTGGAAATTGAGGGCATTCTTGAACCGTTCGGCGATGGCGTTCTCATCCAACAGTGGCTCCCAATCGCGCGGGTAGCTCAGCACGACGCGGCAAATGGCGTCGCTGACATCTTCGGCGGGAGGAAGCTGGCTGAGGATGTCGGCCATGAAGGTGTCGGCGCTGGGGGTGTCGGGGGAGAAGGTGTGCATGGGGCGCGTCTTCACGGGGACGAACTGCCAATCGGTGTGGCCGCGGCGGATGTCGGCGAGGACGAACCCTTTACGCTCGCGCTCTTCGCCGAAGTCGATCCTTTCGATGGAACCGGGGTAGACGACGGGGGGCTGGCCGCCGATGTTGAGGCATTGGTGTTGGTGGATGTGGCCCAGGGCGACGTAATCAAGGCGGCGGTCGGTGACGACGCTGCCGCTGAGGGTGAGTTCGTGTCCCAGCATGACGGCACGCTCGCTGCCGTAGCGCGCGCCCTGGACGCTGGCATGGGCGGCAAGGATGAGGGGCAAACCAGGATCGGCGGCATCCAGGAGGCGGTTGATGCCTTCGCCGACGCGGGTTTCAATTTCGGTGAGGAGTTCGTCGAGGGATTTGCCGGCACTTTCCTCGCGCGTCATCATGGCATGGCGAGAAACCCAGGGCACGGCCAGGACCTGCACCGGCAGCCCCAGTTCCGCCGGGCCAAAGAGGCGCAGCTTGTCGGCGACGAGGATGTGGGGCACGGCCAGGGTGTCGAATTCCTGGATGGCATGGGCGCGTCCGGCGGCAGGGGAGACGTCATGGTTGCCTACGAGGAGGAGGGTGGAAATGCCGGCATTCGATAGCCGCATCATCCGTTCTCCCCAGGCGCGCTGAAACGTGGGGTGCGGGTTGCGATCCTTGTACGCATCCCCCGCGAAAATCACCAGGTCCACCGGCTCACTGATGGCCCGGTCAACAATCTGGTCCAGCGCCCGCAAGAAATCCATCACCCGCACGGGCAGCATCGTCTCCCCATCATGGCGGCCATAGTTCGCCATGTCGATATGCGCGTCGGCAAAATGCAGCACGCGAATGGTTGATTTAGGATTCGTTGGCATGACTCACCTTTGCACAAGGGTAAAATGGTCGCCCGGCTACTTCTCCACGGCCACCTGGTAGTAATTCAGCGTAGATTGCCCTGACGCGCGCACGACCATGACATAGTAACGTCCTGCCGGCAAATTGCCCAGCGGCACAGACTCATTCAAATTCCCCACCTGGTTCCCCACCCCCAACAGCACCTTGTCCGTGCTGTAAATCAGCACGTCATAATTGCTAATCGCCTCAATATCTTGCAGTCGCACCACGACCGACGCCGGTTGCTCCAGCATGAAGGTGTACATATCAAAATAATCGCCGGGGTAGCGAAAACGGTTGGAAAGATATTGGTTGAATGGCAACTGCGTGGCCAGGGCGAAGGTGTTGTCAATCTCCGTCTCGTCGGGCGCGGTAGGGGCGATGGGGAAGTAATACCGGTTGACGGCGGGGAATGCCTCCGGCACGAGCATCTTCTGCACCACGGGTACAACCTCGTCCCCCGTGGCGGTGTTATGATGTCCGCCAACCACCCACAACTCTCCATTCCAAAAACCGCCCAACGCCCAGGCGCGCGCGGGACTGCGCAGGTCATAGCTGCCATCCAGAACGCTCCAGGTGTTTGTGGTGGGGTCGTACACTTCGATGTCCGGCACGGACATGCCCAACGCATCCGTGCCGCCGAATACGTACCAACGACCATCCGCGCCGACGGCACTGCCGGCATTATAGCGCGCATAACTCATGTTTCCCGTCAACACCCACTCCCCCGTAATCGTGTTATAGCACTCCCCATTCGCCAACACGATAGGTTTACCAATCGCCGGCTCCTCCAGGTTATCCGAACTCACACCCCCGGCCACGCATATCTTATTACCCACTTGCGCCGTCGTATGCGCATAGCGAGCCACGTTCAGTGGCGGGCGCTCCAGCCACAGATTGGGGTTGCCAGGCTGGAAAGCAAACATCTCCGCATGTGGCAACGCCCCCAACTGGAATGGCGTCCCCGTCACCCCGCCAATCACGTAATAGATGCCAAACGGCGCATACCCCACTGCCCCCACGTAAGCAAACGCCTTCCCATCCGGCCACGGCGCGGATGGCAAATCGTCGGACCACGTGTCTGTACTAATGTCGTACACCCAATGCGCGCCGTCAAACAGATCGTCGTCTCCCACATACCCCGATGGCACGTAAATTTTGTTACCCAGGTACGCGGCGCCGGTGTTGGAGTACCCCAGGCCATCTGGCCCGGGCAAGGAAGCCAGGTTCGTCCACGTATGGTCGCTCAAGTTATATCGTTGCACGCTGCTCGTGCGCACCGGGTTGCCGCTGACAATCGTCTGTCCGCCAATCAGATACAAGTCGTCATGGACCTGCGTCATCGCATAACGACTCCGCGGCAGCGCCATCAACTCCTGTTGCTCCCAGCGATAGTTGGGCAGAATGAACTGCGACCGCACGTTCAACTTGCGCGTGCCGCTGGCGCCAAACTGCCAATCGGCGATCTCCACCAGATAGCTTTTACCCCGCTCCACCTGCACCTGCACGCGAGACAAAAACCCATTTGTATCGTCGTTACAGGCCAATTCCCTGGTTTCCAGGATCGGGCACACGCCCTCAAGCGTCTCGCCAAAAGCCGGGTCCGGCCCTTCGAAAACGGCCAGCACCGTATCATAATTCTGCAAATAATCCGCATTTGGCTCCATTTCCAACAGGACGTAGCCGCTATCGGGCGCCGTAAACTGGTACCAGACCGTGCGATACCCCTGCGCGCCTCGCGGTCCTGGCGGTGTCCCGTTCGTGCAGCTCAAAACAGGGTCCGTATCTACTTCCAGCGCCCCATTCACCGTTGTCTGACCACCATCCGGGAACTTCAATGTCGTCGGTTTCGTGCATAGCTCCGAGGCCGGCGCGGCCAGTGGGGACACCGGCGCTTCCGTCGGCGTCAATTCCAGCGGCTGCCATAAGCCGCTCACCATATTCCCCGCGGGCACGGCCAATGTTTCCGGCGCGCGTTCCCCCTCACGCACCGATCTCGCCTGCGTTGTGGCGACCAGAACCACAGTGGATGTCACTGCCAGCAACAAAAAGCACAAAAACAGATAATGGCGGCGCATTGAGTATTCCTTGGCAATTGTTCGTAGCACCTGCTTCAACAACCGACCCCGGCCATCACCGCGGCTGCGACGGCGCGCAGCCCGCGGACGCGGTAGCTCCTAAAGCGGACACGACAAACAGGATGGTATATTGCCCTCTCTACACGACCCTCTAAGGGCGCATCCGTAAACGAAGTTGTTTCCTTGCCGTTCCTTCAAACTGACGATGCAATTCCGTACTTTATTTCATCATCAGTCCTAAGAGACTGTTTGCCGCAGGCCCTCAGAGTCGCGTCGGAAACGAGAGGCTATCGTGAATGACCGGTCAGTAACCACCTCCCCAAAGTGGGCCGTTGTTTTCGGACGGTTACCCAGGATGCCCCAAAGTGGGCGAATTGGGGCTGATTGTACCGACACAAGCAGCGAATGGCTAACACGGTTTCCCAATTGACATCCGTGCCCCGCAAATGCTCAGTCGGCGTTAACGATACAAGCGTAGACACCTTGTCGGGCGATAATTGCTAACCCTCTCGTGGGTTCAGCCTGTCGAAGCCCATCTTGCCCGCGACAGGCTCAGGCAACGGACCAAGGGCACAGGAGGTCCGCCGCCACAATCTAACGAAATGTTAACAAACTTTCCATTGCTCAATAGTTGCCATTGTGATAAATTTTCCTTCGGTTAACTATTATGAGCGCGATGCAGGCACATCTGCGAACTGAGCAACGACCATGTCCGAAGACACAAGATTGGCAACGGTTCTAAGTGAGTGGGCTTCCATTTTTATGCACCGCTCCATGCAGGAGTTTACCCTGCTGATGCAAGAAACGGGCCTCTCCATGGCCCAACTGAGTACGTTGATGCGCCTTCACTATGGCGGCGCCTGCGGTGTATCCCACATTGGGGACAAATTGGGCGTGACCACCGCCGCCGCCAGCAAGATGATTGACCGCCTGGTGCAGCAAGGATTGGTGCAACGCGAGGAAGACCCGGATGATCGCCGCGTGAAAAACGTAACCGTGTCCACGGCGGGCGTCGAAATCGTGCAGCAAGCCGTTGCCGCGCGGCAGGCGTGGCTGGCGGACCTGACCCGACTGGTCGATCCGGCGGAGCAGGCGGTGATCATTGACGCCTTGCAGAAGCTGACAGCGGCGGGCCGGCAACTATCGGAACACGCGCAGGCAGATTAGTGTCCTGTCACGTATGAAAGGGGTTCTCGAAGGAGACTTGATGCGCGGCGGCGCGCCACCATAAATGACAACATCTTCCCGGAAGCCGCTCCCCAAGACCATCATCTGTGACCAGGCTTCCGGGAAGGTAACTGCTGAGCCAGATTGGACCAATTTTCTCTGGTGAAATGGGTCCAATCTCCAGAGAGCGTTAGTAGTTACCTGGGAAGATTATTTTCAGCGGAGGAGAAAACCGAGTGAGCAGAAAACGTTCTTCTCGCATGGCCTCTGACGGAGCGCAACGCGGCTCCCTCAAACGCGCCATACAATACCTCAAGGGATACCGGACGCAGGCCATCCTGCCTTACTTATTCCTTATCGTTGCCACGGTAGCCCAGCTTGCCGTGCCTCGCCTGCTGCGCAACATGATTGACGCTGTCACGCGAGGCATTATTGCCCAAAACGTGGTGCCACGCCTGGACCAGATTCCCGCGTCCTTGCTGCCCCAAATTCTGGACACGCTGAACACAACCAAAGAGCAACTTCTTTATGATTTCAATAATGCGGAACGCTTGATCATTACGGCCTGCATTATTGTCTTCATTTTTGCCGTTGTACGGGCCATTTTTTCCTTCTTACAGGTATTCACGGCCGAGCGCAACTCGCAGAGCGTGGCCTTCGACCTGCGCAACGAGCTGTTCACCAAGATTCAGCAGCTTTCCTTTTCCTACCATGACCAGATGCAGACGGGGCAGTTGATGATCCGGGCCACGGATGACGTGGAGAAGGTACGCACCTTCATTGGGCAGGGGTTGCTTTTTGCGGTTCAGGCGGTCCTTATCCTGGTGGGCACGCTTGCGATCCTCTTTACTACGAATGCGCGCCTTACTCTGGTTGTGCTGCCGGTGCTGCCGCTGGCTATGATCCTCTTCATGGTTTTTGGCGGCATCAGTCAACCGCTGTTTTTAGAGGTGCAGCGCCGCCTTTCCAGTCTGAACACGATCTTGCAAGAGAACCTTGCCGGCATTAAAGTCGTCAAAGCATTTGCGCGAGAAAAGCAAGAACAGACAACCTTTCGCTCCGCGGCGGAACGGTTGATGCAGCAGCAGATCACCGTCTCCAAAGTCTTCATGTTCCTCTTCCCGGCCATTTTCCTGGTTGCTAACTTGGGGCAGGCGGCTACGCTCTATTTTGGGGGCAAGCAGATGATCGCCCTCACACTCACCTTAGGGGAATGGCAGGAATTCAGCCTCTACCTGGTTTACTTGTTCCTGCCGCTGGGCCAGTTGGGTTTGATTATCACCCAATTGAGCCAGGCAACCGCCTCCGCCAACCGGATTTTCGAGATTCTGGACGCGCAAAGCGACGTGACAAACAAACCGGATGCCGAGACGCTGCCATCGGTGACGGGTCAGGTGACGTTTGAAGACGTCACCTTCCGCTATTTCAGCAGTGGGGAACCGGTCTTGAAGAACGTCAGCTTTACGGCGCGGCCAGGGCAGACCGTTGCGCTTCTGGGGGCGACCGGTTCAGGCAAGACGACCATCATCAACCTGCTGCCCCGCTTTTATGATCCCAGCGAGGGGCGCATTTTGATTGACGGACACGACTTGCGGGACGTGACGCTGGACTCGCTGCGTTCGCAGATTGGCATTGTGCTGCAGGAGACAAACCTGTTTAGCGGCACTATCCGCGACAACATCGCCTTTGGCCGCTCAGATGCTTCGCTAGACGAGGTGATGGACGCGGCCAAAGCCGCTGCCGCGCACGACTTCATTATGTCGTTTCCTGACGGGTACGACACGCCCGTGGGCGAACGCGGCACGACCCTAAGCGGTGGGCAGAAGCAGCGCATTGCTATTGCGCGCGCGCTGCTGTTGAACCCCCACATTCTCATTTTGGATGACTCCACCAGCAGCGTAGACCTGGCTACGGAGTACCTTATTCAGCAGTCGCTGGATCGGCTCATGGAAGGGCGCACCAGCTTCGTGATCGCCCAACGCATTAGCACGGTGATTAACGCGGACCTGATTTTGGTGTTGGAGAAGGGGGCTATTGTGGCCAGCGGCAATCACGAGAAGCTGCTGGAGGAAAGCCCGATCTACGCGGAGATATACAACTCGCAATTGATGACGGATGCCATGCCGGATGAAGAGATGGTGGTAACGGTTGATGGTTGATAGTTGACGGTTGACGGTCAACCAACTGTCAACGACCAACTTCCAACTCCCCCCTCAGGAGACAACTATGTTTGGTGGAAACGACGGCCTGCGCCGTATTATGAGTACGGAAACGGTGAAGCCAACTAACATGAGTCAGACGTTGGCCCGCTTTGGTCGATACTTCAAGCCGTATTGGCCTTTGCTGTTGGTGATTAGCTTTTTTGTGATTATCACGACCTGGGCGCAAGTGATCAGCCCGGAATTGATTGGGCAGACGGTGGACTGTTACCTGACGCCATCGGCGGCGGCTTCTTTTGGCAATTTCCCAGGCGCGCCGACGGCGGAGAATGCCGGCACAACCAGCAACTGTTGGATTTCGGCGCAAGGAGACACGTCCCTGTCGCAGCAAATTCAACGCATTTTTCAGGACCGGGCGTATGCTGAGAACCAGATGCTTGCCGGCATGAACGGCGACCAGCGACTGAACGGACTCCTGAACATTATCATCATCATTGTCGGCCTGTACGTCGCTTCCTCCGTCTTGACGGGACTGACCTTCTTCCTCATGAGCTGGGTCGGGCAGCACGTCTTGACACGGATGCGCGTGCAACTGTTTGAGCAGCTTCACGCACTGTCCCTGTCCTACTACGCGGAGCATGAAGTAGGCGACCTGATGAGCCGCATCACCAATGACACGGAGACGATCCAGCAGGCGTTCAGCTTCGCCCTCATCAACGTCCTCAGTGGCTTCCTGCTCATCTTCTGGGTGGCTTACAACATGCTCACCCTCAGCCTGCCGTATGCCTTAATTAGCCTGGCAGTTGTGCCCCTGATGGCGGTAGCAACCGTCTGGTTTTCCAACCAGGCGCGGAAAGCATTCCGGCGCACGCGCCTGGAAATGGGCAGCGTGAACGCGGAACTGCAAGAGTCCATTTCCTCCGTACGCGAGATTCAGGCATTCAACCGCGAGGCGGAGAACATTGAGAACTTCATGGCGACGAATGCGGCCAACCGGGACGCCAACGTGCGCGCGGTGAGCTTCACCAGCGCCCTGGCGCCGACGCTGGAGGGGTTGGGGTATCTGGCGTTGGGCATTGTCACACTGGCGGGCGGCCTGGCGCTGCTGCGCGGGCAGACGCTGATGGGGACGACGATCTCGCTGGGCCTGATCGTGACGTTTATAGGATACGTGCAGCGGTTCAATCAGCCGATTCAGCAGATTGCGGTGTTGTGGACGAATATCCAGAATGCGGTGGCGGGCGGCGAGCGTATTTTTACGTTGATTGATGAAATACCGGCTATTCAGGACAAAAGGGGGGCCGGGGAAATGCCGGCAATCATCGGGCAAGTCACCTTCTCACACGTCGCCGCCGGATACAAAGAAGGCCAGTCCGTGTTGAAAGACATCAGCTTCACGGCGGAACCCGGACAGACCATAGCCATCGTCGGGCCGACCGGTGCGGGCAAAACCACCCTCATCAACCTCATCCCCCGCTTCTATGACGTCACCGGCGGCAGCGTGGCCATTGATGGCCACGACGTGCGCGATGTGCGCACGGAAAGCCTGCGCCGGCAAATCGGCATTGTGCTGCAAGACTCGTTCCTTTTCAGCACCAGTGTGATGGAGAACATCCGCTTTGGCCGCCCCGACGCCACCGACGAGGACGTGATCGCCGCCGCCAAACTGGCGCACGCGGACAGTTTCATCGCCCGCCTGCCACAGAAGTATGACACCGTGTTAGGGGAGCGGGGCAGCGGCCTCAGCCAGGGGCAGCGGCAGCTTATCTCCATTGCCCGCGCGGCCCTGGCCGACCCGCGCATCCTCATCCTGGATGAGGCCACCTCCAGCGTGGACACGCGCACGGAGCGGCTGATTCAGCGGGCGCTGGACCAACTACTGCAAGGGCGCACCAGCTTCGTCATTGCCCACCGCCTCAGCACCATTCGCAATGCGGATGTGCTGTTGGTGCTGCGCGATGGCGAGATCATTGAGCGGGGCAAACACCACGACTTGCTGGCGGCGAAGGGGTTCTACTACGACCTGTACATGAGCCAGTTCCGCCGCGAGGAGGAACCCGCCCCCGCGCCATCCAGCAACGGCTCCGGCTCGACCGCGCTCTCTCCCGCCTGAGACGGCTCCGCCTCTCCCCAGGAATCAAAAAAAGCCCCGCCACTATCTGGCGGGGCTTTTTGATTGGCGAACTGTTACTTCTCAATATCTTGGGGGAACCGCGGCCTGAGCTTGTCGAAGGCCGTTGGTTTCGACCGGCTCAACCAACTTCGCCCCACTTTATTGAAAAGATACGGCGAACTTGTCAGAGGGTGTGTTTCATTTCAGTTAACTGCTGCTTGATGTAGGACAATTCGCTGAATTGTCCTACGCCGTGAAGGGACAATTTAGGCAAATTGTCCTACGGCGCGGGCAGCCTGAGCAACCTGTTTGAAGCACACCCCTTGTCAGATTGGTTCATTCCTCGAGAATGAACCAATCTTGGCGAGGCGTACAAAATGGCGGCGGATTACAGGGACTGGTTGGCGCGGACGTAGAGGGTAAAACCTTCCTTGCTTTCCACGACAACGGCGGTGCCTGTTTCCAGGGTTCCTTCCCCTTTCGCCGCTACGGCGCGCCACAGTTCGCCGTTCACCAGGATAGTGCCCTGAGGGTCTAACGGTTTGCGCACGTGGCCGACCATGCCGATGAGGCCTTCGCCGCCTGTTTGCGCGGGTTGGCGGTGGCTGCGCCAGGCGAGGCTGGCGATGGCGAGGAAGAGGGCGGCGCTGGGCAGGCTGATGCCCACGGCGGCGGCAAGGGAGATGCGCGTGAATTCGGGCGAACTGGGGGAGTTGAACAGCACTAATAATCCGGCGACAAGGGTGACAATGCCGGCAAGCGCCAATCCCCCATGCGCCGAACTCACGGCCTCCATCAAGAGCAGAATGAAGGCCACGATCACCAGCACCAGCCCCAACCAGTTCACCGGAAGCTGCCCCAGGCCATAGAGCGCCAGGAGCAGGCAAATGACGCCGATAAATCCCGCCACCCAACCGCCCGGACTTTGCAGTTCAATCAAGATGGCCGGAATGGCAATCGCCAGCAAGAAGCCGATCAGGGTGGGATTCGCCAGCGCGTGCAGGATCGATTCCAGAGCATTCATTTCCACCGGCTGCTCCTGCGCCAATGTTAACTGTAACGTGCGCGTCTCCCCGTCCACCACCACCGTGCGCCCATCAAGCTGCGTCAGCAGATCGGGCACATCCACGGCCACCACGTCGATGAAGCCAATCTCCAACGCCTCATCGGCGGTGACGGCGCGCGCCTCATCGATCATCGCTTCGCCCAGGGCCACCGCCGCTTCGCCGCGATCCGCCGCCAGGTTGCGCATCACGGCCTTCAGGTCCTCCGTGGCTTTGCGGAAGGCCGTTTCCGGAATATCTTCCCCGGACAGGTCAATGGGCGAGGCCGCGCCAATGGCCGTCCCCGGGGCCATGGCCGCCACATGCGCGGCGGCGGTGATGAGGCTGCCCGCCGAAGCTGCTTGCGCGCCCACGGGAGCCACGTAGACGATAATGGGCACGGTGGCGCGCTGGAAAGCCTGCACGATGTCCAGGGTGACGTTAACGGAACCGCCGGGCGTGTCCAGAATGATGAGGACGGCGGCGGCGTTTTCCGTGGTTGCCGCGTCGATGCCGCGCTGGAAATAATCGAGCATGGCGGGCGTGACGGGGCCTTCTATTTGCAAGACGATCAGGGGGGATTGGCGTTGGGCGGCTGCCGCCTCGTGGACGGCGACGAACGCGCCGGCAGCAAACACGCTGGCGGCAAATGCGCAAACAGCGAATGCGTACAGAAGCCGCGTGCCCCTCGCCCGGCGCCACAATTGGCTTTTCATTGTTTGTAACATGGTCATTCCGCTCGTTGGCGCACTGCGCCGTGGTCATGAACCCGATTTTGTATCATTATCGGTGACTATACAGGTCTTCTGCCCAGATTGGACCAATTTGCTCTGGTTGAATCTTATTGATGTCTACAAAATTGGTCCAATCTCTCGGAGACGTGAATAGTTACCATTATCGTAACTGCTAAGCTAGATCGGACCAATTTTCTCTGGTGAAAACGGCCATTGAGCGCGTGAGTTTGGTCCAATCTCCAGAGAGCGTTTGTCGTTACTCATTATAGCAGACAGGAGCGGGTCGTTGATAGTGGGTAATGGTAACTGCTAAGGACTGACGATGAAATAAAGCACGGAATTGCCTCGTCGGCTTGAAGGAACGGTGAGGAAACAACTTCGTTGCCTTGTTTAATTTCCATCCCTAAGTCAGATCGGCCCCATTTTCTCTGGTAAAATGGGGCCGATCTCCAGAGAGCGTTCGTAGTTGCGGGTCGTGAACGATTGAATGGGGGATAGTGGATAGTGAATGGAGAAACGTCTGCTATAATTCAGTTGAGAATCACTCACTGCCCGCCACTCACCATTCACAACTCCCTCCCGAAAATGCTCATGAAGAAACCCAATCCTATTCCCCCTGGTCCTGGACAGGAATCTGTCTGGGATTATCCACGCCCGCCACGGGTGGAGGATGTGCCGGAGCGCGTTCGCGTCGTATTCAACGACGAGGTGATTGCCGATAGCACGCGCGCGAAGCGGGTGCTGGAGACAGCCAGCCCACCGACGTATTACATTCCGCCCGGAGATGTGCGGCAAGCGTTTCTCCTGCCGGCACGGGGGCACACGTGGTGCGAGTGGAAAGGGGAAGCAAGTTATTTTGACGTGGTGGTGGGGGAGGGGCGGGTGGCGCGGGCGGCGTGGACGTATGTGCGGCCCCGCCCTGGATATGTGGCAATCGCGGGGTATGTGTCGTTTTATGCCGGCATCCTCGACTGCTACCTCGGCGAAGAAAAAGTACAGCCCCAGGCCGGCAACTTTTACGGCGGCTGGGTCACCCGCCGTATCGTTGGTCCCTTCAAAGGCGATCCCGGCACATCCGGCTGGTAACAGCGCAGCCAAAGGTAACTGTTAAGGGCGCATCCGTTAACAAAGGCTTTGCTCGGGAATTGACGGCTGTGCGTAGATATTGGAAAGTCCAAAGCTGATTCCGCGCGAACCCTAAGTAGCCGCCCAAAAACAACTTCACGTTGTGACTATACAGGTCATCTGCCCAGATTGGACCAATTTGCTCTGGTTGAATCTTATTGATGTCTACAAAATTGGTCCAATCTCTCGGAGACGTGAATAGTTACTTCACGTTTTCATCAGATAGCTACTGACAAGCTGTCCGCACAATTCCGCTAACTCAATTGCGGACAGCCACTAAGCCAGATTGGCCCCATTTTCTCTGGTGAAATGGGTCCGATCTCCAGAGGGCGTTCGTAGTTACAGCCAAAGTAGATTCTCCACGCCAGGGTGAGTACAATTGGCGTTATGGTAATTCATGCCGATCAACAGGCCGCCCCTATGACACCCGTCCTCGCTTCGGGCAGCTTGAGCCTCTATTTGCATATTCCGTTTTGCCGGCATCGCTGCGCCTACTGTGACTTCAACACCTACACCAGCCTGGACGACCTCAAAGACGCCTACGCCGCCGCCCTCTGCCGGGAAATCGCCCAAGCCGCTGCCGGCATTCGTCGCCCCGCGCACACCCTCTTCTTCGGCGGTGGGACCCCCTCCCTCATGCCCGCCACGCGCCTGGCGGACATCTTGCGCGCCGTACGCACCCATTTTGACCTGCACGAGGTCGCCGAAATCACCCTGGAAGCCAATCCCGGAACCGTGGACACGCCCTACCTGGAGGCCCTGCGCGCAATGGGAGTAAACCGACTCAGTTTTGGCGTGCAGAGCGCCCACGCGGAGGAGTTGGCCTTGCTGGAACGGGCACACAGTTTTGCGGATGTGGCGGCGGCGGTGGTGATGAGCCGAAATGCCGGCATTCACAACCTCAACCTCGACCTCATCTACGGCCTCCCCGGACAAACCCTCGCCTCTTGGCGCGCCAGCCTGCAAGCCGCCCTTGCCCTCCGGCCACAACACCTCAGCCTCTACTGCCTCATCATCGAACCGGGTACGCCCATGCACCGCTGGCTGCAAACCGGCCGCATCAGCCCCCCCGATCCCGACCTGGCCGCCGACCAATACGAACTGGCGCGACAAATCCTCGCCGAGGCCGGCTTCATTCACTACGAAATATCCAATTGGGCGCTGCCCGGCCACGAATGCGCCCACAACCTGACGTACTGGCGCAACCAGGAATACCTCGGACTGGGCGCGGGCGCGCACGGCTACGCCGCCGGCTGCCGCTATCACATCGTCAAGCAGCCCCGCGTCTACATTCGCCGCATGGCCGGCAGCGCCCCTGGCCCCTACCCCCTCACCGCTGCTGTGGCAGACGCCTACCAACTGACACGCCGGCAAGCGATGGCCGACACCATCATCACCCAACTGCGGCTACTGCAAGAAGGGCTGGACATCGCCGCATTTACGGCGAAATTTGACCAATCAGTAACAGAAGCCTATAACGGAACGGTCACGGACCTGATACAATGGGGGCTGCTACGCCAGACAGAGGGCTTTTTGCGGTTGACTGAGCGGGGCTATTTCCTCAGCAATCAAGTGTTCTACCGCTTCTTATGATGATCTTGACTCCCGCCGGAAAAGGACGCGGAAAACGTGGATAAAACGAGAATCCACGCCAGCCTGTTTGTTTTCATCCAGCACCAGCACACCTCCACACAGAATGCGCGTCGCGCCTGAGTGGCTGCCCGCAATTAAATTAGCGGAAATGTGCGGGCAGCTTGTCAGTAACCGCCCGTAAAAAGTGTGAAGTTGTTTTCGGGCGGTTACTGAGCAGTTACCATTTGCGCACTGCCCGGCCGGTCAATAGTCAGATACCCACCAGGAATTGAGCATGGCAACAACAATTCGCGTCATGGTCGTGGACGACCTGCAAGAAACCAGAGAAAGCATCTATAAGTTCCTGCAATTCGATCCGGGAATTGAGGTAATAGGCGAGGCTGCCAGCGGGCGAGAGGCGATTGAAAAGGCCAGGCAGCTACAGCCAGACGTGATCCTGATGGACGTGAACATGCCCGACATGGATGGCATCAGCGCCACAAAGGCCATTACGCAAAGTGTGCCCATGTCGCAGATCATTATCATGTCCGTGCAGAGCGACACGCCTTATATGCGGCAGGCCATGATGGCCGGCGCGCGCGATTTCCTTATGAAGCCGTTTTCCCTGGATGATTTGCTGCGCGCCATTCATGAAGTGTACGAACGACGACCCGCCACCCCCGTCGCGCCATATCCCGCCGCCGCGCAGCCTCATGCCGGCATTCCCGCAACCACCGCCCCCGCCGCCACCCTACCACAGACCGGCAAGATATGGTGCGTATTTAGCCCCAAAGGGGGCAGCGGATGCACCACCCTGGCCCTCAATCTGGCCGTCTCCCTGGCCGAGAAAGGGTACCGCACCCTGCTTTTTGATGGCAGCCTGCAATTTGGCACCATCTCCGTCATGCTCAACTTGAAAGCCACGGCCACCGTCCTGGAGCTGGTAGAACGAATGGACGAGCTAGACGCCGACCTGATCACCAGCGTGGTACTCACACACGATAGTGGTTTGCAGGTGCTGCTGGCCCCGCGCCGCCCGGAAATGGCGGAACTGGTGACCACGGAGCATATACAAAAGCTGCTGCCGGCATTGCGCAACGTGTACCAGATCATTATCCTGGATACCAGCTCCTGCCTCAACGAAATGACCTTGACCATGTTGGACCAGGCGGACCGGATTTTACTGGTGACGGAGCAAAATCTGCCCAACCTGAAGACAGCGCGTGACTTCCTCAATCTCTCGCAGGATTTGCATTACGCGGAGGACAAGGTCGTTCTCACCGTGAATCGGATGCTCCCTAAGAACCGGGTTACGGTGAAGGACATTGCGAAAATTTTGAAGCGCCCGGTGGTGTTGACGATCCCCCTGGATAACGAAGCGGCTACGCGCGCCGCGGATCGCGGGCATCCTATTGTCAGCGGCGGAACGCGCAAGCGCCCTGTTGCCCAGGCGCTGCGCGCCGCGGCGGCACAGTTGGTTGCCGACCCGCGGCAGGAGGATGGGGATGGGGCGCTGGCTCCGCCGCCGCGGCAATCTTTCTTCGCGCGCCTGTTTGGCCGCTGATAGGCGGGAAAAGTATCTTCTCAAAAAAGTGCGGTAGTGTTGGTTGAGCCTGTCGAAACCAACGGCCTTCAACAAGCTCAGGCTGCGGCTCACCCGAAGTATTGAGAAGTTACCGGGAAAACAAGGAACGAAGTTCTACGGAGGAACTTCGTTCCACAACGATCGCTACCCGTTTTGCAGCGCCAATTCCGCCGCGTGCAGGGTGTTCTTCATCAGCATGGCAATCGTCATCGGCCCCACGCCGCCCGGCACCGGGGTGATGGCTCCCGCCACTTCTTTCGCCGAGGCAAAATCCACATCTCCTACCAATCGGTATCCCCGTTTGGCGGTGGGGTCGTCCACGCGATTGATGCCCACGTCAATGACCACAGCGCCCGGCTTGAGCATGTCGCCCGTGATCATGTTGGCGCGGCCAACGGCGGCGATCACCACATCGGCCATGCTAAGGTAGGCGCGCAGGTCTTTGGTGCGGCTGTGGCAGATGGAGACGGTGGCGTTGGCTTTTTGCAGGAGCATGGCCATGGGCAGGCCGACGATGTTGGAGCGACCGACGACGACGGCGTTGGCTCCGTTTAGTTTGGCGCCTGCTTCTTCCAGAAGAACCATGCAGCCGTAGGGCGTGCAGGGGATGAACAGGGGATCGCGCCCTTTCATGGCCAGGCGGCCAATGTTCACGGGGTGGAAGCCGTCTACGTCTTTGGTGAGGTCAACGGTGTTGAGGACGGCTTCTTCGTCGATGTGGTCGGGCAGGGGGAGTTGCACGAGAATGCCGTTAACGGCGGGGTCGGCGTTGAGGGCGGCTACTTTGTCGATGAGTTCGGATTGGGTGACAGATGCCGGCATTTCCACCCCAATCGAGTGAATCCCCACCTCCGCGCACGCCCGCTGCTTCATCCGCACATACGTCGCCGACGCCGTATTATCCCCCACCAGCACCGTCGCCAGCCCCGGCTCATAATTGTGCGCTGCCTTCATGGCGGCAACCGCCTCGCCTACCTCCGCCCGCACCCGCGCGGCAATACTTGTTCCGTCAATGATTTTTCCAGTCATATGAGATCCTCAAAGGGTCGTAAAGGGTTGTCCGTTGTCGTTTGTTGGCGGCTCGCGCCACGGAAACGGCCAGAATCAAGAAGGGATTCGAGAGCCTGATCGTCAGGAAGCGTCGCGCTGCGCCAGAAATGGTCTGATAGTGGCGGTTGTCAGGCAAAGAAGACAAAAGGTGATTCGTAAATCGTCATTCGTCCGTAACTGCTAAGCCAGATTAGACCAATTTTCTCTTTGGTCCAATCTCCAGAGAGCGTTAGCAGTCACACTCGTCCTTCATAATTCCTGGTGTTTCCGCCCCAAGGGCTGACGATGAAATAAAGCACGGAATTGCATCGTCAGTTTGCAGGAACGGTAAGAAAACAACATCGACTCTACTGAAAAAAGGCCAAAAACCGGGTTTTTACACATGAACCACTCTGGTAATTTTGGCCGGGCACTCGAAAAACCCGGTTTTTTCAGTGAAAGTGCGTGTCCAGAATTGGGTTGCCCCCAAGATTGGTTCCTTCTCCAAGAATGAACCAATTTGAAATGGGGAAGTCATTCTCAAACGGTCATTAAACAAACTCCCGAAGCCAGCGCGACTTCGGGAGTTTCTTGTACTGCAATTCTCTTCTTCGTGGTTCGGCGATTGATTATTTAGGCAGGATTCCCGTCTGCATGAACTTGTCCAGCCAGATGCCCAGGGCGCAGGCCAGCGCCAGCGACGTGAAAAAGAAATAGACAAAGCCAAACTCGGCGGGGTTGGTGCCAATGGCAAAAGTGACGCCCATTGTCACCAGCGTGCCAAATGCGATGGAAATCACAGCCAGAATAAGACGCTTTACTAACATCAGCTAAGAACCTCCAACAAGGCGCTTGCGCGCCGGCATTGATACAAACTTGAAGTCGAAAAGGACAGGGGCTAATTGTCCTCGTTTTCGTCTTTATCGTCAACGAGCCTGTCATCTTTCCCGCAATTCTCCATTCGGGATGATTCGAGGGGCGGATGGCACGGGAGCCAAATCGCCCCCTTCTCCGCGCTGTCTCCCCCTTTTACCATCAGAAAGGGGTTACTTCTCGACATTGCGGAGAAGCCACAGTCGGAGCTTGTCGAAGGCCATTGGTTTCGACAGGCTCAACCAACGCTGCCCCACTTTATGGAGAAGATACCGCAAGGGGGCCGAAACAGGCGAGTGACAACGTGCCGGTCGCTATCGAGACGACGCCCCGCCCCTACCATGCTACTCAGAAGGAGAATCGCTGTCATCTTTCCGCGTGTGCCGCAGCACATCGCGCACATGGTGAGTCAGGTCGTCGGGAGAAATCGGTTTGGTCAGGTATTTGGCTGCCCCCACTTCCAACCCGCGCCGCTTGCTTTGCACATCTGTTTTGGCGCTAAGCATGATCACGGGAACCCGGGATAACTGCTCGTCGGCACGCATGTTCTCGCAGACGGTAAAACCATCCATGCCAGGCATCATCACGTCCAGAATGACAATGTCGGGTTGCTGGCGGCGCATTTTCACTAATGCCTGGTAGCCGTCCTCGGCTTCCGAGACATCGTAGCCTGCGCGGACCAGCATCAGGCGCAGAAGTGTCCGCGCCATAGGCTCATCATCTACGATCAGTACAGACTCTATCAAAGGACTTCCTAGTTTCGTATGGCGAAAAGCCAGAGTTTGGGTGCGCTGTACTGCCTCTGCATGAAATGATTCTGACAGCCGCACAATATTTCCATCGTTCATGACAATAGGCTGCCCGGTAATGGTTTTGAATGTGGGAAAAGTTGGAAACGGGCGAGCAGGTTAGCCAATACAATACGGCGACGTGCATGCCGAAACCTTTTTGGAACAAGAGCCATCACTTACTGGAGTACCATTGTATTCGATTCTGGACTGTTCTTCAAATGAAAGTGGAGAAATTCTCAATTTGTGGCAAATTGGCGTCGGGCTAAGGTGGCGTGGATTCCCCTTGCGCCAGGTTGGCGGGCTTTTGTCCGCGCCGTCTTACGCTTTTGCCATCAGGAAGAGGGCGAGACAGGCGCGTGACGATGTGTCGGTCACGAACAAGGGGATGCTCCGTCTGCACCGTCGCTACATGGTCCCGGCAAAATGAGGTTGGCTGATGAGCGGGCGACATCTCATGAAGGCACGGCATTGGGGATTGCGGTATCAGGGGGGAAGGGCAGATGAAGTGCCAGACCCTCTTGCGCCAGAATCGTGTGGGGAAAGTGGGCGCGGGCTTCGCGCAGCACGGATTCCAGGTGATCGTCCGTGGCATTGGGATCGTGATGGAACAGGGCCAGGCATTTGACGCGGGCGGCGGCGGCGGCGCGAACGGCCTCTTGCCAACTACTGTGCCCCCAACTGGGGAAGGCGCGCCGTTGTTCGGGGGTGAACTGGCTGTCGTGAATAAGCAGGTCTACGTCGCGGGCCAGGTCGAGGACGTTCGGATTGATGCGGCCCTCGGGGTGGGTGGTATCGGTGCAATAGGCGATGGCGGCGTCGCCGTTTTCGATGCGGAAGCCGAGGCAGCCGCCCGGATGCCCCAGTTCGCGCACACGCAGTCGTGTTTCGTCGCCGATGATCATACGTTCGCCGTCATCAACCTCTTTGATGACAAGGTCGGCTTTCAACTCGGCGTATTCGAAGGGGAGGTAAGGCTCTACAACTTGCCCGCGGAGAAGATTTTCCAGTTTTTGCCCGACGCGCTTTTGTCCGATGACGACGAAGCGATTGTGCCGGGTGAATGCCGGCATAAAAAAGGGAAAACCCTGTATATGATCCCAATGTGTATGGCTGATCAGCAACGTTCCTACCTGGCGACGGGGATATTCTTGCGCCAGTGCCAGCCCGAGTTTGCGAATGCCCGTGCCGGCATCCAGAATAATAACCTGCTGGTCCGACGTCAAAATATCCACACAAGACGTATTGCCGCCATAACGCGCCGTCTCCGGTCCGGGCGCCGGCAGCGACCCCCGCACCCCCCAAAATCGCACGCGCACAATAAACCTCCGACTTCGACTCCCCAAACAAGCGCGCAAAGCGCAACCAGAGTTCTGTACGCTCTCCGTTGCCGGTGTTAATGTGAGTGGGATGCCATCAGGCATCAGGCGAGCGTTGTTTTACCAACCATCATGCGGTTTCCGTCGCCGCCACGGCGCAGCATCGTAATCTCCGCCATGATGCTCAAGGCGATTTCCTCCGGCGTTTCCGCGTTCAATTCCAGCCCTACGGGGGAGTGAAAACGGGTCAGGCCATCTTCGTCGAGACCATCTTCACGCAGCAGTCGCACCGTTTCCGCCCATCGGCGGCGGCTGCCGATGACGCCAATGTAAGGCGCGGGCGTGGGCAGCAGTTGGGGCAGGATAACGCGGTCGACGAGGACGTTGCGCGTGACGGCGGCAATGTAGGTGTGGGGCGTGATGGGAAACCGCGCCAGCGCCTCGTCAATGTCGCCGCTGAGATAAACGTGGGCGTTGGGAATGTTGGCCGCCGTGACCAGTTCCGCGCGGTCGTCGTAGACGGCCACGCGGTAGCCGAGCCAATGCCCCAGGTGCGCCAGGGCGCGACCGACGTGCCCCGCGCCCAGGATGAGCAGGGTGGCGGGTGGGTTGTAAGGCTCCAGGTAAATGCGCACCTGTCCGCCGCACACGCCCGGATCGCCGCGCCCCGGTTCAACCAGATTGTAGGTGATCAGGCGCGTTTCCGCGGAGGCCAACAGCGGCAGGGCCGTGGCGATGACCAGGGCTTCCATTTCGCCACCGCCGACGCTGCCCAGTGTGCGTCCGTCGCTGTAAATGAGCATTTTGCTGCCGGCATGTCGCGGCACCGAGCCTTGTTCCTGCACAATCGTGGCCAGCACCACTCCTTCGCCGGCGGCGACCGCATCCATGAGCGATTTCAGAATGGGGAGGGGGGGAGGCGCGTCATTCATGGGGCGGGCGTGGGTTCAGGCGCGGCCGTGCCCTGGATGCACCAGCCAGGGACCCACGCCTGGGTCTGGCGGTCCGGGATATTCACAAAATAGAACATCACCTGCACTTCCTCCAGATTCGAGAGGCGCAGGGCGGCCAGGGGCGCGGACTGCATAATGTCCACGCCGGTGCTCACGGGGACGGCCAGGTCATGGTTCTGCGTGGCGGGGGAACTGGTATGCAGCAGGACGACCTGGCCGCGGTCTGGAGAATCGCCGCACTGCCCCTGGTCGGCGCACGCCTGGCTGCAAGTGAGCGTGGCCGCGCCGGCCAGCAGGGTGGCGTCGCCCAGGACAGGCTTGTTTCTCCCGCCCAGGCAGGCGGTGAGCAAGAAGAGGACCAGGAGGAGAGCGACGAGAGAGCGCCGTGGTTTGGGGGGCAAAGTGACCTCGGTATGAATTGGTTGGGTGGGGATGGGGGCGTGAATGCCGGCATCCATCGCCCGACTTGTGTGGAAACAGTGTAACAAAAGCAGAATGAAGTGGCAATGAGACCACTGACTCACCCCAGACTACGAATCAATCCGCCAGCCCAGCGCCTCCACATTGGCCGCGGCAATGATTTCCACCGGCACATCCGCCAGCGTCATTTCCGCTTCCGCCAGAAGCTGACCGTCCATCCGCCGTACTTCTCCCACGGCCTTGCCCAATCGTCCGCGCAGCTTCACCACCCGCCCCACCAGGCGCAGGGGCGTCTCCGTGGGCACGGGGTGGCGATATTTGACCGCCAGTTTCACGGAAAACATAAAATGGTGGTGGTCGTCAATCATGGCCACCCGCCCCACCACCTCATCCAGCATAGCCGCCACAATGCCCCCATGCACAATGCCCGGATACCCCTGATACATTTCCGGGACCGTGTGCAACGCCTGTACTTCGTTCTGGCCGTTGTCGTAGAACGTCATGTACAGGCCACGTGGATTACCGCGACCACAGATAAAGCAGTTGTCGGAGTTAGGCTGCCGTCGCCAGATGGTGGGATCGAGAGAATCGGTCATGCCGTCTCGCCTCTAAGGAGCGGATTTAAAGAAGACAACGAAGTTCAAACTGACGATGCAATTCCGTACTTCATTTCATCGTCAGTCCTAAGGGTTTGTGCAGAATCAACTTTGAACCATCCGACAAGCAAGGACCGTTCCAGCGCATCCGTTATTTCCAACCTCAAATACGGATGCGCCCTAATTGGGGATAAGACCAAGCTGTCGGCCTGTGCTTGCCAGTATGTCCAGAGCGCGGTCAAGCTGCTGCTCCGTGTGGGTTGCCATGTAGCTGGTGCGCAGCAAGGAACGACCTGGAGGAACCGCGGGCGTGCGCACGGGGTTGGTGTACAGGCCCCGTTCGTAGAGTAGTTTCCAGGTGAGGTAGGTGGGATCGTTCTCGCCGATGATGATGGGGATGATGGGTGTTTGCGTGTGTCCGGTGTCGAAGCCGAGTTCCGTCAGGCCGTGCAGCATTTTGTGCCCGTTTTTCCACAACCGCTCTACATGTTCCGGTTCGCTTTCCATGATGTCCAGCGCGGTCATGGCGGCCATGACGTTGGATGCCGGCAAACTGGCGCTGAAGATCAGGGAGCGGGCGTTGTGCTTGATAAAGGAGATGATGTCCGCATCGCCGGCTACGAAGCCGCCAATGGAGGCGAAGGATTTGCTGAAGGTGCCCATAATCAGGTCCACCTGGTCCACCAGGCCGAAGTGGGCGGCTGTGCCCCGGCCTTTTCCCAGGACGCCCAGAGAGTGGGCGTCGTCCACGTAGAGGCGCGCGCCATAGCGGCGGCAGATGGGAACAATTTTGTCCAGGGGGGCGATGTCACCTTCCATGCTGTAGACGCCATCCACAATAATGAGTTTGCCGGCATCGGACGGAATCCGACTCAACACCATTTCCAGGTGCTGCATATCATTGTGGCGGAACCGCTTTACCTGCCCGCCACCCAGGCGGCAGCCATCGACGATACTGGCGTGATTGGCCTTGTCAATAATGGCGTAATCGTTTGGTCCCAACAGGCAGGAAATCGCCCCCAGATTGGCCTGCATCCCCGTGCTAAAGACAAGCGCCGCCTCCTTCCCCACGAAGGCCGCCAGGCGTTCTTCCAGTTCCATGTGCAGGCGCAGCGTGCCGTTGAGAAAACGGGAGCCGGTGCAGCTTGTGCCAAACTCATCAATCGCCTTACGCGCGGCTTCCCGCACGCGCGGGTGCGTCGTTAAACCCAGATAATTGTTGGATCCGATCATAATGATGCGGCGACCATTCACCGTCACCTCAGTTCCTTCCGTTCCGTCCAACGGCAAGAAATAGGGGTAGAGATTATTCGCTTTAGCTTCATGTACGGCAGTCACAATCTCCGAATTTGTACACTTATCAAAGATGTCCATTATTGTTCCTCTCCCGGCACCAGATTTTAGGCGCATTTTAAGTCCTGGGTAGGTGCAAGTCAAGCCGCGTCCCGCCGGCCTGAACCGCGCCGATGGTTGTCCTGACCCGTTGGCCCGCGCTCCTCATGCCGGCATACATAACGCGCAGCCCGAATCGAGTGCGTAGGGCGCATCCGTATTTGAGATGGGAATTGCTGGATGCGCTGAAAGGGTTCCTGCTTGCCGGATAGTCCAAAGTGCGTCTTGAATGAACCCTTCATGGCTGTCCGCAATCAAATGAGCGGAAACGGGCGGACAACCTATCAGTAGCCGTCTAATGAATACGCAAAGTCGTTTTCCGGCGGCTACTTATGTTTCTAGTGTAAACCCCTAATGTACGGATTAGTCACAGGGGAATCAATTTGCGGGTGGCGGGCAAACACGCGGGCGAGCCGTCACGATGGAGCCGCAAGAGGGGCGGCATTATACATCAGGGTGGGGGGACTCGTGTCTGCCAGCGAGCAATGGCTTCCTGTGTGCTGCGAAAAGCGAGTTCGGGCAGGGCGTTGAGGTGGAAAAAGGCGGCGGCGTCCGCGTCGTCGCCGGCTTGCAGTTCGCCATCCACGACATGCCCGTAGTAGAGAATGAAGACGGATGCGCCGCCCGCGCCTGCCGGGGGATTGTAGTAGACGTCCACCAGGCCATCAATGGCGACCCGCAAGTGGGTTTCTTCCCACACTTCGCGCGCGGCTGTTTCTTGGGGGTCTTCGCCGTGGTCGAGAAATCCTGCCGGCAGACTCCACTTCCCCCGCTCCGGGTTCATCAACCGACGCACCAACAGAACCTCCTCCCCCTGCACCACCAACACCCCCACGCCCACCTTCGGGTCCGTGAAATAGACAAACCCACATGCGGGGCAAACGCGGCGCGGTTTGTCCATCATCCGACGTGTTTCCAGCGGCGCGGCGCAGCGCGGGCAATAAACGTAATCAGGCGGCGCGCTCGGTGGTTGATGGGGATCATGCATGGTGAGGGCAAGTGGTCAAGGGGGAATATGTCGGCTGGTGGTGGACTGACGATTTAACCCAGAACGCAACTACTAAAACTCTCTGGAGATTGGACCAATTCCACGCGCTCAATAGCCGTTTCCACCAGAGATAATTGGTTCAATCTGGCTTAGCAGTTGCCCCTGAACAAGCAACCCTGACAGGTCCTTGAACACCCGTCAGGGTTGTTTAACTCGTTTCGTGGACAATCTGATGCGGCTCATGTCCGTCGCCGCGCCAGCCAGGTTGCCAGCGCCAGCGCCGCTACGCCAACCGCCAGGAATATCTCCGTCAGGCGGAACAGGTCATGGCTGGAGATGCTTGCCTGGGGCGCGTTTTCGCCGACCGCGGGCTGCTCCGTGGCAATTGCGCCGGGCGAGGGCGGTTCCGTGGTCGGCGAGGACAGGCTGGCGGCGCTTGTTGGCTGCGGCGCGACCGTGGTGGGCGCGGCGGCTACCTCCGCCGCCGACGTAATTGTCATCGTTTGTGTTTCCGTCATCACGCGGGCCATGCTCAGGCCGGGTTCGGGGACGGGCTGTTTCTCGGCGGCGGGTGCTTCCATTTCCGCCGCCGCGTCACTGGCGCTTTCGTCGGGGGCGGTCAAGGCTTCGGCGGATGCCGGCATTGGTTCTTCCGCGGCAACGTTTTCCTGAGTCTCGTCCGCCGCGATTTCCTCCGCCTGCACGACGGGGGTTGCTTCCACGGCAAAGGATTCTTGCGATGCCGGCATCATGGCCGCGGTTTCCGGCTGTTCTGCCGCACCGTGCCGCACCACAGCCAGGTCAAAGGCCAGGATGGCTACCAGCAGCAAGGCCATAACCGCGGTGGCCGCGCGCAGCACGGGGAAGGGCTGCCAGCCGGGGGCGCGTCGCTCCTGGCCGTAGCGCGCGGGATCGAGAGCAAAGCTGCGCGGAGCGCGGTGACGGGGTAGTTGGCGCAGGGCGGCTTTGATGGCTTGCTGCTGGCGCAGTTCCGCCTGCAGGTCGGCGTTGCCGGCCAGGGTCTGCTCGAATTCCCGCCGCGCCTGGGGTGAGAGGGCGCGGTCCAGGTAGGCGGCGATCTGCTCGGCTTGCCTGTCTGCTTTTGATTTCGTCAGGTTTTGAAAAAAGTTGAGCATGATGTTAAATGCCGGCATCCTCGCAAACCAGGCTGTCACATCTGACGACAAGCGATTGTCGCCAATCCATTAGAAAAAAGTTGGTATCTATTCAGCCCCAGAAACCTTCCCAGAAGCGCAATTTTAGGCCAAAAACGTCTTGTCGCTCGAATCATTTAGCACCCAAACCGTTTCCGGGAAGGTGATCGTGAATAGTTCCAAAAGGTGACGACTGACCCCATTGCCTGAGCCTGTCGCAGGCAATGCGGGGCTAACACGGGCTTCGCCAGGCTCAGCCCCCGAGAAGGTTAGCGGTACGCCCAAAATCATACACTTACGTATTCTCAAGACGATAATCAGACGGCAATAGTTCCGCCACCTGTTGCAAACAGTCCCGCAGTCGGCGGCGGGCGCGGCTGAGGCGAGACTTCACCGTGCCCAGCGACGTCGACATCATCGTGGCAATCTCCTGGTAATCGTACCCTTCCACATCGCACAAGACCGTAACAATTCGCTGCTCATCGGGCAGCATCTCCAGGCAGTGCTCAATTTCACGCACCAACTCCTGCCGCTGCTGCCACGCCTCCGGGCCGGGATCATCACTACGCATAAAGGCAAAAGAGTTCGATTCCTCCGTTAACTCATCCAGCGAAGACTGCGGACGGCGCTTATAACGGCGCAGCTCATCGTAGCATTGATTCGTGACAATGCGCATCAGCCACGCCTTGAAGCTGCCGCCACGAAACCGTCCCAACGCCTTATACGCGGAGATAAAGGCTTCCTGCGCCGCATCCGCCGCCGCCGCCGGGTCGCTCATAATGCGCAGGGCAACGTTGTACACAGCGTCCTGGTAATGCAGCACCAGTCGATTGTAGGCCGTAATATCCCCCTGCTGGGCGTGCTGAATGAGTTGGTCTTCGTCCATTCGTTGACAGAAAAAATCCCTTGTTCTATACTTGGGCGTTACAGATTCGCGCAAGCCAACCGGCTCCAAATCTGGCCGAAGTGGCGGAACTGGCAGACGCGCACGACTCAAAATCGTGTTCCGTAAGGAGTGTGGGTTCGATTCCCACCTTCGGCATTTCGTGGCAACCGTTTCGTTTGACTGCGGGGATTATAAGCCCCAGCCAATAGTAGGGCAAAAAGAGGGGTTACTCACAACGTGGGTGACCCTTTTTATTTTGAAAACCCCGGTTTCCGCGAGAAACCGGGGTTTTCCGCCCGCGGTCCAGAAACCGGATTTTTCGATATTCGTACCTACTAACGCTCTCTGGCGATTGGACCAATTTAATGCGCTCAATGCCCATTTCACCAAAGAAAATGGGGCCAATCTGGCTTAGGACTGACGATGAAATAAAGCACGGAATGGCATCGTCAGTTTGAAAGAACGGTAAGGAAACAACTTCGTTGTCTTATTTGATTTCCGTCCCTTGGCAGTTATCGATATTCAAGCAGGTATGGCAAATGCGCGGACTGATTCGCACGGTAGGATTCATCGGAGTGGGTTTGCTGCTAGGCATTGGCCTGGGGCTTTACCTGGGCTGGGTTGCCTGGCCGACGGAATTCACCAACGCCGACCCATCGTTACTGGCGGAACCCTATCGCCAGGATTATGCACTGATGATCGCCACCGCCTATGAGCGAGACAGAGACCTGGCGGCGGCTCGTTGGCGCGTGACCACGCTGGACGTGGCAGATCCCCAGGCGTGGCTGTTGCGCTTCACCGTGGACACCATCCTGGCCGGGCAAGACGAAGCCGCCATGCGCCGCCTGGCCCGTCTGTCGGGCGACCTGGGTTTGCGCTCCCCGGCCATCACCCCCTATCTGTCAACGGAAGATGGATGACCATGCGCGATGACGAGTTCCCGGTTTTACCGTCGGCGGCGCGGCGGACACGATGGCGGCGCGGCGGCACGCCGCGGGTAGCCGCGCCCAGCCTGGTGCTGTTTGGGCTGGTGTTGGGGTTGGCGGGGGCCTTGTTTTATGCCTGGGTGCTGAATCCCATCGTCTATTCGCAGGCCACGCCCGCGCAATTGGGCGCGGAGTACCAGTCGGAGTACATCTATCTGGTGAGCGAAAGTTATGCCGTGGACGGGAATTGGACGGCGGCGCGGCAGCGGTTGGCGGCTCTGCGGCAGCCGGACGTGGCCGCCGTGGTGGGGGCGGAGCTAGATGCGGCGTTGCGCCAGGGCAAATCGCCACAAGTGGTGCGCGACCTGGCGGCGCTGGCGGCGCAGTTGGGGGTGCAGGGGCGGGCTGTCGCCCTCTTTGCACCGGCGGCGACCCCCACGCCCCAACCCACGAGCATTGTGCCCACCTTTACGCCCACGCTGCTGCCGACGCTGACGCCGACGCCACCGCCAACAGCCACGCCGCGCCCCAGCGCCACGCCTACCGAGACCCCCGTGCCCACAGAGACACCCGCGCCCGCTTATCGCCTGCTCAGCCAGCGGCGTGCCTGCCGCTTTGATCAACCGGTGGATTGGATTGAGGTGATGGTCTTGGATGGGGCACTGGAACCTGTGCCCGGGGTGGAGGTGTTGGTGATGTGGGAGGGGGGCGCGGACCACTTCTTCACGGGATTCAAGCCTGATGAGGGGCCAGGGTATGGGGATTTTACGATGGGGACAGTGGCGGATGTTTCCTACAGCGTGACGCTGGCGGAGGGCAGCCCACCGGTAAGCGGGCTGCGTCCGCGGCGGTGCGAATCGCGGGATGGGGGGCTGATGGGGGGCTGGCGGCTGACTTTCCAACGGTTGACGCCGCCGCAGCCTTAGGACTGACGATGAAATAGAGTACGGAATTGCATCGTCGTGCAGTTTGCCTTTTTCCAAACAGCCAGGTCGTAGGGTGCGTTGGGCAGGGGCTGCAAGGCGACCTTTGACAGGTTCTCAAACTGAGCCAGGGGGCACTTTTTTGTGGTACCGTGCGTCCGCTGCCCGGCTGTCGTCAGACACCAGGTACGCACATCCTGGTTGGCCTGGATCAGGCTCGGGAGTTCCCGCCCGCCCAGGAAGTTGCGTTTGACGTAGTGAACGCCACCCTGTTCTACCTTGCCTTTGTTCTGTGGGGTCTTCGGTCTGCAGGGCGATATGAGAAAGCTGTAATGTTCCGCGCATTCCCGGTAAGCCAATTGTGGCTGCGGGTCTTCCCAACACGCTTGGGCAATGCCGGCTTTGAGATCATCAATGACGATGCGCCGCGGAACGCCGCCGAAAAAGGAGAGGGCGTTGCGGTGCAGGCGCAGCCAGAGCCTGCCCTGAGCAACGCCGAAGGGTAGCCAGTTTCTGGTCGAAGACAAATTCCACGTATTGGTGGCGACTGAAGGAGAGGGTCATTACAAATCACTTTGAAGTACCAAATGACCAATCGAAACTGCGAATGAAATCTCCTGGCGCTTCTCTTATAAATTCCATATTCCAAACAGACAGTCTGCTTCCCTTATCCGGTTCGGTGGAGAGGATTTCAAGACGCTCAGCATTTCTGCTTGGTTCTATAAAATCAATGCCATAAATGTAATTACTCCCCACCCAAACAGCCCCTATTATACTCCAAATCTCAACAGACTTAGAATAAACTAGTGTCTCGTCAAAGCTAAATTGATAGAAATAAGTTTATCAGGTATCTTTCTCCGAAACTGGTCATGGAGGAAAAAGATGCCTAGAAAAAAAGTGTATGAAGTCAAGTTGGGTTCATCAGAGCGAGACCACCTGGAAAACCTGGTCTCAACCGGTGAGGAAAAAGCCCGGAAACTAACCCGAGCGCGCATATTGCTCAAGGCTGATGAAGGTTGGCGCGATGAGGTGATCAGCCAGGCGTTGGATGTTGGTACGGCCACCGTAGGACGGGTGCGACAAGGGTATGTCGAGGGAGGACTGGATGCCGCTCTCAACCGCCAGCCAACGAGTCGGTTATATGAGCGCAAGATTGACGGCAAGACGGAAGCCCATTTGATCGCGTTGGCGTGTGGGTCAGCTCCTGAAGGATATGCCCAGTGGAGTTTGCGTCTGTTGGCTGAACACTTGGTCAAGCTAGAGCAAGTAGAACTGGCGTCGGTTTCCCATGAAACGGTGCGCCAGACGCTAAAAAAAATGAACTTAAGCCCTGGCAGAAGAAGCAATGGGTGATTGCTCCCCAAGCCAATGCGGCGTTTGTTTGCGCCATGGAAGACGTCCTGGACTTGTATCATGAACCTTATGACCCCTTACGACCAGTCGTCTGCTTTGACGAAGGCACGAAGCAACTCATTGGCGAAACGCGCACGCCCTTGCCGATGCAGCCAGGTGAACCCCAACGCTACGATTATGAATACGAACGCCATGGCACCTGCAATCTCTTCATGTTTAGTGAGCCCCTGGCTGCCTGGCGACAGGTGGAGGTGACCGCCCGTCGCACCAAGCTGGAGTATGCCCACTGCCTCAAATACCTGGCCGATGAACGTTATCCCCAGGCCACCGTCATCCGCCTGGTTCAAGATAACCTTAATACGCATTCCCCAGCCTCCCTCTATGAAGCCTTTGCACCTGAAGAGGCGCGTCGGCTGACCCAACGTTTTGAGTTCCATTACACACCTGTTCATGGGGTGAGACCACAGTTAATCGTGGTCGGTTAACACCATCGATTTATCAGTTCTAGCAACGCTTTAGAAGGCCGCCCACGTTGCTTGGGTGGTGTCCAACGCGGTGGTGGCACACGATACATTAACAATTCATCGACTGTCCAGATGTGGTCTGTCAATCCCGCTGCGATAGCTGGCGTGCGCGGCACCCAACGATACCCCCTTTCGCCCACAGACAGACGACAACGCAAAGAGCGATGGGGGTCGCAAAGGTTGTACAAACACCCTGTGACATACATACCCACCGTTAAGGTCGCCGTTTGTTGCGCCAGATGCCGCGTGCGCCGGCCCAACCAGCTTAGGCGAGAGCGGAAGGTGGCATTGAGCCGCTCAATGAAAGCGGTATTGATAACACCCACTCCATTTTGCGTCGTGGCAATCAGCTTCTCTACCTGTTGCGGGTCACCCTGAGCCACTCGTCGTTCAACCTCCAGTCCAGATGGCAGACGCCGTTTGATGACTTGCACGATAGCCACTTCGGACCAGGCGTGCCATTGACAACGACCTGGCTGCCCCCAGCGGGGCAACTTGCTGCGGAAACTGCGGCCAAAGGCTTTGACGTAGCCGGGCAAGCCATCCACCGCCAACAACAACGGACGACACAAGGCCATTTGGCGCACCTTGTCCGTCAGGCTTTGCAGCAAGCGCTTATCCCGTCGCGGGCTGATGACGCCACCTAACCAGAGTCGGGTGGATACCATCATCGCCAACGCCATCCACACCGAACCGCCTTGTACCTTGACTTTGATTTCATCCGCTTGCACTTGTTGCAAGTCCAGTGGCTGGCTGGCAATGACCGCTTCATGGACATGTGCGCAATGCACACCCGCTCGTTGCCACCAATTCTTGACCGTGCGCTCATCAAACCCAAAGGCTTTGACGATGGCCTGGACGGGACAGCCATACGCCAGCAAGACGATGACCCACATCACTATTTGCGGGTCGGTGCGCAAGCGATAGAACAATGTCCCTTTGCTGACGGCAAATGTTGTGTTGCAGACATGACAATGACATCGCTTTTCTTTTTGGCTATGGACGGTGATATTGCCTTCACCCCGTTGTCCTCTAGCCGGACAGTCGATATTAGGGCAAAATAGTTGTTCTGGATTCATCATGTCTCCTACTGATTTCGGTTCTGCAAAACTTACCAGTATGCATGATGAATCCTTTTTTGCCAAATTGGCCGTTTTTGACGGTCAACCACGATTTACTGTGGTGCTACCAAACCTCCACAAGCTTTGTGTATTGTACCTTAGCCTGTGGTCTAGTTTTTGGGGGTCATTATACTTCCCTTGATTGGTTATTTATGTCAATAAATTTAGCGAAAAGTAGAGATTATCCACAATCAGCAATGTAGTGTCCCCATCCCTTCTGCATTATTTCTTCTCTTGTTGCCCATCGTGCATCGGGAGCTTTGATAGAGCATTCAAGCCCAGGAACCTTAAAGTCTGGAGCTTTAGGATACAACACTTGGATAGGGCTTACGTTGGATGGGTCTAGCCAAGTAGATTCGCACTCATCGCATACGAGAACCATCGTCTTCTGATCTGAACATAAGACAAAACCAATAGTTCCTTCACAACAGATTGGACAATAAGAATCAATGTTAAACATAGTCTCCTGAACCTACGGTATTGCCGGATATGCGGTGACCAATTCGTTGCCCCCTTCAATTACCAATCGAATGTAATTGGTTATTGGATAACCAGCAGCAGCCCCTACTTGACCTCCAACATAACCTATTGGTCGTCCGATGTCCACGATATAGATAGTGCGGGTACCTACTTGAACACTGCTTGCAACATTGACACCCTGCTGAATTGATGCCCAGGCTTCATCAATCAATGGTAGCACTTGCAAGCGACCACCACTAAAAACACCATGAATTCTCCTACCAGAATCGTCGACGAGATGTCTTAGCACATGTAAGACACGATTCCCGTACAGACGATCATCACCATATCGTAGACCAGCAGTAGACTCCCACATATTTCGACTAACTTGACGGAGCTGACCCAAGGTTCGACTGGCTGTCGAAACCTCGTTTGTGCAATCACCATCATTCAGACAAAACAACGAAGCAATTGTCTGACCTCCCCTAACTAATACGGGCCAAGCAACTTCTCCTGCAAAGTACCCCAATGCTGTAGGCAGAGCTGCCACACCCAATAGCCCCGCAATTCCAGGAATTACTGCCTCGGTAATTGGATTGTAATCTTGGTCGCTGGCTACTACCGGATCCCATGGGGTTTGAGTACCATCTGGTGCTTGCCACGTGCTGTCAGAGTCGAAACCATTGAGAAGTGAGCAGCCTTCATAATCACAGCCATCCGATGGTCTATGTCCCGAAGGGTCAATCAATGTAAACGGTGAATTGAGAACGTAGGTGTAGCGGTTGAAGGCTTGGGGATTTGTGGCATCCGGTACAATCGTATCGGCGGAGGCGAAGCGGGCGATGCCGGCAATGTAGTACCGCGCGTTGTAGTAGATGAGGCCGAGGTCGTCGTTGTGTTTTTGTCCGGTGTAGCCGCGGTCGGTGTATGTTTGGGTGGGGGCGGTGCGGTAGGCGCCGAAGGGGAGGTAGCGGGTGCGGCTGCCGCCGACCATGCCGCCACCATTGTTGTAGCTCATGACGCTGTTGCTGCCCAAATGGTCGGTGTGCAGGTGCAGCAGGTTGTTGCTCTCGCCGGGGATGACTTGCCGTATGGCGACGGCTTGCCCGGCGAGGAAGTAGGTGCCGCGGCGGGTGATGGTGTAGCCGCTGTGGATGCCGCCGGGCGCTTGTGGGCTTTGTGGCGTGGGGGGGGCGGCGTCTTCGTAGGTGAAGGGCAACCCTTCGGGTTGCAAGGCTTCGGGCCAGGGGCCGGCCTGGATGCAGTCTTCGTCCGCGCAGGAACGGGCGCGCCAGATGTAGCTGTCGGGGAGCAGCAGCAGCCAGCCGGTGTCATAGCTTTCGGCGGCGACGATGAGGATGATGGGGGACTGGTTCTGTCCCGCTATCTCTACCTGGTACCAGCCGGCGGTGAGGACGCCGCCACCGCCCTCTCTATGACCATGACCAGAGGGCAAAGGCTCTCCTACATATCTCTATCTGACGTGAAGTAGTCACTATTTTGTATCAACATATTTCAGGGCTTGACAGTTAATCTGATGTTTGACAACTACTGCTCTTGTTTGTAAGCAGAACTTTAAAGAGTATGTCTTCGCTTTTCCATATTGCACCAACTTCTCGCACAATATCCAAAAACATATTCATATTGGAAGAATCAAGCTCCAAAGGTTTTTCAAACAGTAATATGTATCCTTTTGCCTCTCGCCAATGGAAATCTATGAGACAATCCTTTAAGGCACTCCAGTTAAAACCAAAATAATCGGGGAATCCGCAGGCTTGCTTCAATGCCTCAAGTAGCTCCCTTTTATTTCTAGGTGATTGACTAATGCGCATTACATTGTAATGTAAACCTTTCAAAACGGTTTCAATCTGCGGCTGTTTCAAGACCCAATCATCAACTTCTTTTACCGGTGAAGACTGTAAATCGACAATAGCTGAAACAATGTCGTCATTTTGGCTGTGCAAATTCATAATTCACCTGCAACTTACCTTACTCTAATGAAACTTTCATAGTGATTTGGAGTATAGTAAACTTCGCCTCCTTGACCAATAACAACCCGTCGTGGGCCTGCATGTTCAATGCCTGGTGTTGGGTGGACATACTCGGTGTAGTAACCATAGGGTTGTTCAGGTAATAATCCATCATAGTTTCTAAAGGTAGTACTATCATTGCGATGAGGGTAGGTACCCCCAGATTCGATGCGATCTAGAGTGGGCTGGATATCGGTTGGCCCAAAACCCGCAGGACCATATTGATCATCTGCACTATCATTGCTAGCTGTAGTAGCTAGAATTGCCCCTATTGACCCCTCGATAATATCAAGCGGATCTAGATAGCCACCCCCAAATGCCTCTTTTATTACATTAGCAAACCAACCCCCTTCCTGAATAGCTTTGTCAAGGGCAATCGCATCTTCATAAGCCATTTGCCACAGGGCGTATTCAACAGGACTGCCTTTTGTCACATCAATTATGTCCCCAAAGCGGTTTTGGTAATCTTCGTAGAGGGCATTGGCTGCCATATAGATGCGGTCATCACTCTGTGCCATGTACGAGACAAAGTTTTGTCCCCAAGTACCCTGATCAGACATGCAGCTTTCTGTTTCACAACCGTCTGTGGGACGATGGCCTGATGGATCGGAAAAAACGAGCGTCCGATTTTCCACATAGCTGTAACGATTATAGCTTTGCGGGTTGACCGAGTCGGGGATGAGGGTATCGGCGGAGGCGAAGCGGGCGATGCCAGGGATGTAGTACCGCGCATTGTAATAGATGAGGCCGAGGTCGTCGTTGTGCTTCTGGCCGGTGAAGCCGCGGTCGGTATAGGTTTGGCTGGGGGCGGTGCGGTAGCCGCCGAAGGGGAGGTAGCGGGTGCGGCTGCCACCGACCCTGTCACCATTACTACTGTAGCTCATGACACTGTTGCTGCCCAGGTGGTCGCTGTGCAGGTGCAGCAGGTTGTTGGTCTCGCCAGGGACGACCTGCCGCACGGCGACGGCTTGCCCGGCGAGGAAGTAGACGCTGCGTTGGACGATGGTGTAGCCGCTCTGGATGCCGCCGTTGTCGCCGTGGCCTTGTGGGTTTTGTGGGGTGGGGGTGGGGACGGGGTCGTCGTAGGTAAACGACCAGGCGTCGGGCCAGGGGCCGGCCTGGACGTAGTCTTCGTCCTGGCAGGCGCGGACGCGCCAGGTGTAGCTGTCGGGGAGCAGCAGCAGCCAGCCGGTGTCGTAGCTTTCGGCGGCGATGATGAAACTGGCATACCGATTCGATCCCCCAATGCTCTACCTTGTTCCCGTTAATTTGTGGTCTTGGCTATTGAAGTCCCTTCAGTAAACGCACGTAGCAACAGATCATTTTGAAACACCATATGACCAGTCGAAACTACGAATGAAGTCTCCTGGCGATTCTCTTATGAACGCCATATTCCAAACAGATAATCTGCCTCTCTTATCTGGCTCAGTGGAAATGATTTCAAGGCGCTCAACATTTCTGTTTGGTTCTACGAGTTTGACGCCATAAACGTAACTACTTTCATTCCAAGTGGCACTTGTTATACTCCAAATTCCAACGGACTCGGCATACACCAGCGTACCAACAAGTGTCTCTGAAAGAGTCCAGGTTTGACTATTGTAAAAACGAATGGCTGTCTGCTCCCTTGCAGCTAGCCAGATACCATCTTTCGACCATTGCAAGTTACATCTTTCACTTAACTCGTCAACCTTAAACCATTCAAACGTAAGTAGATCCACAACCCACAATTCAGCCTGTCTCAAGCCAACACAGACCGCTAGATTGGTTCCTTCTGGGTGCCATGCAATCGATGCGGGGATTGTTGTGTCAGTGGAAAAGAGATGACTTCCAATCGTTTCTAGGGAACCGTCCTCGCTTGCATCCTTTAAGATAACTTTTGCTGTGCCTAAATCCGAATCGTATATCATCATCGCTACTCTTGACATTGGTTGGTAAGACCATTCCAGTGCAAGAATTTCATTTTCCAACTCAACTATTTCCTTCGTTCTTACATCAACCAAATAGGTTGGCCCTTCCTCAAAGTTACCGAAACGTACCACATTTTTGAAAACGAGCGATGAACTATCTGGAGACCAGGCCAATGATGAAATACGACGACCTATCTCAAGCCACTCTGTTAACTGCACCCTATACTTCCAGTCTGTAGCCAGCAGTTGAAGGCGGGCGCCACGATCTGGAACTCTTTCGACGTATACCATCCACTTACCATCCGGGGAAAATCTTGGAGATTCAAATGAGATTCCTGTTTGTGCGAGAATCAAGAGCGGTGTGTCGAGCATACTTGCTCCAAAAACCTTTATCTGACACTCATCATCATACACCCCACTGGCTATAATTCTCTCGTAACAATGCTCGGTCGCTATTACCTGCGGTTCTTGGACTATTTCAGGCGTAGTAATTGGTACGGGAGAGGGAGTAAGCGTAACAAATGGGGTCCGCGCCGGCGTAGTTGCAGGAACCTGGGTGGGCGTTATAGTCGAAGTCGCGGATTTCAATAGAATTGATGTGGCTTGTATTTTTTCTTCAATAAACGGCGTATAGGAACTCGTCGATGATGAAGTTCCTGCAGTATCGGTGCTTCTTGGCGGCTCATCAGCCGATAGCTCATCATTCCTCTCTGATATGCATGAAACTGCAATTACCGTAAAGAAGCATATAACCATAATGATGATGATTTTGTTGGAATATTTAACTTCCGTAGCAGAACCACTTTTGGGATGTTGACAAGCTGGAGACATATCAGATCCTCACTAACGTACTGGCCGGACTTGTGGATAATCGGTGAATTGAGCGTAATCTGGGAGCCAAACTGTATAGCAGCCTGTCGGCTCACAGCGTCCCCGGAATTCAGTCCGAAGCGCTGTTCGTGGGTCATAAAGCCACTGACGCGCCACGCCCACAGCAACAGCCAACGATTCTTCGTAAGTTGCTCTTATTCGGGGGACTAAAGGATTAGAATATGCCTCAGCCGCAAATCTTGATTCCCGAACCTGCTCCGGCGCCGACAGAGTAAAGGCAAATTGATTGTCAGCAAGTACAACTTCTCGCAGACTCGCTCCCCAACCAGGCATAGTCACCCTTCGCATTACAACTTGAGCTACTCCGACCATCTCGGTCTGTCGAGCGGCGCCTGTTCCTGCTGCTTCTGCGGCAATTATCCGCGCCAGGAGGTCGCTTTCTGATACAGTGTCCCAGCTAGATCTGTCGTATGGCACATTTGCGCCACTTGCTCTATCAATCAGTGTTGCTACCGGAGCCCTATAGACAATGACTGCGCTTCTGGGCGCACCCGGAAATTGTCGCCCCAGTGTTCCATAATTGTCTCGGTAGTTAACCGCAATAATGCCTATTCTAGACAAATCATCATTGACTCGCGGCAATGTATTCAGACCAACCAGGATCACAATCTCATAGTTCCGTGGGTTGATGATCAGGGGATTGGCCGGCTTCATTGTAGAACCACCGTCACAATTCCCTGGCGTCGCTGCATCAGAGCCTGGATCATAGCAGATGTGTCCTGATGGGTCCGTAAATCGAAGCGGATTGTTTAAGACATATGAGAAGCGATTATAGTTTTGAGGGTTGGTCGGATTTGGTACAACAACATCCGCACTGGCAAAGCGGGCGATGCCGGCAATGTAGTACCGCGCGTTGTAGTAGATGAGTCCGAGGTCATCGTTGTGCTTCTGGCCGGTGAAGCCGAGGTCGGTGTAGGGTTGTGTAGGGGCGGTGCGGTAGGCGTCGAAGGGGAGGTAGCGGGTGCGGCTGCCGCCGACCATGCCCCCGCTATTGTTATAGCTCATGACGCTGTTGCTGCCCAGGTGGTCGCTGTGCAGGTGCAGCAGGTTGTTGGTCTCGCCGGGGATGACTTGCCGCATGGCGACGGCTTGCCCGGCGAGGAAGTAGGTGCTGCGTTGGGTGATGGTGTAGCCGCTGTGGATGCCGCCGGGCGCTTGTGGGTTTTGTGGGGTGGGGATGGCGGCGTCTTCGTAGGTGAAGGACCAGGCTTCGGGCCAGGGGCCGGCCTGGACGCAGTCTTCGTCCGCGCAGGAGCGGGCGCGCCAGGTGTAGCTGTCGGGGGGGAGGAGCAGCCAGCCGGTGTCGTAGCTTTCGGCGGCGACGATGAGGATGATGGGGGATTGGTTCTGTCCCGTTATCTCTACCTGGTGCCAGCCGGCGGTGAGGACGCCGCCGCCGGGAGCGCAGGGGTCGGTCCACAGGAGGGTGGGCGGTTCGTTTTGGGTGGAGCCGTCGGGTGGCTCTTGTAGGGTGGTGGGGCATTCGTAGGGGGGGGGTGGGGCGATGGTGCTTATTTCTGGCGGGGGGGGTGGCGGTGGGGGCGGGCGGGGTGGCGGTGGGTTGGTAGAGGTAGGAGAAGGTGAAGGGGCGGACCAGTCGCTGCTGTCGCCGCAGGTGAGGGTGTAGCACGCTTTCACGTTCCAACTGTAGCTGCCGCCGGGGATGAGGTTGAGCCAGGGGGCGGTGGTGCTGGTCTCCGCGGTGGGGATGGTGATGCCTTGCGGAGGCAGGCCGTCGCCGCGAATGTTGAGGGTGTAGCGGACGGCGGCGGCGCAGGGCTGCCAGGAGAAGGTTTTGACGAGGGCGATGCCGCCGTTGAGGGGCGAGGTCAACGCTGGCGGACAGGCAGGCAGCGGGGTGGGAGTGACTGTCGGCGTGTGCGTGGCTGTTGGCGGCGGGGTAGCGGTGGATGATGGGGTGGGGTAGCGGTGGATGATGGGGTGGGGTGTGTGGGTGGGTGTGTAGGGGTATGCGTAGGGGTGTGGGTGGGCGTCGGGGTATGCGTAGGGGTGTTGGTTGGGGTGGGGGTGCGAGTGGGCGTGTTGGTTGGGGTAGGGGTACGGGTGGGCGTGGGCGTACGTGTGGGCGTCGGGGTGCGTGTGGGGGTGTTGGTGGCGGTGGGGGTGGGCGTGGGGGGGATGGGGATGTGTTCTTCTTCGTATTGGGGGAAGGGGGAATAGGTGATGCGCCCGTCGGGGTGGATGGTCTGCACGCGCTGGCCGTCGGCGTCGTAGAAGAATTGGGTGGTTTGCCCGCCGGTGGTGACGCTGATGAGGCGGTTTTCGGCGTCGAAGAGTTGGGTGTAGTTGCCGGCACTGTCGCTGCGGTCTATCATGTTGCCGTGGGCGTCGTACGCGAACTGTTGGCCGCCGCTGATGGCGATGACGGCGTCTTTTTTCACGGGATGGTAGGTGTAGCTGGCGCCGTCGTAGTGGCTGATGTTGCCCAGTTTGTCGTAGGCGATGTCGTGGTCGTAGGGGTCGATGGCGGCGGGGGGCGTCCAGGCGTGGGTGAGTCGGTTCTGGGCGTCGTACTCGAATTCCTGCTTTTTGTCTGTCGCCAACAGATTATCGACGATTTGGGTGATGTTGCCCACGGGGTCGTATTCGTAGGTGAGGGAGAGGAGGTCTTCTTTGCCGGGCAGGGTGGCGGTGTGGATGCTTTGCAGGCGGAAGTTGCTGTTGCCGTTGCTGCCGGTGGCGCTGTAGTAGGTGAAGAGGGTGTTTCGTCCGTTGCCCCGCGCCAGGGTGGTCATCTGGCCGCGCTGGTTGTAGGCGATGTCGGTGATGATGGCGTTGGCGCCGGCGGTGAGGGTGTTTTCGCCTTCCTGGTCGTAGGTCGTTTGCACGAGTTCGCCGTCGGGGTAGACGGTGGTCAGGGGGCGGTCCAGGTTGTCGTAGACGGTCACGGCCAGGGTGAAGGCGTGGCCGTCAATCGTGCGCGTGTGGCTGGTGAGGCGGCCGCGTTGGTCGTAGGCGAAGGTTTCGTGGTTGTTGTTTGGGTCGCTGCCCCAGCGGATGGCGGCGAGGCGTCCGAGGCCGTTGGCGGCGGTGTCGTATTCGTAGCTGGCGAGGTGGTTGGGGCCGGAGAGGGGCGGGTTGTTTTGGCAGTTGCCGCTCGGCGACGGGGGTTTGCCTTTGTGGGTGAGGCGGTTGAGGTTGTCGTAGTAGAAGCAGAGGGTGATGTGGTCGGGTGTGCCGGGGTTGGCTTCCTGCCGCAGGAGGTTGCCGTTGGCGTCGTAGGTGTAGGTCCAGTAACCCATGTCGGCGTCGGTCATGTCGGTTTTGCGCCCCAGGGTGTCGTAGCTCATGCTGTTCTGGCGCAGCAGGTTGCCGGTTCCGGCGTTGAAGGCGTCGTAGGTTTGTACTTGGGTGAGGTTGCCGGCAACGTCGTAAGTATAAACGGTGTCTGCGTTGTCTGCCAGCGCCGCGCCGAAGAACTCGCGCACCACGGAAAGCTGCCCCCAGGCGTTGGTGTAGGAGGTGATGGTGTGGCTGTTGGCGTCGGTGACCTGGACTTTGGCCAGCTCCGTGCGGGCGGCGGGGGTGATGGTGGGGAAGCCGTAGGTGGTGGTGGTGGCGCTGCCGTCGGGGGCGGTGATGTGGGTGGCGCGACCGAAGGGGTCGTATTGGGTGCTGGTGTGGTTGTAGTTGGCGCAGGTTTTGGGTTGGAAGCTCTGCGCGCCGCCGCTTTGGGGGGTGGTCTGGCAGATGGGGAGGCCGCGCCCGTCGTATTCGGTGTGGCTCCAGATGACGGTGTCGGTGCTGCCGGCAATTTCCGCGTTCAGCCGCCGTTCTTGCACGACCTGGCCGAGGCCGTTGTAGAAGCGGCGGCTGGTCTGGTCTTGCGCCGGGTCGGATGGGTCGGGGTGGGCGGTTTGGGTGATGGTTAACACTTGCGCGCCGGGGTCGTAGCTGTAGTCGGTGCTGGCTTGCAACTCGGTGGCCGCGCCGGTGGCGGGGTCGGGGGCGTAGATGTGGGTGAGGCGACCAAAGAGGTCGTATTCGTAGCGGGTCTGGGCGCTGTTGGCGTCGGTGATGGTGGCCGGCAGCCAGGGGAATACGGCGTCGTAGCTGATTTGCGTGGTTTGCGCGGCCACGTCCGCGGCGGTGGTTTGCGTTTGTGTGGGCAGACCGAGGTGGTTGTACTGTTGGATGGTGGTGGTGGTGCGTGTGTCGCTGGCGTAGGCGGCGTCGTGGCTGTAGCTGTTGAAGGTTTTGGTCTGGCGCGGCAGGCCGTCGTAGGCGCTGCCGCTGCCGTGGTAGTTGGTGTAGGTGGTCTGGTAGCTGTCTCCCGCCGACCAGTGCATGGTCCATTTCAATTGGCCCAGCGTTCCCAGGGTGGTGTCCGTGGGGTTGGCGCTGTTGTCGTAGCGGTAGAGGGTCATGGCGATTCGGTTGCCGCCGCCGCAGGCTTCGTTGCTGTTTTCGTAGGTGCTTTGCCGCAGTTGCCGGTTGACGAGCCAGTTGCTTCCGCTGACGTTGTGGGCGTAGGCGTATTCGACGCAGTGGTGGGGGGCGTTGGGCGGGTCTCCCGGTCCGTAGCTGGCGATGCGATGGATGGCGCCGGCGCTGAAGGTGCCGGGGTTGAAGTCGATGGGGTAGTAGGTGTAGTTGTCTTCGGTGCGTTGGTGTTGGGTGGTTCCGTCCTGGGTGTAGTGGGCTTCTTGCCGCTGTTGCGCGAAGGCAGCTCCAGCCACGGTGACGACGTCCCACGTCATTTCCGTTACTTGTTTTAACCCCGGGTTGTCTTCATCTTCATGGTAGGGCGGTGTAGCTGTTTTTGCCGTTGAGCCAGTAGTTGTTGACCAGGAATTCCTGTCTCTGTTCCGAGATGGGCGTGTCGCCGTGGGCGGGTTCGCTGGTGTTAATGGTCACGGTGTCGAAGCCGACGAGGGCGCTGCTGGCGAGGGTGTCCGCGAGGTAGCAGCCGGAATTGATGACGTCGTAGCAGCCGTGCCCGTCCTCGCGGGTGTACTGGGTGGCGACGTTGGCCGGTTCCACGCCATATTTTTGCATGACGCCGTCCCAGGTGTCCAGGCGGGCGACGGCGAACCAGCGTCCGGCGGGGTGTTTGGCGTTGATGTCGCTGTTGTCCCACCGTTCGTAGGTGAGGGTGGTGACGGCGCCGTAGCCGTTGTTGACACGGGTGAGCAGGCGGGCGCAGTCGTCGCCCTGGCAACTGGTGTAGTGGGTGTTCTGGGCGTAGGTGAAGGTTTGCGCGGGGAGCGGGGTGCCGCTGCCGGTTTGCTCGTTGAAGTCGGCGCCGTAGGGGGTGATGCCGCTCAGGAACCAGTAGTGCAGGCTGATGTTGTGGCTGTCGTCGTGATGGGTGTAGCCGGCGTCGTAGGTGAAGGTGGTGGCGGAGACGAGGTGGTTGTCTTGATGCACGGTGACGCGGCGGGGGCGGAAGCAGCCGGCCGTCATGTAGGTGTCCTGTTTGGCGGCGTCGTTGTTGTAGCAGACGTCGTTGCCGGCATCGTCTTGCAGGTCGAAAGCGACGACGGTGGCGGGTGTGCCATTGACGAAGTTGTAGCTGATCGTCTGCACGGCGACGTCTACTTCCGTGTAGGGACTGCGGCATTGGTTCGGGTTGCCGTACGCTTTGCCGCAGGCGGTGGCGTACTGGTAGACGACGTGTCGTCCGTAGAGGTCGCTGATGCGGTCCAGTTTCCAGGCGGAGGCGGTGATGTCTGGGTTTTTGGGCTGGCCGGCGTTGAGTTGGCCGTTGATGGGGGCGATGGCTTGTTCGGCGTCGGCGCTGTAGCCGAAGCGGTAGGTGATGCCGGCACCCGTGCGCACACGCCAGTATTCGCCGGTGCTGTTGGGGCCGGTGACGTCGGCCACGTACTCGATGAGCAGGCTGGCGTCACCCAGGGCGACGTAGCGGCCATGCCGGTTGTCCGGGTCCAGAGCGAAGGGTTGCAGGCGGTAAGATGCGCCGTTGAGGTTGAGGGTGAAGCGGTGGGGGGTGAAGCCTTCGTCGAAGCTGAACAGGCGGGTGGCGTTGCCGTTGCTGATTTGCGGCTGCGCCAGTGACCAGCCGAGGCCGAAACCGTCGCTCATGAGCGGCGCGATGAGGCTGTCGACACCACGGCTGCCGTAGGCGAGGGTGAGGGAGGGTTGTAGGCCGCCGCTGCCGGGGGGAATGGGGATGTTGTAGGCGTGGGTGGCGGCCCCGGTGTAGGCGGCGGCGCCGGGGGGTGTAGGTGGGTTCCCAGGGGTGGGGTTGTTTTCTGCGGGGGCTTGTGCCGGCAATGGTTGCGCTTGCGTCGGTTGCAGGGTAATGGTTGTGAGGGTGGCGGTGGTTTCCACGGTGTGGAGTTGGAAGGGGAGGGTGATGGGGGCGGCGTCGGGGGCGGCGATGAGGTGGAGGGTGAGGGTGAGGAGGTGGGTGCTGGTGGGGGGGAATGCCGGCATTTCCAATGTCGCCTCATGGACCGCTTCCCCCGTCAGCCCTGGCCCGGAGAGGTAGCGCACGGCGGGGTTGACCGGCAGTTGCAGCCGCGGCGCGGCGAGGGTGATGGGGTTGCTGTTGGTGATGCGAAGGGTGAGGGTGAGGGGGGTGTTCAGGTCCACTGTGGTGGTCACGGGGGAGAGGCTCATCGCCAGGGGCAGCAGGGGGGCCGCCTGTTGCGGACCGGCGAGCGGCGCGGCGAGGCGGGCGGCGATGTCTTTGCCGGCTGTTGCCTGGCGCAGGCCGGGGGCTGAAGGCACGCCGGGGGGCGGGGCGAAGGGTGCCAGCAGTAGTTGGAGTGATAGGGCGAGCGCGGTGATAAGGTGCGTGCCGGCACGCAAGGACAGACCGACCGTAGGGACCATGGGACTCCTCCTCCTCCTGGCTTATGGCTTTGGCTCAATTTGGCTCTTTTCTGGTAACAATGGCCGGAAGTTTAGGCCTTTCGACGGCGGTTGTCAACCGTTTTAGAACATCTACGCTATTTTTTAAGGTTTGCGGGATAAGCAGCCGTTCATTTCCGCGCCACCCGTCGCGGCACGGGAGTGGGCGTCCCCCGCGCTCAATAGTTGAGAACAAGTAGCTCATCAACCGGGCCACGCCCGTTTCCCCTGCTATTGATATTGCGCCGCGCCTTGATTGTAATCAGCCGGTAGCCATGCCCCGCATACAGTTCATGAACCAGCGGCGCAGCAGAATTGCTTAACATAACGCGGACTCCGCGCAAGGTAAGCCGGTGCATCGTGCGCGCCAGACGACAGTGATCATCCTCATCAAAACCCAGGTGATTGTAGCTCGTAAAACTGCTGGTGGCGCTCACAGGCACATAAGGAGGATCGAAGTAAACGAAATCACCCGCCCGCGCATTTTCCACCACCTGCGCGAAATCCCCCTGCGCCAACGTCACCCCCCGCAGCGCCTGCGCCGCCGTCCGCAGCCGTGGCTCGTCACAAATCTTCGGTCGCTTATACCGACCAAATGGCACATTAAACGCCCCCTGCTGATTCTCGCGGTACAATCCGTTGTAACACGTCTTATTTAGAAAGATGAGCCGCGCCGCGCGCGCCACCAGCGATAACGCCTCCGGGTCCTGCGCCCGCACCTCATAATAATAATCCCGGTCGTTATAGTGCCCCCGCAGCGCCGCGATCACCTCCTCCACATTCTGCTGCACCTGCTGATACACTTCAACCAGTTTCTGGTTCACGTCCGACAGCGTCGCCGGGTGCGGTTGCCAGTAAAAAAACAAGGCCGCGCTGCCAATGAAAGGCTCATAATAATGCCGGATGGATGTGCGTGGAGGTAAATAGGGCGCGTACTGCGGCAGCAGGCGTACTTTGCCGCCCGCCCATTTCAGGAACGGAGCTACGGGATCAGGAGCAGGAAGGGTCATGCGCCCCATTATACCGCCAAACAGCGCGCGCGCGCCCCTCAGTCATACGCAGCGGAAACGGCAGACGATTCGGCAACGGCGGTTGCCGATGCGGGGTGCAGCGTTAACCGCCGCGCCGCGGCGGCTTCCACTTTCTCGCGGCTAAATAGCATCGGATGGTAACGGTGCGCATGCCAGTCAGTGATGCCATCCTGATAATGGGCGCTGGCCGGATGACCCGACTGCCCCCCCGGCAACACCGACAGGCTATTGTCCCACGCGCCCACATCCAGAATCATGCGGCTGCTGGCAATGCTATGAATTGGCCGCGGCGGAAAATAGGGCGTCATGCCGGCCTGGTTAACGGTGAAAGAATCTCCATTCATAGGCAACGTGATGGGCTTCCACAACTTGCCCAGGCCGGGGATGCGGCTGAGATGGTTGTGCAACCGCACCTGATGCAATCGCCCCCACGTCCAATAGGCAGGGTCAGGGCCATAGGTTGCTTCCAGCAGCGCCAGCGCCCGTGTCAGCGACGGAACCAGCAGTGCCCGCGCGTCGCCCACCCAGCCGGGTGCCGGCATTTCCAACCAGCGCAGCGCCAGTTCCACGGACGTATTGTAAAAGGAATTACTGGGAAATCCTTCCAGAAAACCATCCCCCAGCAGCAATTCGCTCAGGGAGCCGACGGCCTGTGTAACAACAGACTCGACATAACAGGTGAATAGGGCAAAGAAAAGGCTCGGCTCCACCCGCTGCGCGTCCATCGTGCCATCCCAGGCGGACAGCACCGTCAACGCCCATGCGGCCAGCCGTGTCGCCGGCGGTTCCGCGCGCAGCAGCGGCAAGGCGACCGCCTGAAAGCGGCGCGCAAACAAGGAAACAGCATCCGCCTGGATCGCGGCGTGATCAGCCAGCGACAGCGGTGCGCGCATTTTAATCAGCTCAATAATGCGGTCGGAGCGGTAATGGGGCAGCCATTCCGCCGTCAGCCAATGAGGATACCCGTCACCAACGACGCGGTTGTTCGCGGTGACGACGTACCCCTCAATGGGGTCGTATTGCGTGGGCATTTCCGCGAAGGGGATCCACCCCTGCCAATCATACGCTGTATCCCAACCTGGCGCGGGAACCAGCCCTTCACCTCGGGGACGTATCGGAACCAGGCCGGGCATCATGTACCCAATATGACCGGCCACGTCTGCATACACCACATTCTGCGGCGGAAATCCCCATGCTTGCAGCCCTTCTCGAAACGACGACCAATCCGTTGCCCGCGCCAGCAGCAGCAGCGCCTGCAAATGGTCAGCCGGCGCAAACGCATTCCATTGCAGCGAGAATGTGCGATGCTCCCCCGGAATCAACTCGGACACAACCGGGCCATGTCGCGTATATGGCACATCCAACACCAACGGCTGTCGTCGTCCGCGCACTTTGATCTCTTCGCGGCGCATCGTCATCTTCACCCAGCCATCATCTTCACGCACCAGCGTGGGATCATCGGGATGTACTTGCTCCAGAAAGATGTCCATCACGTCGGGGAACGCATTGGTGATGCCCCAGGCCACATGCTCATTGTGTCCAATGATCACGCCGGGTACGCCCGGCGAGGTGAAGCCGGTCACATTGTACCGTCCGCCAACCAGGTGATTTTCGTACCACAAAGTGGGGAAAATGGCCGCCAGGTGGGGATCGTTAGCCAGCACGGGCCGACCACTCCGTGTCCACTGCCCATTAACGACCCAGTTGTTGCTGCCCACGTTCGGGCCGCCCGGTACATAGCCCAACGGCAAGTAGCGCATTGCCTCACGATAGGCGTCCATCATCGCCGCCAGCAGGCGCGCCCCCACGCGCACTGATGGCAAAATTGTCTGGTAGCTGTCGTCATAGGTGAGGGTCAGGTCCGCCGTCTTTTCCGGGCCAAGCTTCTCAACCAGGAGCGCGCGCCCTAGCTCGGTTTCCCAATTGGCGGAAAGCCCCCAGGCTAACACGGCTCCCCAAAGGGCGCTGTGCAGCGGCTCCCATGGCTGCGGGCGGCAGGCGAGCAAGGCGTACTCGACGGGCCAATTGCCCTGGTTAATGAAGGCGTTGACCCCGCGAGCAAAGGCATCCGCCGCGGCGCGCGATTCCACGCTGGCCCCTTTGATTTGGGCCTCTCCCGCGCGCACCCAGCCAAAAATGCGGGCGATACGGTCCGTGGGCAGGCCGGGCGGCCCCACGAGTTCGCTTAATCGCCCTCCGCCCAGGCGGCGGTTGCCGTCCATTTGGAAGAGGCGGTCCTGCGCCTGCGCGTATCCTTGGGCAAAAAAGAGGTCGTCTTCCGTTTGCGCGTAGATGTGCGGGACGCCCCATTGATCCCGGATGACTTCTACGGGGCGGCTGAGGCCGGCAAGCGTGTAGGAACCTTGCAAGCCGCGCAGCGGTCGCCGCCAGAATTGGCGTAGCGCGTGGCTTGCGGCGATGCTGGCTCCCGCCGCGCCGGTTGTGAGTAGCGTGGAGCCAAGCAGGCGTTTGAGATAGGGCGCGCTCTTGCGCCGCATCCGACTCATGTTATCCTCCTGATGCGCCGGCGCGCGATACGCTTGTGGCGGAAAGGGGTTCTTTGAAATCGTAGAGGCCGTCGCGGACGCCCCAGACACAGTCACAACCGGGACAAGTGAGTTCGCCCAACCCTACACTGCCGAGGGGAGCACCGCAGTCCGGGCAGGCAAAGAAGCTACCAGGCACCGCGGCGGGACCGGTAGCGGGGTGGCGTGATGGCACAAACACGCTGGGGGCAAGCTGCCACCAGCGCCCCGTGGGCTGCACCAGACGGTCCAGGCTGACCAGCCATGAGGTGGGAAGGCTTTTTTTCAGGAGAGGAATACGGAAATGGGAGACGGTGAGGGGAGGGCCGGGCCGGAAACCGGCCTGACGTAGTTTCTGCCGCATCCAATCAGGATGAAAGTCATAATTGAGGGCGGCGAACTCGACAGGTTCCAGGGTGAAGGGCGACCATGTCTGGCGGCGTAGCCAGTAGCGGGCGATGGCTTTCAGGTTGTGTTTGTTGGCGAATTCGAGGATGTAGTGACCGCCAGGGTGGGCGATGCGGGCGAGTTCGGTAAGCAGGGCGGGCACGTTGGCGGCGTGGTGGATGGTACGTACCTGGACGATAGTTTGGAACAAGCCGGCGACAAATGGCATCTGGTACCAGTTGCCGGCAACATACACAAAACGGGGATCATCTCCGAGGTAGGCGCGGGCTTCACGCAGCAGGGTGCGGGAATAGTCAAAGAGGACAACCTGCCGGTAGCCATGATATTCATCGGCCAGGCGGCCAAAGCCCGCGCCAATTTCAATCAGGGTTGTGCCCGTAGGGGGCATCAACCGACGCAGGGCCAATCGTTCCACCTGGTCCTCGTAATCTCGCCCCTGGCCTTCCCAGAAGCGGGTGCGATAGTCGGAACCTTCGTAATCACAGACAGGGGGGGCATCCATAGTGGGAATCGGAGCAGGCGCGGCGCTCAGGGAAGAGCTGCCTGATCGGGGGTCAGGTCTTCGGGTGGCAGTTGGCGTCCGCGTAGTCGCCGCAGGAGTTCATCGTTGCTGGAGGGGAGGCTGACGAGGAGGCGGTTGAGGGGGGCGAACAGTCCCTGAAGCTGATTAAACGGTTGTCCCAGTTCGGTTTCTTGCAGGGGAATGTCGACGTCCACGGCCAGAGATACGGGTATTTGCTGGTCCACGGGTACTTCTAGCGCCAGGCGCACGGGCAGAGGCAGGTTGGCGGGCAGTTCTATGGCGACCATGCCGCGAATGGTTCCGCCGCCGTCGGGGAGTATGAATTCTGCCGGCACTTGCAAAGGGACGGCCGCTGTCGTGGTCACCACGGTTTCCGTGGACAAGGGCAGCGTAAAGGCGATGGGGATCACGTCGTTGACCTCGATGGTGCGGCGGATATTGGCCTCGCCCATTTGCACGAAGCTATCGCTTAGGCCACCGACCAGCGGTTCAGCCACATCGTTAAGAATAGGAATGAGCAGCGGCGCGGCTACAAGCAGCACGATGAGGAAAACGGCGTTGAATACAAAGGAGAAAATTATGGCGAAGTTCTTAAACGCTTGCCACGGCTTGCCTTGCCAGAATGATTTGGTCATTATGCCCTCCGTAACTTCTCAGGTTGACATATAATTGAGAGGTTGATGGTAACACGGATCGAGGATTTGGCAAAGCGTGACGGGGATGTGTTTTGCCGGCATACGCAGCACAAACGGACGGAGGGCGCGACATTGGTCCTGTTTCACGTGAAACAGGCGCGTTGCGCGCTGTCGGCGGCGCACATTCGTGCGCTGTTTCACGTGAAACACTCGCCAACTGAGCCATTCTGAGTGATAATAGGGAAGGATGGCACTGTCAACGGGATCACACGGCCCGGCGGCAGGCACAAAGCGGGCAGCCGGAAAAACCAGCCACACATTTCCGCCAGGCAGATGTCACCAAACACTGAGCAGCACACAAAACCACGTCATGTTGCGAACGTGGCCCTGCGCTATCGATTCGCCAGAATCGGCGATGGCGTGGGTTTTCTCATGCGAATGCAGTAGAATTAGGGAATCTGGTCGCCGACGCCGAACATCGGCTTTAGGAACAAATGATACATGAGTAATGATGTTGCGATCCTGCTTGATTTAGATAACGCCGTCATTGGAGCCGCTGAAGCCCATCTGACCTTCGACATTAACCTGATCCTGGATTACATCAAGAAGCTCACCAATGGCCGGCTGGTATTTCGCCGCTCCTATGGGGATTGGCGACAGCACCAAAATATGCCCAAAGTGTTGGCCGCGGCAGGGTTTGAGTTGCAAACGACCGTCAACCAGATGAGTAAGAATCTGGCGGACATGCAAATGGTCGTTGACGCCATGGAGACGCTCATCGAAGGGCACGACTTCGACACCTACGTGTTGGTGACAGGGGATCGGGACTTTATGCCATTGGTGCAGGCGCTGCGCAAGCGCGGCAAGGTGGTTATTGGCATTGGTGTGAAGCACACGTCCAGCAAGAGCTTGATGAATCTGTGCGACAAGTATGTCTTTTACGAAGACTTGATTGCCGGCATGCAACTGCAAGACGATCAAGTTGAACAACTGTTGAAGACAGCCCTGGAGGACCTCCTCCAGAACGAGCCACAAGCCCCCGCCAGTGCCTTGAAACAAACCATGCACACCCTCAGCAATGGCTCATTCAACCAGTCCCGCTTCGGCAAAATGAGTTTCACTCGCTTCCTGGAGAAGTATCCCCACATCGTAGCGACTACGCGCGAAGACACGACCGTCTACGTGCGCTATCCGATGGCGGCAAAAGTGGAAGAACCGCCCAGCGAGCCACCTCCCGGCCAACCCATGAGCGAAGCGGAAGTGGTCAAATTGATTAAGGAGGCGCTGGATAGGACGCTGAATAGCCATGAACGCATACGCGCCAGTGTGCTAAAGGAGGAAATGCGGAATCTCAGCGACGGGCGCTTTGATGAGACGTTGCAAGGGGCGCGCAGTTTTGGTGCGTGGCTGAAGCGGTATCCCAACGTGGTGGCGCTGCAGCAAAAGGGAACGACGCTGTACGTGGGCCGTCCCACGGAGGTGCAGCAGCGAATGGAACTGCACAAGGAGTATCAGCGGGTCTTGAAGCAGCACGGGATACGGGTTGTGCCGGCAAAACAGCGCCTGCTCATCCTCAAGGAAATTATCACCGCCTTGCAGGTGGAATCTCCGCAAATGTGGCGGCAAATCGTGGAAACCGTTTACGACAAGTACGCCGAACAAACAGACTTGTCTATTTCCAAAAGCCTGATTAACGATGTGCTGCGCGTGGCGGAACGCGCCGAGGTGATCACTGTAGACAGCGGCAGCCGCGCTTTCAGCACCACTGCCACTGTCAGTTTGACGATTGCCGGCAACAAACCCTTTCAAGATGCCGTTATGCGCTGCGACGCCGCCTACCTGCGCGCCGTGCAGCAGCTCGCCACCCCCTTTGACCTGGAAGAAGCGGCCATCGCCCTTTACGACACCTCTGGCTACGCCCGCTACCTGAAAATCGTCCTCAATCATTATGGCTCTTCTACCGGATCCAATCATCACAACGCCGCCGCTAACTGAATGATCAGCGCTATCGACAAAGCCATTCTCTTTGCCCTGCGTGCCCATGCCGGGCAACGACGCAAAACGGGGAAAGAAATCCCCTTCATCGCCCACCCATTTGGCGTCGCCATGCTGCTCCAGCGCATGGGCTGCGCGGAAGAGGTCGTTATTGCCGGCTTGCTGCACGACACGGTCGAAGATACTTCCGTGACCATGCCGCAGATCGAAATGGAATTTGGCGCGGAAGTCGCCCGCATCGTCTCCTACTGCACCGAACCGCGTGGGCGGTGGGAAACGCGCAAGCAGTTCCTCATCGACAGCCTACGCCACGCGCCGCTGGAAGCCAAATTGCTGGCCGCCGCCGACAAGTATCACAACCTGAGCCACATGCTGCACAACCAGGAAAAATATGGGACCAATATGTGGCTCAATTTCAGTCGCGGCGCGGAAAAACAGGCGTGGTACTATCGCACGGTGACGGACAGTATCCTTGCCGGCATTTCCGACCCCGCCCAATACCCGATCTTTGGCCTGCTGCAAGACGTGGTGGAACGATTATTTGCCGGCATCCCGGCCACACCCGTCTCCTCGCCCCCCACCTGACCCCATGGGCATCTCCCATAACACAAACAGCACCTGAACCTTCGCCTATGTCGTTTGGTCAGATACACCTCACGCATCCCGACGGACGCGCCGTCGTCATTGACATCAACCAGGCCGAACTCACGCTGGGGCGGGCCGCCGAAGTGGACATCACCCTTAACGATGGACTGGTCTCCAAACGACATGCGCGCATCACCGTGGACGCCCACGGCGTCTGGCTCAGCGACCTGGGATCAACCAATGGCACCCTGGTGGATGGCATTCGCCTGACGGCGCACCAGCCAGTCCATTTGCAAGATGGGATGCGCATTGAACTGGGAGACACCCGCGCCCGGTTCAGCGCCGCGCCGCCCATTTTGCCCCCACCGCCAGAAGCCACGCCCGCGCCGATGCCGGCACAACCAACCACACAACCCCGCCTGAGCAAAGGAACGATTGCCGGCATCCTCCTCTTCGCCCTGTTGCTCCTGGCCGTCGGCGTCGCCCTGTTCCGGTCCCGCGCCACTCCTTCGCCAGAAAATGCCGGCAGCACCCCCGCGCCCACCGCCATGCAAGCAGACGCGCCCGTCGCCCCGCCCCGCCTGGAACCCTGCACGCAGCCCTTCATGAACAACATCACGCCCATCGGCGCGTCCGCCGCCGCGCCCGCCGCCGGCGAGATCGCCGCCATCCCCTTGTTCGACCTGCCGTTCCCCTATGATGGCAGCAACGAGCATTTTGGCGGCACGGAAGCCCAATTCCGGCGCGCGGCGCAGCCAACCCAGGCCGGCGGACGCATCAACAGCTTCTTCGACCACCTCTACCCACTGTATCCGGCCCCGGATGAGCCGGGCGTCGTCTTCGGACGCGAACCCGCCACCGCGCCCACCGGCGGCCTGGTCCTCCCGTTCAACGGGCAGTTGAGCAGCAACACCTATTACAGCGGCCACCCCGGCTATGATTTTGCCCCTTACACGTCTGGCCAGGCCACCACGCCTGTATTTGCCGCCGCCGTCGGCGTCGTGGCCGAGGTGGGTGAACACGAATCGGGCGCGCTCTACGTGCGCCTCGTGCATACCGTGCCCGACGTGGGGCAGTTCCAATCCACTTACTGGCATCTGGCGGCGGATCCCTTTTTCGCGGCGATGCAGGGGCGCGTGGGCGAAACCCTCCCCGCCGGGGAGCGCATCGGCACAATGGGCAACACGGGTTGGAGTACGGGGCATCATCTGCACTTTGAGGTGCGCTTCGACGCCAACGGGGATGGTCGCTTCACAGGGGACGAAGTGGTAGACCCGTTTGGCTTCCTGCCCGGCCCCGCCTATCCGCAAGACCCGTGGGCAGAGGCCGCCAACTTCACCGACGCGCGCGGCGAAACATACCGTCATGCTCCCGTACCCAGTCGCTCGCTCTGGGTGCATTCCTGGGGAACGCGGGCCACGGTTCCGCTCGACGGCGGCGGGCAAATGGGCGCAATGGGCACGGATGGCGGGCAGACGCCGCCCATCTCTCTTTGTGCCGGCGCGGGGTCGCTGCCCGTGGGTAGCACCGTCTACGCGGCGTGGTCGCCCGATCCCCCGTACACGCATGAGCAGGTCGGTGTGGGCAGCGGCTGCGCGTTGTCCGCTTTTGACGCGCAGGGGAATGCGGTCACGCGGTTTGCGCCGCCGGTGCGGGTGGATTTGCCCGTGGATTTGGCGGCGCTGGCGCTGCTGACGGCGGATAGCGCGGCCATTTACTGGCAGGAAACGGGGAGCGAGCAGTGGGCGCGATTAGACACGGTGATGGACACGGCGGCGGGGGTGGCCTCCGCTTATACGGATCGTCCGGGACGGTGCGCGCTGTTGGGCACGCCGGCGGTGGACATGGTTCCGCCCACGGTGACGATTGCGGTGACGGGGGCGCAGGGGACGGCGGGGGCCTGGTACGACGCGGTGACGGTGGCGGTGGATGCCCGCGATCCGGGTGGCGTGGCGCAGGTGCGGTACAGTCTGGATGCGGGCGACTCCTGGCTGCCATATACGCAGCCATTTACGCTGCAAGCGGATGGCGTGCCCGCCGATCCGCCGGCGGAGATGGTGGAGGATTTTGGCGGCGGGCCGGGGCGGTTCTTGGTGCTGGTGGTGGCGGTGGATAATGCCGGCAATGCCCTCACCCCCCCCGCCTATCGCCTGATCACCATTGATCCGCGACAAAACCCGGCGACATTGGCCATGACCGCCAGCCCCGCATCCACCGCCTGCCGGCCTACGGCCACGGCTAATGTCGCCGCCAACGTGCGCTGGGGGCCGGGACTGGTGTATGATCCGGTGGCTCTGTTGGATGCCGGCCAATCAGCCCCCATCATTGGCCAGAACGGTGACGGAAGCTGGTGGCGGCTGGACCTGGAACCGGGTGCGCGCGGCGAGTTCTGGATTTCCGGCCAGGTGGTGAGCGCAAGTTGCCTGGAAGCCGGCGTGCCCGTGGTGGCAACGCCCGCGCCGCCGACGCCCACGCCCACGGCTACCCCCACAGAGACGCCGACGCCGACCATCACGCCAACCCCGACGATTACGCCGACGGTGACGCCCACACTGCCGCCAGACCGTGTGCCGCCGCGGGTGTCGGTCGTTTATGACCCACCGCGCCCGGACGAGGGGACGGTGATCACGTTTACGGCGCGGGCGGAGGATAATGTGGGGGTGACGCGACTGGAAATTTGGGTACAGGGGCCAGGGGAGCGGCAGTTGGCGTTGGTGCAAACGTGTCTGGATGCGCCTGTTTGCCGCTACGAGGGGGGACCCTATGCGGCGGGGGTGGTGCAGTTTGTGGCGTATGCGTGGGATAATGCCGGCAATCAAGGCAGCAGCAATATCGTCAGCATCACCGTGTTGAAGAAATAGGGCGGTTGGTGGTTGCCGGGGTCAGAAGATTTGGTCGCGGTGGCCGAAGCCGTGGCTGTTGTCGAGCAAGTAGAGATGCCGCGGCGTCAGGCGATACCAGTTGACCTGGGCGAATGCGCGTTGGATGGGGTCGGGCGCATCCTGCAAGAAGGGAAAGCGGGTGCGGTAAAGCGCCTCGGCCATCTCCTGCTCCGCGCCGGCTAACTGCTGTACGGGGCCTTCCAGTTGAATTCCCTTGATTTCGCGCCAATCGCTGATGCTGTCCTGAATGGTGGCCGCCGCCCAGGGGTGGGTTGCCAGGTGGTGGGCGTGGCGCGTGTGCCCGGCGGATAAGAAGATGAGGTCGAAGCCACTGTTGACATAAAACACGGCGGCGGCCCAGAGGTCGTCGGCGGTGCGGGTAGCGAGGGCGAGGACGTGATGCTGCTGCAGGTAATCGAGGGCGGCGGTACGGAGATCAATCGTCACGGCTGGCTCTCCCGCCCCGCCAACGGGCAAAAAGGTCCTGGGGCAGTCGGATGTCGAGGAGGTCGAGGGCGCGGTTGACGGTCTGATTGATGATGTCGTCGAGGGTTTGGGGGCGGTGGTAGAATGCCGGCATGGGCGGAGCCAAAATCGCCCCCATCTCAATCACCTGCTGCATCAGGCGCACATGCCCCAGATGCAGCGGCGTCTCACGCGGCATCAGCACCAGCCGCCGCCTCTCCTTCAGGACCACATCTGCCGCCCGTGTGATCAGATTGTCGCTAAAAGAGTGGGCAATCGCCGCCAGCGTTTTCATGGAGCAGGGCAGCACCACCATCCCCTGCGTACGGAAAGAGCCGGACGAAATCGCGGCGGCAATATCACGGAAGCGGTAGGTCACGTCCGCCAGCGCCATCACCTCGTCCGCTGTGTAATCCGTTTCCAACCCAATCGTCTGCGCGGCAGCCGTACTCATCACCAGGTGCGTCTCTACCGTGGGCAGGTCTGCCAAGACTTGCAGCAGGCGAATCCCGTACATGACGCCACTGGCCCCCGTAATTCCCACAATGATCCGTTCCACGTCCCGCGCGGGCGGTGTCTCCGGTGAAGTTAATTCAAATGGGGTAGAATCCGTCATGCGCAATCCGTCCAATTCAGTATAATGGGTTGGGGCTTCCCGACCGGCTGCAAACCCTTAAGACTGACGATGAAATAAAGTGCGGAATGGCATCGTCGGTTTGAAGGAACGGTAAGGAAACAACTTCGTTGTCTTATTCAATTTCCGTTCCTTAGCCCATGTTGTTTTGTTGAGGCATATCAGTTGATACACCCTGTTTGCATTGTAGGCGATGTCGTCGGAAAAACCCAATTTCAACGCATGTGCGCCCGCTTTCCGATGTTGGCTTCGTTATTATTGACGGCCACGGACTTCGTGGATTATGCGGATTTTTGAGGATAGTTTGCGGGCAATGATGCGGACTGACGAGATCGATCACCTGTCCACTAGGCGCGAAGGAGTGTTTTATGTCAATGAAAACCCTGTTTATCACGGACCTGAAGAATGGCGACAAGTTTATGGACGAACCATTCCTGCTGCGCGACGTCATCAGTCGTACGACGAAGGATGGGCAGCCGTTCTTGCGCCTGGTCCTTAGCGACAAGACCGGTCAGGTCAACGGGGTTTATTGGGATGTTCCGGCGCAGGTGCAGCGCTGGGTGAGCGCGGGACAGGTGGCGCTGGTGGAAGGGCGTGTCAGTACGTACCGCAATGCGCCGCAGGTTGTGGTCACCGACTTGTCCGCGCACGCCAATCCAGACATGCGCGATTTCTTACGCACCAGTGGGCGCTCCCGTGAAGAGATGATCGCCGAATTACACGAGGAAATTGAGAGCCTGAACGCGCCCTGGCAAGAATTGCTGCGTCATATCTTGTTGGACGAGGCGTTTTTGCCGCGCTTTGCGGATGCGCCGGCGGCGCGGCGAATGCATCACGCTTACATGGGCGGCTTGTTGGCGCACACATTGAGCATGGTGCGTCTTGCACACGCGCTGGCGGCGCATTACCCTTACGTGAACCGGGATTTGCTGGTGTCGGGGGTGCTGCTACACGATATGGGGAAGGTGTTTGAGTATGGGACGGATGCCGGCATTTCCGTCTCCGACGACGGGCATCTTGTGGGGCATATCGTGCGCGGCGTGATCATCGTGGAAAAAGCGGCGGCGGAACTGGACGACTTTCCCGCGGACGCGCTGCAGCAGTTGGTTCACCTGATCGCTTCCCATCACGGACAGATGGAATGGGGCGCGCCGGTGACGCCCAAGACGCTGGAGGCGATTCTGCTACATCAGATCGATTTGTTGGACAGCCGGGTGCAGGGATTTCTGGACTTTTTGAGCGAAGATGCCGGCAACGACACGTGGAGCCAAAAACCCAGCCCCATGTTCGGCAGCTACTTGCAGCGCCCCCCCAACTTCGCTCCCAATGAAGCATAATCCCCTTCTTTTCCGCTGGGTTCATTCCAGGAGAATGAACCCAGCGGAAAAGGGGAAGCTGCTTTTAGACGGTTGCATACATCCGCGCCCTCATCTTGACATCACTCTGAGTGAGTGCTATTATCAGCGCCATGTTGAGACAAATGCGCTTCTTCTTTTTTAGCTTTAGCAACATACTGACCACGCCGCGTTAAGCAGGCGGGTTGTTGCGGGCTGTTTCCAGAAGCGCTCACAAACACCCAGACAGACATCAAGACGCGGCTCATGAGCCGCGTTTTTTGTTGGCTACGTTGGCATTCAACCAACCGTATGATAGGATACGCGCCCGTGCCTGACAGCCTGTTCACACAGGCGCTCTGAAACGCCAGACGAGATATTACAACGATGACCATCTTCCCGGAAGCTGTTTCGATGCGAAATGGCTTGGAAGTGAGCTTCCGGGAAGGTTTTTGTCGGCCCAGGTACTCGTAATCGTTACCAAAATGGAAAGTAACATGCTGGAACAATTGGAAACCGTCTATCAGGAATCACTGGATGGCTTGCGGCAAGCGCAAACCGGCGCGGCGCTGGAAGCGTGGTACAAAAGCGTGTTGGGCAAAAAAGGGACCGTGCAACTAATGACGCGGCAGGTCGGCCAGATCGCCCCGGCGGATCGGCCCGCTTTTGGCAGCCGCGTCAACGAGGTAAAACAGGCGCTCCAGGCTGTCTACGAGGAGCAACTGGCGCAAATCAAGGGGGCGGAACTGGAAGCGCGCATCGCCGCCGAGGCGATTGACGTGACGTTGCCGGGGCGCAAGCCCTGGCGTGGTCGGCTTCATCCGGCCACGGAAACATTGCGCCAGATTTACCGCATTTGGGGCGACATGGGATTCCAGATTTATCGCAGCCGCGACGTGGAGACGGACGAGTACAACTTCGAGTTGCTGAACATTCCGCAGCACCACCCGGCCCGCGACATGTGGGATACGTTCCACACCACCACGCCCGGCGTCATTCTGCGCACGCACACCAGCCCTGGCCAGATCCATGCCATGAAGGAGTATTATCCGAATCCGATCCGCGTGATCTTGCCGGGGATGTGCTACCGCTATGAGCAGATCACGGCCCGCAGCGAAATCCAGTTCCACCAGGTGGAAGGGTTGGCCGTGGGGCGCAACATCTCCTTCGCCGACCTGAAAGGGACGCTGATTGAATTCACCCGCCGCATGTTTGGCGCGGACCGCCAGGTGCGTTTTCGCGCCAACTACTTCCCCTTCACCGAACCCAGCGCGGAAATGGACGTGGAGTGCATTTTATGCGGCGGCGGCGGCTGCCAGGTCTGCAAATATAGCGGCTGGTTAGAGATTTTGGGCTGCGGCATGGTTCATCCCACCGTGCTGCGCAACGGCGGCTACGATCCGTCGGTGTACTCTGGCTTCGCCTTCGGCATGGGGCCGGAACGGATCACCATGCTCAAGTATGGCATCGAAGACATCCGTTATTTTTGGAGCAACGATCTGCGTTTCTTGCAGCAGTTTTAGAGGGGCGAGAGGCGAGGGGCAAGTGGCGAGTTGAAACGCCACCCCGCAAACCCGCCACTCGCAAACTCGCAAACTCGCTACTCGCAAACCCGCTACCCGCATCACTGGAGTAAAGCATGAAAGTTCCGCTGTCATGGCTGAAAGATTATGTAGACATCACCTTGCCCGTTGAGGCGTTGGCTGAACGGCTGACCATTGGCGGACTGGAGGTGGAGAATATCGAATATATTGGCGTCCCCGGCGGGACGGATGCGGACCGCCTGGTTTGGGATGCGCAAAAGATCGTCGTGGGCCAGGTGCTGGAAGTGCGCCAGCATCCGAACGCGGACCGCCTGGTGTTGGCGACGGTGGATTACGGGGTCGCGGAAACGGAGGATGTGGTCACGGGCGCGCCTAACCTGTTCCCTTACGTGGGTCAGGGGAACATCAGCCACCGGAAACTGTACTCCCCTTTTGCACTGGAAGGGGCGGAACTGTACGACGGGCACAAAGAGGGGCAGGTGAAGATGACCCTGAAGGGGCGGAGTTTGCGCGGCGTCTATAACCGCTCGATGTTGTGTTCGGAGAAGGAACTGGGGCTGAGTGACGAGCATGAGGGCATCCTTTTCCTGGAGGGGGATTACACGCCGGGTACGCCGCTGGTGGATGTGTTGGGGGATGTGGTGCTGGATATTGCCATTATCCCGAACATTGCCCGCTGCGCGTCCATTATTGGCGTGGCGCGGGAGGTGGCGGCGTTGACGGGGCAGACGGTGCGCTATCCGAGTTATGATGTGGTGATGGAGGGACCGCCAATTGTCGACCGCGTGCAAATCACCACCGACCGCCCCGACCTCAATCCCCGCTTCGTGGCCCTGGTCATCACCGGCGTGGAACAAAAGCCCAGCCCGCAATGGATGCAGCGCCGCCTGCGCCTGGCCGGGCAACGCCCGATTAACGTCGTTGTAGACGTGAGCAACTACGTCATGTTGGAAATGGGCGAACCCAACCACACCTTTGACTACGACTTCCTGCGCCGCCGCGCCGACAGCTACAACCCTGGCGGCCCCATTCATATCCACACCCGCCTGCCCCAACCGGGCGAAACCCTGATCACCCTGGACGGCAAGACGCACGAACTACAGCCATACAACATCCTGGTGACGGACCCCCTGGGCAACCTCAGCCTGGGCGGGGTGATGGGCGGCCTGGATAGCGAAATTAACGACGAGACGACAAACGTGCTGTTGGAAGCGGCGTCGTGGAACTACATTAACATTCGGCAGACAACGAACCGGCTGAAGATCAACAGCGAGGCGGGTTTCCGCTTCAGCCGGGGCGTGCATCCCAGTCAGGCCATTTTGGGGGCGCGGCGGGCGGCGGAACTGCTGCGCCTGTATGCGGGGGGCACGGTGGCGCAGGGCATCGTGGATTATTATCCGCAGCCGCCACGGGATGTGACGGTGCGGCTGACGGCAGCGGATGTGGTCCGCCTGGGCGGGCTTTCTCTTTCGCTGGCGGAGATTAAGGCGATTCTGACGTCGCTGGCGTTTACGGTGGTGGAGTCGGGGGATGCGCTGTTGGCGACGTGCCCTGATTTCCGCATGGACATCACGGGGGCGCATGATCTGGTGGAAGAGGTGTGTCGCGTTTATGGCTATGACCGTATTCCGACGACGACGATGGGGGATCAATTGCCGGCACAAAAAGGCAACCTCACCCTCGAACGCGAAGAAGCGATCAAAGACCTGCTGGTGCAATCCGGGCTGCAAGAAGTCATCACCTACCGCCTCACCACGCCAGAACGGGAAAGCAAACTACTGACAACAGCCACCACACCCAGCGATGATCGCCCCTACGTCACCCTGGCGAACCCGATCACCGTGGACCGCGTGACCATGCGCCACAGCCTGTTGGCCGCCGTCATGGAAGTCACCGCCGCCAACAGCCGTTTTACCGACTATATCGCCCTCTTTGAACTGGGGCAGATTTATCTGGCGTCGGAAGACGGCATCCTGCCCGACGAACTGCGCCGACTGGCAATCGTCATCACCGGGCCGCGCCAGCCACGGCATTGGAGCAACGGCCAAAAAGCGCCCGCCCACCTGGATTTTTATGATCTGAAAGGGATTTTGGAGCAACTGCTGCGCGGCCTGCACATCACGGACAGCCACGTAGAGACGGCCAGACATCCCTCCTGGCGGCCGGGCCGCACCGCGCGCCTTAGCCTGGGCGAGCAACAGCTTGGCTATTTCGGCGAACTGCACCCGCGCGTGGTGGCGGGGTTTGAGATTCGCGCGACTTATCCTGTGTTGGCGGCGGAACTGGACCTGGACCTGCTGCTCCAGGCCATCCCGGATCGTGTCACCGTTTTCCCCGTGCCCAGTTTCCCACCGGTGCAGGAAGATTTGGCTTTGGTCGTGGACAAGACAACGCCGGCGACGATGGTGGCCGCGGCCATTCAGCGCGCGGGCGGCTTTTTGCTGCAAGACGTGACGCTGTTTGACGTGTATGAAGGGGCGCAATTGCCATCGGGCAAGAAGAGTCTCGCCTACCATTTGACCTTCCAGGCTCCGGATAAAACGCTGCGGGATAAGGACGTGAGCCGACTGCGGCAGCGTATTTTGAAGCAGTTGGAACGGGAAGTGGGCGCGGTGTTGCGCTAGGTGATCCTCCAAGATTGGTTCATTCTCCAAGTATGAAGACGATTTTGCGCATCTTGTTGTACGGGTTGTTGGCGGTGGCTATCCGGCTGCTTCTGAAAGTGGAAGTGCGTGGGCGAGAGCATGTGCCGGCATCTGGCCCCTACATCGCCATCGGCAACCACTTTAGCTGGTTTGAGATCCCCCTCCTGTTTCACTACCTGCCGCAAAGCCCCGCAGTCTTCGGTGCCCGAGAAATGGTAGATCTTCCTCCGCTCCGATTCCTCGCCTGGCTGTTCCCCGTTATTCCCGTCTGGCGTGGGCAGGTAGATCGCCAGGCGCTGCGGCAAGCCCTACAAGTGCTGCAAGACGGGGGCATCCTGGGCATTTTCCCAGAGGGGGGGATTGATCCGGAACTGCAAGACGCCATCAGCCGGGGGCATCAGTTTGCGCGCACCGAAGGGCAAAACAGCCGCCACCCCGCCGTCTTGATCAAGGCACACGCCGGCCCGGCTTACCTGGCCGTGGAAAGCGGCGCGCCGATCCTGCCCGTGGCCTACATGGGCACGGAGCATGTGCTGAACAACCTCCGCCGCCTGCGCCGCACGCCCGTGACGGTTTGTTTTGGTCCACTATTTGGGCCGTTGACGCTGCCGGCAGGCGCGCGCGGCGTGGGGCGGCGGCAGGCATTGGATGATTTTGCGGATGGGATGATGCGGGAGGTGGCGGCGTTAATGCCACCCGCCTACCATGGCGTCTACGCGATTCCCCACCCCCCACCTAATTGAGGGACGACGCATGATCGATCTACGCAAAACCAGAACGCGCGCCATCTGCGCGGCCATCGTTCTGCTCCTTGTGCTCATCCTTTCCCGCACGGCGGCGGCCCAGGACGCCTCCACGGACCCCCATGCCCTCTTTGAAAACGTGACGGAGCAGGCCGGGTTCACCGCCGTCCACCACGATGTCTACATGATCACGGGCCAGGCGTGGGCGGATGTGAACCAGGACGGCTGGCTGGACCTTTATCTGACAGACAGCGACGGCCCCAACAGCATGTACCTGAACAACGGGGATGGCACATTTTCCCTGGCCCCCTACACGGGCAGCATGGCGTTGTGGTTGGCGCGCAGCGGCGGCGCAGTCTTCGCCGATTATGATAACGATGGCTGGCCGGACCTGTACGTGCTGAATTGGGGCGACAACGTGCTGTTCCGCAATGACCAGGGTCAGGGATTTACGGATGTGACGATGACGGCGGGGGTGGGGGATGAAAATGCCGGCAAATCCGCGACCTGGGGCGACTACGACAAAGACGGCTACCTCGACCTCTACATCGCCAACTGGAGTTGCTCCCCCGAATGTGGTCGCCCCCAGGAAGGCGACCGTGACCGCCTCTACCACAACAACGGCGACGGCACCTTCACCGACGTCACCAACCTCCTCGGCGGCGGCACGCGCGGCGCGGGCTTCGCCGTCAGTTTCCTCGACTACGACAACGATGGCGACGCCGACATCTACCTCGTCAACGACGAATTCCTCAACCCCATCGGTAACAAACTGTGGCGCAACGACGGTCCCGGCTGCGATGGCTGGTGCTTCACGGAAGTCGCCACCGATGTCGGCGCGGATGAGCGCGTGATGGGCATGGGGCTGGCCCCCAACGATTACGACAACGACGGCGACCTCGACCTCTTCTTCTCCAATGCCGGGCAGATGGTGCTGCTACAAAACCAGGGGGACGGCGCATTTGCCGACGTAGCCGCGGCGGCTGGGGTCGCCCTGGATAGTTCCGCCATTGGTTGGGGAGCCATCTTCTTCGACTACGACCACGACGGCTGGCGCGACCTCTATCTGGCCCTCACCGCCCACGGCGATGCCGGCGGCGCGTACAACGTCCTCTTCCGCAACAATGGGGATGGCACATTTTCCGAAGTGAACAACAGCGGCGCCGCCGATCCCGGGGAGAGCATGGGCGTGGCCTATGCTGACTATGACAATGACGGCTGGGTGGATTTCGTCGTCGGTAACGGCAACGAAGGCTACCATCTTTACCGTAACCTGGGGCGCGAAGGAACCGGTAACAACTGGCTCTCCCTCGCCCTGCGTGGCGCGGATCGCATCAATCGGGACGCCGTGGGCGCGCGCGTCACCCTGACCACCAGCGACGGGCGGCGGCAGATGGAGGAAGTAACCAACGGGGCCAGCCTGGGCGCCGGCAGCGCCCTCACGCTCTATTTTGGCCTGGGAGAAGCCTCGATTGAACGGGTGGAAGTGGAATGGCCGAACGGCTTGCGGCAGCAGGTGCGCGGCCTGGTGGAAAATCGTCGCTATGAACTGGCTTATGCCGGCATTCCTCGCTGGCTCGACGCGCCTCCTGATCCGGCTACGCCATCTGCCGGCATCACCGCCCCCTTCCGCCTTCCCTTCTCCCCCCTCAACCTGGCCGTCGCCCTCATCCTCGGCCTGATCATCCTCATCCCCGCCCTGCGCTGGCTGCGCAAACGCGCCCGCCCAAAAAAGTAGTATACGCTGCCTAAGAGGCTATTTGAAAATCAAGTCGGAGCGAGGCGCTTCAGCATCGCGTGAATCGAAACCAGATAAATCACGCGCTCGCTGCTGCACGGGCACTTTTCGTAATCCTTGCTCACTCGACGATATCGTCCTAACCAGGCAAACGTGCGTTCGACAACCCGGCGGCGGGGCAATACCTGAAACCCCTAAGTGGCTGTTCGTAATTAAGCTAGTGGAATTGTGCGAACAGCTTGTCAGTAACCGTCCGATGAAAACGTGAAGTTATTTTCGGACGGTTACTAAGGATTTCTTCAGTGTATTGCAGGAAATTGTGGAATCATACAATGCGCGGTTATCAGCGGTTGAAACGGATATGCCCTTGCAGATCATGGTTGGCGAGAGCATCAACGGGCATTCATCAGCTATCTGGCGGCGTGTAGCCGGCGGCGCGGAGGGCAAAGGCGGCCATGTCGTTGGCGGCGGCGCTGGCTTCCAGATCAGGATTGGGAAGGGCGAGCAGGTTGAGTATGATCTCGTCCATGGCCCCGGCGATCCCTTCGGCGGTGCGGCGCGTGTTTTGTGGGGGGACGCACTCTTTTTCCAGAGCCGCTTCTAGGGGACGCTGCCAAAGGCGTATGACACCTTCTCGAAAATTGACGCGACGGGCATTTAATGCCGGCATTGCCCCCACCCCTCCCACGAGCAACAGTTGCACAATCGCCGGCTCATACGTCGCCAGATTTACGTAGGTCTGCGTAGTCGCCAGGACCTGCTCCGGCAGCGTCCTCCGGCTGTTCGCCGCCTGCTGCAACGATTGCAGCAAAAAATCCGCCGTCTCTTCGTACAAATGAACAAACAGCGTTTCCTTATCGGGGAAATAAAAGTAAAACGTACCCACGGCTACGTTCGCCGCGGCAACGATGTCGCGCACCGTGGCGGCATAGTAGCCTTTCTCGGCAAACACGCGCACGGCAGCTTGCATCATGTCCGTGCGCCGGGCATCTTTTTTGCTGCGGGTCTTGTCAGTAGAACGGTAAGGCATCGCCGGACCTCTTTCAATGGATGCAACGGGCTCAGTAGGGGAAACTTGTGGAAAACAGGCACGCCGACGGGGGTAGCGTAACCAAACAAAGTTTTGAATTCTCGTTCAAACAGAAGAATAGCTATTTTTTGGGGGTTGTCAAGGTGGCCGTTCCGGGATTATTCTATGAAAAAAGAGGCGACCGGGGGTTTCGTTTACAAATATGGTGATGGCCCATGGACCAAAGACAATGTGAAAAGCCAACGATAGCATTGGACGCGGCGTCGATTGCGCCGATGTATCTTCAATTGTATGAGCAGTTGCGGGGGATGATTTTGCGGGGGGAATTGCCGGCACAAACCAAACTCCCCCCCACACGAGAAATGGCGCGCCGCTGCCAGATTGGGCGCGTTACGGTCACGGCCGCCTACGAGCAATTGCAGGCCGAAGGTTACGTGGAAAGCGTGGTCGGCGCGGGCACATTTGTAACTACATTGCCGCTACTGTCGCCCACGCCACCCGCGCGCGCCCCCTCTCTTTCCCCCTGGGGCCGCCGCCTGCGTCAGATCGTACCGGATGCCGCGTCGTCCACCACGCCGCGTCCGGCGATTGACTTCGGTTTTGGGCGAGCCTTTGCCTCTCTTTTTCCGTACGATGTCTGGCGACGGCTGCTGGCCCGTTACCTGAGCACGGACGATGCCATTTTGTCGCGCTACGGCTCGGCGGCCGGGTTTTTCCCGCTGCGGCAGGCAGTGGCCGACTATTTAGCCCAGGCACGAGGGGTTCATTGCACGGCGGAGCAGGTGGTGATTGTCAGCGGGGCGCAGCAAGCGCTGGATGTGCTGGCGCGCCTCTATTTGCAGCCGGGGAACCGGGTGTTGGTGGAAACGCCGGGTTTTGCGGATGCGTTTGACGTGTTTCGCCTCCATGGGTGCGAGGTGATGGGCGTGGGGGTAGATGATGCCGGCATCCTCGCCGAACAACTTCCCTCCTATCCCCCCGCCCGCCTCATCTTCGTCACCCCCGCGCACCAATTCCCGCGCGGCGGTACGCTCTCGCTCCCCCGTCGCCTGCTCCTGCTCCGTTGGGCACAGCAGCACCACGCCCTCATCATCGAAGACGACTATGACAGCGAATTACGCTACCAGGGTCGCCCCCCCGCCGCACTGCAAGGACTTGACGTAACAGGCCAGGTCATCTACCTGGGCACATTCTCCAAAGTCCTTTTCCCCGCCCTGCGTCTCGGATACGTCGTGCTGCCTCCACTACTGACAACCCCCTTCATCCAGGCCATGAGCCTGCTAGGGCGCGGCGCGCCCACACTAACGCAAGCCGCCGTGGCCGACTTCATCAGCGAAGGCCACTTTGAGCGCCATGTGCGCCACTTGCGCGAGGCATATCGTCAACGGCGTCAGGCGCTGGTTGCCGCCCTGCAAGAACACATGGGAAATGCGGTTCGTTTTTCCCCGGACGAGGCCGGGCTACACATCATGCTGCAGCTCCCCCCGGATGCCGACGAAGCCACAATCATCTCCCAGGCTGCCGCTCTCGGCGTCGGCGTCTACCCCGGCGCGCGGTTTCACCTGACGACGCCTTCGGGAAAACCACCCCCCTCCATTCTGCTCGGCTTCAGCGGCCTGAGCCAACCGGAAATCGAAGAAGGCGTGCGGCGACTGGCTCAGGTTATCGTCTCCCAAAACGGGCATGGTTCGTGAAGTCGCTCCACTCTCTAGCGCCAATTTCCCAAACCGTGTCAGGTTTCAACGCAACTGCGCGGCGGCAAAGTAAGTGGGCGCTTCTTCCTGGAGCAGCACGTACAGCGTGTAGATGCCGACAGCAGTGCCCAGAGGAAAATTCATCAGGCTAAAAATGCCCACGATGATGGCTAAAACGCGCCCCCAGTTCTTCCGTTTCAGCAAACCATAGCCGGCAACCATGCCGGGAACAGCCAGGGCAGCCATCAACATGCCTATGAATGTGGCCACGGTTCCCAATATGGCCGTGGCCTGCTGATCGCCGCTGACAACCCCGATGGTTGTCAGGAGAAAAAACACAAAGGCGCCGATGAATAGCAGCAGGATATTGCTGCCAATGTGCAGCCACCCGAGGACGGTGACGTGCTGTTCAATGTTCTTTTGCGTTAATGCGTTCAACATGGAGGACCTTCCTTCATCTGGTAGCGGGCGATTGGGGGGGGGCGACGCGCTCACAAACGGGAAGACCGTCGTACGCACGCTGGGAGAGTGCGTCGCCTTTGAGCGATTGTGTTCTGTTTCACAATCACCCACTATACGCGCCAGTCCAGCATCGGTTGCGTCACCGGCCACCGAATCGGCGCCGGCCCCAAACACTGAGGCACACCGTTCGTTTACAGGAAGGGGAAAAATAGCGCCCCCGCGGATAGTTACCGCGGGGACGCAAAGAAGGGGAAACTCTTTTGGGGAGAACCGTCACACGGCGTCAGCGACGTACACGCACAGGGACGGGACGCGGCGCGGGTTGTAGCCGCGTTTTGACTGCCAGGAGGAACAGGGTCGAAAATACAGCAACGGTAAGAATGGTCATTCACATTTCCTTTTCGCCGGGAGAGCGTATGTTGCCGGTCAAATGAAGGGCATCATCTCTATTCCATCGGATAACTTTCTTGTCGTGTATAACCATATCAGGGTTTTGTCCGTTTGGTGAGCCGTTTGCATGGCTTTTAATGACGGATTTAGCAAACATCAATCGTTTCTTAACAGTTGCCCCTAATTGGTGCCCAGCTAAACAATTCTTGTGATTGAAAACGTAACCAGGGCGCTTGAAGGCTTGGGGATTGCCGGCATCCGGCACAATCGTATCCGCGCTCACAAACCGTCCCACGCCCGGGATGTTGTATCTGAGGATTGCCAGCCCGCACATTCAGGACATTTGGGGGTCAGTAGGTGATGAGAGATGCCGGCATAAAATCGATCCGATTCATGTAAGTTACCAACAAACGCCCCTCGAAAAAATCAAAGCGACTAATAGCCGTGTTCTGCAGCGCCAGCCAGACATGGCAGTCGCGGCTGAGGCCATTGGCGCGTAGGGGCGAATCAAGCAAAACCGATAAAACCGAATGATAGAAACCGCCGTGGCTGACCATAGCAACGCGGTCGTCGGTGTCTCCGTGGCGCGCCAGCAGCTCCTCAATAACCAGACGCGCCCGTTCCAGTGCCGCCTCCGCCGTTTCGTAGGACCGATTGTTCCACCAACCTTCCTCTCGCAGCGTCGGTGGCACCCGCAGGCGGGGATAATACGCCGCGAAGAAGGCACGATTTTCTCCTGGCAGTCCCACCGGTTCGCCGGATGCCGCGTCGTCCAGGTAGATGCCACCTCGCTCGTGAATATCCGGCCATCCCCGTAGGGGCACGTCCACCGCCTGGGCAATTTCGTTCCCCGTGGCCACGGCGCGCCGCATCAGGCTGCAATAGAGGTGCGTGAAATGGAACCCTCGGCGATTGTGCGCATCCCACTCGTCCGTGGGGTCCGTGATCCAGTTTTGTGCCAGGAACCGGGCCAGCAGCCGCGCCTGTCGCCAGCCAATGGTCGTCAACCCAGGATCGGCCCGCCGTCCCTCGCTGGACCCGGTGCGCGCCCAGATGGCGTTGTTTTCCGATTGCGCGTGACGAATGAAGTAAAGTTGCATAACGATGATCCGTAGTCAAAAGTCAATCCGGTTTGCACAGAAATTATAGCGCGAGTTGGGGAGTTGCGAGAGGCGAGTTTGCGAGTCTGCGAGTCTGCGAGTTTGTTTGCTCCTCGCCCCTCGCCCCCTCGCCGCTCCCTTGTATACTTATGCGTTGGAGGCTTGTATGGCGCGATTAGATTGGCGGCGATTGGCGTGGGTGTTGGTGTTGGGCGGATTGGCGCTCTGGTCGCGTCCGCCGGCGACGGCAATGGCGCAGTCACGACCCGCGGATTGGCGCTTTGGCGTGATTGAGTCCACGGAATCGCCCGCGGATGCCACAGATTTGGGGGCGGGTTGGACGCGGGTGCGGTTTCAGTGGGCGGAGGTGCAGCCGCATAGCCCGGATGAGTGGCTGCCACCGGTGAGTGAGGGGGCGCTGGCGGTGGAGGCGGCGGCGGGGCGAGAAGTGGTGGGGATGCTGATTGGCATTCCTGATTGGGCGCGGGGGGAGGATGAAATGCCGGCAGGTCTCCATCTCCCCGCCGACGATCCCCACAACCTTTGGGCCGGCTTCGTGCGCCAGGCCGTGACCCGTTATGCAAACCGCATTGACCATTGGATCATCTGGAACGAACCGGACATCTGGGACCCCACCACGCCCGGCCACACCTGGGACGGGGACGAGGCGGACTTTTTGCAACTCCAGCGCGTCGCCTACCGCACCGCCAAAGCCGCCAATCCGCGCGCCATCATCCACCTGGCGGCCATGACCTACTTTTGGGACGCGCAGTTTGGCCGCGAGCAATACCTCAGCCGCCTGCTGGACTTAATCGTCGCCGACCCGGAGGCCGCCGCGAACCATGCCTATTTCGACGTCCTCACCGCCCACATCTACTTCCAACCCGCTTCCGTGTACGACGTTATGACAACTTTCAACACCATCCTGCGCGATCATGGGCTGGATAAGCCGATCTGGCTGGTGGAAACGAACGCCCCACCCAGCGACGACCCTGCCTGGCCCGTCGCCAGCGTCACGCTGAAGGTGCTGCAAGTGGAGCAAGCCGCCTTTATGCCGCAGTCGTTGGCGCTGGCTCTGGCGGCGGGGGCGGAGCGGGTGGCCGTGTACAAGCTGCGGGATACGGACGGCGACTATGCGGCGAACCCGGAGCCATTTGGCCTGGTGCGGCAAGATGGCAGTCGTCGTCCGGCTTTCGAGGCGGCCCGCGTAGCCTTTCGCCTGCTAACGGGCGTGCGCGCGGCGGACCGGGAACGATGGGATGCGGTGGGGCAGGTGCGGCTGACGCAGGCGGACCGTGTAACGACGGTGGTGTTTGCGCGGCTGCCGCTGCCGCAGGTAGCGGAAGTGCCGCGGGTCGGGGATTCGGCGAACGCCTGGTTGGTGGATATGTGGGGGAAGCGGCGGACGATTGAGGCGGTTGATGGCGTTTTTCGCGTGAATCTGCCACCTGCCGTTTGCGCGCAGTCGATTGGCGATTATTGCATGATTGGCGGGCTGGTGACTTACGTGGTGCAGCCGTTGTCGGCGGATGCGGATCTGGATGCGCCGCCGCCGCTGGCTACGCCAACGCCGCTGCCCACTTTCACGTCCACGCCAACGGCGACCCCTCTTCCCACGGTCACGCCGTCGGTAACGCCTTCGGTCACGCCGTCGGTAACGCCTTCGGTAACGCCTTCGGTAACGTCTTCGGTGACGCCGTCGGCAACCTCGCTGCCTACCGTTCTCCCTTCCGTGACACCGACTATTTCGCCCCAAGCAACGTTGTCAGCTTCTGGGGGATCGGTTGATGCCGGCATTCCCCGGTCTTTTTGGCTATTGGGCGCGGCTTTCGTCCTGGGAGCCGCCTTCCTTGTACTGTGGAGACAGCGCGAATGAGAAGAACAATTTTACTCCTGACAGGATGCCTGTTGTTTGGCCTGTGGCCGGCGGCGGCAAAGTCTTCGGCCTTCGCGCAAACGCCGTCCCCCCCGGAGATCACGGTGATCAGCGATGAAGCCACCGTTGATTTCCCCCAAAGCGTCACGTTTAATCTGGAGATAGACACGGCGCACCCGGTAAAGGCGGCCACGCTCAACTTCGCCACCAACCGCCATAACTGCCTCCCCGTGGAGACGCAAGCGCCCGCCGAGATCAACGGCAACCAACTGACCTGGCAGTGGGCATTCACCCGTTCCGGAAACCCACCGCCAGGGGCGCGTTTATCCTGGTCCTGGACACTGACGGACGAAAGTGGCGGCCAATTGACGACCCCCAAGCAAATGCTCACCTTCACCGATCCGCGTTACGATTGGCGGCAGGTGGGCGCGGATGGCGTGTTCGTGAATTGGTATCGCGGCAGCAACGTCGGACCGGAACTGCTGCAAGCGGCGCTGGCGGGGCTGGAGCGGCTGCAAGGGGAGATGGGGATTGAGTGGGGGGAAGAGGTGCAGTTTTTCATCTACGGCAACAGTGACGACATGCGGGAGGCGGTGTTGTATGTGCAGGACTGGGCGGGGGCGCTGGCCTTTGCCGACTACGGCGTAATTCTGATGGGCGTGGCTCCCAGTCAGTTGGAAAGTTGGGGCAAGCCGACGGTGGCTCATGAACTGGCGCATCTGGTAGTGGGCCGGTTTGGTTGGAGTTGTGTGGGCGGCAGCCGTCCCACATGGTTAGAGGAAGGGCTGGCGGTTTTTGCGGAGGGGGAACCGTCGGCAACGGTGCGGGCGGATATTGCCCGCGGAATTGCCGAGGATGCGTTTCTGCCGGTGCGCAGCTTGAACGGGGTTTTTTCGGCGCATACGGAAGATGCCGGCATCTCCTACAGCCAAAGCTACAGTCTCGTCGCCTTCCTCCTGCAAACCTACGGGCAAGAAGCCATGCGGCAATACCTGCGCGCCCTCGCCGACGGCGACACCTACGACCAGGCGCTGCAAAACGTGTACGGTTTCAACACCGATGGCCTGGAAACTGCCTGGCGCGCGGCGATTGGCGCGCCCCTGCGCCAGATTCCGCCCACCCCCACCCCCATCAACCCCGACCTCATTCCCACCGCCGCGCCCTTGCAACTTGTGCGCGTCGTGCCCACGCCGCCCGCCGCCGCCTCGCCGCCACCGGCCGCCGAAGATGGCGGCAGTCCCATTTGCGCCGCCGCGTTTCTCCCCCCCCTCCTCTTCCTCGTTGCTCTCTCCAAACCTTACGGCTGGCGCGGGAGAAAAATCAGCAAGCCCATTGAGCGTGATGCCGGCAGCGAGGGACGAGATGATTGACGAACAAACGCGGGTCGCTTTGCGCTCGCGTCCGTAAAACGCTTTTGCCGGCACATCTGGCAACAATGCCGTGGATATCAACCTTATGTACCATTCGATCTTTCGCCCGGATCTGTTTGCCGGCAAAACCTACATCATCACCGGCGGCGGCACGGGCATTGGACGCGCCATTGCCCATGAGCTGGCCTCCCTGGGCGCGCACGTGGCCCTGGCCGCCCGCCGCGCCGACCCCCTGGCCCACACCCGCGACGAGATCATCGCCGCCGGCGGCTCCGCATCTTCTTATCTTTGCAACATCCGCGATGAGTCGTCCGTCATGGCCTTCTTCGACGCCTTCGCCGCCGATCATGAGGCGTTGGATGGGCTGGTGAACAATGCGGGAGGGCAGTTCATGAGTCCCGCCGCGGCCATTTCCAATAAGGGGTGGCACGCGGTGATCGAGACAAACCTGACGGGCACGTTTACCGTTTCCCGCGAGGCGTTCCGCCGTCATTTTCAGGCGCGCGGGGGCGCGATTGTGAACATCGTGGCGGAGATGTGGCGCGGCTTTCCGGGGATGGCGCATACGGGCGCGGCGCGCGCGGGCGTGGTTAACCTGACACGGACGTTGGCGGTGGAATGGGCGCCGTTTGGCGTGCGCGTGAATGCGGTGGCTCCCGGGCTGATTGCGGGGAATGGGCTGCGGCAGTATGGGGAGGAGGTGCAGGCGTTTATTGCCGGCATTACGCACGACCTCCCCGCGAAACGAATGGGAACGGAAAGCGAGGTCGCCGCTGCCGTCACCTTCTTGCTGTCGCCGGCGGCAGCCTACATCAGCGGCGACGCCTTGCGCGTAGACGGGGGTAGTTCCCTCTGGCGTAAGACGTGGGACATCCCCGACCACGACAACGCGCCGCCGCCGTATGAGGGGTTTACGTAAGCGTCGGCTAGTTCAGCTTCTCCCGCGCCTGGGCGACCCAATCGGTGGGGTTTGCCTGCCAGACAGCGGCCTTGGTGATGGTTTGCAGTTCCTCAGGCGTGTAGCTGGCGAGTTGGGCGTAAGTGGTAATGCCGGCATCCCGCAACCGCCGCGCAAACGTAGGCCCAATCCCATGAATCAAGGTCAGATCATCAGGGCTGGCGAGCGCAACGGCAATTGCCGCCTGTCCATTCCGCGCCACCGGCTTTACGCGATCAAAAACCAGGCCAACCGCCCCCGCCACCAACTTCAGCCAATTCTCGGGTTTGGTCAATTTCGTCTCCATATTAACCTCCAATTTGGTAACTGCTAACCCTCTCGGGGCCAGGCTTGCCAAAGCCCTCGTCAAAGCCCATCTTGCCTTCGGCAGGCTCAGGCAACAGACGCAAGTCTCAGGAAACGGGTTAAATCGTTACCCAATTTGACAAATTCCGCGCAAGCCATGAACGTTCTCGGCAGATACCCGGCGCACCCCCTATTCACGACTCTGCCGTGAAAACCCAGCACACCGTTCATGACTCACTGCGTCATCATTGTAGCATAAAAAGCCGCCCAGGTATACGCCCCCACCGGCTCACGCGGGGGCGCGGCGTACTTGTTGATGGCGCAGCGCATCAAGGAAATGGCGTGAAGCGCGCAAATGTTGCCCCGCCCCAACGCCCGCATCATAATACAAGGTGTTGTGAGACGGTTGTTGCCTATCCCAAAGGGGTTTCCATGCAAACCTACTCCCACCTCATCGTCACCGGTGCCCTACAGCGCCCGCTCGACCGCCTGGCCCGGCATCGCCCCCACCTGCTGCCGCCTTTGCGCACACGGGCGCTGCTGCTTGGCTCCGTCTTGCCCGACCTGCCGCTGATCGCCCTCAGCCTCGTGGCCTTGCTGCGCGACCTCTTCACCGGCATCTTCAGCCGCGTTGATTTCTCCGCCATTCCACCCGGCACGCCGCCGCCCCCGGAATTGTTGGACGCTTCCATGACGATGCGGTTGTTTGATGTCTGGTTCTTCCAGGATCCCTGGGTGATCACCGCATACAATGCCTTCCATAGCCCGTTGCTGGTCATCATTTACATCGCCGTAGGGTATGCCGCCTGGCGTCTTGACCGTCGTTGGGGCGGCTGGTTCTTCTGGCTCTCCTGCGCGGCCATGCTGCACACACTGGCCGACATCCCCTTGCATGTCACGGACGGCCCTTTGCCCCTCTTCCCCCTCAACTGGACATGGCGTTTTCACAGCCCGCTCAGTTATTGGGACCCCCAGTACCACGGGCGCGAGTGGAGCCTTTTTGAGCACACGCTGGACGTCGCGCTGCTGCTGTTGCTGCTGGCGCGCAACTGGAGGCGGATACGGGATTGGCGGCAACACGTGATGCGTCGGGGGGTGGCGTCATGACGGAAGCGACGTGGCGCGGGGTGTGGGCGATGGTGCAGCGGGTGGCGACGGCGCGCGGGCGGGAGGAAGCGGGCTGTTTTTCCCTGGAGGGGACGCGGCTGCATGAACGGGCCTGGCGTGCCGGCATTCCCCTCACCGACGCCCTCCTCACGCCCCAATACCACCAGGACCCCTCCCCGCGCATCCAGGCCCTCCTCAACGGCCTCACGCGGAGCGGCTGCCACCTGCACATCGCGCCGGAAGAGGCTCTCCGGGCCATCACGCATGGGCGCGGCCTGGGCGACATTGTGGGTCTGGCCCCCCTGCCGCCATCCGCCGACCTGCATGTCCTCCTCACCGCGCCAGCGACGCCGCCGCTGCTGCTCGTTGCCGTGGAAATCGCCGATCCGGGGAACGTGGGCGCATTGGTGCGCACCGCGCATGCCCTCGGCGCGGATGCGTTCGTGGCCGTCGGCGCTACCGGGCGCAGCGATCCCTTCCACCCGAAAGCAGTGCGCACGGCCATGGGCAGCCTCTTCAAACTGCCGCTGGTTCGTTATTCCGCGCTGCCGCCGTTGCTGGCGTTGCTGCGTGCGCGCCGGGTGCTGACGGTGGGCACAACGACGCAGGGGGGCATTCCCTTGCCGCGGGCGAATCTGGCTGCCGCGCACGGGACGGCCGTTTTTATGGGCAGCGAGTATTGGGGATTGGCGGGGCAAGAGGCGGCCAGCCTGGATATGCGCGTGACGATTCCGATGAATGCCGGCATTGACTCCCTCTCCGTCAATGCCGCCGCCGCTATTCTGCTTTATGCGGCTCGTTGGAGAAGATGATGCCGGCATCTGGCATATAGAGTTATGTCCAGTCTTGAAATGCGTGACACACAACAGGAACGCTTTCACATCCATCCAAATCCTGGAGGTTTTTTTGCCCTCCGGTGGTGCTGGTCTCAATAGATTACTCAAGGCCGGCGAAATCCACATAGGGGGATCGGAGTCGAGGCTTTAGCCGGGTCAAACTCCATATGTGGGCCGGCTGAAGCCTCCACACCCCAAACCCCCGTGTCCTGTCGCTTACCGATGAGATTGATTACCTCCGAAACGTCGTTCAAGTTCAAGGTGGCTCTGGAAGCGGCGAAAGGGTTGAAGACAATCAACTATCTGGCTGCCAAACACCAACGACGCCCCGGTCAGGTCGGTCAGTGGGAAGGCTGACTGCCACAGGAAGGGGAACGGTATTCGCCCCGCGCAAGCCCATCCTGACCGGCGCATCAAGGACCTGAGATCGGCAATTCATAGGACATAAACAGCGGTTCCAGGGGACGCTGAGGCCGGTAGAATACCCGGTACTGGCCGTCGGGATAGGATGCCCGCACTTCGTCCATCTCTTGCACCCGCTCCGGTAGGAAAATGAAGATGGTGTCATGTTCCAGCGGCCAGTCTGGTGGCTCTCGCAGAGGCGTCGCAACGTCAATGCCGTGCATATCCGGGTTGAGAAAGGGTATGGTGGACAGGCTGGCGTATCCCATGCGGGGGAAGCCAAAAAAATAGACGTCTTGCGCCGGGTTCTCCTCTGATTGCAGGTAGGCGGCGATCCGCGTGGCGGCCTCTGTGTTTAATCCCCCCAGGATGTATGTTTTGTAGGCTTCAAAAAAATAGTAGTGGACATCGGTCCACATGATCCAGGTCATCATCATAAGCAAGATCACCACTATCGGTCGCCCGTACTCTGGCCAGAGGGTACACAGCCAGCGCCACAACATGCCCAAAGGCAGCGCCACCAGAATAGCCACCACAGGTATAGCCGCCACGTAACGCTGCGAGGCCGGGGGGTCCTGGCTGAAGCCGCTGAGAAACACCACGGAGAGGAGCGGGAGCAGCAAGAACAGGCTCCGCAGGCTGATATTCCACAAGGCAATGAAAACGCCCAGAAGAAAGAGCGCGCCCGCGCTGCCCAATAGCAGCGGTACGCCGGGATCGTAAAGCAAGCGCAGCGGCAGATGCGTGAATCCCTGCGCCGCTTTTAGCATTTGGCTGAAGACAATCCGGCTGGCGGACATCCCCGTCAGCAGAACTTCCTGATCCAGCCACCCCTGGAAAATGGTGACGCGGTTCATGGGCGCGGCGAATTCTTGCGGATAGGCAAGAAAAAAGAGGCCGAGGGGGAGGTAGATGATGAGGGCGACGATGGCGGAAAGCGCCAGGTCTGGGAATCGCTCTCGGAAACGCTGGCGCTGCGTGAGATAGGCGGCGGCGGCCCACATCAAGAGAAGCAAGGGCAACACGCGAATCGCCACGTAGAAGTATTGACCAAGACCCAGGGCGATGCCGCCCAGAACGAAGGAAGCGCGTCGCCCCGTTTTCCAGCCATGCCAGATGCCGGCATAAGCCACCACGGCAAACAAGCCATCATATACGTTGTTCAGGCCGATGCGGCTGAAGTGAATGTGATAATGGGAGGCCAGCAGGTAGGCGGCGGCCAGGATGGCCGTGGGGCGATCAAACAACGCCCGCACCAGCCAGTAAAGGGCGACAACGGTCAGGGACCCCACCAGGGCGGAGGGAATGCGCAATGCTTCCGTGGCGTGTCCCCAGATGGCAATGCCCACGCTTTGGAAGGCGAAGTAGAGCGAGGGGAAGGAGAACCAGCCGACGCTAAATGGGCTGTTGGCGTTGCCGTTGAGGAATTGGACGGCGCTGAGGCCAACAGAGCCTTCGTCACCGGAGAGCGTGGTGGGAATCTGGGCAGTGCCGGTGCCCCGCAACAAATAGGCGGCGACCAATAAGCCAACGGTGAACAGTAGATCGAAGCGGCTGATCTGGTATCGTGGTTCGCGCCCCCATTTGAGGCTGCCGGCAATTGCCATACCGATAGCGAGTAGCCAGGCGGCCCAGGTCACAAAGGGCAAGGGGGTTCTGATGGCAGGTCCGGCGGCCCAACTGGCCATAAGGGCATAGCAGGGGGCAAGAATGAGGAGGATGATCTGCCAGGCGCGAATGTCCAGGGCACGGCAAAGCCGCCATGCGAGAGGAATGAGCCTGGCGGGCGGAGCCTGGCGGGCGATGGTTTGCGTGCCGAGGAGAAAGGCAGCCAATCCCAGGAGCATGACAAGGTAGATGGGGAGAGATGCCGGCATTTTCCCCAACACCGCCTGCCCCATCATGATCAACACCAGCCCTCCCAGCAGCAAACTAGTAATCGGCAACCGGAGATCGGTCATTGTGAAATGTGCCGGCATTTCCTCTCCGATTACCGCCTCATCCCTCGCCACCACGGGCGCGTCCTCCACCACCGCATCCACCGCCACCGGAGCAGCCACAACTCGCCGCCAGCGACGCAGACGCGGTTCCCACACCGCGCTTGCCTCCCCATTCCGCCCCTTTCTCCAGGAACGATACCCCCAATACAGGCCAAACGCCGCCAACGGCAGCAGCCACAAATAGAGCAGTTCAACCGGCATGAGCGTTTCTTCCTCCAAAAACTCGCACCCTGTTCAAAAAAGGCCAAAAACCGGGTTTTTACACATGAACCACTCTGGTAATTTTGGCCGGGCACTCGAAAAACCCGGTTTTTTCAGTGACTCAAGATTATTATTGACCACAGTCAGAAAATGAGCAACGTCCCCTACCACGGCCTCATCCGCAAAACGCCTGACATTCGTGCAATGCGCGTCAAATTCTGACTCGTGTCTGGGGAAATCCACATAGGGTGATCGGAATCGAGGCTTTAGCCGGGTCTCCCTCCATATGTGGACCGGCTAAAACCTCCGCGCCAAAAACGCCAGCGTCCAATTCTGATTCATTCGCGGAATTCGTGTCAAATTCCGACTTGAATATACCAGCACCCATCGCATTTCTGTTAAAATCCCCGCATGACACCGGAAATCACACAACTGGTACAAACCCTTCACGACGCACATGGGCGCGTCGTCCTCGTCACGGCAGGCGCGGGCAGCCAGGCGCTGGCCTGGCTCCTGGGCGTGCCCGGCGCCTCCCGCACCCTCCTCGAAGCCCTTATCCCCTACGACTGGGCCGCCTTTGACGACTTCCTGGGGCAACCGCCCGCCAAATACGTGGCCGGCAGCACCGCCCGCCTCATGGCCGGACGTGCCTTCAGCCGCGCACGCTGGCTGCACCACGCGGAAAACCAACTGGTGGGGCTGGCTTGCACCGCGGCCATCGTCACCGACCGCCCCAAGCGCGGCGCGCACCGCGCCCACATCGCCACCTGGAAAACGGAGAAAATCGTCTGGTATCGCCTGGAATTGGAGAAGGGAGCGCGACAACGCGAAGAAGAAGAGGAACTGGTCAGCCGCCAGATACTCAATGCCCTATCAGATTCATTCGGCGCGGGTGTGTCCCTCCCACTCGACCTGGGCGTGGCGGATTCGCTGGAAACGGGCACAACCGACCTGGCGGCGCTGGCGCGTCAGGTTTACCGTCACCAGATTCGCTGCTTCCATCTACAGGCGGACGGGTTGGCAAATGGCAGCCTCGCGGAGCCAATGGTCGTCCTCTCCGGATCCTTTAATCCCCTGCATGAAGGGCATCTACGACTGGCGCAGATTGCCGGCGACATAACGGGCCGCCCCCCCGCCTTCGAGCTGACGGCGGTGAATGCGGAAAAACCGGCCCTGGCGGAAGCAGACATTTTGCGGCGCATGGCTCAGTTCGCGGGGCGCTGGCCGGTTCTGGTAAGCAACGCGCCCACCTTTGTCGCCAAAGCAGAAATTTACCCGGGGGCCATTTTTGCCGTAGGGTACGATACAGCATTGCGCGTCTTGCAGCCGCGCTTCTATGAGAATAGCGAAACCAGCATGATGGCCGCGCTGGAACGAATACGGGCGCTAGGCTGTCGTTTTTTGGTGGCCGGGCGACAGGATGATGCGGGACGTTTTCATGAGGCAGCGGCGCTGCCGGCTCCCCCGCCCTATGCCGATCTTTTTGAGCCGATCCCCAGCCAACGCTTCCGCCTGGACATTTCATCCACGCACCTGCGCGCAACAGGCCAGCGGGGCAGCCGTTAGACACAACGCGCCTGCGGAAGCACGTCACGTTTGGGGTTTTCAGGTTGCCTGATGATTTCAGGGTGACTGACGATTTCGGTAAAGCTTCGGGTCTACAACGCCGACCATCTTCTCCAGGTCCAGTCCGCCGCCCAGAAAATCATTAACCGCTTCCGCCTGCGTCGTGGGGTCGGTGAGCATCTCGTTGTAGCTGACATACATAACGCCCATATTCGGCTGTTTCGCCAGCCACGCTTCCACCTGCTTCAGGTGCGCGCGAAATAACATGGACATTTGCTCATCGTTGACTTTGTCATTGTCCGTGCCCCGACGCACCATCATTTTCTTTTGTGAACGCAGCGTTTCTTCCAGCGCCCGTCGCATAAAGATGACTTTGTAGTGGTAATCATCGGGCAAATGGCGCAGCAACGCGGAAATGACTTTGACAACTTTGCCGCGGGCATCCACTACCCATTCCTTATCCCCTTTGTCGAGCTGCTTCACGCGCTCAAATTCGTAATACCCTTTGGGGTTGTCGGAATCGGCCTCGCGGATTTCGTCGGTCAGGGGAACCAGTCCGCCCGCTTCCAACATCTTCATCATCATGGATGTCCCGGAACGAGGCAGCCCGGAAACAATAACTACGGTTTCACTATCTCTCATCTTCTTGCCCTTCTTTTACCAGGGTCAGGTAGGGCGGGCGCAAGCCCACCCCCTACTAACGCTTCAATTGAATGATGCCGGCACGCCATCAACAGGTGATTTACCAGCCTGACGAACGCGCTTTTTATCACGTCCAGACCAAAACGGCAAGCGGCCTACCGCGTGGGCAGGGGAATTTGCGCCAGGCGGTCGAGGGTATGGGCGACGACGTCGAACCCACCTTGCCAGAAGTCGGCGGAATGGACGTCAATGCCGGCATTTTCCAAGACCACCACAGGCGCAGCCGACCCGCCCGCGGCCAAAATCGCCTTATATCGCGGCTTAAACGCCTCGCCTTCCTGTAAATACTGCTGATACAGCGACAACACCAGCAACTGCCCAAACGCATACGCATACACATAAAACGGAACCGCGTAAATGTGCGGAATTTCCACCCACTCCACGCGGAAATCGTCACTCAAATCCAGCGCATCCCCAAACTGCTCCCGCAGCAAGTCGAGATAAAGGTCCGACAACGCATCCACCGACGCCCCCGCGGCAATGCGCCCGTGCGCCTCTCGCTCAAACAGCGCCAGGTACGCCTGCCGCATAATTGTGGCGTACGCATCATCCAACTGCGTAAACAGCAAATCGCGTTCTACCTCTGGATTCGGGTCCTCCGCCAGCAAGCGATCAATGACCAGCATCTCCGCGAATGTAGACGCCGTTTCCGCCAGCGGCAGCGAAGATTGCTGCGTCAGCACCGAATGGTGGTCGGCCAGTAAACTATGAATCGCGTGCCCCAGTTCGTGCGCCAGCGTGGCGACGTCATCCGGGCGGCCCTGGTAGGACAACGACACCCACGGCGTGAGCGCCGGTTCAATCGTGGCGCAAAACGCGCCACTGCGCTTCCCCTTGCGCACTTCGCTGTCCAGATGATTCTCCACGAACACCCGCCTGGCCAGGTCGGCGATATGCGGGTCGAACTCGCGGAAGCTGCGCAGCACCAGGTCCGCGGCGTCGCCGAAGTCGTAACGCTTCGTGGTGCGCGCAAATGGCGCGTAAATATCGTAGCGGCGTAGTTTTTCCACGCCCAGCCATTGCGCCTTCAGGCGGAAATACCGGTGAAACAGCGGCGCATTCGCCTGGCACACTTGCAGCAGCGTATCGACCACGGCATCGGGCACGTCATTCATCAGATTGCGCACGGAAATAGGCGCGGCAAACCCGCGCAGGTTCAGGTGCTCACTGCGCCAGTCGCGCACCACGGACTGGTAGATCTGCCCCAGGATGGGCGCATCCTGCGTGTACACATGGTGCAGGGACCGGTAGCAAGCGGCGCGCACGTCCGGGTCGGGGTCGCGGTAGTAGGCTTGTAGTTCCCCGCGCGTCAACTCTTTTTCCTGCCCGTCAACCGTCAACTTAAACGTGTAACGATTGGTGATCGCCTCGTACAGTGTCGTCAGGGCGCGCACACCGTTGACGTTCTTCAGGTTAATGATCTTCTCCTCCGATTCGGAAAGAGTGTACGGCTTCTGGCGGCGCAGCGCGTCCAACCAGTAGGCGTAATCGCCGCTGGCGTCCATGAGGCGGGCGGCGTTGGCGTCATCGATTTCTTTCCACCAGAGCGAGAAAAAGAGGGTACGATTGATGATCTCGGCGATATGTTGCCGCATTTCCGCCTGAAAGCTTTGCACCCGTTGGTTCTGCGTATCCGCCGTGAAGCTGAGTCGGGCAAAGCCCTGGAGGCGGCTGGCCTGCCGGTCCACGTCTTCATATTGGCGCACCATATCCAGGAACGCCGCTGTGTCGATGTCCGGACGCAACCGAGAGCGCATCTGCTCAAAACGGGCGGCGGTTTCTTGCAACGTCGCCAGCGCCGCGGTCACTTCGGCGCTATCCAGGGCAGGGAAAAGGTCTGTCAGGCTCCAGGGCTGTTGTTGGAATGGTTTCGCGGTATGGGTCACGGTTTTCTCCAGGCAGTCGTCGTCCCCTCAGGTAAGGGAAACGCTCTCGGTTTGTTGACGTAGTTTGACCAGCGTGTCTGGCGGGTAGTACCCTTTGCGCAGGCTGAGGTTGGCGTAGATCATGCTGCCGCGGCCAACGAGGCAGCCGGGATTGAGGACGGCGTTGCAGCCTGTCTGCACGCCATCACCGAGGATGGCGCCTATTTTGGCGAGTCCGGTATCGTACCAGATGCCGGCAATCAACACACGCACAGTGGGTCTTTTTCCGGTGACGGGGTCTTTGCGGCTGTTCATCGCCAGGTTGCTCAGTTTTGTGCCCGCGCCCAGGTTCACGCCGCCGCCGAGGATGCTATCGCCGACGTAGTTGAAATGGGGCGCGTGGGCGTGGGGCAGAAAGAGACTGTTCTTGGCTTCGCTGGCGTGCCCCAGGAGGCTGCCGCCAAGCATGATCACGTTTTCCCGCACCAGCGCCCCATGACGCACCACCACACCCGGTCCAATGTAGGCGGGGCCTTCGACGTATGCGCCTGGTTCAATGCGCGCGTCAGGGGCGATGTAGAGCGGACGGTCGCCGAGGAATGCGCCGGGCATCACCTGACCGAGGATGGTCTGGCGGTCCTGGGTGAGCCGCCGCACATGGTGGGCGAGTTGGGGAAGCGCGTGCCAGAGGGGATCAATGCCGGCAAAAATCTCCGCCGCCAGTTCATCCTCCAACGTAAAAAAATCCTCCGGTCGTAGCATCGTGTCTTGCTCTCACTTACGAATACGACAACAAAAAGTTAACATAAAGGGCGTGTTCACAACGTCCCAAAATCCCGTTGTCGTCCTGAAGGATTCGCGCAAAATTAACCTTGACTCTACTGAAAAAAGGCCAAAAACCGGGTTTTTACACATGAACCACTCTGAATTTCGGCCGGACACGAAAAACCCGGTTTTTTCAGTGAACTCAATCTTAACCCAACGCCGCGGTAATCGCCGGCGTCAGGCGCACCAAAAAATCATGCACCGGTTCCATAGCCAGGCCGACCACCGCCCACACCGGGAAGTAGTCCCAGCGAATGTAGGCATTGATCGCCAGCCGCTTGCGTGAATAATCCCAGGGGCAGCGCCCCGTCAGGCGTGCCAGCAGCCAGCCGGTCGCCAGCTCGATAAACGTGAACCCTAGCGACCAAACGAGCGCTCGCCCCAGCCAGGGCACGTTGCGAATCCAGTCATGCGCCGGCTCATAGAGGGGCGCGATTAAGCCGTAGATGGGAAACATCCACAGGTAGCTCGTCCCCACCAGCCGCCAATCTCGCCGTGGCAGGCTTTCCGTCAGCGCCGTAAAGACGATCTCGCCGCACCAGCCACCCAGTCCATATAGAACGAATCGGATTAACATGGGGGGATTTTAACGCAAGTTGCAGGCAGGGGGTATAGTGCGGGCGCAAAGCCCGGATTCCAACTGCTGTGGGGGCAAGAATGGCGCGGCGGACTATCTTTTGCACCATGTCCGCCAGGCATGGCTCCCGCGCCAGACACGCGCCAACGGGCGCTTCTAACTGACGATGGGGGGGGTCATTCGCGTGATGCCGGCATCCGTGCCGCATTCCAGGAAAGAAACCCCCGGCTAGCCAGACTCGAGGCCGGGGCGCAACTCCACAACGACACGCAACGCCGTCCGCTCGTGACCATCAATGTCAACCTCGACAAAAGAGGGCACGCAAACAACATCAACATTTTCTTCCAACAGATAGCCGCGGGCAATGGCAATCGCCTTTATGGCCTGGTTGACCGCGCCGGCACCAATGGCCTGCACCTCTGCCCGTCCGCTCTCACGGATGACGCCAGCAACGGCACCGGCCACGGCTGCAGTGCGGGATGTGGCAGATACTTTAATGACACTCATTTTATGTCTCCGATCCTTGGGGGGGTCTCTTCTGCTTGATGAAAGGGGAAATACCTTTCAAGTGTTAAGATGGGGCAAATTGCGACGGAGGATGAGTCTGGCTATACTCGAGAAATTGTACTCAGATTCTAGCTAATTCGTGATACCATTGTCAAGCAGTCAAGGGAACTGGGAACTGGGAACTTCTCCATTTTGGGCAAACCGCAGCCTGAGCGTGTCGAAGGCCCCTGAGCGTGTCGAAGGCCGTTGGTTTCGACACGCTCAGCCAACTTTGCCCCACTTGATTGAGAAGACACCGGTCAAGCATGACAAAGAACAAAGTCGCCGATAATCGCCTGGTTTTGCCGGCACGGCCCGGAAAACCCCGTTGCTGAAAAGACGCATAGATGAGATGCCGGCAGGACAAATGCCCGGCGCGGCGCGCCTGTTGCCGCCGCCAGGTTCAGGCAATGGGCACGGCAATTCCGCAATGTTAAATAATACGTCCGTAAGTTGCATTACGCGCCGCCCAAATCGACGCTGCTGGTCCCCACGCCAAACCATGAACCATCCACATCACTTTTCTTATGGAAAGCCACTCCCCCCACATATAGGCGTCGTCAACCAATTATACCCTAGTCCTGGGTATATGGCCGCATCAAGGCTGACGTATGTTTAATCGCTGTAATAATTTTAACATTTCGCTATTCTAAAAATTTTGCACCTTTTAAGGCAATTCACGCCATTTTCAATTGCGCCAGACCTGTCCGTTTGTTAGAATGTCTTCACCGTTGTCGTTTGGTCACTTTGCGCCAAACATCGCCATGTCGTCGCAAAACCAGGGTCATCAGCCGGGAACTGATCCACTCTGACAAGAAAGTGGGGTCTGGGCAGGTACGGAAGCCCTCCGGGTTCGTTCATGATGAACGGTGGTCGTTCTATTGAAGCAGAACCCGCCAACGCATCCATCCACTGCGATTCTATGACGGATGCGCCCTAAGAATGGTCTAATGGGGTTCGCCCCCGTGACCACACCTACTTTTTTGGGCATTTGCTCTCAAGGAGCAAGCCAGCAGGCAGCCTCTCCCTACCGTGACAAGGTCACCGCATAAGAGGCTCCTGGTCGAAACAGAGCAGTACGGGGAGTACACGTCAAGCCCACGAGCCATCCCTGTGGCAAGACAACGGCCTACGCAAAAACAAACTGGTGAGCTTATTATTTCCTGCCTGGGCGAGTATGCCTGTGGTTGTGTATTGCTCCCTGCCTTGCACAAGGAGGTGGTGCAACGTGTCCCCCGAATCAGCATGGAAAGCGACTCTGGGCGAACTTGAACTACAGATGACAAAAGCCACGTTCAACACATGGCTGCGCGATGCGCGCCTGATTTCCGCGGATGCAGGCGGCTATGTCGTAGGCGTGCGCAATGCGTATGCCAAAGATTGGCTGCAAAATCGATTGAAAGAGACTATTCTGCGCACATTGAACGCGATTGTCACCGAACCCGTTGATTTAAGCTTTGTGGTCTGGTCAGAACACAATGGCGCCGCAAGCCCGTCCCCAAACGGCGACGCATCCGGCCCGTCTACAACAAACGGGCACAAACATTCCTTTTCCTCGCGCCCGGCGGCAGGGAATCCGCTGTTGGACGAAGATGGTTTGCGCAATAATGGCTACCGCTTTTCCACATTCATCGTTGGCCCCAGCAACCGGCTGGCACACGCGGCGGCGCTCTCGGTCGGCGAGAATCCGGGGCAAACCTACAATCCACTGTTTATTTACGGCGGCGTGGGCTTGGGAAAAACGCATCTGCTGCACGCGGTGGGGCACAAGTGCCGCGATAGCGGCTATCGCGTCCTGTACACATCGTCTGAAACCTTCACCAACGACCTTATTCAATCTATCCGCAGCCGCGACATGGCCCAGTTTCGGGAGAAATACCGGTCACTTGACGTGCTGCTCATTGACGATATTCAGTTTATTGCCGGCAAAGAAAGCACCCAGGAAGAGCTTTTCCACACATTCAACGAGCTGCACAGCAATGGCAAGCAGGTCGTCCTCTCCAGCGACCGTCCCCCCAAGGCCATGGTCACGCTGGAAGAGCGATTGCAGTCTCGTTTTGAGTGGGGGTTGATGGCGGACATTCAGCAACCAGACGTGGAAACGCGCATGGCGATCCTGGAGGCAAAGCTGGAGCATTCACAAGTGTACGTGCCGCGGCATGTGCTGGAAACAATTGCCCGCAATGTACGCAATAACATTCGAGAATTAGAAGGGGCACTCAACAAGGTTATTGCGTATGCGGAATTAAATGGGGGATCGGTTGATGACCAGTTGGTCACGATGGCCCTGGCGGATTTATTGCACTATACCGAAAAAGTGACTGTGTCGCAGGTCTTGGCGGCGGTTGCCAATCATTACCGGATTACGCTGGACGCTCTCACAGGCAGCAGCCGCAGCCGGGCCGTGGCTTTCCCCCGCCAGATGGCGATGTACCTGGCAAGAACCGAGACGGATGCGTCCTTCCCGCAAATTGGCGGCTACCTGGGCAATCGGGACCATACGACAGTGTTGTATGGGTATGAGAAGATTGCCGGCATTATCGAAACCGATGCCAATGTGCGGCGGGATGTGTTGAAGATCAAGTCCTCCCTTTACGAAACCGTCCCCGCCTGAAACTCACGACACGCACGCCGCGTCGGGGCTGGCAACCCGGCGCACACAAAAGGCCGATCCATGCGGATCGGCCTTTTGTGTTCCTTCAAACTGACGATGTAATTTCTACTATATTTCATCATCATTCCTTAGCGGGGGCGGGTAAGTGAATAGGGACGCGGGGCGATGATCTGCCCTTTGCCATCCGCCTTCCATCATCTCTGTTCTGTGGATAAGTGGGAGAAAGTTGTGGAAAACCTGATTGATTCGTGGATAACCGGGGAAAATGCCGGCATCCACTCCCCCCGTCCTCGCTCCTACATATAGGGTTATATTGCCGGCAACACGCACATAGCGCCCCCCTCGCCAAAAGCGCCAGATCAGCGCCATTTCCCTTTTCCCCAACACCAGGCGCGGTTATCCACAAGGCCCCGCCGCCGCGGGCGGGCGGGGCAGCCAACATCTAGGACACGCGCGGATAAGACACCCACATTTGGGCGGCGACGTGGCTTATACACATATCCACACCCCCTACTACATACTGCTAAGGAATAATGACTCTGGGAAAAATATGGGGACAAAGTGACTATACAGGTCATCTGCCCAGATTGGACCAATTTGCTCTGGTTGAATCTTATTGATGTCTACAAAATTGGTCCAATCTCTCGGAGACGTGAATAGTTACGGGACAAATAATAATACTATGCAACCGTCCGAAAATAACCTCACCCTTTTTACGGACGATTACTGACAAGGTGTCCGCACATTTCCGCTAACTTAATTGCGGACAGCCAGTATCGTTTGGCGGCAAAACAGCTTCCGGCAAGGCAACCGCCCCCCACCATAGCGAAGCCCGCGAGACCTGATAAAATCGGGATGGGTGTACACGATGTCCGTAGACGAAATCCTAAACGGCTTACGCCGCAATCATGACTTTATGCGCCAGGTATCCGCCTGGCAGCAACTCCCGGCGCGGACGGCACGGTATGCCCCTATCTCTGGGGAATTGATGCCGGCATTAACACACGCCCTCCATCAACGGGGCCTGGACGAATTCTACACCCATCAAGCGCGCGCCATCGACGCCGCACTCTCCGGCGAAAACGTGGTCATCGCCACCGCCACCGCTTCCGGCAAATCGCTCTGCTACACTGTGCCCGTTTTGCAGCGGCTCCTCACCCAGCCGCACGGCTGCGCCCTCTACCTGTTCCCCACCAAAGCCCTGGCCCACGACCAGTTCGCCGATACAGCCCAGTTGATCCAGACGGGGCAGCTCCCCGTGACCGTCCATCCCTACGACGGCGACACGCCACAAAACCAGCGGCGGCAGGTACGACAGCAAGGGAGTATCGTGATCACCAACCCGGATATGCTCCATGCCGGCATTCTCCCCTTCCACCCCACCTGGCGTACCCTCCTCAGCAACCTGCAATTCATCGTCATCGACGAAATCCACGCCTACCGCGGCGTCTTTGGCAGCCACGTCGCCAACGTCCTGCGCCGCCTGCGGCGTCTCTGCCAGTTCTATGGCAGCCAGCCCCAGTTTATCTGCTGTTCCGCCACTATCGCCAACCCCCGCGAACACGCCCGCCGCCTGGTGGAATTGCCTTTCCACCTCGTCGATGAGCGCGACAACGGCGCACCCAGCGCCCGCAAACACTTCATCCTCTATAATCCTCCCGTCGTGGATGAATCGCTGGGGCTGCGCCAGAGCATGATTCTGGCCGCCCGCGATGCCGCCACCCTCTTCTTGCGCCACAACGTGCAAACGGTCGTTTTCGCCCGTGCGCGCCAGACGGTAGAACTGCTCCTGACCTACCTCCAGGACGACGCCCGCGCCGCGGGACAAGATCCGCGCCAGATCCGCGGCTATCGCGGTGGCTACCTGCCTCTGGAGCGGCGCGAGATTGAGAGTGGATTGCGTCAGGGTCAGGTTATGGGCGTGGTGGCCACCAATGCGCTGGAGTTAGGGGTGGACATTGGCGCGCTGGCGGCGGCGGTGCTGGCGGGGTATCCGGGTTCCATCGCCGCTGCCTGGCAGCAGGCGGGCCGGGCGGGTCGCCGTGTCGGCGAGGCGGACGAGGCCGCCGCGGCTGTTCTGTTGGTGGCCGGCAGCGGCGCGCTGGACCAGTACATCTGCAAACACCCGCGCTATCTTTTTGGCCGCTCGCCGGAGAATGCGCTGATCAATCCCGACAATGCGCGTTTGCTGGTGAACCATCTATTGTGCGCCGCGTATGAGTTGCCGTTTGTCGCCGGTGAGTCATTTGGGGCGTTCGGCGTGGTGGATGATCTGCTGCGGACGCTGGTGGATGCCGGCATGATGCACCAGACCCGTCGCCAGACTCACTACCTCGGCGAAGGCGTGCCCGCGCACCAGTTCTCCTTGCGTACCAGTAGCCAGGAGACCGTCGTCGTCCAGGACATTAGCGGACCGCGCCCCGTGGTCATTGGCGAACTGGACCTGGAAACCGCCCCCGTCGTGGTCTACGAAGGAGCCATTTACATGCACCAGGCCCGCACCTACCTGGTTGAGCGTTTCGACTGGGAAGGCCGGCTGGCCCAGGTGCGCCCTCTGGATGTGGATTATTACACCCGCGCATCCGCCACCACGCAGATCACGCGCCTGGCTCCTGAAGTGGAAACGACGGATGCCGGCATTCTTCATGCCTACGGAGAAGCCACAGTGGTCACGCAAGCCACCGGCTACCGCCTGGTCAAGCGATATACGCACGAAACGCTGGGGTACGGGCCGATTGACCTGCCGCAAACGACGCTGGAAACCACGGCTTACTGGATGGTGCTGGGGCCGGAGGTGACGGACACCCTGATCGCTGAAGGCGTGCTATTGGCTCCCAACGATTATGGCCCAGACTGGGCGCGACAGCGCCGCCTGGTGCTGGATCGGGACGGCCATCAATGCCGCAACTGTGGTGCGTCTGCCGCGCCCGGCCAGGGATTGCATGTGCATCATGTGCGTCCGTTCCGCGAATTTGTCTGGGATTGGCCGCCCGATCTCCCCCCCGACGACGCCTTCTATGCCCGCGCCAATCACCCAGACAATCTGGTGACATTGTGCCCCGCCTGCCATCGCCGCGCCGAGGAGGGGCAGCAGACGCGGTCCGCGTTGGGCGGGTTGGCTTATGCGCTGCGGAATCTGGCCCCTCTGTTCCTCATGTGCGACCCCGGCGACATTGAGGTGAGCGTGGAGGCGCGTAGCCCGCTAACCCTTTTCCCGACGGTGGTGATTTATGAGCGGGTTCCTGCCGGCATTGGCTTCAGCCAGCGACTTTTCCAACGACGCCGCGACCTGCTGGCGGCGGCATTGGAGCTGGTCAACGACTGCGCCTGCCGCGATGGCTGCCCCGCCTGCGTCGGCCCCCCTGGCGACATCGGCCCGGATACCAAAACAGTAACCCGCCGCCTGCTGCGCCGCCTGCAAGCGTAACCCCCAAAAAAACAGCCCACCAAATGGTGGGCTGCCGTTGTGCTTCCATTCACCCCAGACCGCTCTCCGCGACAAGCCGCTCATAGGTATCCGTCCCTGGCTGCGGCCCTTCCAAAACCGCCGTGACAAAGGCATCCGGCGGGCAATAACCATGCACGGCCACGTAATGGTAAATCAGGTCAGGCGCGGCGTAGACACGGCCATCCGGCGCAAAAACGCGAATCTCCGCCGCCCCCAGACGCCGCGATTCTCCATCGCGTTGCACCACAAGCATCTCAAGTCCATCCGCGTTACACAGTTCGCAGGTATGAAACCCGCGCATTTGCACCACGGGAGCGCCGCAGAAGGCCCAAAGTTGGCTCAGAAACGGGGCGGAGACCTCGCCGCGTGAAAACGGGTGCGCTGCGTCCAGCCAGCCCACGTTCCAGGTGTTTTCGCGCTGGCTGCGGGCATGATACGTGTACGGCGAGAGGTCGGCGAAATAAGTCATGCTGATTGACCGCAAAAAGCAGGCGCGGCGCACCTGCCCGGCGCGCCTCGCCTCGCTTTTCCAATGGACTAGAAGGGAATGTCGTCCTCTTCTTGCGCCGCCGCGCCGGCCCCGCTGTACTCGTCGTCGGCGTAGCCACCCTCTTCGCGCCCGCCGCCCAGGAAGCGAACCGTATCCGCCCGGACTTCAAAGGAGGCGCCCACTGTTCCATCCTGGCGTGTGAAAAGGCGAGGGCTTCCCGTTGCCCGATCCGGAACTAGCGAGCCTTCCACTAAAACGCGGCGGCCTTTGCTCAGATATTGGTTGGCTGTTTCCGCCTGGCGGCCCCAGACACTGACGCGGAACCAGGTAGTCTCTTCCACCGGCTGCCCGGTGTTGCGATCCGTCCAGCGGCGGCTGGCCGCGATGCTGAAACTGGTGACGGCTGTGCCATCAGGCATATAGCGCATTTCCGGGTCGCGCCCCAGATTTCCAACGAGAATAAGTTTTTGGTACATGATTTTCTCCTTCTGTTTTTGGCTACAAACAGGATCCCTTAAGCACGGTATTATCCCACAAATGACCGCGAAATTAAAGGCCGCCAACCTTAAAATTTTAGCACATCTGGTCTAGGATTTGCTCGTGTTTGACCGTGTGGCGTGAATATCGGGTGTCTTCGATGCCGGCACGAAAAAAAGGGGCTTTCCCACATCGCGGGGTTCAGCATGACAGATCCCCACCCCATCCCCCAAAAAACAAAACACCTCGCCGGTCACCATGACAATGACCGGCGAGGCACTGTTTTGCCTTCCGTAGCTGTTGGGGTTATCAGACCCAGCCCCGCAGCCGGACCGCCTCGGCCACGCGCTGCACGGCCACCAGGTACGCAGCCACGCGCGTGCTCACATTGCGCTGCTGCGCCATCTCATGCACAGCCCAGAACGCCGTCGTCATCTTTTTGTCCAGGCGTTCATTGACCAGCGCTTCATCCCAGTAGTATTGGTAAGCGTTTTGCACCATCTCAAAGTAGGAAACGGTGACGCCGCCGGCGTTGCAGAGGAAGTCGGGAATGGTATAGACCCCCTTATCCGCCAGGATCGCATCCGCCTCGGGCGTGGTGGGGCCGTTGGCGAGTTCGGCGATGATGCGGGCGCGGATATTGTGCGCATTCGCCGCCGTGATCTGGTTCTCGATAGCCGCGGGAATGAGAATATCCACATCCAGTTCCAACAGGTTTTTGTTATCAATCGCCTCCGCCCGCGGATAGTCCGTCAGGCGGCCATTGCGTTTCACATAAGTAGAAACGTCATCGTAATCCAGGCCGTTGCTGTTGTAGATGCCGCCATATTCATCGCTGATGGCCACCACTTTCAGTCCCAGGACGCTGGCGGCGAGCTGGTGGGCGAAGGAGCCAACGTTGCCGTAGCCTTGAATGGCGCAGGTGGCCCCGTTGAGGTTGAGGTCGAGGGCGGTGGCTGCTTCGCGGATGGTGAAAATGCCGCCGAGGGCCGTGGCCGGTGTTCTGCCGGCAGACCCCCCCAATTCCACGGGCTTTCCGGTGATAACGCCTGATTCCCGATGGCCGCGTAGCACCTCATATTCATCAAGCATCCAGGCCATAATTTGCGGATTGGTGTGTACGTCTGGCGCGGGCACGTCCTGCGTCAGACCCACGTAGCGGGCAATGTTCCGCATATAGCCGCGGCTGAGTCGCTCCCTTTCCGTGGGCGACATCAGGCGCGGGTCGCAAATGACACCCCCCTTGCCGCCGCCGAGAGGAATATCCGCTACGGCCGTTTTCCACGTCATCCATGCCGCCAGCGCCCTGACGGTGTCGATGGTTTCTTTCGGATGGAAGCGGATGCCCCCTTTGGCGGGGCCGCGTGCGTCGTTGTACTGCACACGGAAGCCCTGGAATATCTGGGTGGCGCCGTCGTCCATCTTCACGGGAATGGTGAAGTGGAATTCGCGCATGGGCTGCCGCAAAAACTGGTGCATGTCCGGGTCGAGCTGCAGCACCTTTGCGGCCTGATCTAATTGCGCCTGCGCGATGGCAAATGGGTTCAGGTTTTCACTCATGTTGTTTCTCCGACAGTTGTCATGGAAAGAGCAGCAACGAGACAGAAATGACACGAATGCAACGAACTGCGCCAGGGCAATTCGCGGCATTCGTGTCAGGTTTCTGGCGTTGATGCGATTGTGAAGCGGACGCAAGCGACTTGCGCCGCCGTCCGCGATGTTGATCAGACCCAGCCACGCAGCCGCACGGCTTCGGCGACGCGGTTGACGGAGATCAAGTAGGCCCCAACGCGGTTGTTGACGTTGAATTTTTGGGCCATGTTATGGACTGCATGGTACGCGGCTGTCATCTTTTGGTCAAGTCGTTGGTGTACCATGTCGGTGTCCCAATAGTATTGATATCCGTTTTGCACCATTTCGAAGTAGGAAACGGTGACGCCGCCGGCATTGCAGAGGAAGTCCGGCAGCACGTAGACGCCATTGTCAAACAGGATTTTGTCCGCTTCAGGGGTGGTGGGACCGTTGGCGAGTTCGGCGCTGATTTTGGCTTTGATGTTGCCGGCATTTTCCGCCGTAATCACGTTCTCCAGCGCCGACGGGAACAACACATCCACATCCAACTCCAACAGCCCCTCGTTGCTGATTTCCTGGCTGCCGGGGAACCCCACGACGGAGCGCGTGCGCTTCTTGTGCGCCATCACCGCGTCCACGTCCAGGCCATCCCAGTTGACGATGCCGCCGCGGGAGTCGCTGACGGCCACGATCTTCATACCCAGCAAGTTGGCGGCCAGTTTGTGCGCGAAACTGCCGGCATTCCCATACCCCTGAATAGCCGCCGTCGCCCCTTTCAAATTAATACCCAATACCTTCGCCGCCTCGCGCACCGTAAAAATACCACCGCGCGCGGTGGCATCATCCCGCCCCAGCGAGCCGCCTAAGGGCAGCGGCTTGCCCGTGATCACGCCTGGCTCATGATAACCATGCAAAAACTCATACTCATCCATCATCCAGGCCATGATCTGCGGCGTCGTGTACACGTCCGGCGCGGGGACGTCCTGGGTCAGCCCCACGTAGCGAGAAATCGCCCGCATATAGCCGCGGCTGAGGCGTTCCAACTCCGTCGGCGTCAGTTCCCGGGGATCGCAAATGACGCCCCCTTTGCCCCCGCCCAGGGGGATATCCACTACGGCCGTTTTCCACGTCATCCACGCCGCCAGGGCGCGCACGGTGTCAACGGTCTCTTCGTAGTGAAAACGAATACCTCCTTTAGCGGGGCCGCGTGCATCGTTATACTGCACGCGATAGCCGCGAAAGACTTTCACCTCCCCATTATCCATACGCACGGGAATGGTGAAATGAAACTCGCGCATGGGTTCGCGCAAAAATGCGCGCATGGCTGGTTCTAGTTCCAACAGCGCCGCCGCTTCGTCAAACTGCGCCTGCGCGATGGCAAACGGATTAAGATTTTCAGACACGTCAGTACTCCTTTGGCTACATTGAAGAAAACTCCCATTGTGCAAACTGACTAAACAGAATCGCTTTTCTGTCGGGCAAATTGTACATGAAAGGCGCGAGGATGGTAAATAGTCAAAGATCATACACCATCCTGCTGAATGTAATACGGCGCGTCATGTGACGGCACGCTCATGTTGTGGGGTTTCACATCGAGGCGGGACGGGTTGGGCATCGTCAATTGGGATCCAAATTGGGAATTGCCGGCAGATTGCCGAATTGCCGACAGCATCATAGACAATCCGCGCCTGCTTTGCTACACTCCCATGTTGATGTTAGTATCGCATCCACCCCGGTCGCCTGGCGTGATTGCCGGCATTCTACTCACCCTGGCCCTCATCCTCCTCGACCTGATCTTGCTGCTCTTCATGATCACGCAGCCCATCTCCCTTCTCACCTTCTTCTCCGGCCTGCTGCTGCTCTGCACCCTGCCCGCCATCCTCCTCATTGGCTACCTGACCCACACCCTCCCCCATGCCCGCTACCACATCGAATCCGATACCCTCATCATTGACTGGGGCAGCCTCACCCAGGCCATCCCCCTTGACCATATTCGCGCCCTGGTTCGCGGGTGCGACCTGGATCGGGTGCGTCGCTTTCGCGGCTTGCGCTGGCCCGGCTGCTACATCGGCCAGGGGGAGATCATCGACCACGAGCGCGCCTACCCCATCCGCTTCTACGCCACGCGCCCCCTGGCGCAGCAACTCCTGCTGGTTACGGACACGCTCACCTACGCGGTTTCCCCCTACGACCTGGAGAATTTTCAGGCCTCCGTCGCCGCTTTGCAGTCAGCCCGATTTGCTCCCCGCTCGCGCACGTCTCCGTCGCGCCCCTTTTTGTTGGACTGGCCTATCTGGCAGGATCAGACGGCGCATTTGCTGCTGCTGTTGCCGGCATTGGTCAATCTTCTCCTCTTCGCCTACCTTTCCTTTATCTATCAGCGCCTGCCCTCACCGACGCCCCTGCAAATAGACGCCGTTGGTCACGTCATCCGCCTCGGCACGCCCCTCAGCCTCTTTCTTTTGCCGGCAGGTGGCCTCGTCGCCTACCTCATCAACATCCTCATCGGCTGGTTCTTCTACCAGTGGCGGCGTGAGCCATCCCTGGCCTACCTTATCTGGATCATCACCCTCGTCGTGCAAATCGCCGCCTGGGTTGCCCTGCTGGGGCTGGCGCGCACTTGAGCGACATTCGCCATCTCCCATGATTGAAAACGTCACCATCGCTTTTCTCATCAGCCTGATCATCGCCGCCCTGGCCTTCTGGCGCGGCTCACTCTCCCCCTCTGGTCTTTTTGGGGCGCTGCTGGTAGGCACATTCACCTTTGGCTTTGGCGGCTGGGTGTGGGGCGTGCTTTTGGGCATCTTTTTCGTCACTTCTAGCCTGCTTTCCCACTTCAAGGAATCCGCCAAACAAGAGGCGGCGGAGAAGTTCGACAAAGGTCATTCACGGGATATCGGGCAGGCGCTGGCCAACGGCGGGCTGGGCGCGCTGCTGGCGCTGCTGAACGTGGCCGCGCCCTCTCCTCTATGGTTCCCCTTCTTTATTGGCGTCATGGCGACGGTGAACGCGGATACGTGGGCCACGGAACTGGGTACGCTCAGCCGCCGCCCGCCGCGCTTGATCACCACGGGGCAGGTCGTGGCCGTGGGCACGTCGGGGGGGATTTCGCCACTGGGGACGCTGGTTTCGTTGGCGGGCGGGGCGTTGATCGGAGGAATTGCCGGCATTCTCCACCCCCAACTTCCCTTCCTCCCAGCCCTCTTCCTCGGTGGGGTGGCCGGACTGGCCGGCTCCCTGTTCGACAGCTTGCTGGGAGCCACCGTGCAGCAAATCTACTACTGCGATGTCTGTCAGAAAGACACCGAACGCAAAATTCACAAATGTGGCCATCCTACCCGCCCCTGGCGTGGCTGGTCCTGGCTGAACAATGACCTCGTCAACCTGTTCGCCTCCGTCGCCGGCGGCCTGGTTGCCGTGGGACTGGCCTGGATTTTACTATGAGGGCATCTCCGCCCCTGAGTAAGGAAAATGAACCAACACCTGTCGCGGCTCATATTGTTTCTCATGCTGGGCGCGGTTTTGTTATTCGCGGCGTTTTTTGCTTCTGAAGCCGTCTTTTCCAGCGGCAGCGCCTTCAACTTCGTTCCCGTCCTGCGCAAATCTGGCCCACCCCCCACATCCATCCAACTGGAAGTCGTCGTTACCGATCTTAATTCGCACACCGTCACGGACATCACCGCGCCACCGGACGACCCGCGCATCTTTCTCGTCTACCGCGAGGGGATGATAGACATCGTACAGAATGGTGTCGTTCTACCGACGCCGTTTCTGGACATCAGTGCTGACGTGAGCACGTTGAACTGGGAGGAGGGTTTGCTTGGTCTTGTGTTCCATCCCGACTATGCCGAAAATGGCGTTTTTTTCGTGTCGTACACGGCGACGCAGACCACGAAAGTGACTATTGCCCGTTATCACGTTGATGCCGGCAATCCCAATCTCGCAGATGCCGGCAGCCGCCAACTCCTCATGTCCATTCCCAAGCCGGTTGACGAGGATAGCGGCCTTGTCAGTCCCGTCCACAATGGCGGCGACCTCCACTTTGGCCCGGATGGCTACCTTTACATCGCCGTGGGAGATGGGGGTCCCGACCCTTACATTGGCAGCGGCATTCCCGGCGACCCGAACAACAACGCGCAAGAAAAAGATGTCCTTCTGGGCAAAATTTTGCGCATCGACGTAGACCAAGCCGGCGGCCTACCCCCGGACTGTGGCCTCGCCGACGCCCCTTATACCGTCCCCCTGACCAACCCCTTCACCGAGGAATCCGACCACGAATCCGAAGATGACAGCGCCTACGGAGCCGACCACGAATCCGAAGATGACGAGCCTGTCTGCGCCGAAATATGGGCGTTGGGGCTGCGCAACCCATGGCGGTTCTCTTTCGACAGCGTCACGGGTGACATGTACATTGGTGACGTAGGCGAATGGCTGCGGGAAGAGGTGAGTTTTCAGCCGGCGGGTCAGGGCGGGCTTAATTATGGATGGCACTGCTACGAAGGAGACATCAACTACGCCGCGTTGTTCCCCGATGCGATTGACTGTGATCTCGAAACCGAATACACGCCGCCGCTGTTGACGTACGCCCACTTTCCCGGCTGTTCGGTTATTGGCGGCGTGGTCTATCGCGGCGAGCAGTTCCCCACGCTTTGGGGGCAGTATCTGTATGCGGACCTGTGCAGCGGGGAGATATGGCGCTATTCCACCGTCAATCCGGTCGGCGAAAAGGCGCCGCTGGGCGATTTCCCCGTTTTTTGGACGGTACTCGCTCCCGGACCCGCAGGTGAATTGTACGCCAGTGGCTACTTTGTCGATGGCGGAACGGGGCCGCCGACGCTATTTCGCCTGATTGTTCCCTGATGGCGTCAGGGGCGCACGTCCACGGGCCAGAGGACGCGGCTGCCTTGTCCATCCAGCCGTGGCAGCCGTTCGCCCGTTTCCCGCAGGTAGAGGCCGACGGAGATGGTGTAGGTTCCTGCCGGCATTTCCTCCGGCAAATCTAACCAATGCGTATCATCCACCCAATCCCCCGCCCGCCATAAATCGGTGGGATAGTCGTTGCCTACCGGCGGCGCATCCGCCACCTGCACTTCCTCTCCGTTGGCGTCCAGCAGGTGGACAAACACCGTGTACGCCTGGCCGGGCGCGCCCGTTGCCTGCCAAAACAGCGTGAGCGGCAAGATTTCTCCCGGTGTGCCGGCAGCGACACGGTAGCCGCGCAGGGTGATGTTATCGGCAAATGGGACGTTGAGGGGAAATGCCGGCATCTCCCTCTCCCCCACCGCCGCCAGCCGCGCAGATTCCGGCAGCAGCAGCAGCGTCATCTCCGCGCCATCCTGCGTCATCGTAACAACCTCGTCCGGTTTGTCTGGATTGTAGAGCGAAACGCTGAGACGCAGGCGCGTGGGGGCCGAAGCAATGTCAATCGGGTAAATCTGGTACGGATCGCGCCAGATTTGCCCCGGCAGCCACACGCTGGTCGGAACCATTCCCCACCCCGGATAGCGGTCCACCTGCCCTACGGAAGCCAGCTCGCGTCCTAACAAATGCACCGCCGTCACGTAATTCTCGCGCACGGGTGTGACCGCCTGCCAATAGAGCGTGACGACCACGGGCGTGTTTTCTCCCGGAAACACCGTCTGGTCGGGGGGCATTTCCACGCCTACCAGCCGAATTTCACCCTCTGGCGTGCGAAACCGGATAGGATCGTAGGCCGCCGCGGCGGGCACGCCAGTTAGCGGTTGGGGAAAAGCATAAGCGGGGCGAATGGAGACCCACGGCAGCAGCGCCGCCATCACCAGCAGCCAGCCCGTGGCCATCCAGGCGGCCCCCCTCGTGCGCGGGAGCAGCGCGGCCAATCCCGCCGCCCACAGAATATTCAGCCCCCCGATGGCCGCGAACATTAACCGCCCCTGGAATGAGGGAGCGTAAATCGTCCACCGCAGCAGCAAGACAAGTACGATGACGCCCCAGGCCACCAACAGCCAAAGCCCTTTGTTCTCCTGGTTGGCGGCCTGCCGCCCGCGCCACGCGCGCCACAACAGGCCGCCGCCGCCAATCAGCGCCAGCCCGTTGCAGATGGCGTAGAACCATTGCGGCGCGGCGACGTTCACACCGCCAAACAGACCCCAAAAGCTGCGGTAAAATGTGCCAAATTCCCCGCGCCAATCGTCCAGCGTGATTGTCTGTGCCCGCGTGCCCTGCACGGCGAGAAAAACGTTCAGGGCCAGCGGATCGCCATAAAGTTGGAAGTTGCGCCAGAACCACCAGCCGGAGACGAGGAGGGCCATGGCGGCGACCAGCCCGCCGCGCCAGAGGAGGAGCCGCCAGTCCCGCGTTTGCCAGGCGCGCCAGGCCAGGGCTATCCCGGTCAGCCCAAGCAGCGCGCCTAGCGAGAGTTTGGTGAGGATGCCCAGGCCGAGGATGAGGCCGAGGGCGGGAAAGCGCCACGACCACGCGGGTTTTTGCCAGATGTGGACCAGGAGATAAATGCCGGCAACGCCCAGCAGCGCCGTCAACGAATCATTGTTCACCGCCGCGCTAATGAACAAGAACATCGGATTAAACGCTGTCAGCGCCGCCGCCAGCAGCCCCACGTGACGGTCGGCAAACAACACGTTTCCCAGCCGCGCCGTTAGTGTGATGGTTCCCAACCCCAGCCCAATGGAAAGTAGCCGAATCACGTACACGGCCAGGATGGCCCCCTGCCAGGGGAACGCTTCGCGCGCCGGGTCATGCAGCATAATGTTCTTGTTCTTGATCTGGTTGGGATCGCCGACGTAAGCGTGGGGGTTGGGGTGATAAATTGCCGGCAAATCCCCACTATCAATCCACGCCGTCGCCAAAGCCATCAAGCCATAATAAAGCGGTGGCTGCGCCCCTTCTTGCTTCCAACGACCCGGATCATCCGCGTCCAGCACCGGCAGCCGCCCCGTCATTTGAATATACTGCACCACCGGATAATGCTTGTACTCATCCGATGACTCCAGCGGCGGCGTCGCCAGCGCGTATGTCACGCCCAGCACGGCATAGCACACCAGGATGAGGGTCAACCCCCGGCGCGCCAACCAGGACGAAACGGTGGCTTCTCCCCTCATGGGCGTACCTCCAGCCAACCCAGCGCAAAAGCGTCATATGGTTGTCGTTCTCCGGCAACCGTCAGGGGCAAGCGTCCCCCGTCCGCCGGATCATACATACCCATCTGCACGGGATAGCGTCCTGCCGGCAAATCAGCGGGCAGTTGAATCGTGTACCGGTCGGGGATGCGTTCGCCCGCCTGCCAGAAATGCGTCGGGTAGTCGCGCGGCGGCGCGTCCCCCTGAGCCAGCGGTGGCCGTGACGGATCCCCCACATGCACAAACGTCGTAAAGTCTCGCGGCACATCCGCCGCGGCCTGCCACGTCACGCTCACGGTCACCACGCCGCCGACCGGGACCGTTTGTGGTTCCATCTCCGCCGCGATTAGCTCAATGCCATCGCCCAATTGCGCCAGCGGCGGCGCCGGCGGCGGCCACTGGCGCGGCGTCACCTTCAGCGCCCCCATTGTCACCAGCGGTTCCTGGTCCACCAGACTCACCTTCACGTCTACCCGCGCCGGCGTGGCCGTGTCATCCGCCAGACGCACGGGCACGCGCTCACGCAAAACCTGCCCCACGGGCCAGAGCGACGCCGGCTCGCGCCCCGCGCCCTGGTAACTTTGCAGTTTGCCTACCACCTCATAATCGCGCCCAACCAGGAGAATGACGTACTGAGGGGTGTCCTCCCGGCTGGCGGTGATCGCCGCCTCCGCGCGCCAGAACAGGGTGAGCCATACCCACTCCCCGGCGTGCGCCGCCGGGGTGTCTACCTGGGCCGCCACCAGGGTGATGTGCGCGCCTAGATCGGCGTCCAGCGGCGCGGCGGCGATTTCCGCCGCGTCGGCCACGGGCATGGGGGCGTAGGCGCGCGGAATGACGAAAGCCACGCACGTGAGCGAGGTCGCCGCCGCCGCCGCGGGGAGCAGCCAGCGCCACCATCTGCTGTATGGCAGATGGCTCCATGCCGCCCCCAGCATCAGCGCCAGGGGCAGCAGGGCGGGGAAGAGCAGCCGTCCCTGCGCGGCAGGCGTTTTCAGCATGAACTGGAACAGCCCCAGGTAGACCAGCAGCGGCCACAAGCACAACAGCCCATACAGGCGAAAGCGGGCGCGGCGGTCCACGTTTGTTCCCGCTTCCGGGCGGCGAGCAGCGGCGAACAGGCCGCCCACGACCGCCAGCAGCGCAATGCCCTGCCATACGCCATATACCCATTGAGGGGCGCGTACGTTAAACCAACCAAAAACGGCGATCAGCGAATCCCCGATCTTCGCGGTTTCGCGCAGCACCTCGCGCACGGCATAGCCCTGGTCGCCGCCGGCAATGCGGATGAACTGATTGGTGGCGGTGATGTCGCCGTAAAGTTGCCAGTTGCGCCAGTAGAGCCACCCGCCCGCCAGCAGGGCCACGCCTGCCGTAATCAGGATGGCGCGCAGGACCACGTGGGGCTTTTGGCCGCGCCAGATCAGCAGGAAAAGGAAGCCGGCGGCATAGGCCAGCAGCAGCAATCCGGCGTTTTTGCTCAGCATGGCCGCGCCCACGGTCAGGCCCAGCAAGACCAGCCGCGGCGTGGTGATTTTGTCCAGCCAAAGGCGCAAAAGTTGGTAGATGGCGGCGCTGGCAGTGAAAATAATGAGTGTGTCGTTGGTGACGGCGCCGTGGTGGAATTCAAACTGAGGCAGGAAGGCGACGAGGGCGGTGGCGAGCAGAGCGCGTTCCGGGTGCGCGGGCCACAGGAGTCGTCCGCTGCCGTAGATGCAAAGGAGCGTGCCCAACCCCAAAAGGGTGGAGAAAGCGCGCAGCAGGTGGGCCGCCAGGGTCATGCCGTGCCACGGCCACGCTTCCGCGGGTGTGTGGACGAAGGCGTTGATGTTGGCGGGGGAACTGGCGTCGCCGAGGCGCACAAAGGGGTTGAACCACAACTGGCTTTCCGCGCCGGTGGTGTCGATGGGGGCGATCAGCAGGGCGCCGAGGATGTAGTAGAGAGGGGGCTGGGCGGCTTCTTGCCCCATGAGGCGGTTGTAGTCGTCGCCGGGGAGGACGGTGGGCAGCCGCCAGGTGTCGGCGATGGCCTGGGCGGTGAAGTAGTGGTGTTGTTCGTCGGGGGCTTCGAAGAGGGGGTTGCGGATGCCCCAGGCGAGGGTGAGGAGGAGGTAGGCGGCGAGGATGCCGGCAAGAACCCGACGGTGATGGTTCATGGGGCGGCCTCGGTGATTTGCAGGTCGGTGAGCCAGATGCGGTTGTCGGATGCGGGGTGGGTGGCGGAGAATGCCGGCATTCTCTCCCCCGTCTCCCGATCATACAACCCCACCCACAGCCTGTACGTGCCCGGCGCCGTATCCGCGGCCACCGTCAGCGAATGCGTATCCACAATCACCTCCCCCTCGCGCCAACTCGTCGTTGGCCGCACCCCCCGATCCGGCGGACCATCCCCTTGCCCCACAATCACCTCCTCCGCGCTGGACAAATGCACCAACACCACATAACTCTGCGCCAGGTCCGCCAGCGAACGCCAATACAGTGTCAGATTCACCGTGTCTCCAGGCTGCGCCGCCGTCCGCTCTAGATCATACCCATGCAATGCGATTTGCGGCGGCGCGCCAAAATCGACCCGTGCCGGCGTGGAAATAGGCGGCATCTCCGCCACATACGGCCACGCCACCACCTGCACCTCGTCCAACGGCAGCCCTGTTTGCCCCCACAGCGCCCCTTGCGGGCGCACGGACAGTTGCCGCCCGGTTTGCGGGTCAACCAGAGCGATGCGCACAAGATTCAGCCCGTCAGGCGCGGCGGCGGGGATGAGCATGTTCGCCTGCCCCTGCACGACCTGCCCCGGCTGCCACTGCGTCGGCGGAAACTCGGGGCGGCTCGGGGTGGTCAGCGTTTCGCCAACGATGCGCCCATCCGCCGCCAGCAGTTGGATCCGCAGTTGATAATCCTGCCGTGGCACACGGCTCGCTTGCCAGAACAGTTGCAGCGGAAACTCATGCCCCGGACGGTACTGGCCCTGCGGCAGACGATAGCCCAACAACGATATGCCGCCCCCCATATCCGCCGCGCGGGCGGTAAATGCCGGCAGGCACGTTTGCGACTGACGGAATGCGGACGCCGTTACCACAAAATCCGGCTGCAGCAACACATCCACCGGCCCTGCGTCGGTGTACACCGGGGTATTGTCCGGCTGCGCTACCAGCCGCAACCATACCTGATAATGGCCGGGCGGCAACCCTTCCGGCAGGGGCAGCCCGAATTCGCGGCGCACGACCTCATCGGGCTGCGTGGGCAACTCTCGCGGTAGGGGGCGGTCCACCTGCGCCCATGTGTTGCCCGCGTCGTCCATGAGGCGCAGCGAGAGCGTCAACGGCGCGCCCTCTGGCGCAAGCCCGCGCCAGTCCAGGCGGCTCCACCACACGTCGCCGGCGCGCCCCGCGCTTTCCGCTTGCTGCCGCACCAGTTGCAGGCCATTGACCCAGGCCGCTACCGGAACGTCCGTGGTTGTGGCTGTTGCCGGCACAATGGCGGCGGGCTGTGGTAGATAGGCGGCGAGGTTCAGCCCCAACCAGATGGCCGGAAAGCGGCAGCTTGTGACGAACGCCCAATGCGCGTTCACCCAATCGGTGAGGGCAAAGGGGGGAAAGCCATCACGCGGCAATGGCTCCGCCAGGAACCAAACGCGCCGTGCCGCCGCGCCCGCCGTTTGCATGGCGGCTTCCCCGTCGGCGACGGACATTTGCGCGTAGCGGGGCAGGGCCAGCGCCGCCGCCGCGCCGTGGTAATAATAATCGAAGGTGAGTTTTAGAATAGCGTCGTGCAGCACCACCACATCATCGGGACCGGCCACCCGGTTGAGATAGTCGGCGACGCCGCGCACGTCGTCTTTAACCAGGTTCGCTGCCGTGAACTGCGTGTGCGTCCAGCTTATCTGGCTGCCCAGCACAAACAGGGCCAGCGCCACCGCTGCCCACCGCCAGCGCCGGGCCAGCGAGTCTACCCCTGCTGCCGCCAGCAGCAAATACGGCGGCAATCCCATGAAAAGATGCCGCTGCCCATTGTACAGTGGTGTGATCAGGGAGAGCAGCAGCAGCAGCCCCAGGGGGACGAACAGGTAGGCCAGGATGAAGAGGGTGGCGGCGCGGCGACGGGCAATGAGCAGCCCCGCCGCGCCCAGGACGACCAGAAGCAGCACGGGAGCCACGCGCCACAGTGGTTGCACCACCGTGGGCGCAAATCCGACGCTGTAGACGCTGGCCGCGTGCGAGAGGATGTCTTGCGGCGGCACGTAGACGAAGCCGGACTGTTGCCCCGCGCGCAATCGCCCCAGGGCGACGGCAATGACGGGCAGCAGGGCAGCGCCCAACAGCGCCCCGCCTATCCAGACCCAGGCGGGCGGGGACCAGCGCCGCTGTCCCGCCCAGAGCAGCAGCGCCAGCAGGCCAAAAGCGAAGACGAAGAAGGCGAAATAGTGGGTGTAAATGCCCAGCAGACTGGCTCCCGCCCACAGCGCCAGCCATTTCCCGCGATTCCGGGAGACGGTGAGGGCGCGCAGCAGGGCGTAGACGGAAAGGATGTTCAGCGTTAGCAGGAGGGGATAGTTGCGCAGTTCCTGCAACTGCCAGATGTGGAAGGGAGATATGGCGAGCAGGCCGGCGGCCAGCAGCCCGGTGCGCCGGTTGAAGGCGCGGCGGCCCAACTCGTAGAGCAGGGGCACGGCCAGCAGGCCCAATGCCACGCCGAAGTAGCGCAGGGCGAAGACGGATTCGCCGGCAAGGGCGCGCCAGGCGTGCAGCAAGAGAAAATAGAGGGGGGGATTGGTGTCATGGGTGTCAATGTCGTCGATGGTAATGCGGTTGGCGAGGATGGTGGGCACGTCTTGCCGCGCCCGATAGAGACTTAACCCTTCGTCGCTCCACATGGACTGGGCGTCGAGATGGTGGACGCGCCAGGCAAAGGCGGCCAGGCAGGCAAGGGTTAAGAACAGGAGCGGGAGACGTTTCATACAGTTTTACGAGGGTGAAAGCCGTGACGTGGTTTCCCCAACAAGGGCTGACGATGGAATGAACAAGGGAATGGCCTCGTCAGCCTGGTGGAGCGGTCAGGAAACAGCCTCGCTGTCTCGGTTGTTTCCGCTCCTAACGGCGTAATTGTAAGCGGCATCAGGTCAATTGCAACTGGGATAGCTGTCCAATTGTTTCATGGGGGTCCCTGTACGGTTATGTCACCGAGAAAGAATTCTGTCCCCAGGCGGCTGCCGCTGACGGGATCGTACCAGCCGGCGAACAGTTGGTATGGTCCGGGGGGGATGTTTGCCGGCAGCGCGAAGGTATGTGTGTCGCGTACCGGTTCGCCGACGAGCCAATAGGAAGTCGGATACCAGCCATCCACGGGGGGCGCGTCCGCCTGGGCGACGTTGGCGTCGCCAGCCGCGGGGCGCAGATGAACGTAGATGGTGTAGTCCAGGCTGACGGGTTGCGCCAGCGCCCAAGTGAGGGTGACGGTGGGGTGGCTGCCCGGCTGCCAGTGGGTGTCGAAGGTGGCGGACTGGAGCTGGAGGGGAGAAGTGCCGGCATTCATCTCCTCCCCTACCTCCCTGGCACGCAGCAAAACCCTCGTAGCGAACTGGTCCGCGCGCGGTTCGCCCGCCGGCGAAAACACCGCCAGTCGCTCTCCGGAAACATTATCGATCAACCCCACCTCCACCTGGTAGAGCAAGGAGCGGGGCAGGTCCGCCGGAATCTCCACGCGCACCACGTCACAAAAATCAACGCCCACGTCCCAGCGGCTGGTGGGGTAGCCGCCTAATCCGGGATAGGTGCGGCGGCTGGCGACGACTTCGTTTTGCGGCCCGACGAGCTGCACAAACACGCTCTTATCCCGGATGGATTGGGCCAGCGTGTGCCAGCAGAGACGCAGCGGCAGGGTCTCGCCGGCGGCGGTGCTGTCCGCCAGCGGCTGCGCGCCCGTGAGAACGGCCAGGTCATCAAAGCGCCAGCCGAGCGGCTGTGCCAGCGCGGCCGCGGCGGCGGGGGAGAGGTGTGTGGGCGGCGCGTAGGCGGGGCGAATCAGCCCCCACCAGGAGCCGGCGGCGAGGGCGACGAGGGCTAGCAGCAGTGGCAGCGGGGCAAATCGCCCGGCGGCGCGCCAGCCGAAGGCCAGCCAGATGGCGACCGCGCCCACGGCGGGGAATAGCAGCCGCCCGTGCGGCGCGGTGACTTGCCGCATCCACAGTTCTAGTGCGCCGATTTGGAGGAGGAAGACGAGGGCGAGCAGGAGGAGGAGGAGGCTGGTTGGTTGCCATTGGCGGCGGCGCGGCCACTGTTTGATCAGGCGCGTCCATCCGTAAAATGCCGGCAGCAAACACACACTCAACACCCCATACACCCATCCCGGCGGCTTGATGTTGCCCCACCCAAACGCGGCCCAGAAGGAGTAGTACACCTCGCGCCACTGCGCCAGCGCGTCCGGGCGGCGGGTGGGGTCGCCACAGTAGGCCCAGATTGCGTAGCAGTGGGTGTTCAACCCCAACGGGCTGCCCAGCACCCACCAGGAACGCACATACCACCAGCCGCCGACGATGAGGGCTGCCGCCGCCGCCAGCAAGCCGGCGGAGAGCGTGCGTTTGCGCGCGTGGGGCTTGCGCCATAATAGCCAGAACCACCCCAGCGCCAGGGGCGGGGCCAGCGCCAGCGCGTTCGTTTTGGCCAGTGCCGCCAGGCCAAAGGCCGCACCCAGGGCCAGCCCGCGCCCGGCCGTGGCGCCGCGGCGCAGCAGGCGCGCCCACAGCCAGAGGGTGACGGCGCTGGCGGCGGCGGCGGCGATGTCGTTGGAGACGACGCTGCTTTGGAAGATGATCTGCGGGTTGAGGGCGACGGCGAGGGTGGCGAGGTGGGGCACGAGGGGGGTCTCTGGAGCGGTTTCCCGCGCCAGGCCGTAGACGGCTGCCAGCAGGATCAGGCCGGAGACCCAGGAGACGAGCCGCGCCAGATACACGGGTCCCCAGCCATCTTCCCAGGCGGGGCGTTGGGGATCGTGAATGACGACGTTTTTGTTGTCGGGCAGGTAGCCGGGGGCGTCGGAGGGGAAGTGGGGATTGCGTTGGATGGGGCGGTCGAATTGCCCCGCGCCTGCCAGACGCAGGGTGAGGGCGGCCAGGGCGTAATAGAGGGGGGGCTGGCTGGCTTCCTGGCGCAGGGGGGTGTCCCAGGCGGCTGCTCCTTGTGGCGGAAAGCTTTTGCCGGCAGCGAGCCAGAGAACATAGGCGAAATGTTCGGGGCCATCGGGTCCCTCGAAGGGGGGAACGGCCCAACTGGTCAACCCCACCAGAAGGCTAAATGCGAGCAAAATTGCCGGCAGTTCCCAGCGAAGCAGCCGCGCCCCACGATTCCCTGTTTGTTTTGTCACCAGGCCATTATAGCGGATGTGTGCCCGCGAAAATAGGGCGAAGCCAGCATGACGCCGCGCGGAGGGTTTGCGAATTGTGGACAAACTGCCGGGGCTACGGTAAACTTCCCCTGCTACCAGGGGCGTGCTGGTGGGTTACTCTTGCATGTGAAAATCCTCCCGGCGCGGTGGATGGCCGCGTACGGATGCGCCTCCTGGTCAAATCCTGCTACTTTTACCGAATTCCATTTGTACGCACAGGAGTGATTGTCCCCTGACAATCATCGTCTGGCGGAAGTTGTCAGGGGGCGACAGGTTGGTGGCGGCGCGTTTGCCGTGTCGTGACCGGGCTGTCGCCAGTCGTGTGCCGTGGGTGCAAATGGCGGGGCAAATCGCTGCCTCTCCTATGTCAAGAAGGATCATCAGAAACTGTGGATGCGACGGAGCAATTTTTACAGGCCATAACCGAAGCGCATGGCGTGCCCGGTTATGAGACGGAAGTGAGGGCGTTGTTGCGTCAATATCTGGAGCCGTTGGGGCAGGTATCGCGGGATCATTTGGGCAGCCTGATTTGCGAGCAGCCGGGGAGCGGCCCCAAAGTGTTGTTGGCGGGGCACATGGATGAGATTGGCTTTATTGTGCGCCATGTGACGAAGGAAGGCTTCATCAAGTTTTTGCCACTTGGTGGGTGGTGGGACCAGGTTTTGTTGGGTCATCGCGTGGTGATCAAGACGCACAAGGGGAATGTGACGGGGGTGATTGGGGCCAGGCCGCCGCATTTGCTGACGGCGGATGATCGCAAGAAGATTGTGACGAAGGATGAGATGTATATTGATGTGGGGGCGACGGGGAAAGAGGATGTGGAGAATGCCGGCATTCGCGTAGGCGACCCCATTGTTCCCCAGAGCCAGTTCCAGATCTTGTCCAACGGCAAATCCTACCTGGCCAAAGCGTTCGACAACCGCATTGGCTGCGCCCTCGTCGTGGAAACCCTGCGCCACTACGCGGAACAGGGCAACGACACCAACCACCTCTACGGCGTAGCCACCGTCATGGAAGAGGTGGGCGTACGTGGAGCCACCACCAGCGTGCGCGCCATTGACCCCGACGTGGCCATCATCCTCGAATCCGACATTGCCGGCGACGTGCCCGGCATCAAACCGGAAGAAAGCGATGTCAAACTGGGCGGCGGCCCCAGCCTGATGGTCTACGACGCGCGCATGATTCCCAACATCAAGCTGCGCGATCTCGTCATTGACACCGCCGCCAGCCTGGGGATACCCTTGCAATACTCCCTCATGCCCGGTGGCGCAACGGATGGCGCGGCCATTCACATGCACGGCACCGGCGTCCCCACGGTTGTCTTGGGTGTTCCTTCGCGGCACATCCACAGCCACGGCTCCATCATTTACCGCGATGATTATGATCAGTCGATCCGACTGCTGATCGCCCTCGTTGCCCGACTGGATGCGGAAACTGTGGGCGGGTTGACAATCTGAGAAATGAGAAAACTGAATTTGAAGGGAACTGGCAATAATCGTTCGTGAATGCGTGAGCAAGTAACCATTCACCCATTCAACCACTCAACAATTAATTATTGCTTTGCCTCCCTCTCAAGATGGAATGCACCTAATTAAATGGAGGATAGTGTATGGCAACCGTTGCCCCCGATTTTCAGAAGATCACGGATGCGCTTCTCGAGCAAATCGAAGGATTTGAGTATCAATTAACGTCCCGCAGCGTGGGGACGGTTCGCTCCGTGGGGGATGGTATCGCCCTGGCGGAAGGTCTGGCTGACGTGAAGGCGTCGGAACTGGTGGAGTTTAGTAACGGCGTGCGCGGCGTTGCCCTCAATCTGGAGCCGGACAACGTCGGTATTGTGATCATGGGCGACTACACGGAAATTGAAGAGGGGGACGAAGTGCGGGCCACGGGCCTGATCGCCTCCGTTCCCGTGGGGGATGCTCTGATCGGGCGGGTGGTGGACTCACTGGGTAATCCCCTGGACGGCAAAGGCCCCATCAATGCCGCCAACCGCCGCCCTATTGAGCGTATTGCTCCCGGCATCATTGAGCGCAAGGAAGTGGACACCCCCGTGCAGACGGGTATCATGTCTATCGACGCCATGTTCCCCATTGGCCGCGGTCAGCGCGAGTTGATCATCGGCGACCGCCAGACGGGTAAGACGGCCATTGCCCTGGACACCATTGTGAACCAGAAGGGCAAGGACATGATCTGCATCTACGTGGCGATTGGACAGCGCGTGGGGCAGTTGGCGCAGGTTGTGGCGGCGTTGGACAGCTACGGGGCGATGGAGTACACCGTCGTGGTCGTTGCCGGCGCTTCCGATCCTGCGCCGCTGCAATACTTCGCTCCGTATGCGGGCTGCGCCATTGGCGAGGAGTTCATGGAGAATGGGCGCGACGCCCTGGTCATTTATGATGACCTTTCCAAGCACGCCTGGGCGTATCGTGAGATGTCTCTGATTTTGCGCCGCCCCCCTGGGCGCGAGGCGTATCCGGGCGACATTTTCTCGCTGCACAGCCGTTTGTTGGAGCGCGCCGTGCGTCTGCGTGACGAGTACGTGATCGTTCCTAAAGGGAGCGAGGTGACGAGCGAAACGCAGGGCGTGGATGGCCGGCGTTATTATGGCAACCTGGCCAAGGATAACCTGGAAAAGGCGATGGAGGCGATGCCGGACGCGGACCAACATGAGGCGCGCAAGGTGCCGGGAACTGGCGGGTCCTTGACGGCGCTGCCGATTATTGAGACGCTGTTGGGTGACGTGTCCGCCTACATTCCCACGAACGTTATTTCGATCACGGATGGGCAGCTTTTCCTGGAAACGGACCTGTTCAACGCGGGGCAGCGGCCGGCTATTAACACCGGTTTGTCCGTCTCCCGCGTGGGCAGCAGCGCGCAAACGCACGCGATGAAGAAGGTGGCAGGTGGTTTGAAGGCGGACCTGGCGCAGTTCCGGGAGTTGGCGGCGTTCGCGCAGTTCGGTTCGGACCTGGACCCGGCGACGCAGCGGCAGTTGGCGCGTGGTGAGCGTTTGATGGAGTTGTTGAAGCAGCCGCAGTATGCGCCGTATGCGTTGGATCATCAGGTGATGTTGATTTATGCCGGCACGCGCGGCTACCTCGATCACGTGAAAAAAGACGAAGTGCGCCGTTGGATCAGCGAATTCACGCGCTATATGGACACCGCCCACACCGAAGTGGGCGCAACCATTCGGGACACCAAGCGGTGGACGGACGCTACCGAAGCCGCCCTGAAACAGGCCCTGACCGACTTCAACGCCACCTGGGCAGGTCAATAATCCACCAGGAACACAAAAGGAGTCAATCTTGGCTACTGAACGCGAACTGAAGAAACGCATAGCCAGTATCAAAAACATCGCGCAGGTGACGAGTGCCCTCGCCGCCGTTTCTACATCCAAGATGCAGCGCGCGCAGAAACAGGTTCAGGCTACCCGCGTCTATGCGGCAAAGGCGTTTGAGATTCTCAACAACCTGGCGGCGCAGCCCGGCGTGGGCGAATCGGGACACCCTCTGCTCACGTCTCGCGGCGAAATCAAAAACACGGCCATCATCCTGATCACGTCGGACCGTGGGTTGGCCGGGGCCTACAATGCGAACATCGTGGCTCGCGCGGAGCGATTTATTCAAGCCCTGCACACGCCCGCCCAGGTCATCACGGTGGGGCGCAAGGGGCGCGACCTGATGATTCGCCGCGGCTACAACGTGGTGGCGAGTTTCGATAACCTGCCGGATCCGCCGTCTACCCTGGATACGAGTCCGATTGCGCAGGTGGTGGTGGATGACTATCTTGCCGGCAAAGTCGATCAAGTCTTTATCGCATACACCGACTTCATCAACATTGTCACCCGCGTACCCGCGGTGAAGCAGCTTTTGCCACTCAAGCCCCTCGACTTCGAAGGCATGGCCGTGGCCGAATACGTCAAGGGCGTAGACCTGAGCAATGTCTCCAGCCGTGTTTACAGCTATGAGCCGGAACCGGCGGCGCTCTTAAACGTCATCGTACCTCGCTTCACCGACCTGCAAGTTTATCAATCCGTTCTGGAGTCGCTGGCCAGCGAACACAGCGCCCGCATGATGGCCATGCAAAATGCCACTGACAACGCCAGCGTCCTGATTGATGAACTCACCCTACAAAGAAACAAGGCCCGCCAGGCAAGCATCACGGGCGAAATCCTGGACATCGTCGGCGGCGCTGAAGCACTGAAAGGATAACGTCTGCCCGGAAGCTGATAACTTCCAGGCAGAACGTCCGCCCGGAAGCTGATAACGCCCAGGCAGAACGTCCGCCCGGAAGCTGATAACGCCCAGGCAGAACGTCCGCCTGGAAGCTGATAACGCCCAGGCAGATCATATGGAGGATTAAATGGCGATAGGCAAAGTAACCGCAATTCGTGGCGTCGTCCTGGACGTCCAGTTCCCCGAAGGCCACTTGCCGGAGATTTATGAAGCCCTGGAGGTTGTGCGCACGGAAGGCCGCCTCGTGCTGGAAGTGCAGCAGCATCTGGGCGCGGGGGTGGTACGCGCCGTGGCAATGGACGCCACGGACGGATTGGCGCGCGGCGCGGAAGTCAAGTCAACCGGCGCGCCCATCAAAGTGCCCGTAGGCCCGGTGACGCTGGGGCGCGTTTTTAACGTCATTGGCGACGCCATTGACGGCCAACCCACCCCGAAGTCGGACACCTATTACCCCATTCACCGCCCCGCCCCCTCTTTCCAGGAGCAGTCCACCAAAGTAGAAACATTTGAGACGGGCATGAAGGTCATTGACCTGATTGCTCCCCTGATCAAAGGTGGAAAGACAGGCATCTATGGCGGCGCGGGTGTCGGCAAGACCGTGACCATTTCGGAGCTGATCCGCTCCGTGGCCACGGCGCACGAAGGCGTGTCCGTATTCGCGGGCGTGGGCGAGCGCACGCGCGAAGGAACCGACCTTTACTACGAGTTGCAGGACTACGGGGTGAACAACTCCGTGGCGATGGTGTTCGGACAGATGAACGAGCCGCCGGGCGTGCGCCTGCGCGTGGCCCTCACCGGTCTTTCCATGGCCGAGTATTTCCGCGACGAAGGGCGCGACGTCCTTCTCTTCATTGACAACATCTTCCGCTTCGTGCTGGCCGGTTCGGAAATGTCCGCTCTGTTGGGCCGAATGCCCAGCGCGGTCGGCTACCAGCCGACCCTGGCCGCGGAAATGGGCCAGTTGCAGGAGCGTATCACCTCCACAAAGGCAGGCTCCATCACCTCCATGCAGGCCGTATACGTGCCCGCCGACGACTACTCCGACCCCGCGCCCGTGGCTACGTTTGCTCACCTGGACGCCAGCCTGACGCTGGAGCGCACGGTGTTCGCCAAAGGTATCTTCCCTGCCGTAGACCCCCTTTCCTCCTCCAGCCGTGCTTTGCAGCCGCACATCGTCGGCGAAGAGCATTACCGCACGGCGCGCGAAGTAAAGCAGGTATTGCAGCGGTACAAGGACTTGCAGGACATCATCGCCATTCTTGGTATTGACGAATTAAGCGAAGATGACAAGCTGTTGGTGGCGCGCGCGCGTAAGATTGAGCGCTTCCTGGGTCAGCCCATGTTCGTGGCGGAGAAGTTCCACGGTCTGGACGGGCAATATGTGACCATTCCCGAAACCGTGCGCGGCTTCCGCGAAATCCTTGATGGCAAGCATGACGCCCTACCGGAACAGGCTTTCTACATGGTGGGGACGATTGACCATGCGGTGGCGAAAGCGGAACAGATGCGCGCGCAAGCGTGACGTTTGTGACAGGCAGCGCAGCTTCAGTAATCATTAATTGGTGAATTGGTGAACTGTTGGATGGTTAATGATGGGGTGAAATGCCGGCCATTTTTTGAAAGTGGTCATTAATCGTGCGGCAATTCACACATTCACCAATTACTCTTTCTT